>JAFZNO010000022.1 GCA_017552985.1 Lachnospiraceae bacterium
CTAGACATGACCGCAAACAAGAAAACCGGGAAATGAGTCAAATGAATAGGGGCCTAGACATGACCGCAAACAAGAAAACCGGGAAATGAGTCAAAGAAGCAAGGCCCAAGGCATGACCGCAAACAAGAAAATCGGAAAATGGGTCAAAGAAGCAAGGCCCAAGGCATGACCGCAAATGAAGAAATCGGAAAATGAGTCATAAATTAGCATAGGATGGCGGAGACGGAGCATGGACGAAAAACAGTTGCTTGAGATATTGAAGATGCAATATGGGATGGAAGATGCTTCCGTGGAATTTCTGCGGGAGGGCGGCGGGCATACGTACGTCGTAAATGCAAAGCAAGAGAATGCAAAGCAAGAGAATGCGAAGCAAGAGAATGCGAAGCAAGAGAATGCAAGGCAAGTAATCATGCAGCAAGAGAATGCGAAGCAAAAGTATCTTGCAAAGGTGATTGGCGACGCGTTTGCAGATACGGCAAGGCAGTCCGTATCCGTCATGAGATACTTGGAAGAAAATGGATTTCCAGTGCCCAAAACCATCCTGACGAAGGATGGAGATGCATTTTTTGAAATGCACGGGGACTTATTCGTTCTCATGGAGTTCATCGACGGTGATGAGCCGGACATGGAAAAATATGCAGCGGAGGTTGGCGAGTTGGTTGGGAGATTTCATCAACTGATGGAGAAATATCCCAGAGAAACCGTCACGCGCGGCAAGGAATTTTTTATCGGACGGTACCTGGAGTTCCTTCGGAAAAAGGGATATCCTCGGCTGGCAGATTACGAAGAGTTGGGAGATCGCCTGTGGGAAAAGGTCGGAAGACAGTCGCTTGGAATTTGCCACGGGGATCTGCACAGGGGAAATCTTATGCAGAGCGCGGACGGAAAGATTTACTTAACGGATTTTGACACCATCTGCCGGGCTCCCATCATGTTTGACCTCATGGTCGCATGCGACGTGACGAATTATTTTAATCTACAGCCGGAGGACGTGGAAACCACAAAACAGGTGTGGAAAGAATTCCTGGCTGGTTATTCGAAGTATCATGCGCTTAGCCCTGAAGAAATAGGATCATTTCCTGATTGGGTGTCGATCAGGCATTTTCAGCTTCAGGCCACGATACTTGAAATCTATGGCATCGACTGCATCGATGAAGGCTTTATCGATTCACAGTTAAGCTGGCTTCGCAAATGGAAACAGGAGGTTTGACGGGCGGGATGAGTTTTGCCGGCAGTCCGAGAAAGAAAATAAGGGGTCAAAAGAGAAGGCTGAACGCGCTGCTTCGGCAGATTGACGATCTGCAAATCCCGGCTGGGAGAGATGACGTAATGAAGCATCTTCACGTTCCGTCCTCGCAATGGATTGAAATGCCGAAGACTTCAGGCAAGGTGAAAACGGAATTTTGCCGCAAATGGATCTCTAAAACAGAAGAGTTCGTGCGTCAAATGGCAGATCAGGAAGGATTCCACAGAGTGGTGGCCGTGATTTCCTATCCAGAATTGTGGAATTCAGAAATCATCTTTTTCTATGATGAGGAATACTACCAATCCTTCTGGGATCGCAAGGGGCCCTATCAAACCTGGACGCGCTTGGAGAATCGATCATTTGCCGCGGAGAGAGGAATCAAAACGAAACTAACGGAAAGCGGATACCTTGAGGAATTGATGGATGAAGACTTTACCTACAGAGGGTTTCTGTGGTTTTACGAGTGAGCCACGCACTGCTGGAATTGAGAAAGAGGAAATCCAGCAGAGGAAAAAGGCGGGAAAACACTGCCGGGATTGAGAAAGAGGAAATCCAGCAGAGGAAAAAGGTTGGAATTGACCGTGGTTTCCAAGTTTGATACACTGAAAATGGTGGGGATATTTCCGAGGAGGTATGGGATATGGGGCTTGATATTTATGCGGGAACGCTTACAAGGTATTATGCGCGGAATTGGAAGACCGCCGTCCAGCAGTGGGGCGAGAGAAATGGGGTTCAAGTCAATATGATCCGGCAGAATGAAAAGGCGGACGAGGAAGTTGTGCCTCCGGAAGAAATCCTGCAGGACGTGACGGCTTGGCGGGATCAGATGATCGTGAATCTTGGCGACAATCTTGTGGAAAAGCCTTTGTGGAAGGAAGACATTGACGAGACGCCTTATTATACGGACAAGCCGGATTGGGATGCCCTGGCGGCGCTTTTGCTATATAGCATCTGCAAGTTTACCAGACGGGAAGTGCCAGAAAACTTCCCGAAGAATTATAATGTTTTTGGGTCAGAGATCTATAAGAGCTTCATGGAGAGGAAAAATGCCGCGGTTTCGTTATTCGACTGCGACGGGTGGTGGCTTCCGATCAACGATGCGTTCATGTTCCATTATACTTTGCCGACGGGTCATCAGCGCGTGCTTGCAACGGTAGGCATGCTTAAGGCTGAGCTGCAGGCGATTAATTCCCTGGAATGGAACGCGGACGAAGAGACGATCCTTAAGTGGAGCGATGAAGAGGGGTATCCGACGGATGCCGTTTGGGGGAAGGATAAAAAGCCGCAGTTTATTGAAAAGCATGACATATACAACACGGTCTCCCTTGCGAAATTTGCCTTTTCCATCCTGTGGCAGGCGGTGAAGCATTCGGAGGAGCATGGCACGCTGATCATATACGATTTTTAAGCATAAGACAAGAAATACGCGTGCGTTTGCGCGGAGGAAGACGTTATGGGAAGCGTAACGGGAGATTTTACGTAGTGAGGGGAATTACAAATGACAAAGTGGATCATTGTTGTTGATGATGACATTTCAAATTTGAAGATCGCAGGTCACATCTTGAGCAAGAATAACATTCGCGTTACGGCGCTCAAGTCCGGCAAGGCTTTTCTGGAATACGTGGAAGAAAAAGGCATGCCGAATCTGATTCTTCTGGACGTCAAGATGCCTGAGATGGACGGCTTTGAGACGCTCATGAGATTGCGTGAGCTCGAGGAGAGTAAGGGGCTTATGAAAACTCCCGTGGTTTTTCTCACGGCGGATGAGGACGTTGACACGGAGACCAGGGGCTTTGAGGTTGGCGTGGCGGATTTTATCCGTAAGCCTTTTAATCCCGAGGTTCTTCTAAGGCGCATCGACAACGTCATGTCAAGCAATCAGGAGATGCGGGATCTCAGGAGCGAGGCCTCCATGGACAAGCTGACGGGGCTTTTGAACAAGGCTGCCACGAGGACGGAATTGTCCAGGATTTGTTCGAACGCCGCGGGTTGTCTTATGATGATCGATCTCGATTCCTTTAAGCTCGTAAATGACATCTACGGCCACGAGATGGGTGACAAAGTACTTATCACGTTTTCCGACCTGATCCGCAAAAGCGTTCCGGAAGGAAGCCAGTGCGGGCGCATCGGCGGTGATGAGTTTGTTGCCTTTGCGACGGGCGTGACGACGGAGGAGCGGGTAAAAGAAATCGCGGTCAAGCTAAATGATGATCTGGTTGCAGCGGCGAAGCGGCTGATGGGTGAGGACATGGTGATCCCCCTTGGAACCTCCGTGGGCGCGATCTTTGTTCCCAGATACGGCAATGATTACGCATCCCTCTTAAAGCTGGCCGACAAGGCTCTTTACAACGTCAAGAAGTATGGTAAGCACGGCTATGAGCTCTACGATGAAGACGCGTTTGATGAGGGTGATAACGTGGAACTGGACATCAAGGCGATCTCAGAGATCCTGGGGGAGCGTTCCATCCCGGACGTGGCACTCCAGCTGGACAGGGAAGCTTTCGCGTACGTTTACCGTTACGTGATCAGATATGCCATCAGACACAACATCCAAGTCTGCAAGGTTCTGTTCACCCTGAATCCTGCGGACGGCGAACCGGATGCCGCTTACGCCAATCTTGTTGATGAATTCGGGACCCATATCAGAAAGTCCCTTCGCAAGTCGGACATTTTCATGAGAAACAACAAGAAGCAATACTTTGTTTTTCTCTCTGACGTCAGGGAGGATTCTTACAGGAAAGTGGCTGAGCACATTGTTGCCAGCTGGGAAGAAAAACATAACGGGGAGCTCCGGATCACGTATTCAACCGAGTTCGTCAAGGCCAAAAACGAAGGTACAAGATTATGATAAAGAATGACGCGAATGATATCTTTAAGTCTTCACATTTGACAGTCCTGATCAGCTATGCGATCTTTTCGGCCGTTCTCATAGGCGAATCCCTGATCATGGGCTGGGAATTCTGGATGATTCTTTTGATCGCGGTGAGCAACGTCATCTGCTGGATCCTTCACATCCAGCATGACGTGCCTGATAACGTAAGGATTTGGATTTATTCCATTCTCATGTCATGCACTTATTTCTTTTATGGCATTCATCTGACCAGCACGTTCGATCTCGCACTGGTCATGGCTGCCATCATTCTCATTTTCACGACAACGGGCAAGAAAGGCCTGATCACCCTCTGCCAGTTCACCTACTTGGGGACAATGACGTACGAAGTTGTCCAGCTGGTGATGGCGCATGAGACTTTCGATGCCCTGATGATCACAAGATTGATCTTGCATTTCTTCATGGTATTATTCATCAGCCAGTTCTCAAAAACCTTTATTGACAGATGGAATCAGGTATTGCTCCGCTCCGGTGACGAGGTTGCCCAGCTCACGGAAGCCACGGAGAGACTAAATGATTTCCTAGCCAACGTGTCCCACGAGATCCGAACGCCCGTGAATGCCATTATCGGACTCACCGGCATCTGCATTGAAAAATCCGTGGATAAAGAGATCACGGACGAGATGATCAACGTGAGAAACGCAGGCCACAAGGTTGCGGAGCAGATCAGCGACATTTTGGATTATTCCGAGATCGATCGGAACAAGGCCGTTCCAAACAACGAAGACTACATGCTTTCTTCCGTGCTGCAGGATCTCGTAAACGACGTGAAGCAATATAAGTCTAAGAACATTGAGCTGATCATCGACGTGGATCCTTCCATTCCCGCAGTGATGAATTCCGACGTTTCCAAGCTCAAGAAGATCCTTAAGGCCTTGATCTCCAACGGCCTGAAATACACGCAGAAGGGCGGCGTGTACGTAAGGATCACCTCCGAGGCGCAGGAATACGGCGTGAACCTTTGCATTGAGATCACGGATACCGGCATAGGCATGTCGGAATATGAGCTTGAGAAAGTCTATGACAATTTCTATCAGGCGGACTCCGGAAGGGCAAGAATGGGCGGCGGGCTTGGCCTTGGCCTGGCGATCACCTCCGGATTCGTGTCCCTTCTCGGCGGTTTCATGACCATCGAGAGCAAGCCGGACGTTGGCACGACGGTTCACGTAAGCCTTCCCCAGAAGGTGGTTGACCCCACCAGCTGCATGTCCGTTGCAAATCCTGACCAGCTTTGCCTCGGCGCGTATCTCCACTTCGAAAAGTATGCCACCCCTGCCGTCAGGGATTATTATAACTCCATGGTTCTTAACATTGTTAAGGGACTTGGGGTCCAGATGCACCGCGTAAACAATGCGGACAACTTAAAGCTTTTGCATGAGACCCTGCATCTGACGCACCTTTTTGTGGCGGAAGAGGAATACGGCGAGAATGTTGAACTGATCGAAAAACTCGCAAAGGATATGGTTGTGGCGGTGGTTGCCAACGGCGATTTCGTGCTTCCCAAGAACACGAACGTGAGAGTGCTTGAGAAGCCGTTCTACTGCTTCCCCGTGGTATCCATTTTGAATTCCAGTCCCAGTGATAAGAAAGAGGCGGAGAAGAAGCTGCGCTGTGACGGCGTCAGGGCCCTTGTCGTGGATGACGAGTCCATGAACCTTGTGGTTGCAAAGAGCATCTTCAGACGCTATGGCATGAAGATCTGGACGGCCACGTCCGGCCAGGAATCCATTGAAATCTGCCGTGAGAAGGTGTTCGACGTCATCTTTATGGACCACATGATGGGCGGCATGGACGGCGTGGAAGCCATGAAGAGGATCCGCACGGACGTCTCCGGATTAAACGGATCCATACCGATCGTTGCCCTCACCGCGAACGCCATGAGTTCCGCCAAGCAAATGTTCCTTGCAGAAGGCTTCGACGGCATTGTCAGCAAGCCCGTTGACATAGAAGAGCTGGAGCGCGTGCTGAAGCAGGTGCTGCCGAAATCTGCCATATCCTTTGCGAAGGAATACGTAAAGGACGTGCCTGACGAGGCGCCGGAGACCGAAGAACCAGCGGAAGAACCCGTCATCGAAAAGGACGTGATCGAGAAGCTGAAGGAGAGCGGGATCGATACCGACGCAGGCATCAAATACTGCATGGGCGACAGGGAATTCTATCAATCGCTCCTTGCACAGTTTGCTTCCGAAGCGACTGAGAAGACGGCGTCCATGAAACAATTCTTTGGCGATCGCGACTGGCACAATTATGAGATTCTTGTCCACGCGTTGAAGAGCACGGCCAAGATGATCGGCATGGGGGATCTGTCCGAGAAGGCCAAGGACCTGGAGATGGCCGCGAAGGAAGGCAAGGAAGACTTCATCCTTGAACATCACGAGGAAGTGATCAAGCGTTATTCCCGCATTGCTGCCGACGTGAAGGAATTGCTGGATGCGGGCTCTGGGGAGGAAGACGAGATCCTGGAGTTTGAGCCGCAAGATGAAGATTATTTTCAATGATGGAGGTGCGTAACAAGTGAAAGAGTTATTTGATTATCTTTTCAAGCCCTTCAAGCATGATCGCGAAGCCGTAAAATCAGCCTATCACGGGTCGCTTCGGCCTACGCACGTGATGCTGTCCATCACCTTCATCATGTGTATGCTCTTTTTGCTTCTGTCCTTTATCAGGCCAGATCTGTTTGGAGAGACAGTTTTCTATCACCGCATTTGCTATGCGATCCTTTTTGCCGCCACCATCCTGTGGTTTATCTATGCAAGGCATGCGGAATTGGATTATGAGAACAGATATCGCACCGTATTTATCGTGAACGCCGTGATCGGATCCTTCACCTACGCTTGGGCCATTGGGCTGGCATTCGTAAATCTGCTGGTCAGAAAAGGGATGGACACGACGATCTTTATGACGGTGTCGCTCATCGTGCCCCTTTGCGTGTACTTGAACCCGCTGGAGTACATTCTCATTGCGTTGCTGTCCAATGCGGCCATGATCTTCCTGCTGTTTTCGGCGCCGTTTTTCGGTTGGGAATATAGCTTTACCAATTCCGTAAACTTCGTCGTTTTCTCCATTTTCCAGATCGCCATGGGCGTGACCATGCTCTACACCAAGTACCGGCTTCACAAGCAGATCGTGACGGCGGCAAGGCAACATGACGAAATCGAAATGCTCAACAAGGCGCAGAACCGTTTCTTCTCCAACATGAGCCACGAGATCCGGACGCCGATCAATACGATCATTGGCCTTAACGAGATGATCCTTCGCGAGAACGTAAGCGAAGAGGTCGCAGAGGACGCCGCCAACATCAAGGCTGCCGGCAAGCTCCTCCTCAACCTCATAAACGACATTCTCGACATGTCAAAGATCCAGTCCGGCAAGATGCAGCTAACTTACGCGCCTTACCGTTCCGGCAACATGCTCTCGGACATCGTCGGCATGCTGTGGATCAGGGCGAAGGAAAAGAAGCTGGAGTTTCACGTTGACGTGTCACCCGACGTTCCCGCAGAGCTTGTGGGCGACGAGGTCCGGGTGAAGCAGATCCTCATCAACGTGCTCAATAACGCCATCAAGTACACCAAGGAAGGCAGCGTGTCACTCTCCGTGCAGTGTGAGAGGAAAGAGAACAAGGTCTGCAACGTGATCTATACGGTTTCCGACACGGGCATTGGCATCAAGACGGAAGACATCCCTTATCTTTTCTCAGCATTTAAGCGCGTGGACGAGAGCACGACGCGGCACATTGAAGGTACGGGACTGGGCCTTTCCATCGTGAAGCAGCTGGTGGATCTCATGGGCGGAAAGATCACTGTCAACAGTGTTTACACAAAGGGTTCCACCTTCATCATCGAGATCCCGCAGAGGGTTGAGAGAGAAGGAAACGTGGGCGAATATGATTTCTCGAAGATCGACGTAAAGACAAGGCCGGAGTACGTTCCAAAGTTTGAAGCGCCGGAAGCCCGGATCCTTGTTGTTGACGATAATGAAGCGAATCTTATGGTCGTGTCCAAGCTGCTTCGTGACACGAAGGTCAGGATCGATACGGTGAGCAGCGGCGCCGAGGCGCTAAAGCGGACGCTGAACGTGAAGTACGACGTTATTTTCATGGATCACCTGATGCCCGAGATGGACGGCATTGAATGCCACAGAAGGATCAAGGAACAGACGGGAGGCAGATGCCGTGAGACCAGCGTCGTGATCCTTACAGCCAACGCGGACGAGGAAAGCAAGGCGCTCTATGCGAAGGAGAATTTTGACGGTTATCTTTCAAAGCCCGTCAGCGGCGATGAGCTTGAGAACGAGCTCTATCAGTTCCTTCCCAAGGAGCGGGTGCGCATCACGGGACACAGGACGGATCTTGCGGAAGAGACCATCTCCTGGATGAATGCAAACAAGCAGCGTAAAAGCGTCGTGATCACCACGGAGAGCGTGGCCGACCTGTCTCCGGAAATCATTGAAAAGTATGGGATTTCCGTGTTGCCCCACAGGGTTAAGACTGCGGACGGCATCTTCAAGGACGGCAAGGAGATCGAGACCCGTGGCGTGCTGAAATACATGGAAGATCCAAATCATTTGGTATTGCCCGTGGGCCCCGTGGTAAAGGATGCGGAGGAATTCTTCGCAAAGCTTTTGGCCTATGCGAATAACGTGATCCACGTCTCCATTTCCAGCAAGCTTGAGAATTCGGGCTATGGTGCGGCCCTGGAGGCTTCCAAATCCTTTGACAACGTGTTTGTGGTTGACTCTGCCCATCTCTCCAGCGGTCAGGGGCTTCTGGCCATTGAAGCCTGCAGACTGGCGGAGGAAGGAATGAGCGCGGAGGAGATCATCCAAAGGCTCGGGGAGGTTCAAAAGAAGATCCACACAAGCTTTATCGTGGACAATCTGGACTTCCTTGCGCGTGCGGGCCAGGTCAGCAACCGCGTTGCCAACATCGTGAAATCCCTTATGGGCAAGCCCGTTCTGCGACTGAAGAAGGGTAAGATGGGCGTTGGCAGGACGTTCTTCGGCTCCCGCGAAAATGCCTGGAGGGCATACATCAACTCCATTCTCTCTTCCGGCAAGGCCATTGACACGCGGATCCTTTTCGTGACTTACGTGGGACTTAGCAAGCGCGACGTGGATTGGATCCGGGCGCAGATAGAGAAAAAGATGAAGTTCGACGAGATCATATTCAAACAGGCGTCCCCCGCGATCGCCGTAAACTGCGGGCCCGGCACGTTTGGATTGCTCTACCGGGAGAAGGATTAAAGAATGCAAAGTATGTTTGGTTTAGGTTTTTCCTACGTAGGCGTGATCTTTCTTGTGATGCTCTTTGTTCCTAACATCATTTGGACCAAGAACAAGCCGGAAGGATATGAGGAGAGCAGCAAGAAGGAGAACAAATTCCTGTTGGCGCTGGAGCGCATCGGAGAAGTGATGGCCTGCTCCATCGTGGCCATCGCGGATTGCAACGTGAGGATCCATTCCATCTGGCTTGGATGGCTGATGCTGGCGGCGCTTCTCATGATATTGTACGAGGGCTACTGGATCTGTTATTTCAACAGTCCGAAGATCCTGGCGGACATGTATTCCTCCTTTGCCGGATTTCCCGTGGCAGGGGCGAGCCTGCCGGTGGTGGCGCTTTTGTTCTTGGGGATTTACGCATGTAGTCTGTGGATCATTGTGACGTCTCTGATCCTTGGGATTGGCCACGTGGGAATTCATCTGGCCCACAGGAAGGAAGCGCTCGGGAACGCGAAAGGGAATGGCGATAAGAAGCCAAAGAAAAACAAAGTTTTTCGCATCGTAAAGGGCGTTCTTGTTGCCCTCATGGCAATCCTGATCCTGGAACTCACGGTCGTTATCGGCGTGCGCAACGTAAACCGCATCCGCTGCTTTATTGACACGAGCAAGGGGATCGATGAGGAAACCTACGTTGAGATCAATGGCCAGAGCCAGTTTATCACGATCCGGGGCCGCGATAAGAATGCGCTGGTCCTGCTTTATCTTCACGGCGGACCCTGCAGTCCGGACAGCTTTTATGCCTTCAGTTTCACGAATGAATTGATCGATGATTACGTGGTGGTTTGTTGGGACCAACGCGGCTGCGGGCGGACCTACGTGAATAACGATGACAAGGATAATCAGACCGTAAGCTTTGATCAGGCCTTGATGGATTTGAACGCGCTTGCGGATTACCTTAGGGAGACGTTTGGGCAGGACAAGATCATCATCCTGGGGCACTCCTATGGCTCCGTTCTCGGCAGCAGGTTTGCCTACGATCATCCGGAAAAAGTGGCGGCATTTATCGGGATCGGACAGTACGTAAATGCGGCGACGGCATTAAAATACGAGTATGAAGATGCGTTTTCGAAAGCCATGGCGGCAGGAGATGACGTGACGGCGCTGAAGAAAGCTTATGAGACCTTTTTGCAGGATAAGACGCTGGAGAATTCAACGGCGGTAAGTGATCTGGCAGCGCCCTATCATCCGGCGCCCCGTGCAAAAAATCTTATATTGGCGGCCCTCGCTTCACCGACTCTTTCCACCCAGGACATAACGTGGTATGCAAACATGACGAGCTACGAGGCGTTTCTCAAATATGCGGGCAGCCTGATGGATTACCTGATGGGCGTGGATCTGAGAGCCTCCCAGCCGTCCTACGAGGTTCCCGTATTCTTTGTCTCGGGAGACTGTGATTATAACTGTGCATGGGAAGACGTGGCGGATTATGCCAAGATGCTTGGTGCGAAATGCGACCTGATCCAAGGCTGCGGGCATAACGTGCACTATGATGATCCTAAAGCATTTGCAGCGATTGTAAAAGAGAATCTGAAGAGTATCGAAAGGAAGTAAATATCCAAGATACAGTAATGACAATAAGCAGTTTCCAAAAATGAAATACCGTAATATCTAAAATTATTATAAACTTCTGCTTTCATGGTGACAAATAAAACTTCTTGTTGTTATAATGGAGAAGGAAAAGTTTCCATTAACTGGCAGCGTCCGCCGGGGGGGATCGCGGGCGTTGCCTGAAAGCAGAGAAGCATATCATGTTAATAAACAAATCTTATCGCATTGTCGCATCGACAGTTCTTTTTGTTGCAGTTATTTTGTTAATTGTCTTCTCTTATTCTAACTATAACCTTCGGGTCAATCAGATTACCGGGGGATTTCTTGATTTGTCCGGAATGGATCTGGAAAGCACCATATATTCCTTGGACGGAAACTGGATTTTCTGGCCAGAGGAATACGTGGATCCGGTCGCGGCAGTTTCGTTGCAAACAACGGAGCAGGGCGGCGCGGATCATCAGGCTTATCCAGGCATTGCGGACGCGGCGGCTCTTCCGGCGGCGCAGGAAATCGAGGTTCCCGGCTCCCTGTATCAACTTTCCCCTAATCAAAAAGATAAGATCAAAACAGGCACGTATCAGTTGAAGATCCGGCTGGACGAGCCCGGCACTTATGGCCTCAAAACGTCCTTGGTGTCTGGCGCGTACAAGCTTTATTGCAACGGCGAGCTGGTCAGTGAGGTTGGCGTTCTCGGCAAAGCGGGAAACGAGGGCGCTGCCGGAAAAGCCGGCGAAGCAGGAAACGGTGCTGCGGAGAAAGCCGGCGCTGAGGAGGACACGGAAAAGAGTGTCTGGCAGCCGAAGGTGTGCCTCTTGCATACGGACGAGCGGGACCTGACGATCACCGTTCACGTGTCCAATTATCACTGCCAGCACGGCGGTCTGATAAAGAGTCTGTACTTTGGCACCACGGAAAACGTGTATTATTTCCAGACCATGCAGACCATCAAAAGCGCTGCGATCATAGGCATTTTCGTGGGTCTTGGCATCTATCTTCTCCTGCTCACCTGCGCCACGTCGCACCGCAAAACGGGTCTTTGCCTGAGCACTCTTTGCGTGGGCAGCGCGCTTTTGGAGAGTCTTTTGGATGAAACCATTTTCTTTTACTTTTTTAAGAATCTGCCCTTGATCATTCCCATGAAGGCGCAGTTCATTGTCTGCACCATATTGATCATTTCCGTCTTTTATTTTTACAAATACATCTACCCGAATCAAAAAGGGAAAACGCTTTATTACGTCGTGGAGTACGTGAACCTGATCTATCTGGTGCTTTTGATCTGCGCGCCCACCTACGCGACGGCTTCGATGATGGGTGGATTTTGCTTCGTTTTGCTGGTCCTGAATCTCATACCGCACCTGATCCAGACCATCCATGAGATCCGCCGGCCCAACAGTTACGCGGGGGTGTCGCTCCTAAGCATCATCGTGCTGTTTTTACTGTCCTGCGCGCAGTTTTATTTCGTGGACACGGGAAAGAGCCTGCACCTTTACGTCAGGGAAAATGCGTTCATTATCGGCATTCTCTTCTTTATCCTGTGCCAGATCAACATTCTGCTGAAGGACGTGGACCGGGCTTATCAGAACGCGAAGCTGGCGGATTCCATGGAGATCGCGTACCTGCAGGCACAGATCTCGCCCCACTTTATGTTCAACACCCTGAACAACGTGTCGTACTTTATGAATCAGGACGTGACGAAGGCGCAAACGCTGCTCCTGCAGTTCTGTGACTTTTTGAAGGTTAAGCACAAGTTTGATTACCGGAAGCAGGTCTTTTACACGCTGGGAGAGGAGTTCGATTTTTTGAAATCCTACGTGGCGATTGAAAACATCCGGCTTCAGGATGCGATCAAGCTGGAAATCCACGTAAAAGAAAAGCTGAAGGCCATTAAGATCATGCCGCTGATCCTGCAACCGCTGGTGGAAAACGCCATTAAGCACGGGTATGATTCGAAGCCCCTGACCATCGCAATCTCCGTGACGGAAGTGCAGGGGAGCTATCATTTCACGGTGAAGGACAATGGAAAGGGCATGAATGAGATTCAGCTCCGGAATCTTGGCAGTGCCGGGAGCAAAGGCGTTGGCATCTCAAACATCAATTATCGCTTGGGGAAATACTGCGGCGAGAAGCTGCATTTTGAAAGTCAATTGGGGGAAGGAACTACCATTTCGTTTTCTTATGCAAAGGAGGGGCAACAACTATGAAGGTCGTGATCGTGGACGATGAGAATACTTCCGTCCAACATCTAAAAACGCAATTGGAAAATTATCCGGACGTGGAAATCGCTGCGACGTTTACGGATTCCGTGGAGGCGCTTTCTTACTTGATCCGGACGCCCTGTGACCTTCTTTTTCTGGACATTGAGATGCCCAACATCAGCGGTCTCTACATAGCGGAGCAGATCACGCTCCTTCATCCCGGCGTGAAGGTCTGCTTTATCACGGCCCATCCGGAAGGGGCACTGAAGGCATTTGAACTGAATGCGCTGGACTACATTCCAAAGCCCTTCACAAAGGAGCGTCTGGAGCAATGTTTGAGCCGCATGCGGAGGGACGTGGAACGGCGCAGGGAGGCGGAGGAGGAATCCGTGAATTTCGATGCGCTGGGGCAGGGGTTGGATTACGCCTTGAACATTATTTGCGGCTATCATGATGAGGACGTGGTGCTCATCAACACGCAGGACATTTATTATTTCGAGACCGTGCAGAGCAGCGTGTTCATTCACACGAAGACGCAGGTCTATCGCGGCAACAAACCCCTTAGCTTTTACGAGGAAAAGCTAAAGCCGCTCTATTTTTTCAAGACGCACAAATGCTTTCTGGTCAACCTTTCCAAGGTGGACCGCTTCAGCCCGCGGATCAACTATACTTATGACTTATTTTTCAAGGACTTGAAGGACCGGATCCCGCTGAGCAGGAATAACGTGAAAGCGCTGAAGAGTTACTTACATTGAGGGGAAATAACGTGAAGGCTTTGAAGAGCTACTTACATTGAGGGGAAATAACGTGAAGGCTTTGAAGAGTGATTTGCACTGAGAAGAAAATCATCTGCAAGGTTGCAGATACAATAACAAATATGAGGGAGGTTATCTATGGCAGACACAATTAGTATCAACGAACTGAAACCTGGAGACATCATGCTTTTTTCACCGTCGGACGAATGGATTTCGAAAGTGATTGTTTTTCTGACGCAATCCTCGGTCAGCCACACGGGACTGGTGGATCGGAATCCCGCTTATCTCGTCAATGAGGAGGGCGACGGCACGATCAGAAAGATGCTGCCGGATCCCGGGGAGCGCACGATCTACATTCGCAGATTAAAGAACGCACCGGACACTTCCGTGGTCGTGGATTACGCGATGGAATACGTAAAGCAGAAGGTGCCCTATCCCAAGAGCAACCTTGTATTTCTGGGGCTCTACATCATTATCGGCGACTTTATCCCGGACACCCTGACGGGAGAGCTTGTCAAGAACGTGGTGCGGCTGGCCTGCTATGAACTGATCCGGCTTGCGAATGAGATACAGTTCCATGATCCGGACAAGCCCATGGTCTGCTCGCAGTTCGCGGCGGCCTGCTATGACGAGGCAGCCTTGAAAAACGGGCCGGAATACAAGATCCATTACAATGAAAAGGTGACCACCGTACCGAATCTCATCAGGAAGATCATTGATCAGCTTGAGAAGAATCCTGAGAAGAAATACTGCGTGGAAGCGCCGGAGAAAAAGCATTTGTTAGGAGCAACAAACCATCTGGCGGAGGCCGAGGATTGCTGTAAGGAATTGTTCGGGCACCTGACGAAACAGAAAGAGGATCATAAGCTGGCAGTGGCTGCGCATGCCGGAAGTGCGGAGGTTTCGGACGAGTTCATCGCGGAAATTTACCAGTTTGGAAAGCATTTCTTGAAAATATTCGGAGCGAAGGATGCGTGCTGCGCATCTGCAGAGGGATGCGTGAAAGAGGTTAACGAGTGTGCGGGCGCGAACGAAATGGTCTCCGGGAGCCTGGAGGCTCGCGGCGGAAGCTTCGTGTCGGCGGAGGAGATCAAGAAGGTTCTGGAGGATCTCTTGAAGTACCAGGAAGCCTTTGTGACGCCGCAGGATCTTCTTGTCAAC
Organism: Lachnospiraceae bacterium; assembly: GCA_017552985.1. GTDB lineage: Bacteria > Bacillota > Clostridia > Lachnospirales > Lachnospiraceae > Acetatifactor. Next base: position 15,073 of record JAFZNO010000022.1, read on the forward strand.
ACCACCAACCTGGAGGACATGGGAATCCTGACGTACACGAAGGATGAATTGATCTTGCATAAGGAAAAAGAGAACTAACGAAAGACGCATTTACCATTGTCCCCTTGTTTTTTACCTTTCAGAGCGAATTTTTGCCTGATGGCGGAAATCGCCAACAAATTTTGGAGATTCGCTTATAATTCAAATTGTCAGGGAGATCAAGAATTGGCTTGACTCAAAAAACAATGAGAAAGGGGAAAAAGAGATGGTTGACAGATCGTATTTCGTAAGTGACAAGGGTAAAAATGGGGGTTCTGCAGAACCGCAGTATAAGAATCAGAATTGGAAAGTGAACAGCGACTTGATAATCGATGGTCAGGAGAATCTGAGCAAGACCGTTACCTTCAATGACGAAGGTTGCGTATATGGCATGACGCTTACGGGATCCCCCGGATACTATGATTACGTTGTAAACGTTGACGCCCAGGGACCTAAGGGAGCCTTCTCCGGCAGCGGTCACCTGCGTTTCACGGATAAGTCTGGTGACAGTTACGAGCTGAGCATCTATTCCTCCACCAGAAGTACCCATACGGTACGCTACAACAGCGACGATCCTGAAATCGTAAAAGTGGAGTGGTGGTACTAATCAGCGAAGGCTTGAACATATTTACTTTCGCCTCTCAAGAAAGGCCCGGAACCAAAGGTTCCCGGGCCTTTTACTTTCCGTGTGCGTGTCGCGGTCAATTAACTTTACTCGCGGAGGAGTTTTTGGACTTCGGCCAGGGTGGGCGGGTTCAGGGGCAGGGGGAAGCGGGAGATGGCGATGGCGGAGCAGGCGCTTGCGAAGCGCACAAGCTCATCGTCGCTCATGCCATGCAGGATCCCGTAGGTACAGCCAGCCTTGAAGGTGTCACCGGCACCGAGGGTGCTCTTTACTTCAACGGAGAAGGGCTTCATGCGATGGATCTCGCCGCCCTTCCGGCCATAGAGCATGTCGCCGCCGCCCTGGGTCAGGATCGTGAGACCCTCAGCTTCATTCATGAGCTGCTCCATGATGGCTTCGGGAGCCTGGCCTGCATAATGCTCGGAGACGCACTCCTTTGACACGACGTTGACTGCAGCATGCTGATGCAAAGGCGAGAAATGAGGGCTGTCGATGGTGACGTAGGGGATGCCGAGGCGCTGGCAAAGCTGCGAGGCAAGCATCGTCTCCTCGCCAAAGAAGGGATCGATGGCAGCAGCCTTACAACCCGCGAGATCCTCCTCCTTCGGAACGTTCCACCAGCGCTTTCCAGTTGAAAACAGGGTTTGGAACTTACCCATGGGGGAGCGCACAAGTCCAGCGATCACGACGTAATCCATGACGCCGGGATCATTTTCCATATATTCCAAAAGGGAAAGATCCACCTTTTTGTCTGCGTAAAAGCTCTTTAACATCGGCGCAACCTGCGTGCCGATCCAGGTGCCGGCCATCTTGACGGAGACACCGAGGGAATCCAGGACCGTCGCCGCAGTGCCCGTCTCGCCGCCGGGAAGGAAATACTGATCTTTGATCTCTGAATATTCATCCGGCTGAAGAAAGCCGTCCTTTAGCAAAAACGAATGGGTGCCAAGAATCTGACCAAACAAATAAACCTCTGAATTTTGCACGTGAATCCCTCCTTTGCGATGGGGCTGAAAGCCTTTGATAAAATTATAGGTTTGCGGGTTGCGGAAGTCAAGAAAAGACAGGAAAAATGCAAGATTGTAACTATCTCTCACGCGCCCTAAGTGGTATGATGATATTGGGTCTGAGGCCCAAACCGAGAAAAAGGAAATTCGTGGAGGATGAGCGAGTATGCAGAGCTTGGCATTGGATCGGGAGTGGACGTTTCGAAGTGGATTTTTGGATAGTCTGGGGATGATCCGGGAGGATCCCGGGGCGGTGGTGAATCTGCCGCATGACGGCATGATCGGCACGGCAGTGACGCCGGATGCGCCTGCCCAGATGGACATGGGATATTTTACCGGAGGAAATTCAAATTATACGAAGTACGTGCTCTTTCCCAAGGAGTGGGAGGGAGAGTGCGTTGGACTGCAGTTTGACGGGGCGATGCTGAATGCGACCGTGGACGTCAATGGTTGCAAGGCGGGGCAGCAGCATTACGGCTATGCGTCGTTTTTCGTGGACCTGACGGACCTTGTGACTTTTGGGAAGGAGAACCGCATCACGATCAACGTCAATGCCAGCATGCAGCCAAATTCCCGCTGGTATACTGGCTCCGGGCTGTACCGCGGCGTGAAGCTCGTGCATGGGCCGAAGGTTCACGTTCCCGTGGACGGCATTTTCGTTTCGACCAAGGAAGTGGCGGAGGGATTTGCCTTTTTGGAGGCGCAGGTGGACGTGCAGAATGATAAGGCGCAGAAGCGCATGGTGGAGGTTGAGCTTACGCTGAGGGAGGAAAGCGCTGGACAAGGCGAAACTGGCGGATGCACGGGGCCGAAGGAAGCAGGGCAGGCTTGCGGGCCCGTGGCGGCCGTAACGCGGCGCGTGATCTGCGTGGGCGCCAGGACGACGGAGACGGCGCGGATGGCGTTTTCCGTGGAGAATCCCATGCTCTGGGATGCGGATCATCCAAACTTATACCGGGTGACGGCGAAGGTGACGGATCTTGGCACGTACCGTACGCACTTTATTCCGACTGAAGCTGGAACATCGCAGAGCGATGAAGCTTCCGTTCTCTTTGGTATCCGGACGATCACGGCAGACGTGGCGCGCGGCCTTAGGATTAACGGAAAAACGGTGAAATTAAAGGGCGGATGCCTGCATCATGACAACGGTCTGCTCGGTTCGGTTTCGCTCTATGAGAGCGAGGCGCGAAAGGTGAAGAAGCTGAAAGAGGTGGGATTTAACGCGATCCGTACGGCCCACAATCCGCCGTCCGCGGCTCTGATCGAGGCCTGCGACAGGCTCGGCATGTACGTGTTTGACGAGGCGTTTGACGCCTGGGGAATGGCGAAGCGCGGCGGTGATTACAACCAGTTCTTTGATGCGTACTGGGAGAAGGATCTGACGGCGTTTGTCCGCAGGGACCGCTCGCACCCCAGCGTGATCCTTTGGTCCACGGGCAATGAGATTCCCGAGCGCGGAGGCTTGAATGACGGATATGCGCTGGCGACAAAGCTTGCAGAGAAGATGAGGAGCCTGGACGGCACGAGGCCCGTCAGCAATGGAATTTGCTCCTTTTGGAGCGGACTTGACGACGAGCTCATGGAGGGCCAGAACAGCCAGCAAAACGCGGCGGACGATGCCTCGAAGAATTTCTGGGAAAAAGGGACGGAGCCTTTTACGAACGGGCTTGACGTCGTTGGATACAACTACATGGAGGATCTTTACGAGAAGGATCACGAGCTGTTTCCTGACCGCGTGATCCTCGGATCGGAGAATTTCCCGAAGGAGATTGGCTTCCGCTGGCCCCTGGTGGAAAAACTCCCGTACGTGATCGGAGACTTTACGTGGACGGCATGGGACTATCTGGGGGAGGCGGGCATCGGAAAGTCCGTTTATCTGGATCCGGAAGATCCCTTCCTGCAAAAGGGTCCCTGGGCGTTGATGCCCCAGGGCACGTCGCCATTCCCTTGGCGGACGGCGAATGACGCGGATTTTGACATTACCGGGCGTAAGCTCCCCCAGGGCGCATATCGCAGCGTCGTTTGGGGAAGTGAGGCGACGCACCTGTTCGCCGTGCACCCGGAAAACTATGGCAAGAAAGAACTCATCAGCCCTTGGGGATTCACGGCGGTGCTTTCTGACTGGAGCTTTGAGGGCTATGAAGGAAAGCCCGTGGAGCTGGTTGTCTTCTCGAAGGCAGAGGAAGTGGAGATTTTCGTGAACGGCACTTCCATCGGCCGCAAGCCCGTTTCCAAAGAGCGGCCGCTCCCCCAGAGCGTGCGGTTTGACGCGGTTTATCAGCCCGGAGAGGTGGTGGCGGTCAGCTACGACGGCGGAAAGGAAGTTAGCCGGGACGAGCTTGCGACAACAACAAAACCCGCCGGTATCAGGTTCACTCCTGAGAAGCTGAGCATGAAGGCAGACGGGCATGACGTGATTTACGTTACCGTTGAAATTGTGGACGCGCAGGGCCGCGTCGTTCCAGATGCGGCGGTGAAGCTGGAGGCGGAGATATGCTGCGCGGGCGAGGGGACAAAGCTTGGCGCGGAGGCATGTTGCGCAGGTGCGGAGACAAAGCTTGGCGCAGAGGCATGTTGCGCGGATGCAGGTGTGTCGGCGGGCGCCGTGGCCACCCTTGCGGGCTTTGGTACGGCCAACCCCATAACGGAGGAAGATTATACGGACAATGAGACCGTTTCGTATCGCGGGCACGCGCTTGCCATCCTGCGCGCGGGCTATGAGGCCGGGGAAGTCACGCTGACCGTGCGCGCGCAGGGACTTCCGGAGGCAAGCTGCAAAGTTGACGTGATCTAAGAAAAATTTACCGCAGATTCCTGCTTTTGAGCTTTCCTGCGGTAGGATTTTTTTAAAAGTTTCATTTAGTGTACCGTAGAATTATTATTTCCGTTTAATCTACGGTAGCAATCAAAAAAAGGTCAATTTTTCCTACCGCGTAATTCACAATTATGGCTAATTTGCGGTAAGATTTTTAAAAAATACATTTTTGCGCTACCGCATAATTTAGTTATTTGACTTACCTGCGGTAGGAATTTTAAAATGGACTTTTTTTCTACCGCAAGTTATTCCGTTACGGATTATTTGCGGTAATTTTTGCGAGAGTTAGGGAGGCCAGAGGCCCAACGGTTTGACTCGAGTCATGCAGACTGTGCGCGATGCGGTTAGGGAGGCCGGAGGCCAAACGGTTTGATTCGAGTCATGCTGACCGCACGCGCGGCGGGGCTTCCGGAGGCAAGCCGCAGAGTTGGCGTGATCTAGATAAAGTTAACCGAGGATTCTCTGCGTTTGAGAATTGTGCGGTAACGTGCGCGTTTATTGGTCTTTGTGGGTTTGATACCAGGCACCGAACTTTGTGAAGACGTCGTCACCGAAGGTTGTCTTCATCAGGTCCGCCATTTTGTTAATGTCATTTTGGTTAGGATCGCCAATGAATTTGGGATAAGCATAACCTGCATTTGCCACTGCAGCGATATAATCATGCAGGGAGGATTCGCCATAGTTTTCCTCGAGGAAAAGGCACATCATCCTTCCAAGAGTATATTCGTCGCCGCGCTCCATTTGGGACAAATCGGAATAATCGTTCCGGAAAACGGCCTCTGCGTTCTCGGCAGTCACTTCATTCTTTACGTGATATGATAAGTCCATGCGGGCAGCGGATTCCACGAAATCATATTGCCCGGTGACGTCCGCGAGCTTTTTAATAACCTTTTCCGCAACGTAATCCGCGCTGCCTTCCGTCATGATCTTTGTGAGGGCTGCGCGCCTGCACGTCAGCACGTGCGTCAATTCATGAGCGACGGTATCATAGTTGACGTGATCGTCGCGGCGCCAAGGATTGTCGCGGTATGCGGGCACGGAATTCCACAAGTCCATGCTGTATAATTCATAAAGCTGCAGGTTCATAAACTCTGACGAAGCGCTGGAAATGTATCCAGTGCTATCCCTGTCCGGATAAAGGTAAATAGGCACTTTCATGCCAAAATCAAATCCATCCCAGGGATTATACCCAAACGTGACAGTGCTGTTGTCACACGTAAAAAGCTTCGCCGGAATGCTGAACGTAAAGCCGGTTACGTTTTCGATCTCATCGATGATGAGTTCTACGTTGTCGCCAAAATCTCCTGGCAGGTCAACGTCCTTGTCCAAAAGCAGAAAATACTTTTCTCCCTCGACGTAACAAAGCTTGTCCGTGATGACGTGATCATCGTGATTACCGCTCAGAGTGATCCGGGGCGGGTACTCCTTGGGCTCTTCCGGGGCAGAAGCCTCTGATGATGCAACTTCGGAAGAAGCTATCTCTGAAGAAACAACTTCCAAGGAAGCGATTTCCGCGGCCTCTTGTGAAATGGTTTCCTGTTCCTTCTCTGCCGCAGACTCTTTCACGGTCTCCTGTACCTGCGATTCTGCCGCAGACTCTTTCACGGTCTCCTGCACCTGCGATTCTGCCGCGCCCGAGCTTTCATTTGACGTGGCCGGACCGCAGGAAACCAATAACAGCGTTGCTGTCAGTAACGTGATCAAAAACTTTTTCCTTTTCATGATCGCAATTTCCCTCCTAAAAGAAACAAATGATATATAGAAGTATATCTGACGGCGGCCAGACTTGCAAGAAACAACGTGCTACGCAAACTGCCTCCAAAATGAGAAGTTTCGCACGATAAACACTGCTATCGTGAACCGCTTTAGGTCGAATACTGCATGGAATCAGGGCGAAATATGCAAGGTGGGTAGAACCCGGCCCGGAAACGTGGTAAAATTTAAGGGACTTGCGGCGTGGCAACCTAGACGCCGCAAAGTACAAAAGGGAAAGGAGATGACAGATGGCAACAGGATTACACCACATTTCGCTCATTGCATCGTCAGACAAGACGATCGACTTTTACTTGGAACTAGGTTTTCGGGAGACGAAGCGTCGCAAACGGCTTGATACTACCGAAGTAACTTTGGAGGGTTACGGCCTCGTTCTGGAATTTCTCGTGGAGCGCTTCCGCCCCAAGCGGGATTGCATTCCGGAACCCCTGGGAATCCGATATTTCTCCATCGTCGTGGACGATTACGAAAGCATCGTCCGTAACAACTTCGACGCGCACAGAATGCGGGACATGAGCGGCGAGCGGTATTGCTACCTATGGGATCCTGACGGACAGAAGATCGAAGTCCGGGAGGATATGGAAGCTAAGAATGCCAGAAATGCCGCACTAGTGTAAAACTGAATGATGAACATTACAAAAATAGAAGGACCTGATTGCAGGTCCTTCTATTTTTGTGATAAAAAGCATTTCCCCGGCTTTTGTCAGTCTAACGCTTTTACCGGCGGGGAAACATGTCAGTAGGCATGTTCCGGTGGCCCAAATGGTGGGGCAAGCGTGGACCGGGAGGGCAAAAATTGGGAGGGGCGGGCAAAAATTGAATAAAATTGTTGTAAAAAGAAGAAAACATGTAGACGATTTACTAAAACTGTGATAAAATCTTAAGGATTATGGGATAGTGGGTTATTGTGGGGTATTATAGGTAGCGAAGAGGAAACGATTGCGACTAAAAAAGGCGAGAAATGCCGAATAGACAGTGGCTTTGATGGAAACGCTGCGAAGAAAAGACGAGGACGCATTGATGATAAGTGGATTACGGCACTTGGCGATCATAGTCTCGGAAGAGAAGTCAATTGCCTTTTATAAGTGTCTCGGGTTTGAGGAGACGTTCCGGACAGAGCGGGAGCACGACAAGGTCGTGAGGTTGGAAGGGCATGAGATTACACTCATGCTGTTTGTGGATCCGAAGCACCCGGCGCGGGCGGCGTGTCCTGAGAATTATGGGCTTAGGAACCTGGCGCTTCAGGTGGATCAGCTGGAGAACAGCATGGAAGAGGTCCGGAAGACCATGGAGGAGGCAGGGTTTGATATTAAGTTTGATCCCATTCTTGTTAGTTGGAATGGAGCTAGGTACACTTACTTCAAAGATCCCGACGGTCAACCAATCGGATTAATTGAATAAAAGATATCTTCGGAATAGGATTTGGAGAGAATTATGCGGATACTGTTAATTATTCTTTTGATATTAGTCGTTATGGCTGTGGGAATTAGCTTTATGGCTATTCTAAAAAAGCCAGATAGCATTTATAAACGGCAGCAAAAGGAATGGAATCCCTTGGAAGGGAAAAAAGTAGTCTTTGTCGAGAACGAAGAAGAACCAGAGAATGCGGATGGCGTGAGAGGCCATTTGGAAGCAGTCGGAGATTCGGAATATCACGCGGGTATTTATGAGAAATATGTGAAAAGGTGTTTTGACATTGTACTAAGCCTAGGAGGTTTGATCGCTTTGTCGCCCGTATTTTTGGGGATATCCCTGGCAATCAAGATTGATGATCCAGGACCAGTGATGTTTACGCAAAAACGAGTTGGACAGAACAAAAAGTATTTCAAACTACATAAGTTTCGCAGCATGAAGATGAGTACGCCAAACGATCGGCCGACGCACATGTTGGAAAATCCTGAGCAGTACATAACGAAGGTGGGGAAATTTATCAGAAACCATTCCCTAGATGAATTACCGCAGATCTGGGACATCCTGCTGGGTAACATGAGTATCGTCGGACCAAGACCAGGACTTTGGAATCAAGATTTGCTAACGGCAGAGCGAGATAAATGGGGTGCGAATGGCGTGAAACCAGGACTCACCGGATGGGCGCAAATTAACGGCCGGGATGAGTTGGAAATTCCAGAAAAAGCGGAGTTGGACGGGTTTTATTGTAAGAATTTAGGATTTAAGATGGATGTTAAGTGCTTTCTGGGATCTGTTGGTGTTTTTTCCGGAGACAAGAGTGTTGTTGAAGGAGGCACGGGCGAGATTAAAAGGAATAAAAGATAGAGATTTATCTGCAAGGAGTTACGACTGAGACGAAAAGGAGTTAGGACATGAGAGATTATTTGCAGGATCCAAGATTTGAAGGAATTAAACCGTTTGAAAACATAGTATGGCTTTCTTCTCCTACCATGCATGGAGAAGAGCAGAAATGGATCAATGATGCCTTTGAGACGCTGGTGAAATTTTAGGGTGCAAAAGGCTTCGAGACTTATTGTAAAAGCACTTTTGGATAATCGAGACATGAAATTGTACTCCTGAAAAGGCTGAACGGGCCAAAATGAAGAAAAACGATTTGTCCCTAGTAAAACAGCAGCGAAGAGATTTGCGGTTTTGGAATTTGAGATTAATGGTAGAACGCATCTGAGAAATGTCGTTAGAAGTCAAGGATTAGCGAGAGAAGGTTGGTGTTAATGCAATTTGATGAATTATGGAAAGAAGTTATGGCTATGCAAGTTCTTCCTGAGGCCGCACATCTTGATCTCCCTAGCGCGTTGTCGAAGGAAACTAAGACACGAATGTGCGCTAAAAATCCTAAAGAGGCAGCACGCATATTTTTGGATGTGATTTCAGAAATAGATCAAGGCTCAGTAGAAACAATTAATAGTCTTGTAGATAAGAGATTATAAGGGAATAGTGCCTGAAATGTTTTTGCGTAAATTGTAAAAACTAAGGCACAACGATGGATTCAGAGGATGAAAAGATGATAAGGGGATTAAAACATATATCGTTGATAGTTTCATCAGAAAAATCAGTAACCTTTTATGGAATGCTTGACTTCAAAGAGAAATTTTAGGAAGGAACGAGGTTACGATACGGTTGTCGTTCTTGAGGGATTTGATATCAAGTTGGTTTTGTTTATAGACCCTACGCATCCTGCTCGATCAACCAATCCAGAGAACCTTGGAGTTAGGAATTTTGTTTTACATGTAGATGACTTGGAAACAACCATTGAAGAGATTAAAAAAAATGCTGAAGAATCAAAACTGTCTATAGAATTTGGACCAATTATGAAAGACTGGCAAGATTCGAGGTTTGTTTTCTTTAAGGATCCAGACGGTTTACCCGTTGGATTACATGAATAGGCATTAGCTTGGGAGGAAAGAGTATTCTATGAACATTTTGTTTGTTGTAGCACACCCTGATGACGAGGTTTTAGGCGCTGGCGCAACGATTCATAAGCTTATTGGTGAAGGAAATAAGGTTGCTGTGGCTACCTTGGTAAATCAAGCGGGAGCAAGGGCCAATCTTTCGGATACATTGTCTGAAGATCAAGCTAAGGCATTTGAAATCATGGGGATTCATAAAGCATACGCGGGAGACTTCCCGAATATTCAGATGAACACGATACCGCACCTTAAGCTAGTTCAGTTTGTTGAACATGCTATTGAGGATTGGAAGGCTGAGGCTATATATACTCATCATCCGTCAGACACTAACAATGATCATGTAATGACGAGTTACGCGGTTCAGGCAGCATCACGGCTTTTTCAAAGAAAACCAGATGTACCAGCACTTAAGCGGCTTATATACATGGAAGTGCCTTCAAGCACGGAATGGTCCTTTGATTCTTCATCCAATCGTTTCTCGCCAAACATGTTTGTTGAGATCGGTAAAGAGGGAGTAGAGGTAAAACTTCAAGCTCTTAAGTGTTATAAAGGCGTTATGCGCCCATATCCACACCCGCGCTCGAAGGAGGCAATCGAAGGACTTGCAGCTTATCGCGGCGTACAGGCTGGGTGCAATTATGCAGAAGCATTCGAATCAGTATTTTATAGAACATGAGGGAGTTAGCTATGAGACCAAGCTTGGCCTACCGAGTCATAAAACGATTGTTTGACATATTATCTTCTGGACTAGCACTAATTATATTATTACCGATATGGATAATAGCTATTATAGGAATTCTTGTATCCGATCCAGGACCACTATTTTATTTCGCAAATCGTGCAGGTAAGGATAATAAAACATTCAAAATGTACAAATTTCGCTCCATGCGAGTGGACAAAAGTGCAAATGAGAAGAGCCTAAGACCGGATCAGGACAGAATTTTCCCTTTTGGACGATTTATTCGCGCAACGAAGATTGATGAGTTACCTCAGCTTTTAAATGTTTTTTTTGGTGATATGGCAGTAGTAGGACCGCGGCCTGCGGCTGTTGATCAAATATCAATTACGAGAGGCGGAGAGAATGCAATTGTTGCACAAGTGAAGCCTGGTTTAACAAGCCCGGCGGCTCTTTATGATTATCTTTATGGCGATGAGATTGAGGATGAAAATGAATACATGGCCAAGGTGGCGCCAACAAGACTTGCCTTAGATCGATTTTATCTCAGAAAACAAAAGCTGGGTTATGATATGAAGCTTATTGTGTATACAGTAATTGCTATCGTTGGTACGATCATTCACAAGCCTGCGTTGTTTATCCTAAAAGAGATGGTTGAAAACGTAAACGGAGATGTAAGGGCTATGGAAAATTTATAAATAATAAAGCGGATTTACATTTGCCTTTAAAGTGTTTTATCTTGCAGAGTATACTTTTTCTTCTCAAATTATTAATCCTACGCAAAGGTGTTTTGCACGAAAGAAGAGTAATATCACAATCAGAAGAATATCAAATCTAGGGGCACACAGATGGAAAGAATAATTATATCGGGAGCAGGAAGTTATATAGGGAAGTGCATCATGGAGTGGTTCGCAAAAAAGAATTCCTCTTGTTTAATTAAGGAAATGGATGTCCAGACTAATAGTTGGCGAGATTTATCGTTTTCTGAGATAGATACAATAATTCATGTGGCTGGTATTGTTCACATTAAAGAAAAGAAGGATATGTGGCCACTTTACCATTCTGTAAATTGTGATTTGACTTATGAGATAGCTCAAAAGGCGAAAAAAGAAGGTGTTAAACATTTTATTTTTATGAGTACTAAGGCGGTTTATGTACCTAACACTCCATATATTTGTAAAGATACACCTGCAGACCCCCAAAAGATGTATGGGAAAAGCAAACTTGAGGCAGAAAAAAAACTACAAACTTTAGTTGATGAAAGTTTTAAGATTTCTATAGTACGTGCTCCAACAGTATATGGAGAAGGATGCAGAGGAAATTTTCCGCGCTTGGTAGAAATGTCAAAGAGGATTCATGTGTTTCCGAGATTAGCAAATAAAAGAAGCATGATATATATTTGGAATCTTTGTGAATTCTTGTATCGTATTGTTTTTTATCCTATACCGGATATTATTTTGTTTCCACAAGACAAAGAATATGGAGGAACATTAAAAATGATGGAGGGATTATGGCATGCTAGAGGAGAGAAGTATTATCTTAGTGTGCTAATGGCTTTGGTAGTTAGGATTATTTTGCCAATCAAAGTTAAAAGTTCCTTGCATACTATGTTTATGGATTCAGTTTATGATTATGATATGTCGAATTACTATGATTATGAATACTGTGTGTATAGCTTCGGTGAAGCAATGAAAAAAGTAATTCAGAAAGGATAAACCTTAATGGGAAGCTATAAGGTCTTGATATTTGAAGGGAGAGCTAGGCAAAGTCTTCCATTGGCGAAAGCATTTAAGAAAATGGGCTGTGATGTAACAGCACTATGTGAATCTAGGTTAGATGTATCATATGTGAGTAGATATGTAGATCATAAAGTGTTAAGAACAGGTAAAAATGCAGATGAAACAGAAATAACAGAAGAATTGCTTCATTTGATTAAGAGCGAAAAATACAATTTAGTTGTTCCGACGACAGATTTTTCGGCAAAAATACTCTCAAAAAACAAAGAAGAGATTGCTCGCTACAGTAAGGTCGCTTCAAATGAATGGTCAGTTTATAAAATTGCAGCCGATAAGAATATGACTATGAGGGTATGCACGGAAAATGGAATTCCGTGTCCAAAGACTTTTTTTGACATAGATGATATATCTCAAATAAAGGGAATAACGTATCCGATTGTCGTAAAACCTTCCGTTGGGTATGGTGCAATTGGCTTTCATATTGTCAATAGCGAAGAGGAATTGCGTCATCTTTTTAATAATTCTGCTAAAAATGTCAATGATTTTGTGTTTCAAGAGTACATTCCACAGACAGATTTGCAGTACGAATGTGCTATGTTCATGGATCAGAATAATAAGCCCAAAACGGCTCTTGTTTTCAGTAAAAATAGATGGTTCCCTGTTAATGGTGGATCAAGCACCTTGAATATAACGGTTGAACGCCCCGATATTGTTGAAAGTTGTACTCGGCTTCTTCAGGCAATTAATTGGCGAGGGGCGGCTGATATTGATCTGATCCAAGATCCTCGGGATGGGAAAGCGAAAATAATGGAGATTAATCCTCGAGTATCTGGAAGCGTGAAGATTGCATTTATTTCTGGAGTAGATTTGGCTAGACAAATGATAGAATTGGCAGAAGACAAGGTGGTTACAGAATATAAAGAATATGAAAAAGGATGGAGACTTCGGTGTATTCAAACGGATATTTTATGGTTTTTAAAATCGAAAAATAGGTTTAAAGCTAAGCCATCATGGTTCAGTTGGAAAAAAACAAGGGAACAGATATTCTCGTGGAGTGACCCTATTCCGTGGTTCGCTTTTACTGTTAAAGGTATTAAAAATTATAAATCCGAGATTAAAAAAAGAAGTTAAAGGTAATGAGATGAAGGAAAAATTTAATTCATTTATTGAGGATGGCTTTTCTTATACTCTATTCAGACCGAAGCCATGGAAGCTTTTTATTGTCTGTTTTCAGGATATGACAATTTCTAAAAGGATAAGGTTTATCCTTTCATCTATTACGGGCGATGTGATTTATTATATGATGAATGAGAAGAATGTCTATTTAGGATACTGTCTTTTGGAAAGAAAGAATTGGAGATATCCGTTTTTGAAGAAAAACGATTATATTATATCTCCCTATGTTATTAACCCAGAATACAGAGGAATGGGACTTGGAACGCAATTGTTAAGGAATGTTGGGAATGCGTTTACGAATTTTGCTACGGGTAGGCTTTATGCCATGGTAAAGATAGACAATACACCGTCTATACGTGCATTTGAAAAGGTCAATGCTACGCAAATGGGATATGCAAACATAGACGGGGTGTTTAGAAAGTATAAGAAGTGTTCACGGGATTCAGCTGAGTTTTTGATTTATATGATTTGAATTCGCCAGAAAGATTTTTATTCAGATGAGTAATCAAATGCACATTATAAAGTAAAGAGTTTGAAGCTACAATGAATATTTTTGTTGTTTTATGAGTTGTTGATTGAAGAAAGTCATTCGCAAAAAAATTTTTATGTTAGGAGACTGGCAATGAGTGAACCAATTAGGGTATTAAATGTGGTTGGAAGAATGGGACTTGGTGGAATTGAGACTTTAATTATGAATATTTATAGAAATATTGACAGAGATAAAGTTCAGTTTGATTTTTTGATCCACAAAGGATTAGGCGGTGCATATGAAGAGGAAATACGGTCTTTAGGTGGAAAGCTATACGAAATGCCGGTTCTAAGAGATGGTGCAACGGGAGAAAAACTAAAAACATATTATTGGAAAGTATTTCAATATCGTTCTGCACTTAAACATTTCTTTGCATCGCATCCGGAATATCATGTCATTCATGGACACATGACTAATACTGCCGCCATATATATGCCTATAGCAAAAAAATATGGGAATGTAAAATGCTGTATAGCGCATAGCCATTTAACTCAGGCCAGACCAGGATTGACAGGGGTTGTAACGGATTTACTTCATAGACAAATTCCTAGAGTTGCAACAGATTTTTTTGCATGTTCGGAGATGGCTGCGAAGTGGATATATCCTGAAAAAATTTTAAAGAGCGGGAAAGTGAAAATAATAAAGAATGGCGTTGATCCCCAAAAATTCTACTTTGACGGAGAAAAAAGAGAGCGGATTCGTGAACAATTAGGCGTATCTAATAAAATAGTAATAGGCAATGTTGCACGATTTAAGAAAGAAAAGAATCATGAGTTTCAGATAGATGTTTTTAATGAATTGTTTAAATCCAATAACAAGTATGTTTTATTGCTTATAGGAGACGGAGAACTTAGACCAATAATACAGGATAAGGTTGATCGGCTTGGGCTGAATGATTCTGTCATATTTCTTGGCTTACGTAATGATGTACCGGATTTGATGTTAGCTATGGATTTGTTTTTTTTGCCTTCGCTGTATGAGGGACTTCCGGTAGTGGGAGTTGAAGCCCAGGCTTCTGGGCTTCCTGTTATAACATCGACTGGTGTGACAAAAGAGGTGGATATAACTCAAAATGTTACATTCTTGGATTTATCAGAAAAAGCTGATGTTTGGGCACGTGAAATTGATCAAGTGATTAGAAATTTCGAACGAAAAGATATGAGTGAGTATATCAGAAGCAATGGTTACGATATTACTCAGACAACTGAATGGCTGGAAAAATTTTACTTAGATAAGCACAATTGTTAGATTTGTTCGGAGAAGAAAATGGCAAAAATTCTTTTGAAACTAATAGCGTTTTTACTTATGCTATTTGCAATAATACAGTTTGTTTCAGGTTATATCTCTAATGATTTCGGTTTGTTGTGTGTATCAAGTTTTGTCGCGTGGAGCGCTGCCCTGATAAATTCTCTAGGTGATAAAAAAGTTAATAGAATATATGTTTTGTTTCTTGTCAGTTTTTTTATCTTTTTGTTGTCTAGAATAATGATTAGATGGATTAATACCCGCGAAATATATTTGCCGTTCGATCAAGATGTAATGAAAACGGTTTATTCATTATTATTTATCAGCACAGTAGGATTATTTGTAGGAGCAACTATAAGAGTTACTCCGAAACGATATAATATTATCGAAGCTGGCATTTCGCGTGAACATGTGGATAATAAAGGCCTTCAAATGGCAACAGGTTTTTTAACTATGGTCTGTGGTGTGGCACAAATAGTGGTAAATGTAGAAAAATATTTTTTTTGGGCTAGGATTGGAGGAGCAGCTGGAGGCGCACTTAGAATATCGTTTGTATCTTCTTTACCTGCTGTTATATCCAGAATTTCATATGTATATATTCTGATGTTGTGTATTTATTTAGCTACTTTGCCCCCTAAAAAAAATGTATGCTTTGTACTGGGAGAATACCTTTTGATTTGTGCCGTAAAGATGATGTATGGTTCGAGAGGGGATTTTATACTAGGTTTAATGTTCGCATTTATATATTTTACGATTCGCGATAATCAAAGCGAAAAATGCGACAATAAAACGGTTAAGTGGATTGGTAGAACCGAAAGGCTATTCATCGTTATTTCAATTCCAATATTGATAATACTTATTGTCTTTATTAGTTATTATAGAATAGGCACATCATTTCAATTCACAAGTTTTAGGGATACATTAAATGATTTTTTTGAATCACAAGGTACAACAGTAGATGTATTGGGTTACACAAAGAAATACGAAAATAGTTTTCCTATGCCGAAACAATTGTATTTGTTTGATAATACATATTCTTTTTTGGCGACTAATCCATTAAGTAGTGTTTTGTTTGGACACCATGCATATAAGGTTAATACTATTGAACGCGCATTGTATGGAACTTCGCTTGATCAAACCATATACTATCTTATTAATCCTGCCTCATATTTAATGGGGCGAGGTTGCGGATCCTCTTATGTTGCCGAGGCATGGCTTGGATATGGATTTATAGGAGTTTTTTTGATTAATGTATTCCTGGGCGTTGTAATAAATCTACTTAATGATTATTCGTTCAATAAAATATTCAATAATACAGTAGCGTTTGCATTTCTGCAATCGCTGTATTTTGTTCCAAGGGCTGGATTTGATGAGTTTGTTGGTGACATCTTGAGCGTAACACATATTATTTCGTTAGCTGTAGTTTGGGTTGCTTACAAAATGGTTATGCAATTAAGGAGGCCAATAATTAATGAATAAAAAGATTGTGTTGCTTACAACTGGTTATCCATATGGAACCGGAGAGAATTTCATTGAAGATGAGATGCATTATGTACCATCTTCAGTGTCGATGGATATAGTCCCTTATTTGGCTGATAAGTTAAAATCTGGTAGAAGAGCAGTGCCGGAAAATGTAAAGATTAACGACAACTGTGTAATTAGATTAAGTAGATTAAAAAAAATTGTCTACTCTTTTCTTGTTTTGATATCAAAGGACTATTGGGATGAAGTTTTTACTACTGTCAAAAATCAGGGATATACGGTTAAACGATTAAATGTTACATTAGGTTTTTTTGCTAGAGCTCAGTTCCTTAGCAAAGCGTTGGAAAGAGAGTATAGAGATGAATTATTGAGTAATAACATTATTCTTTATTCCTATTGGTTCCTTGAAGGTGCCTATGCTGCGTCGCTCTTAAAGAAAAAGTATAAGTGTAAAGTGGTTTCAAGAGCACATCGGGTGGACATATGGGATGGAGAGAGCGCTTATGAAGTAGTTCCTGCTCAAAAATTGGTGTTGCAAAATGTTGATGAGATATTTGTTTGTAGTGAGGTAGGGAAAAATTATTTAACTAAGAAATTTCCAGAAGTAAAAGATGTTTTTAAGTGTAGTTATTTGGGTACCAGGGATCAAGGAAAAGATTTGGAATTTAAATCAAAAAAAGAATTTGTTATCGTAAGTTGTGCTCGAATAGAACCTGTGAAAAGGGTTGACTTATTAGTCAACGCATTATGCTTGATTAAAGATGTAGAAATTTTGTGGATTCATTTTGGAAATGGTTCAGAAAGAGCGAAGGTAGATGAGGCAATAAAAAAACTTCCGAGCAATATATGTGTTGATATGAGGGGAACTACGCCACATGAAAAGGTAATGGAGTTTTATTGCAACAACCATGTAGATTTATTTATTAATACAAGTTCTAGTGAAGGACTTCCTGTTTCTATAATGGAAGCAAATTCTCATGGTATTCCGGCCATAGCTACAGATGTTGGTGGAACATGTGAGATAACTAACTCGGAAACAGGTATTCTCATAGATAAGGATTTTAGCAGTGAGGAATTGGCGAACTGTATTTTGAGATTTGTATTAATGGATGAAACAGAGTACTTATATAGACGTAAAGCTACTCGTATGTATTGGGAACAGCATTTTTCGGCTACAAATAATTACAAACAATTTTACGAACAGATTATCAAAGAAAATGATAACTAGTATTATGCGGGATGATTTGTTATGAATGAAAAAAAGAAAAAGAGTTTTTTATCGCATTTTATTGCTATAGGATTTGGAACAGGATTAAATTTGGTTCTTGGTCTAATTACAACTCCAATAATTACAAGAATCGTGGATCCGGAAGAAAATGGTCAATTTTCTATTTTTCAGATGTATTCTAGCATTGCAGTTATGGTTTTGTGTTTGGGGTTAGATCAAGCACTTGTTCGCTACTATTACGAGCATGATGAAAATGATTATAAGCGTGCTCTGTTATATAAATGCATATTATTACCAATAATGTTTAGTATTATCTTGGGTTTTATATTTATCCTTGGTATTAAATTTGGAATAATTCATTTTGAATTTAATTTGTTTTTATCCTTACTACTCTGTTTTTTTACATTAATCCAATTGTTATATAGATTTAGCCTTTTGTTAGTTAGATTAGCTTATCAGAGTAAATTGTTTTCGGAATTAAGTATTTTACACAAACTTGTTTATATTATTGTGGCCATTCCGCTATTATTGTCGCATCAAAGTTTTTACTTATTTATTCTGATAATGGCATTAATGATTTCCTCAGCTGTGTGTTTATTAATTAGTGTTATTGCTCAAAGAGAGATATGGAATCCAATTGGGGTTAATGGTAGTGCATGTGATATTGCACAAAAGGAATTATATAGATATGGATTTCCGTTTATATTATCTATGGGTATCACTACGGTTTTTCAAGCTTTGGATAAAATCGCACTGAACCATTACTGCACCTATGCTGATGTAGGAGTGTATTCTTCTACAATAACCTTGGTGAATATTTTTGCAATACTTCAAACAACTTTTAATATGTTGTGGTCGCCAATGGCGATAGAGCATTATAAGAAGAACAAAGAGGACAGGTCGTTTTATCAAAAAGGGAATCAAGTTATTACGGTGGTAATGTTTGCCGCTGGTTTTTCGCTTATTTTTTGTAAAGATGTATTTGCAATACTGTTAGGAGAAAAATACCGTGCAGCTGCATATATTTTACCTTTTTTAATATTTCATCCAATAATGTATACTATCTCGGAAACAACAGTTACGGGCATAGCATTTATGAAAAAAAGCAAGATGCAAATATTGATTGCTGCAACTGCGTGTATTACTAATTTTGTTGGAAATACTTTACTTGTTCCGAAATATGGGTGTCAAGGTGCGGCTATTTCGACAGGGGTGTCATATATTGTGTTTTTTTCGATGCGAACATTAATATCTAATCGGTATTTTTATGTTGATTGGAAATTAAAAAAGTTTTATTTTCTTACGGCGATTGCTGTTTGCTATTCATTTTACAATACATTTGTTCGCTTCAATTATTTATCCATTGTGGGATATGCATTGTGTATGATTTCGATGGTTATCCTTTATAAGAATACAATAGTTTGGATGGCCGTCTATGGGTATAAAATAATCAAAGACTTTATACAAAGAAGAATAAAGCAAGAGGAAAAACAATGAACATCTTACTATTAACACCGCTGTATAAAATTTCTGGACGAGAATCACTAGAGAGAAATACGGAAGCCATTCATCATTTAGTTAAATATTGGGAAAATGTAGAATCAGTCAATTTATATGTAGTTAATACATATTTGAATCCAGGACGAAACATTAAGTTCCTCTTAAAACGAGATGAACTGAAGCATTTTAGAGATGATTATGAGTATGTAGTTGATGGAGTTAATGTCTATCTAACCGAAATACAACAAATCCCTTTCCAAAAAAAATTTTGGAAGTTCCAGAATCGAAAAATGATTAATGCGGTTAATAATGTTATTATAAATAAACAATTCAATCCCGACATAATTATAGCACATTTTCCGGTTAGATATTTAGGAGTAATTGAGAAGATAAAAAGTGATGCGCCCAGGATAGCTGTTTTGCATTTTACGGATATTAGAATATGCAAAAAATATCCACATTATGTGTCGGCCATCAATAACATATTTACAAAAGTGTATGCCAGATCAGCTTCTATTAGAAATATGGCTGACGAAATTGGGATTGAGAGGTTGTCAGATTTTATTATCAACTCGGGTGTACCTCAAGAGCAAAATGTCATTCGTGAAAAAGAAAGAAATATAGATAGATGGCGAATACTTTATGTTGGAAAGCTTATCGAACGAAAACATCCTGAATACATTGTTAAGGCATTAAGCAAGTTAATAAAAGAATATGATTTCGAAATGCGGTTTGTTGGATCCGGACCAATAAAGAATAACCTGGAAAGACTAGTACATGAAGGGGGACTAGAAGGAAAAACAAGTTTCTTCGGTGTATTGCCGAGGGGAAAGGTATTTGAAGAAATGGCAAATGCTGATATTTTTATTATGCCTAGCGTTCAGGAAACATTGGGTTTGGTTTATCTGGAAGCCATGTGTCAAGGATGTATTACCATAGGTACAGAGGGTGAAGGAATCGATGGTGTTATAGTTAACGGTAAAAATGGATTTTTGGTTCGTCCGTTAAGTGAGGATAGTGTATACCAGTGTTTAAAGTATGTTTTCGATATGCCTTCGGAAGAGAGAAAGCGTATATCCGAAGAAGCTGTTAAGAGTGGCGGTTATTATAATGAAAAAGATATGAGTATTGCATATTTAAGGGAGATGGAATCTTTTGTAGAGGGGGCTAAATCATGAAGATTTGTTTTGTGGTTTACAGAGAAGACAATGTAATGGTTTTTGATTCTCAAGTATTAGAATACTTAAGCAAACTTACCGAGAGAGCAGATGTTGATGAAGTTAAGCTTGTGCTTTTTAGACATCAAGATAATTTACGGAAAAAGGCAGAAGTAGAGGACAAGATTAAAAATTATATTTCCGACTATAAAACATTTAGTTCCATTGCTCCACCATTATCAATGCTTCAATTGAACATAGATGCAAAACGATTAAGAGCGTATATTCACAAAACATATGCAAAGAATGAAAAGATAGGTGTTATTTGCAGAGGTGATTTCGCTACAGTGTTGGCGGCAAAAGCGTTCTATAATTTCCCCAATAGTAGAATTTTGTTTGATAATAGAGGGTTACCAGTAGAAGAATCTGAGATGGCGCATCCTGCTAGTTTGCTTCACAAGATTAACCGAAGAGTAAAAAAGAAATCTATTTTATTTGCTAAAGATCATTGTGATATGTATAACTTTGTTACATGTTCTTTGCGCAAATACGATATCGTAAAATATAAGTATTCAGAAACTATTCCTTATACGGTTATTCCTACATTATGTAAAGCAGAAGTGATAGATTCGGGTGAAATGAAAGAAATTTCAGAGAGGGAACGCTATGATCCTCAACAATATGTGGTTAGTTACGTGGGTTCCGCAGCTGCCTGGCAACAGACATCCGAAATAATTCAATTGGTGAAAAGCATGGATAAGAATTATCCGAATATCCGTTATTTTATTTTGACAAATGGTGATATAAACGGGTTAAGGGATCTATCAGATGACTTAAAGTCAAGAATCACGGTTAAAAGTGTTCCGCATAGAGAGATGAAATATTACCTCAAAATGTCAAACATAGGAATCGTTATAAGAGACAAAAGCATAGTTAATAAAGTGGCAGCTCCCACCAAAATAGCGGAGTATTTGATTAGCGGAGTTAATATATTATATAAAGGCGACATAGGCATTTTATCGGATTTAAAAGAAATTTCTAAAGAAGTGAGACTTATTCACATCGATGAAGACGGCAATTGGCTTAAAATGATTGATAGTGATATAAGAAATCCGCAGAAGATGATTGATAAGCATATCATTCAGTATTTTGATTTAAATAATAGGTTGAATGATACGCTTGCAATGATAAATAATAGTTTTTCAAATAGAAAAGTGAGGTAGAAAGAAATGATTAACGTAATTGGTCTAGGCTATATTGGCCTTCCTACAGCCCTAATGATGGCATCTCATGGTGTCGAAGTTATTGGTACGGATTATAACAAGGAATTAGTTGCAACTTTAATTTCAGGTCATACTACATTTAAAGAAACAGGACTGGATGAATTGTTTCAAGAAGCGCTTGCAGCAGGCATTAAGTTTACAACAGAGTATCAAGTAACTGACATGTATGTAGTATCAGTTCCTACACCGTATGACAAATTTAGCAAAAAGGTTGACGCATGTTATGTGATAGCGGCTGTGAAAGATGTTCTTCAGGTCGCACCTAAAGGAGCCACTATAGTTATTGAGTCTACTGTATCTCCAGGAACAATTGAGAAATATGTACGCCCCGAGATTGAAAAAGCTGGGTTTGTGATAGGTAAAGATATCAATTTAGTACATGCACCTGAGAGAATTATCCCTGGAAACATGGTATATGAATTGCTTCATAATAATCGTACGATAGGAGCGGATGATAAAGCTATAGGTGAAAGGGTTAAGAATGTGTATGCATCCTTCTGTCAAGGTGAAATTGTAGTGACTGATATCAAAACTGCTGAGATGACAAAGGTTGTTGAAAATACATTTCGCGCTGTCAATATTGCGTTTGCTAATGAATTGGCGAAGATTTGTCGGCATGACAATATGGATGTGTATGAGATAATTAAGATTTGTAATATGCATCCTAGAGTAAATATATTACAGCCTGGCCCTGGCGTGGGAGGACATTGTATATCAGTTGATCCTTGGTTTTTGGTTGGAGATTACCCTAGCTTGGCTAAGGTTATTGATGAGTCAATGAAAACCAACGATGGAATGCCTGACTTTGTGCTAAATCGTATATATGAAATAATGAGGGATAACGGCATGAGCGATTTATCACGTGTAGGATTATATGGTTTGACTTACAAGGAAAATGTTGACGATATGAGAGAGTCGCCCACATTACAGCTTCTTGAATCTCAAGCACGTCATTTGGCTAAGGGGCTGAAGGTTTATGATCCTTTTATTGATAAGGATGTGGTACCTGGTCAATATCATGATCTAAATGACTTTTTGGCTGAGGTTGATTTAGTTGTTATTATGGTAAAGCATAATGAGATTAAAGAAAACATGAACAAGCTTGTCGGTAAAGTGATTCTAGACTGTCATAATATCTGCGACCTACCAGGAGTTTATCACATTTAGTTTTTTTATGCATTTTTTTTGCATTCTGTAAACATATATTTTAAGTATAAGATGGGATTATTTTAGTAATGGTGATTATTCCAGACAACAAGGGGCATGTATTCCGGAGCATGAGGCACAAGATGTAAAAAAGTGCTCCGGCATACAGAGTCACACTTGTCAGAGATTTCCGCGCAAGCGGTGCAAAGTAGCAATTTGCAAGTAACGAGGCCATAAGCATAATTCAAAGCGTTCAAAAAAAGGTTGGTTTTCCCATCGAATTTGATAGCTCTCAAGAGTAGGAATATTTACGAATGGGAAAAGGAAGGATTGAATATGAAAAAGGTGATGTTGGTCTTTGGTACAAGACCTGAAGCAATTAAAATATGCCCTTTAATTCTAGAATTAAGGAAACGCCCTTCTATAAAAACAATTGTTTGTGTAACGGCCCAGCATCGCCAAATGTTGGATCAAGTTTTAGATACATTTGGAATTGTCCCCGATTATGATTTGAATGTTATGAAAGAGAGACAAACTCTTTTTGATATTACTATTAATGTACTTAACGGAATTAAGAAAGTGCTGGAGCGGGAAAAACCGAGTATAGTATTGGTTCACGGGGATACATCTACGACTTTTGTAACATCGTTGGCATGCTTTTACCTTCAAATTCCAGTGGGACATGTGGAAGCAGGTCTGCGAACTTATAACATTTATAGCCCATTTCCTGAAGAGTTTAACAGAGAGGCTGTTTCAATAGTGGCAATGTATAATTTTGCCCCAACTCCGTTAAGCCGTGACAATTTATTGAAAGAGGGACGAAAAGAACAAAGTATCTATGTTACAGGGAATACTGTTATAGATGCAATGCAACATACAGTTAGAGCAGATTATTCTCATCCTGAATTAGAGTGGGTAGGAGATTCAAAATTGATTTTTATCACTGCTCATAGACGAGAAAATTTAGGTGAGCCGATGCATCATATGTTTAGAGCAATTCGTCGTGTCCTTG
Source organism: Lachnospiraceae bacterium (assembly GCA_017552985.1). GTDB lineage: Bacteria > Bacillota > Clostridia > Lachnospirales > Lachnospiraceae > Acetatifactor. Next base: position 38,858 of record JAFZNO010000022.1, read on the forward strand.
ATGAACACCCTGAATGTAAAGCAGTATATCCTATTCATATGAATCCTGTTGTAAGGGAGGCAGCGGAAGCGGAACTTGGTGATTGCAAACAGATTCATATCATAGAACCTATAGAAGTTTTTGATTGTCATAATTTTGAAGCAAGATCTTACTTATGTTTAACGGATTCAGGTGGCATACAAGAAGAGTGTCCCTCATATGGTGTTCCGGTTTTGGTAATGAGGGATACAACTGAGAGACCAGAGGGAGTCAAAGCGGGTACGCTAAAACTTGTAGGAACAGATGAGGAAACTATTTACAGGACTTTTAAGGAGCTACTCGAAAATGAGGATGAGTATTATCGGATGAGTCGAGCGTGCAACCCATATGGAGATGGTCACGCATGCGAACGGATAGCAGATATTCTGGAAGGTAAGGAATATACTCCTTGGCAACCGAAGCTTTAGTGTAGAGGGCGACTAGTGTCATGAATGCAAAAAGTGA
>JAFZNO010000023.1 GCA_017552985.1 Lachnospiraceae bacterium
CCTCAGGCGAGCATTGATGCCCAGGGAAATGTTGTGTCTCAGGCGAACGTTGATGCCCAGGGAAATGTTGTGTCTCAGGCGAACGTTGATGCCCAGGGAAATGCTACGTCTCAGACAAACGGTGATGCGCAAGGTAACGCCACCACCAACGCATCAGATGCGCCGGAGGCGACTCAGGCGGTTCAACTCACAATGCAAACAGAGCCTGAGCCTTTTACGTTCAATCCGCACGTGCACAGCGACTTGGTGTCGGAGGTTGTTCCGGAAGAAACGTGGGATTCTTTTTACAACATGTGCGACGCGATCAGGGCGGGCGAAGACACCTTTGAATGCGTAAGCAAGGAAGCATATGAATGGTGCACGGATGAGGTGACGATTGGATCCTACCTGCCGGCGGCTTGCACCAAGGTGGCTGGCAGCGGATACAAGGATGGCGTCGGGAAGCTCAAATACAAGATGGACAAGGAGCAGTTTCTTGCGAGGGAGCAAGCTTTTGAAGAAGAGATCTGCAAGATGCTGAACGAGGCAACGCGCTCAGACGCCTCTGATTTTGAGAAGCTGATGGGCATCTATGACTATGTGTGTAAGCATTGGGTTTATGATTACAGTGAAATAGACGGAGCGAGCATTGAAGAATTTGGAAATTATGCGTGTCTCATGCGCAGGGACGGAATCTGCGCGGAGATCGCGTCGGCCCTGACCTATCTGCTGCTGCAATGTGACGTGGAGGCAATGCCGTTTGGAACTTCATGTGAACATGAGTGGACCTACGTCGTGATCGGCGGCAAGGGATATCACGTGGACGCCACCTGGGCCCTTCACGGGGATTACCCTGAAGAGCGTTTGAACTTGGACTATTTTATGATGACGGAGGATGACCGTATTTCACAGGGCCTGGAAAAAGAGCGCTTCCAGGCAGACATGGTCTGGATCTGGAAAACGGATTACGATCTGGACAGATTCACGGCCACGGACGACAGCTTCAGTGCCATTCACGGTGGCGCACAGTTCGTCGGCATGGATACGGAGAAGAACGTGATCAAATATATTACTTGGGACGGCAAACAAAGGGAACTTAGCTATGGGGATACCTAAACTGCGAACTTAACGGGGAATAAAAAATGCATATCTCAAGTAGGAAAGCGAGTGGTCTGTGACCACTCGTTTTGTTATAATAAAAAGAGAATGCCCAAGGTAGAAAGAAAGGAGTTGGTAACGTGTTTGGATTTCATTATTTCACCCCTACGAAGGTAGTTTTCGGAAAGAATACGGAAAGTCAGGCAGCTGACCTGATCAAGGAGTTTGGAGGCACGAAGGTGTTGATCCATTATGGCGGCGGAAGCGTTGTGCGCTCTGGACTTTTGAAGCGCGTGACGGACAATCTGGACGCAGCAGGCATAAGTTACGTGGCGCTTGGAGGCGCCGTGCCGAATCCGCGTTTGGGGCTTGTGTATGAAGGAATTGAGCTGTGCAAGAAGGAAAACGTTGACTTCCTCCTGGCAGTTGGCGGCGGAAGTGCCATCGACTCTGCCAAGGCCATTGGTTACGGCGTTGCGAATGAAGGTGACGTGTGGGATTTTTATGATTACAAGCGTGAGGCAAAGGGTTGCCTTCCGTTAGGCGTGATCCTGACGATCGCAGCGACGGGAAGCGAGATGAGCAACTCCTCCGTTATCACGAAGGAGGAAGGACTGGTTAAGCGTGGTTACAGCAGTGATTTTGGCCGCCCGAAGTTTGCCATCATGAACCCGGAACTCACGATGACGCTGCCTGATTATCAGACGGCATGCGGTTGCACGGACATTATGATGCACACGATGGAACGGTACTTCACCAATGGCGGAAACATGGAGATCACGGATGCGCTTGCGGAAGGACTGCTTCGCACGGTGAAAAAGAATGCGGTGATCCTCCGCGACAACCCGAAGGATTATGACGCGCGCGCCGAGGTCATGTGGGCGGGAAGCCTTGCACACAATGGCCTGACCGGTTGCGGTAACGACGGCGGCGATTGGATGACCCACAAGCTGGAGCATGAGCTGGGAGGCTTATATGACGTAGCCCACGGCGCAGGCCTTGCAGCCATCTGGGGAAGCTGGGCAAGATACGTTTACAAGAATTGCCTGCCCAGGTTCAAGCGGTTTGCACTGAACGTCTGCGAAGTCGAGGACAAGGGAACGGATGAAGAGATCGCCCTTCGCGGCATTGAAGCAATGGAAGACTTTTACAGGAGCATCAACATGCCCACGAACCTTCGTGAGCTTGGCGTGAATCCTACCGAGGATGAACTGGTCCTGATGGCGCATAAATGCGCGGTTGGCGTTGGCGGTGAAATGGGATCCGCGAAGGTGCTTAACGAAGAAGCAATGTTGGCGATTTTCCGTGCCAGCGTCTAGAGAATGGTTTGAAAAACGTCCGGAGAAAATTCTTCGGACGTTTTTGCGTTAATACGTTATAATAAAGACGAAACCGTCGTGTGTTCTTTTCAAGGGAGGACGTGAACGTGGAAAACCGAAGGCGGAAGCTTGGAATTCATATCGTTATGGCAATGTTACTCATGGCATCTCTACTTGCGGGTTGCGGAAATGCCAAGGATAAAACTGGGACTGACGACGTGCGGGGAAGGATAACGGGTGCCGCGCTTTCCGGAGCGCGCCAAGGCGCTCAGGATGCGTCAGCAATCGATGGGAGTGCGTCGATAATCGGCGAGGGTGCGTCATCAGACGCCATGGATTCATGGGGGGACGAAGCGGACCGGCAACAAACCGATCCCAACGCGGACAGAAGCGGGGAGTGGAGAAAGTATGACAGCCGCGAGTATGATCTGTCAAAGTTTTATGAGGATGAGACGTTATATCCCACTGAAATGACCATCAAGAAAATTGGCGACCAGTTTTGGCTGTTTGCCGGGATGGAGTCGCGTGCGGATTCAGACGTAAAGAAACTAATGCTGTTAAAGTTTACGCCAGATAACGTAAAGCCGGAATGTGTTGAGATCAGTCTTGGGCATCTGGCAAAGGACTTTATCCGTGACATGAGTGAAGCTATGGATGGCAATACGAAACTTTACTGGGGCTACATAGAAGACAGGATCCGAAAAGACGGGCAATTGAAGGTGGATTATTATACTGCCGCAACGCTGGGCGATGACGGAAAAGTATATGCGTTAAAATCCGTGACGGAATACGTACTGACGGGCGAGGAGGATAAACGTGACATATTGAAAAGTGACGTCCTTTGCGTCTGGAATGCAAGCGGAGAACTTGTGAAGGAAATACAACTGCAAACTGCGGACGGGAATGGCGAAGTGGCGGATTATTATTATTCCGTTCTTCCGTCAGCATACGGAGTGTTGCTATTTGGATATCACAATGACGAATTTGTATGCGCAAAGCTTGCAGAGGACGGGTCTTTTGTCTTGAAGCAAAGTATGCTGTCAACGGCACATGCCAGGGTTCTGACGGATCATCAGGGAAGACCGTGCCGCGTTATGAGCGTGCCGCAGCATCTCTATGCAGAAGATTCTCCGGATGGCGTCATGGAGGAGAACGATGACGTGATTTACTTAGATGAAGTGCCGTTTGTAAGCATCCTTCAGTTTTTTGACGAAAACCTACAGATTGTCAGAAAAGAAAAGCTTCCGGAATATGACGGATATCACGCACTTGACGGCGATGTTTTCTTTCTGTCTGATGACGAAATTGTTTATTCAGCAGACGGAAAAGTTAGGTATTTTAAGTTAGGCGCGGGTGGGAGCAAGACTCTGGCAACGTTCCAAGATACGCCCGTCATGATCGAGCATGCGGATAAGGTTTTTTGTGAGCCGGACGACGGTTCGTTTTACGCACTGTATCCAGATCCCGACAGCGGAAAGGCGACCTTCGCCAAGTTTACGGAGGTTTCTTCACAAGATTAACGATCTGACAGGAACTTTTTCACGCCATTTTCGTCTATAGGTTTGAAGAGCTTGTGACATGGATTTCCTATGGAGGAGAGCATATATGAAAAAGCGAAGGATCATCATGATCGGCGTGGCGGGCACGTGCTTGATCATTTTTGGAATATTATGTTTGCTTGGGAGTGGGATCTTTCAAGATCGCCAGGAGAAGAACGTGCTTGTGGATTTTGGATCTGGCGGAACTTCTTTCTGCGGGCCTTCTTATTATTGGGACTGGGAAGTCATAAACTTGGACCTGGAACCGGAAAACATACCGGATAATATGTCGGAAGGTGAGCCGGATAATTCGTTGGAAAACATACCGGAAAATTCGCCGGAAGATGCATTGGAAGACATACCTGGAAACGTAATGGAAGACGTACCGGAAGATGCGCTGGCAGGCGAATTTACCTTAGAGGTAAATGACTACAGTTTTGCGTATGCGGTAAAGAACGAAAATGGCGAAACGAAGAGCCCACAAACTTCAATTCTTTCCTTTACGGTCACGAGCAAAGAGCAGATGCCGCCGGAGGCAGAGAGCATAGCCTTATTCCGGAAAGATGGAGAGAATTACGTGGACGTAACGCCTAAGGACGTGACAATAGAACAGAATACAGAAGAGATCCGTGAGAGTGAGGAGGAAGTATATTATTACTTATTTGGGCTGATCAAGAGTACCAATTCAGTCAGTCTGTCGCAGGGTGAGTATTATCTGAAGCTAGATGGGTACAATGCTCATTTCCGGCTGGAATGGCAGCAAAAAGTTGCTTATTGACGCTGATAATAGGTGAACTTGGAAAGGTGCGTTGACAAGGGCGCACCTTTACGTTAGTCTATTATTGAACGCGTTCAATAATGTGAGGTTATCATGAATAAAGAGGAAAAATTGAAACTTACAAAAGAGAAATTGCTGGATTCCACGTTCCGGCTCATGGAGGCCATGGAAGATCCGCTGAGCGTTACGTCAAGGGAGATCGCGGCGGCAGCAGGCGTAAAGCCGGGAATGATCAATTATTGCTTTGGTTCGCGGGAGAACCTGATCTACCAGGCGTTCCAGAAACAGTATCTGGACTTCCTGAAGGAAAGCGAAGTCAAGAGTATCATCGAATCCGGCGATACGCCCAAGGAAATCCTCAAACGGCTTCATTTCATCGTGGCGCAGTGCCTTGTGGAGAATCATAAGTTTACCAAGGCGATTACGGGATTTGTCCTGTTTAAGCGTGATCTTGGCAAGGAATCCTTTAGCTATCCGTACGTTTATAAGCATTACGCGGGAAAAAAGACCGAGGCGGAGTGCAAGCTGATCGCCTATGAACTGTCCACCATGATGCAGCTTATCATCTTCCGGCGAGAGGACGTGCTGCGGGATTTTGGGATCGACCTGAGAGACAGGGAAGAACTGAAGCACTATCTGGACATGCGCATTGACCTGCTGTTGGCGTAAGACGGATCCATTCAGAGAGGAAACAACCATGACCTATATTTTTTCACTGCGCCGGCTGCCAAAGGACAAGGCGTCCTTGGCCGGCGGCAAGGCGAGATCCCTTAGTTTTATGATGCAAAACGTGAAGCTTCGCATACCCGAGGGTCACGTGATCCTGTGCACCGCCTTGGAAAGAACAAAGCTAAAGGACGAGGCAGGGAAGGAACTTGCCGAGTTGCTGAAAGGTTTGGACCCCAAGGTCACGTATGCCGTCAGGTCATCCGCGATCAATGAAGACGGCGAGAACGCCTCCTTTGCAGGCCAATATGAGACCCTAACTGACGTAAGGCTAGAGGACGTGCCGAAGGCGGTGGAACAGGTGGCGGCATCCGCAGGGAACGCGAACGTCCGGGCCTACGCAAGGCGGCAGGCTGAAGGAGCGAACAACCAAGACCGTGCGGAAGGAGCTGACGGTTCGACCGTACAGACCGGCGACGAAAGTCGCGGGGACTGCGAGATCGCCATCGTCATACAGCGCTTTGTGCGTGCCAGGTTTGCAGGCGTTCTTTTCACGGCTGACGCCATCACCGGCAAGGATGAGAAGATGATCGGCAATTACGTGTGCGGGGCTGGGGAAAAGCTCGTTTCCGGCGCGGAGAACGCGAAGGAGTTTAAGATCAACGCGATCCGTTATGCATATGAGGGACCTGGGGAATTTGCGCCATACGCAAAGACGCTCGGCAAGTACTGCAGGACCATCCGGAACCTTTTTGGAACCCCCATGGACGTGGAGTGGGCCGTGGCTGGCGGCAAGGTCTTCATCCTGCAGGCGAGGCCGGTTACGACGCTTCAGCGCCTTAACATGGACCGGTATGAGGTCAACGGCACGCATTCCGGTTATAAGCTGCTAACCAAGACGAACGTCGGAGAGATCTTTATGAAGCCGGTTTCTCCCATGACGTTCAGTGCGTTGGAAAAGATCAATGACGTGCTGGGACTTCCGCAGTGGCTTGACAATATTTGCGGGCAACCCTACATGAACGTTTCCGTCATGTGCTCCATGGCCGTGGCCTTTGGCACGAAAAGACAGAAGGCTTATGAGAGCATGAAGGGACTTGTGGGAAAGGCTCCCGAGGGCGTAGAGGTGCCGGTCTCTCCCTTTGACAAAAAGGCATTTTTGAAAAAGATCCTGCGCCTTTTCTTCCCCAAGGAAAAATCGAAGCTTACGAAAAAACAGAAAAAGGAAATGGTGGAAAAGCTTGCAGACGTTGCAAGGGACATGATCAAAGAGATCCGCCAGATCCCGGACGAGCAGGCGCTGTATCAGTATTGGGAAGAGGTTATGGTTCCAAAGCTCCGGGACGGCATGGCGTCCGTCATCGGCCAGTCCGGGACTTCCATGCTGCCACTGTTTAACACCAGATCCCAGATCAGCAAGATCGCCGGCGATGAGATGGCGGACAGGCTGTGCGGCGGATGCCTTGGCATGTTGGAGAGCATGAAACCGCTCTTTTTGATCTCCGAAGTCATCCAGGGCAAGATCACCAAGGAAGATTACGTCATGGCCTGTGGGCACAGATGTCCCAATGAGATGGAGCTCATGGCGACGCATCCCTATGAGGACGATTCTTACGTGGACAGGCTGATCGAAGAGCACCGAAACGATAACCTGGACGTGTGGCACATGCAGGAAATGCAGAGAAAAGCTTATGAGGAAGCCCTTGCGGAGTTCAAAGCAAAATACCCGAAGAAGAAACGGTGGATCGACAAAAAGATCGCCAGGTTTGTTCAGACAAACGTCTTTCGCGAGGAACTGCGCAGCAAGGGCGTTTGGCTCTTTTGCACCTTCAGGGAGTACGCTTTGCAGGCGGGGAGACTTTCGGGGCTTGGCGATGACGTATTTATGCTTACGTTTGATGAACTCTTTGCATTATTAAAAGGGGACCGGACGGCGGCGCAAAGCATCAAGCCGCGGCGTGAAACCTATGAAAGATACCTGACGTACGCGCCCTTTCCCAACATTGTGGTGGGCCGTTTTGACCCTGAGGAATGGATGGCGGATCCCCAGAGGAGAAGTGACGCCTACGTGCGCGGCGTCCAGTTAAAGGCAGATGAGAATGCGGACGTAAAGGGCTTTGCCGGGGCTGCGGGCGTGATCACGGGAAAAGTGCACGTCATCACTGACGTGGAGCGCATCGGCGACGTGCAGGAAGGGGACGTCCTTGTGACGAGCGCCACGAACGTGGGCTGGACGCCGGTGTTTTCTAAGGTGGCGGCGATCGTGACGGACGTTGGAGCGCCGCTTTCACACGCGGCCATTGTCGCCAGGGAATGCGGGATCCCCGCCGTGGTGGGCTGCGGTAACGCAACCACGCTTTTGCATGACGGTGACGTGGTCATTGTGGATGGAAGCGCTGGAACGGTAAAGAAAATCTCATGATCCAACCTTACGATTTTGTAAGGTTCGCGTAAGCAAGTCCAATGGTACCTCCGGGCTTTTGATGCTATCGTATGATCAGATCAAAAGAACGGAGGTACGTCATGAAAAAATCAAATCTTTCAAATACGGATCAAAAACCCAAGAAAATGAAAATTTTCAATAAGATCGCGCTGATCGTCCTTGCGGCGATGGTGCTGTTTTGGCTTGGATCCCATCTGGCATCCAAATTTATCAAGCCAGCCAAGATCGAAGGCTTTGCGGAGGCTGTATGCGCCATCGAAAACATAAAGATACCTGAGGGCGTTCGCATTGTTGCCCTCGGCGAAGCCACCCACGGCAACAAGGAATTCCAGGAACTAAAGCTTGAAGTGTTCAGGCAGCTCGTGGCAACGACCAACGTGCGCGCTCTGGTCCTTGAAGGCGATGTCGGCGGATGTGAGATGGCAAATCTCTATATTCAGGGCGGCGAGGGCACGGCGGAGGAGGTGACGCGTCACCTTGGCTATGGAATTTACCGCACGGACCAAATGCGTGACCTTATTCAGTGGATGCATGACTATAATCAGACGGCGGAAGAGAAGGACAAGGTTCGCCTTTACGGCATGGACATGCAGTATGACGAGGACATGATGGCCGTCATCAATACCTTTTACGCCAAGACGGATGAGGCAAAGGGGGCAGTTTACGCCGCAAAGATGCTGGAGTACCTCGGCGAATCGGATACGGACTATGATGCAAGCAAATATGATGAGATCGTTGCCCTAATGGACGAGATCGAAAAGGATTTGGAGGCAAACGTAGCCGCTTATGCAGAAAAGACCAGCGCCCGGGAGGTGCAATACTGTGCGCACGTCGCAGAGAATATCAAGTATTTCATTAGTTACCGCGTAAAGGAAAACAAGACCAACAAGGCCAGGGATTCTTACATGAAGGAGAACGTTGACTGGATCCTGTCCGTGGAGGAAAGGGAGCATGACGGCGCAGTCATGATCGCTTGCCACAACGGTCACATGACGAAGAATCTGTCCACGATGAACACCTTCCTTGGCAAGTTCCTTTATGATGATTACGGGAAGGAATATTTCGCCATCGGCACTGACTTTTACAATACCACGGTCAACCTGCCAAATTCCAATTACACTGCCAGGATCATCGAGAGTTTTTGCTCAGACGATCCCCTGGCTTATCAGGTGAAGGATCTTTCCATGGACAAGTGCTACCTTGACTTTTCCGAGGCAGACGCAGGCAGCGCCCTTGGCAAGAAGCTTCACTCCCGCATCAGCACCGGCAGTCTTGGCGAAGGGTACAGCGTTCTTTCCAAACTGATAAAAGCGACCCATCAGATTCATTATGCGCCGACCGAGATGTACGACGCCATGATCCTCTACTACGAAGTAAGCCCCATCGAAATCTGGCCCCGCCAGAACTAACGCCTGACCAATCGTCCGCGCCAGTTGGCCTGACCAATCGCCTGCGTCAGATGCCCTGCCAACCGCGTCACGGGGACGAAATTGCCGGACAAGATGGAAACTCTTATAATAAATTCAGAGAAATTTCATTGACGTATGGCCTATCGTCTACCATAATAATGAGTGGGTGGTTTTGAAAGACGGGGGGATGCGTAAGTGAGGAAACTTCATGGTACAATAAGAAAATGGTTCCTGTTTGCGGCGGCAATGCTTTTGGCGCTTACGGGTTGCGGACGAAAGATTGAAAAAGAACCGATCACGCTGTCGGTTTGGCACGTATATGGGCAATATACGGATTCGCCATTAAATACGTTGATTGAAGAATTTAACGAAACGGTAGGATGGAAGGAAGGCATCAAGATCCAAGTGACTGCCGTATCGAATACCAGTAACATACATGACGACGTTTTGAGGGCGGCGCAAGGGGAGCCGGGAGCGGCGACGCTTCCAGACCTCTTTATCTCTTACCCCAAGACGGTCATGGCCATGCCGGATCCTGAAATTTTGGTTAATTACAGAGATTATTTTTCGGATGAGGAGCTTTCGGATTTTGTTCCTGAATTTCTGGAGGAGGGCTATGTGGAAGACCGCTTGGTCGTTTTTCCCATAGCGAAATCCACGGAGATCATGTTTGTAGATAAGACTCTTTTTGATCGATTTGCCGCTGCCGCGGGAGTAAGGCTTGAGGACCTTACGACCTGGCAGGGGCTTTTTGACGTTTCCAGGGACTATTATGAGTGGACGGACGCCCAGACTCCTGACGTTGAAAATGATGGCAAGGCCTTTTTTGTCCACGATTACTGGTTTAATTATTTTCAGGTGGGAGTTGAGTCTCTGGGGGAGAACTTTTTTAACGGGGAAGATTTCGTCTTTGGAAATGCATTTGAAAAAGCGTATGATCAACTTGCAAATGCAGCGATAACCGGAGGTATTTGGATGAAGGAGGGATTCGCGACGGAACCGCTAAGAACGGGTGACGCGGTGGTGAGCGTGGGATCGTCGGCCAGCGTTCTGTACTATGAAGACAGGGTTACTTACGAGGATAACCGTTCGGAGGCCATAGAGATGATCGCCATGCCGGTGCCGCATTTTGACGGCGGTGAAAAAATGGTTATGCTGCGGGGCGCCGGATTTTGTACCGTAAAATCCACGCCAGAACGCGAAAAGGCCGCCATGATTTTCTTAAAATGGCTTACGGACGCGGAGAATAACGTTCGCTTTGTTACGGAGACAGGTTACATGCCAGTAACCAAAAAGGCCTTTGAACTGCTTCCCGACGCAATGGAAAAACTGGAGAATCCGAAATATCGGAGCTTGTACAAGGCGTACGTTGAAACGCAGGAGCAATATCATTTCCATACGGCCCCTAAACTTGTTACGTATCTGGAAAAGGAATCGTCCTTTGAAACTTCGATCCGCGCGCTTTTTAAGGATGCGTTAAAGCAACGGCAGGAGGGTGAGGATCCGGAAAAGCTAAAGGCAGAAGTATACGACAATCTGAAAGACAAGGCGATGAGATGAGAACATTTCGCGATCTATACAATAAAATAATGGGTTCGCGATGTCAGAACGTATCCCTGAGAAGGAGAATGATACGTTACCTGCTAGGCATGCTTTTGCTGGCGGTTGGCGTACTGATCTTGATCCTGGCAGGCTGCGGGTTAATCCTGAATGCGGAAGACAGGATGGCGGAAGCATTGCAAAGTCAGCTGGAGAGCGTATCCGCGAAGCTGGAAGATGAAGTGGAGGATCTTGAGGGATACGCGCTGAATCTGGCCAGACAGCTTTCGCGATCCATGGAATATCAGATGGAACATGGTGATTTTTCTGCAGCTGAGTTTAATGATTCCGCCGAGAAACTTTTGGAGTTGCAGAGAGCGTTTTATGGTGATCTGAATGCAACGCTCTTAATGAGCGGCTCCAGTGGAGCTTTTGCAGTAACGGACGCGACCGTCAATACGGGATTAGAGGAATCATCGCATTCCCGAAGCGGTCTGTATCTGCGGGCAAATAACATTGGACGCAGCGTAAGAATTGTACCGGATCCCGTATTGTTCCGGGGCAGTGCGGAGATTGCCAGGGAAAAAGGCTTGGAATTGCACAGTCGGTGGAATCTGGAGTTTGACGTGAATCTTTTACCCGAGTGGGGTAAAATGATGGGGCAGGACGGGAATGTCGCCGGGGAAATATTGTGGACGGAAAAGATGCGCTTAAGGGACACGTGGGAGGACGTACTCCTTCTGTGTACGCCGATCAAGGGAAGTATGGGCAATGCGTACGGAATCTGTGGCCTGGAATTGAGCGAACTGTTCTTTAGGGAGAAATATCCTGCGCAGGAAAGTGATTTTGGCACCATGATCACATTGATCGCGACCTTGGAGGATGAGGAGCTTCACGTCGAACGAGGCATGCTCGGCGATGCGGAAGGGACCTGGCTGGAGGGAATGGAGACTCTGTCACGCAAAGCAGGAAAAAAATTCCAGACCTTCACGTCAGGACGAGGAGATTTTTTGGGGGTGATGAAAGACATAAACCTTCCCGTTGCCGATGGAAAGCGCTGGGTAGCGGCAATCCTGGTACCCCAAAATTCAGGGATTTCCTATATCAGAAAAAGCAGATGGATGCTCATGGCGGCGGCAGTGTTTTTTTCCGCTTTGATGTTGATCATGGTAGCTCATGCATCGAAGAGATTTGTGCGTCCCATCCTGCAGGTACTCGATGACATCAAGGGGAAGCGGCAGGGAGACGAGGCGACTGGAAGACCTATTGCGGAATTGGAGGAATTAAAGAGCTTCCTGACGTCGCGCAGGGAGAATCAAAAACTTGAGCAGCTACCTGAAAATATCGAAGAGATGTTGAGAGAATTTAAGCGCAGGGTGGAGACGCTTACGCCGACGGAACGGACACTTTTGAATTATTACACGGAGGACCTTTCGCTGGAGGAAATTGCCGAGAAAATGTTCATCAGCATTGGCACGGCAAAAAAACACAACACCAACCTAAACAGGAAACTTGATATTTCGTCCAGAAGTCAGTTGATGGTATATGTTGAATTATTTAAGCGATGTGACAGGCTGGATGACATTAAAAAACAGACTACCACTTAGTAGTATTTTGCCGTATTTACGGGAGTTTTGGCCAAATATACTACTGAGTGGTATTTTTATCCCTATACCCACGTGATAAATTTTTGGTGGAGTTTTCTTATTGACATAAGGAAACTCCGACAAAAATCAAAGGAGAAAGGTGGGTAAAAAAATGGCAACAAGTAATATTTTGAAACCTGTGTACGATTCCGTCACGCTGACGGAAGGGGAATCCTTTCAGATCGCATTAGACGGAGAGTATGCAAAGCTGACAAACAATTTGGAGTGGTCTAGCAGTGACAGGGATCACGTCGCGGTGAATAAAGAAGGTATCGTAACCTGTATGAAGCCGGGAGAAGCCACGATCACGATCAAAGAGAAAATAGACGGCAAGGTGATCAAGGAAGCCAAGGTGAAACTATACGTGGTTCAGGGAACCTCGTTCGTTTCCGGCATGGTGCACGGCATTTTGCCCTTGTACGTAACTACGGAGGTGCGGCAAAAGCTTAACACGCAGTGTGGCATTACGTCTCTGCAGAACGTTCTGGAAAAAGCGGTTACAAAAGAACAGCGGGAGGATATTGCCAAGAAGACCGGAGAGACCGCTGCCACCGTGGGTGTCTGGTTCCGGCAGGCTGCATTATGGCAGATCAACGGAATGACAAAGGAGATTGCATATTTAGCGGCATTGGCTGGATTCCGAAACGTTTATGACGTGGCCAGAGCAGACTTTGAACAGATGAAGGCAATCTTCAGAATCCTGGTAAACAGCATCAAGCTGCCGACGCAGGATACGATTACGGTTCCCGATGAGGATGCCATTCTCATCGTTTTGAACAATGCCAAAAAGATGGAGCCGGAAGATTGTAACTACTATTACGTTGTTGGAGCGGATGATCCGGAACCGACGTTCCTTCTGAGCAAGGATGCAGAGCGCATCAAGACGGATACGCAGATTCTTCAGGAAGGTCTGGAATTTTTGAATAACATTAAAATGGCACTTCCGTTGCCCACAACCATCAGTGGTGCCGTTGAAATGAAGAGCGGTAAGGAAACCCCAAAGATCGAGCCGAAATGTGGACTCAAGGTGAGTATCAGTGGCATTGCCAATCCGGCTAGGGATAAGTCGGAGGGAGACGAGGAATTGTATTGTTATACCGGAGAAAACGGAGAATTCTCCATCGTGATGCCAGATCGGTATAACATGCAGGAGACCGTGAAAATCACCGTGACCGAGAATAAGAATGATACCTATTCCGGAACGTTTAAGACCGTCGTGGAGGGGGCAACCGCCGTTAACCAAACCACGTTTGTCAAGCGCGCCTCAGAAATTATTGCCGCGGAATACGTCGACGTTCCCGTGGAGTACGATGCTAAGGGAAAGATCACGAAGACCGAGAGAATGTCAGCGGTGGAAATATTACAATCCATTGACCGCATTCTGATGCTGAACAATGGTATTCTGCTCCTGGAACAGAGATTGTACGAGAAGGCAACAAATCAATCCCAACTCACCAAGGATCAATTGCAGGCGGCAAAGGATGCTGCAGATCAGCATTTGGCTGAATGTGAGTTGGCCATTAAGGAAGAACTGGCATATCATTATCGTTTAAAGGATAATGAGATTAATAACAAACAGAAGAGGCTTGAACAGCTAAAAAAACAAAAAGAAAACGAGTTGAAAGGCCGCGTCATTGCAGAACACGAAGGCGTTTTTAAGCAGTACCTTGAATTACGTGAGCAACTGGGATATATAGACACGAGGGAGACGTTTTTGGGGAAAGAACAGGAAATGTTCGAAAGGTTCCGTAAACAGACGGCAGAGATTATTGCTAAGGACGTAAAGCCAATTCGTGACAATCTTATCAAGGAACCGACGGCCAACAATCTTATCAAGGAACCAATTGTCTTTAATCCCATCGTGGATCCTAACGTCCAACCCATCATTAACGTTATCCGGACTCCGGAATTAGATGCTATTGAGGCAGAACTTGGAAGGTATCGGACCTTTGAAGACAGGATCGAAGAGATCATTAAAGATAACTGCTTTGTCGAAGTCGTTGACGCAGAACAGGGGAGAGGGATTTCCCTGCAAGGGGAAAACGATCCGAATAATCATCTGATAGTATATTTGCCGGCTGAATTCTGGAACGTTGATACTCAGATCGAAGCGCTTCAAAAAGAGATTGAGCGCCTTGTGAAGGAACGCGACGCCCTGGCCGTAAGCATTGAACTTTCAGAAGAACGATATCAGGCACTGAAAAGGGAGCATGAAGCCAGGCACAACGAGAATTCGGACTCCTTGGATCTGGAGCGCATTAAGGAGCTTTGTCATTTGACGGAAGAGAAAGTCAACGCCTATCTTAAAGCGCAAAACGAGTGTCTGGAACTTAAAAAACAGTTGGAGATTGCCACTCAAAATGCGGCTGTTTATGCTGAGGCGGATGCCATTCAGAAATATTGTGACAGCATGACGGAGAAGAATGATCAGGGAGAAGTGACCAGTTATAAGGATCAGGACGTGGAGGATTACCTGAACAAGAAAAAAGAACGCAAAGGGCTGGAAGAGCTGATCTATTCCCTGGATGAGACGACAAATGAATTTCGGCGTACCATTCTGAATTTCCTGTCCAGAAGATTTGACGCAGACCTTGGTCGGTTACTGCTCCACAAAGATACCTTCGAATCGAAGGAATTTAAGCCTCGTGCACTTCCGAGCGTCAAGCTGATGGGCGACGGGGATGATGCAGTATATTTGCCTACGGATACGTCCCCGGCAAGAATGTTCCGATATGCCATGATGCAGAGGCTGGTGGAACCTGAGATTCGCATGAATAATAAGACCTATACCCGACAAAAGATGACGGATGCCTTGGACGTTATGGAATTTAAAAAGAACATGTATGAAAACCAAGGGGAGATAGCTGTTGCAACGTCGCTGGGCATTGGTTACATGCTGAACATGCATCAGGCATGGGTTCCCGACGGCTATACGTTGGGTAATCTTCTCTATTCCCTGGTGCTGGCACCTGGTGAGGAGCAAAGGATCATCGTCCGGGAACACAAGGAATCCTATATGGTGACGGACGAGGCGACAGCCTTGGATACCGTGAATGACAGTTACAGCAATTCACAGGTGGATAACGAGACAGCGGCATTCACCAGTGGCGCAGAGCGTTTCTCCAGCGCCCATACTGACAGCAAATACAGTTCCTCAAGCAGTAGCAGCGGTAAGGCTGGCATTGGCGTATTTTTTGGCATCGGTGCTAAGTCCAGCGCGTCCTCCAGCAGCAGTGGAAGCAGTTCTTCCAATTCTTATCAGAGCGACAGTTATGACGAAGTATCCAACGCCGCCCAGAACTTCCAAAGCAGCATTCAAACGGAGGCTGCAAGGATCGCCACGGCGAAGAGGGCAAGCATCAGCATAGCAACCAGTGACGAGACGGAGAGTTTATCCTCCAAGATCATTGCCAATCATAACCATTCCCACGTAATGACGGTGCAGTACTGGGAGGTTATGAGAAGATATTGTCTGGAAACCTGTATCGAGGGCGTCGAGCTTGCGCTGTTTGTCCCGATGAAATTGGTGAATTTCATGCCGAACAAAAACTTAACGGCGTATTCGAAATTCTCTGGTTTTACTTTGAACGTATCCGACATGAATTTGTTTACCAAAGACAATTTCAATCACAGGTATCGTCAGCTTTTGGAATATGCAGACGTTCTGGCGCCTGCATTGCCCCGTAAATTTGCCGGTGGTTTGGAATTGATCAGGAAATTTGCCTCATACCCGGAATGGAAGGCAGAAAAGAGGGTCGGAGATCCGGATAAGAAGGTCGAACTTACGCTGAAGGGCCGTTTCATGGAATTTGATGAGCTTTCCGCGCAGTTGTATTTCAACAATGGCAGTAGTTCCATTGCCGGTGAGATCGAGAGCTTCAGCTATTATGGAATTCATCCCTCCATGAATACGCGCAACGAAGTGATTTACGCCATGAAGCAAATCAGAAATGGCATCAGCGTGAAAAAGGACCAGGAAAAGATCGGTAAGCATGCTAACGTTGACGTTTATACAGAAGCTGCACTGACTCCGTTGGGCGGCGATGGTGATAAAGAGATTAAATTTGTATTCCATCTTCCGGCATCCGTATCCGTAAATGACATTTCCCACGTATACGTGAGAAATGACCTGCGTAACTGGGAGTATCATCTCAGCCAGAACAGGGATTACATGGAGGATGATGAAAAAGTAGCGATCGAACGTTACGAAAAATGGAAATACAACTTAAACGCTGATAATTTTGCAAGCAACTTTGATAAGACGATGATTGCACATTATGAAGAGGGTCTGCCAGAGTGCTATTTGCATCCGATTGCAAAATTCAACAAATTTGAACTGATAAATATTGGAGGGATTGATTTCAAGGCAGAATTAAACATTCCGGGACAGATTGACGGAGAGAGCACTCCTGCGTGTTCTTCTGCTAAGATTGGCAGCGGATCCGTGCGCATCGACGTATCAAATCATATTCCGGTGCTAGGTTATAATGAGATCATGGAGATTGAGAATACCTTCCATCACGTGGCTTCGAATACGCTTCGTTATTCTCAGACCGTGTGGAGGTCTCTTACGGACAACGAGAGAATTATGTTACTTGAGCCCTACACGGTGGAATTTAACAATCCCACCAAATTGGCGGAAGGAAATACGCTCTCTGGAAAGAAACCGATCAAAGACATTCCCCTGCTCAATTGCGTAAACGCAAAGAAGTTGCTTGGTTTCTACGGCAACTGCATGATGTTACCATTCACCTACCCTCAGGAACTGGCGGAAATTCTTGGCAAGACGGCAGCGGACATTCAAGACGAGTTGTATCGGTATCACACAAGTAATTTCCGCGTACCCTTCACTGTTGTTTCCGTGCCTACCGAGGGCATGGTGGGTGAAGCCGTTCTTGGAGCGACCAACGTCAGTGAAAAGGTTGATATCACGCGCTTCTGGAACTGGAAGGATTCTGACATTGATCACATAGAACTCGACCAAAGCGCCTTAAATGGAAACAGTCTTCTCGCTAATGCCCAGACGAAATTTGTGGACGCACCTACCGTGGGAGCGCAGGCCACTTCACACATCGACGCTAACGCACTGGCTAACGCGCTGATTGCACGCGCGCAGCCTACCTTTGCGGACGTGCTTTCCAACACGGATCTCAGAGACTTAATGAAGACTGTGGATACCAACACTGCCAACGGAAGAGATAACGTAATTAAGTCTAATGCAGACATCCTTAAGACCACGATCCAAGCGGCAGCCACTGCGGCTGGCGCAGCCATGGGCGGCGGCGCAGGAGCTTTGGGAAGTGCAGGTAAACTTCTTGGCGACACGGATGCACTCAAGGGTGCCCTTACGTCCCTCGGGATTGGTGAATCGGAGGCCGGTTCCATAGTTAAGCAATTAAGCAACGGTTCCATGAACGTCGGTGATCTCGTAAAGAAAGTATCCCAGGCGAAATCACAAGGAAACGGCGGCAACGGAAACGGCGGCAACGGAAACGGCGGCAACGGAAACGGCGGCAACGGAAACGGCGGCAACGGGAACGGCGGCAACGGAAACGGCGGCAACGGAAACAGTGGCAACGGGAACGGTGGAACCGGAGACGGCGGAACCGGAAATGGCGGTAAGGATCCTGAAGAAGATGACGGAGGCTCTCACCAAACGGGCCAGGGAGGGAATGACGATCGGGATTCAGGACGACAGGACGGTCAACGGCAAGAAGGAGAACGACAAGATGAGGGGGATGTGACCAGTATAATTGGGAATATCAAGACAATGATGGGGTATGTTGCGGACGGAATGACTCCAGTGGACGCTTTTAACAAATGGTTGCATCAATTTACAAATGATGATTTGGATTACATAGAAGAAGAATTGGATTTGATCGCAAGTTATTATTGTAAGAGCAACGGGATTGATCAAGATAAATTGTTGGCTTTTTTGGAAAATGATAGTGAAGAGGCATAGGAGGAAAAGACATGGATGATAACCAGAACATATTGATAAATGCTATTGCGCAATTGTTAAATGCTGAGGCCAATGAACAGACACAGGAATATAAAAATTTAATATTAAAGCGAATTGCTGAGGAAAGTGAAGTAAAGCCAACGCGCATTCCTGCCCCGTTAAATATTACGGAAGTCGGCGGATATTATAATCTGATTGAGCAGATTCAAGCGAATTCTGATACGCTTGAAGAAAAGAAATTGGAAATGCAGTTGGCGATGATCGCGTCGGCGCTTGGTTTGCCTGTTTAGAGAAAGATGAGATAAAGCATTGGTATTAATTTTCGGCGATAATAAAACTCGTAGTGAGAATTTGTTTGACACGATTTCATGCGTAATAACGATGGCAAAAGAATAAAATGATTGGAGGATAATGGTTTATGGGTGAATGCTATGCTGAATGGTGTGGCGGCAGCACGGATGAACTGGAAAAGCAGGAATTAATCAATCTGTGGAGAAAGATTAAAAGCTTAAAAAGTGAATTGAATGGCATATATTGGAAACAAGGTATTTGCGCAACGACTCCAATGCCTTACGTGATCCAGAGTTGCATTTCTCTTTACAGAGGAGACATAGAGCGCTTGAAAGCCCAAATTAACAATATTGAAAGTCAATTGGACGACATAATTACGTGTACGGAGGGACGGAATTGTGAAGGGACGGTTGAAAGCGGATTGATTCGCATTCAGTTTTCCTGTCATGAAGTAGTGGATTTAATTGTTCAAGCGGATGAACCAGTAGGCATTGTGGTTAGTGAGATTCAAAAAGATAAGGACACACATCAATTGGTATTGAATGACACTGCTCATGGCGGAGTGTTTTCTTGGATTCTGGCGAATACAAAAACATATTACGCTGAACGAAATTATCTTGCTACCATAGCCTGTCTCGATGGGAAAAAGCAACGTATAAGATATCAGATACAAGCTCACGTTGATCGAAAAGAAAATGCTTATGGAGGAATTTGGATATTTGATGAGAGCAATGGCATGCCTAAAGGTATGTTGCGAAGAGGATATAGTTTTAAGCAATATTATGCAAATTGGTATGTTTCTAAGGAAGAACTGCCATTAATTTCTAAGTTTCTAATTAAGGTGATAGGTAAGATGGTTGGTTCGGAGAAAGACGGATTGTCAAAGTTGGGAGAAGATCTTTTTACGGTGGGAAACATAGTATCTATTGCTGCTACCATCGCGACTGCCCTTATGAAAGCTTCCGCGGCCGTTTCAATCGGAGTTGGAGTGGTGATAACCTGCTTTTGCGCGATGGGTAGCGAAGATCCATATAAGCGAATAAGAAAAATAACGGAACTGGATGACAGAATTGACAAAATTGCAGGCCGCTTAAGTGATGGTAGTTATGAAGCGGGAGTTAAAATTACGTTAGGCGTGGCGCACTTGCATGAGGGAGATCAGTTGATAGGAGAAGAACATGACAGATGTGTTCCCGATTTTCTGGTTGAAAAATGGAATGGTGACGCAATGACTGGATTTGAAGGATGCATGGGGGTGTGGTATTTGAATCCAACAGCTATTACTGATTCGGAAAGATTTAATGAAATATCAAAGGCATTGGGTCTGGGAGAATTGGAACCTTGATGGATGGACAATCATGCAGACGGTTGACGAAAAAGTAGCACGTGATGTCTGAAAGCATTGTTCTCAGTTATGCAAAAGAATGATGAGAAATTAGAAATAGAATGATTCGCGGCGCACGATACTGCCACGTATTGTGCGCCTTTTGAGACTATATCTTCAGCCATACTCATGCTACAATCATTATAACAAAAGAACAACATAGTTACCCAGCTATCAGTCAAACGACTCGTTAACAATAGCTTGTTCGCCGGGAAAGGAGGCAGCGATATGATGAGTTACGACAAGAGAGTTGGAAAAAACGTTCTTTGGATCCTGATCGCAGCAATCGGCTTCGTAGCCGTAACGATCACGTCCGTGTTCCCTCCGCTGGCAGCCCTCATCGTGCTGGCGGGCCTGAAGTTAAAGCAGCAGATGTTTGACAACAAAAACAACGTCGATTAATGCAAGGAAATTCTTGCAGGAAGACGTTTTATAAATAGCGGGCGGCGATTTGATGCGTAGTCAGGTCGCCGCCTGTATCAATTTAAAGTCACGTTGAAAACATTGCCTAAGGATTTGTCATATGTTACAATAATTCAATGGGGAAGGGGAGTCTGGAACGAGGGAGGTATTATTATGGATGAACGTGACAACAAAAAATCAAATATCGGGCTAGGTATTTTATTATTTGTTGCGGCTTTACTTTTTATTCACGTCGTGATGAGATTGCCGTCAGCCACTGAAATACAGAAAAATCAAAACGAGCAAAAGGAACTTGAAGAGACCGAAACTTATGGAGATAAAAAGCGCCCGGAATTATGGAGAGAGTTGGAAAAAGGCGGTTGGATCACGTTCTCTTACAATTACGATCCGAGCGGGAAGAAGATGAGATCTATGTACGAGTATGTCTTGGATAATTATGACGGCGTATATAAATTTTACTGTTATCGCTACGCGCTAGGCAGGGGAACGGAGACATTGGCCGACTGCTCTTTTTCCAGTGACGTTTGGCAAAAGCTGCTGGAGCTGGTCTTGGAAGGAGAAATCCTGGAAGACGTGGGTGAAAAATATGTCAGGGGTGAATCAGGCGGGAATAAGACTTATCCCCGAATACTGACAATTAACAGAAAACACTATTCTTCCGGGAACAGCAGTGAAATAGAGGAATTCTTTTATAATTTGGCGCTGCAGGCTGGAGTGGACGAGGAAGAACTTCATTGGGACAAACGCGTGGATGACGCAATCATTGAGAATAAGGCCGAAGTGACAAATCTGCACGGCGACTTTGTGGTCAGTGAGATCAACATTCTTCAAAACGAGGAAAAAGAAAAGCTTGAAAAGTTTCTGAGGAGTAAGTATGAGGAGACTGGCATCCGGATGTATCTGTTGTTAAGCGATACCAGTGACGAGCAAGCACTCTTGAGCAAGACGGACGAGCTTTTGGCCAGGGCGACGTCACCCGGCATGGTGTTTGGGCTGACGGCGACGCAGGATCATTGGGTGTTCCGTTTCCGCAGGGCGAAGGATCACGAGACGCAGCTAAAGGAGCGATATAAGGAAATCGGTGACGTTTACAACAAAGTGAAAACTTCACTGTACGATAAATTGGAGGCAGCCGTTAACAAGGCATATCGCTTGTATGAAAACGAAGACGATCCCTCTGCCGTGTTGGTGGCATATTTTTCGTGCACGGGGACGACGAAGGGCGTTGCCGAGAAGATTGCCGCCATTACCGGCGCAAATCTTTATGAGATCGAAGCCGAAGAAACTTATACTGAGGAAGCGCTGAATTGGAAGGATGCGGAGTCCAGGACGACAAAGGAGCAAAATGATCCCGACGTACGGCCGGGAATCAAGGGTGAAGCGGTGAACCTGGATGGATATCAGGTCATCTTTATCGGGTATCCCATATGGTGGGGGCAGGAGCCGCGCATTATGGATACCTTTGTGGAAAAATATGATTTTGAAGGCATCACGCTGATTCCGTTTTGTACCTCCGACGAAAGCGGCATTGGCGAGAGCGGAGAGAAGCTGGAAGCCATTGCTGGTTCGGGAACCTGGCTGGAAGGTGCGCGGTTCAACGGAGGCGAGAGCGAAGAAGTACTGCGGGAGTGGATCCAGGGCATAATAGACCTGGAGGCATTGAAGAAAGTAACTGAGGAAGCAACCGAGGAAGTAACTGAAGAAGCAACTGGGGAAACGACGGAAGAAGCAACTGGGGAAACGACGGAGGAAGCAACTGAGGAAACGACCGACGAAGCAACTGACGCGGGGAAGAAAGACGCGGACGTAACGAACTAGGCGGATGGAGGGAAAGAATAAATGAAGGCGATAAACAAGAAATTGCTACTGGCCCTTGGCGTTGTGGCTGCAGGCGCAGTCGTGGTCAGCGTTGCAAAAGAGTTGGATGAAAAGCTGGAGGAGCTTCCCAAGACGGAGTCGCCGGAAGCAAAAGACAGGAACGGACGCACCATGACGGGGAAAATCCATTATGAGGATGATGCCTACAAGCTCTATGACGTGACGTACTATCTGGCTCTCTACAATAAGCTGACGGACCGGACCTATTACATGCAATGTCATTCTTACGGACCTCAGACCTATATCGCCAATGAGCGGGGAGACGAATGTACCCTCAGCAACGGCTTTGTTCTTGATGACGTGGAAAAGGCCATCGCCGAGGGCGGACCGATCGTGAACTATGGCGAAGAGTATTCTCCCAGGGAGTGGTGCGATTACATCGTTCGCATTGCGGACGAAAACAAACTGTGAGGTAACGTTAAACCATGGGAGCATTCCGGAAAATGAATAAGCGAAAATTTGGATATATTGCATATGCGGGCATTGTTTTGGTGTTGCTTTTATTTGCGCTGATCACGGGCATGGACGCAAGAAAAATGACGAGGCAGGAGGAAGGCAGTGCGGACTTCGCTCGGGTGGAAAAAAAGATTTTTATTGGCGACACGCCCATTGGCGATTACGTGATCCTTGCGCGGGGCGCTGCCAGTGCGCCTGCAGAGCATTTGAATGATTACGTGGAAATGGTGAGCGGCGAGAGATTAAAGATTCAGTCGTTTGGCTCCGCGGAAAAATATATCAAAGTGATAAAGGATACCTCGATGGCTCCCGGCCAGCCCGGGATCGAAATGACAGGCGGGGACGTTACGATTTCCGGCTGCAACGGCGAGGAGATTGAAAAGCAGGTCCGGATCTTTGCAAATGCTTATCTTGGAATCGCTTTTGCCGGCGAGGACAGGGAGCACGTCCTAAAGCAGGACGGCAACGAGATTCACGTCCCGGCGCAGACGCGGAACAAGAGAATGGTTTATGGCGAAGAAGCTGCATCGGAAGCAAATCCCGGGCCATGGAATGAAAAGCGCGAGCCCATCATCTGCCTCTGGAAGACGGACGCGCCGCGCGGCGTGACGCAAAATCCCGCCACTTCCTTAAAGTGCGAGCTTTTGTCCTATTCGGACGATCAGCTTTACACTTACGTGAAGATGATGAAGAACATCGGTTACACGGGGATCCAGGTGACGGACATGTGCTCTGCCTGGGCGTATTATGGCAATTATGAATTCGTGCATGACCGGATCCGTTTTATGGCGGACGCCGCCCATTCCCTTGGCATGGATTTTACGCTCTGGGTATGGGGAGCGGAGTTTGACGGATATCGCTGGACGGACGATACCGTTGATTATTACTCGAATTATACTTATGCGAAGGCTTTTGAGAACCCGGCTGCGCTTCGCACGTTTGACAAGTATTATTCCATCTACGCAGAGCTGGCTGATTGCTGTGACCGGGTGATCGCACATTTTAATGACCCGGGAAATCTGAACACGACGGAGGAGATCGCCTATTTCGCAAAGATCCTGCGGGAAAAGTTCCGCGCGGTCAATCCCAGCGTGAATTTTGGCGTGAGCTGTTACACGCATGAGATCGACGTACGTGAGATCAATGGTCTCATGGGCGGCGACGTGACAGTTTATCTCGGCGCCCGCACAAAGAAGGACGCCACCTGGTCTTACGAGAGGGGCCTTTGCCGCGATGACAAGATTGATTTTGGCATTTGGTCCTGGAATCTCACGGAACAGGAGATCGACCAGCTTGCGATGATGAACGTTAACGCAAACCTGATCAAGGACGTGTATCTGCGCACTGCGGAGCAGGATCTCGTTGCAAAACCCTCCTACTGGAGCGAGATGGATTCCTATCACGTATTAAACGTCTTTTCCCATTACTGCGCGGCAAATCTTTTGATCGATCCGGCCCTTGATCCGGAAGAATTGCTGTATGAGGCTTCGCGCAAGGTGGTTGGCTCGGAGTATGCGGAAAAACTGTTTCAGACGCTCCTGCTCATTGAGGACGCAAGAACGGGTTCCAGTTGGGAGACCTTTAAGTGTGAATGCGAGGATTATTTGTTATTGAGTGATGAATATCCTGCGGCAGACGTTATGGTACGCGCAAAAGAGTGTTTAGGGTATTTGGATGAGATGATCCGCGCGGACCTGCATGCGAACGAGATTCCGCTTCCCATGAGCGTAACGGAGCTTCTGGAGCTGATCAAGCCCCACGTGCAACAGATCTATGAGTTTGCAAAGTTCCGCAATCGCCTGAACGAATTGTACGTGGAGGCAGAGGGAGGCGCATCCAAGATTCAACTCCAGCTCTGGCTTTCGGATATCGCAAAGCCCATCCCGGAATACAACGTGATCGTCGGGGTATGGGGAATTCCGGAGGCGAGGGCGCAGTACGAGCTTATGGAGAGATTCTGTAAGAACTATGATCTTCCCGTGCCTCAGGATCCCACCTTTATCTACTACCGCAAGTTAAAGATCTATAATGAGTTCGTGACATGGCAGCGAAAGAGCAAGAGCCGCGTGGTATTTGCCAAGGGCGGATTCCAGTGGTCCGTGGCCTATGGCCTGGAAGAGACCATAAGACTGACTCAGCAGTTGGTGGATGAGGGGCTTCTGACGGAGCTGGACAATGGTCTCGTCTACGTTACAAACTGGCAGAACTACCGCTTCGACGATTAATGCGTGACCCGATTCTAACGTGACACGTTACGTAAACGTGACGTTCTTGTTAGAATTGAAGAAAGATCTGTTAGGAGAAGCAATGGAATGAAATGGCGCTTTCCCGTATACTGAGATCATCAAGCAGATGATGATGATGATGATGCGATGCGGGAGGTGCTTAATATGATTTGGATCAACAGTATTATGGATGGAGCAGGACTGTTTGTGAAATACGTGGGACCTGCGTTTGTAATTTTAGAACTGGTGAAAATGATGATCACCAAAAAATTCAGGGTGGCAGATTTTCTGCTGTGGGGTGCATTTTTGTTTTACCTCTGCTGCGTGTTCGCGCTTGTTTTTCTTCCTCTTCCCAGCGTGGAAGAAGCGCTGCATTTAACGCGCCAGGTGGAGCTGATGCCTCTGCACTGCCTCACGGACGTGGCAAAAAAGCCCGTCAGGGGAACGCTCCTCATTGTGTTTAACGTTTTGATGACCGTGCCCTTTGGCATGTTTCTCCGCTATTATTTTGGCATGGATGCAAAGAGGGTTTTGCTTTACAGCCTGGCCCTGACCACCTTGATCGAGTTTGGTCAGTTCAGCGGTCTTTTCTTTCTCTTCAAGGGTTCCTATCGCCTTTTTGAGATTGATGACCTGATCCTCAACACCCTTGGCGGCATGCTGGGATATCTCATGACCTGCAAGGCCGAAAAGTGGATTCCTGCTTGGAGAAAGTCTTACGCATCCGTAAAGCTTGTGGCGGCGAAGGCATAAACTAAATCTTTTCTTAAAGAATCCTTAAAAGCCTTGAAGAGCAAGGAAATGGTTGCTATAATGAAAGCCTGCGGGGGGAATCTGCAGGCTTTTTGCATGGATTAGGTCGGAAAACATGGAACGGAAACCAACGGAATTAAAATCCAAAAAGAAATTAAATAAAAATTTTATCTGGGCATTGGTTTCGGCAATACTTGCAGTGTTGACGATCCGCATTGTCTTAAAATACAACAAGGACATGTCATTAGGTGATCTTTTGGACGTGATCGCGTCCGCCAATCTGCCCCTTTTGGCGCTTGGCGTCGTATCCTCCGCCTTGTTTGTCTGGTTTGAAGCAGTGGCGCTTCGCGTGATACTGCGTCACGCAAAATATCCGAGAGGCAGGAAGCAGTGCCTTTTATACAGCGCGTCGGACATCTATTTCTCAGGGATCACGCCCTCGGCGACGGGCGGCCAGCCTGCCAGCGCCTTCTTTATGGTGCGGGACGGGATACCGGGCGGCATGGCGACGGCGGTATTAGTGCTAAATCTGATGATGTACACGGCCTCCATCATATTCCTGGGCGGGGTTTCGGTGATCATCAGGCCCTACGCCTTTCTGGAATTTGGCATTGCGTCAAAAATATTGATCGGCGTTGGATTTGTGGGATTGTCCCTTCTGGCCGTGGCGTTTTTTATCTTGCTGAAAAAGGAAGACTTGATCTTTAAGCCCTTGTCCGTGCTCATCTCGTTCCTTTGTGACAAAGGAATACTGAAGGGAAAAGAGCATAAACTGGAGAAGATGTCAAAGGTGCGGGACGATTACGCGAGATGTTCCTCGCTGATCTCCGGTGACAGGAAAATTCTTCTTGGCGCTTTTTTTTGGAACTGCGTCCAGAGAACGTGCCAGATGATCGTACCGATGCTGGTTTACGCCGCCCTCGGCGGGCAGGCGGGGAAAATGGTGATGGTTTTTGCAAAGCAATGCCTTATCACCATTGGCTATAATTTTATTCCGATCCCCGGAGGCATGGGAATTTCGGATTACTTAATGTTTGACGGTTTTGACGGCATGATGGGCGAGCAGATGGCATTAAACGTGGAGCTGATCAGCCGTGGGATCACGTTTTACGTCTGCGTTACGGCCAGCGGTATTTTTACGCTGATCGGATACCTTTGGGGAAAACGGGGCGAAAAGCAAAGGGAAGCGGAAGCGTAGAAAAAGCAGGGAACATAGAGAAGCAGGAAATATAGAGAAGCAGGAAATATAGAGAAGAGAGAAACTTGGAAAATCAGGAAACGTAGAGAAGGACGACGAATGGAAAGGAGATTGGACATGGAGTTTACGATGGACGTTTTTCAGCAGTTTGACAAGAAGTGGGCGCTGCTCACCGCAGGAACCGCAGAGGATTTTAACATGATGACGATCAGTTGGGGCGGGCTTGGAACGATCTGGGGAAAGCCCGTTGCGACAACCTACGTCCGCACCTCAAGATACACGCACGAATACATGGACAAGAATGCGTATTTCACCATCAGCTTCTTCCCGGAGGAATACCGGAAGGTGCTTGGAGTTCTTGGCGCAAAATCCGGCCGCAACATGGATAAGATGCATGACAGTGGATTGAAGGCGAAGAAGATTGCAGTGGACGATGCATCCGGCGCGGAGACGGTCACGTTTGAAGAGGCTGAACTCACGCTTGTGTGCAGAAAGCTTTATATGCAGAGAATGGATCCCGAAAACATTCTCGACGAAGGCTCGAAGGCCTTTTACAAAAACGCGGAGCCCCATGACGAGTATATCGGCGAGGTCGTTGCGATCCTGCGGAAATAAATCTTGCAACCCATGGTAGAATAGACTTTTCGGCGGACTCACGTTATAATGTGACAGAGCGGAAAAAGAGCATGCCGCTTATCCCGTATCAAAACGGGGTAAGCGGTTTTTTGTTCATCCGGCAGGCACTAATTGCGGCGAGCAGGTTGCCACGGTAACGGCAGGTTGTTACGGTAAAGGCAGGTTGTTACGGTAAAGGCAAGTTGTTACGGTAACGGCAGGTTGTTATGGTAAAGGCAGGTTGTTATGGTAAAGGCAGGTTGCCACGGTAAAGGCAGGTTGCCATGTCGCAGGCGGTTCGTCGCATGGAAAGCAGGTGAGTTGAATGTTTGAAATAAAAGGAAAAATAAATACGGCGATCTGTTACGCAACGGTGGTCGAGGAGGAAGCCATCGAGCAAATCCGGCGCATGTGCGATTATGATTTTACGGAAGGGTCGAAGATCCGCATCATGCCCGACGTACACGCGGGAAAAGGCTGCACCATCGGAACGACCATGACCGTGGCGGGAAAGGCCGTGCCCAACGTGGTTGGCGTGGACATCGGCTGCGGCATGTATACCGTGGAGCTTGGCAAGGCTGCAGTGGACTTTGAAAAATTTGACGAGGCGGCGCACTACGTTCCCTCCGGCATGAATATCTGGGAGGGCCGCACGGAACGCTTTGACATTGAGTCCCTTCGCTGCTACCGCGAGCTGAAAAACACGAAGTGGCTTGAGCGGAGCCTCGGCACCCTTGGCGGCGGAAATCACTTCATCGAGATCGACGAGGCGGTGGACGGCACGAAATATCTTGTGATCCACAGCGGAAGCAGAAACCTTGGCAAGCAGGTGGCAGAAATTTATCAGCAGCTCGCGATCGACCTCCACAAGGGGATTGGTGAGTATCTGGAGATGCGTGAAAAGCTCATCCGAACGATGAAGGAGCAGGGGCGCAGGGACGAGATCCAGGCGGCGTTGGATCAGCTCAAGTGGGAGAAATTCCATGGTGAGCCAGACATGCCTGCAGATCTTTGTTACCTGAGCGGCAAGTATCTTGACGATTATCTGCACGACGTGGAGATCTGTCAGCGTTTTGCGCGCAGAAACCGTGAGAAGATGGCGGAGGTATTGCTTGAACGGTCCGGCATGACTGGCAGCAATGCGTTCCACACCATTCACAACTACATCGACACGGAGGAGATGATCCTTCGTAAGGGCGCCATCGCGGCGCACAAGGGTGAGAAGGTGTTGATCCCCATCAACATGCGTGACGGAAGCGTGCTCGCCATTGGCAAGGGGAATCCGGAGTGGAATTATTCCGCGCCTCACGGGGCGGGACGCGTCCTTTCCCGTACCATGGCAAAGAAATCCCTTTCCCTCGAGGAATACCGGGAGACCATGAAGGGCGTCTACACGACTTCCGTAAACGAGAACACCCTCGACGAGGCCCCCATGGCATACAAGTCCCTGGCGGACATCATCGACGTCATCAAGGAATCCGTTGACGTCATTGACGTCATGAAACCCGTTTATAATTTCAAGGCATCGGAGTAACTTATTAAGCCGGTCGGTCTCAGGGCGCAAGATTTGAACCGGCGTGAACTTAATCCCTGACTTACGTAATGGTAAGTCAGGGATTTTTTTCGTGGAGGATGATTTTATGCCATTGGGCGTTCCCGATTGTGGCCTATGTGGGTAAGGAGAGAATAAAGCATCAAAAATATCCATGCGAAACTGGAACGTGGGTAAGGAGAGGAGAAAACTTTAGAAATACCCACGCAAAATCAGGAACGTGGGTAAGGAGAGAATAAAGCATCAAAAATACCCACCAAATCAGAAAAATCATGGGTAAAAATAGAATGATGAGTGAAATATACCCAAGATTGATCAAAAGCATGGGTAAAATAGTAGCTAAATGCTTTATATACCCCCAAAAAGAAGGAAGCGAGGGTAAAATAAAGGAGTAATGAAATATATACCCAACTTGAGCAGAAGGTAAGGGAAGGAAGTAAGACAAGGGAAGGAAGTAAGACAAGGAAAGAAGTAAGACAAGGGAAGGAAGTAAGACAAGGAAAGAAGTAAGACAAGGGAAGGAAGTAAGGTAAGGGAAGAAGTAAGACAAGGGAAGAAGTAAGACAAGGGAAGAAGTAAGACAAGGGAAGAAAGTAAGGTGAGGGAAGGAAAGAAGTAAGGCGAGCAGCGGAAGGGCAACGAAAAAGCTTGAAAATAAGGCATACGTGAGTTGAAATTTTGGCGCAAAAATGGTATGATAAATTGATATTTTGCGGAGTTTTCAAAGCAATGCAAAATGCAAGAAGGAAAAAGGAGAATGACATGGACGGAAAGAAGGCTTGGAAGCAGCTGTGGCTTGCGTACGGAAAGAAAAAGGACCTTGGGAACGGAAAGTATTTTGAGAACGTTTGGCTGAAGGGATTTGACGCGGAAGACCGCATGGTCAACAGTGCCCTGCAGGAGCTGAAGCTCGGCGCGGAGGGAATGCTTGGCGTTACGCCGCAGGTAAAGCAGGTTGAAGTAGCGCCCAACGGCGATAAATGTTTGGCTGAGGCGGCATCAAACGACGATAAATGCGCGGCGGAAGCGCAGCCTGGAGCTGGTGCGGCGCTTTGCATGGAGAAAAGTGAGAAGCTTTCGCCGGAGAGCTATTCCGTTCAGGAGAATGGCGGAAAGCTGCAGATCCTTGCGGGAGATGAGAAGGGCCTTTTGTATGGCGTTTTCCACGTGCTTCGCCAGATATCCATGGAGAAGAGCCTGGCTGGGATAGCCGTGACGTGCACGCCGGACAATCCCCTTCGTACCTACAATCATTGGGACAACATGGACGGAAGCATTGAGAGAGGCTATTCCGGAAAATCCTTCTTTTTTGAAAATGACGATATTGTCATAAACGACAGAACGAGAGACTATGCGCGCCTAATGGCGAGCATTGGAATCAACGGCGTCGTGATCAATAACGTAAACGTAAAGCAGGCTGCCACCTGGCTGATCACGGACCGTTATTTTGAAAAGGTAGCGCAGCTCTCGGAAATTTTTGCTGATTACGGAATTAAGTTTTTCCTGAGCCTAAACTACGCTGCCACGATCGAACTTGGCGGCATCGACAGCGCGGATCCCTTGGATGAGCGCGTGATCGCATGGTGGAAGGAGAAGATGAAGGAGTGCTTTGCAAAGATCCCGAATCTTGGCGGATTCCTTGTGAAGGCAGACTCCGAAGGACGTCCGGGTCCTTTTACCTATGGCAGAACGCAGGCGGACGGCGCAAACATGCTGGCTGAGGCAGTGAGACCTTACGGCGGCATCATCATCTGGAGATGCTTTGTATACAACTGCAGACAGGACTGGCGTGACTACAAGACCGACAGGGCCCGTGCGGGATATGACAACTTTATCCAGATGGACGGCGATTACGCGGAGAACGTGATCCTGCAGATCAAGAACGGTCCCATGGATTTCCAGATCCGCGAGCCGATCTCTCCTTTGCTTGGCGGCCTTCAGAAGACGAATCAGATGCTGGAGGTGCAGGTGGCACAGGAATATACGGGGCATCAGATCGACGTATGCTACCTGATCCCGATGTTCAAGGAAATCCTGGATTTCCACACTTATTGTAAGCCCGGCGCCGACACCGTTGCGGACGTGATCAGCGGACGCACCATGGGAAACAAGAATACCGGCATTGCGGCAGTTATCAATACGGGTAATGACGAGAACTGGACCGGAAACTATCTGGCGGCAGCAAACCTTTACGGATTTGGACGCCTGGCATTCCAGACCTCCCTCTCCGCTGAGGAGATCCTGGATGAGTGGATCCCCATGAGCATCTCCTCCGATCCGGAAGTGATCAAGGTTGTGAAGGATATTTTGCTCAGA
This sequence comes from Lachnospiraceae bacterium, assembly GCA_017552985.1. GTDB lineage: Bacteria > Bacillota > Clostridia > Lachnospirales > Lachnospiraceae > Acetatifactor. Next base: position 31,469 of record JAFZNO010000023.1, read on the forward strand.
TCCCGCGAAACTTATGAAAAATACACGAGTCCTCTTGGCATCGGCTGGATGGTGACGCCGCATGATCATTACGGCTGCAGCGTTGACGGCTATGAGTATGACCGTTGGGGTACCTATCACCGTGCGGATCACCTCGGCATGGGCGTAGACAGATCGGACAAGGGAACGGGCTATGCACAGCAGTACTATGAGCCCAATGCCTCTGCATATAATTCCATGGAGAGTTGTCCCGAAGAGCTTCTCCTGTTCTTCCACCACGTGCCCTACACCTATGTGCTGAAGACGGGAAAGACCTTGATCCAGCACATTTACGACAGCCATTTTGAGGGCTACGACGAGGCGGAAGGCTTTGCAAAGGCATGGGACGGACTGGAAGGCAAGGTGGACGTACAAGTTTTTGCAAACGTAAAGGAGCGCTTCGGACGTCAGCTCTATAACGCAAGGGAATGGCGTGACCAAGTGAATACTTATTTCTACCGCAAGAGCGGCATTCCCGACGAGAAGGGCAGAACCATTTATTAATTGGGAACTCCAAAACGACCCGGAGGAAAGAAGCCATGAAACACGTTGACCTTCACTTGCATTTGGATGGGGCCGTGACGGTTGCAATCGCAAGAAAGCTTGCGAAATTGCAAGGGATCACGCTTCCGGAAAATGATCAGGAGCTGGAAAGGCTTCTGACGGTTCCTGAGGATTGCGAAAGCCTCACGGATTTTCTGAAGTGTTTTGCATTGCCGTTGTCCCTCATGCAGACGCGGGAGGGGCTTTCCGAGGCCGTAAGACTTGTGGTGAATGACCTGCAGTCCCAGGGCGTGATCTATGCGGAAATCCGCTTTGCGCCGCAGCTACATTTGGAGCAGGGCATGACGCAGGAGGAAGCCATACGGGCGGCACTTGAGGGCATAAAGAAAGCCGGAGAATGCATTGACCATGCGGCAGAAGGAAACATGGCCGCGCAGATCAAGGTGAACCTGATCCTTTGCGCGATGCGGGGTGACGGAAACGAGTCGGCAAATGAGGAGACGCTAAGGCTTGCCAAGAAATGGCTTGTGGCGGACGGCGGCGTCGTGGCGATGGATCTCGCCGGCGCGGAAGCGCTGTTTCCCACGGGCAAGTATCGCGAACTGTTTGCCAAGGCAAAGGAACTTAAGATTCCGTTCACGATCCATGCCGGAGAGGCGGATGGCGCGGAGAGCGTAAAACTCGCCTTGGAATTTGGCGCAAACCGCATTGGACACGGCGTACGGAGCCAGGAAGATCCGCAGGTCCTGCAGCTCCTGAAAGAGAATCAGATCCCTCTGGAAATGTGTCCCACAAGCAATCGCCAGACCCATGCCGTGGAGGACATGTCGAGGTACCCCTTCATGGATTACCTGCAGCATGGCCTAAAGGTTACGCTGAACACGGATGATCCCGGGATTGAAGGGACGACCATGGAAGCGGAATACCGTTATATGGAGCAAAGGTTTGGCCTGGATGAGGACGGAAAACGCACGCTCCTTCAAAACGCCGTGGATGCGGCGTTTACCACGGAGGAAGTAAAGAACTGGATGCGCATGGAACTGGGATTACGTTAGCACGTGTCAGCAGACGCGTCCCGTGACCCAAGCATGGTGCATTGATCAAGATACGGAAAGGAACAAAAGGACGGATGAAAACGAGCGAAAGCAATCTGCAACTTTGGACGGACGGATGGTCTTTTTTGAAGACTCCCCTCGAAACGACGTGGGAGGAGATGCAAAAACAAAAAAAGAATTTCATACCAGTGGAATTACCACACGACTGGCTGATCTATGACGCTAAAAATTTATATGAGGACAGCTTCGGATGGTATCGCAAGAGCTTCGAGAATCCGCTTTCCGAAGGAGAGAGACTGCAGTTTCGCTTTGACGGCGTTTACATGGATTCCACGATCTACGTGAACGGGAAGGCCGTCATGGACTGGAAGTACGGCTATACGACTTTTACGGCAGACGTGACGGATTATCTGAAAAAGGGCAAGAACGAGATCGTTGTTCTGGTAAGACACCAGTCCCCCAATTCCAGATGGTATTCCGGCGCGGGCATTTATCGCAACGTATGGATGAAGGTCTGCAAAAAGGCCTGGCTTCCCCTGGACGGCACGTATGCGGTGATCCGTCCCCAGGGCGAGGAAACCCAGGAGAATCACGCGTTTGACGTGAAGATCAAGACGGAGATCTGCATGCAGGCGGCAAGGGACGGAAGCACGAATGCCGGCGGCCTTCGCGCGGAGTACGAGCTGACCCTGGAGACCCCCTTCGAATATACTGAGAAGAAGACGGAGAGTGATCTCCTTTTTGAACATAAATTTAGCGGTGAGTGGAAGGGCGGAAAATGGAATGCGCACGTCACCGGAAAAGAGACGAAAAAAACATGCGGCGAGGCATGCCTGGAGGCATCTCTCCTTACGGTAATCGAGGATCCCGCGATCTGGGACGTGAAGGCGCCAAACTGTTATCGCCTGCAGGTTAGGCTTTATGACGGAAAGGAACTTTTGGATTACCAGACCTACGTGGTGGGATTCCGAAGCATCGGATTCCAGCCGGATCAGGGACTTTTTCTAAACGGACGCACCGTTAAGGTACACGGCGTCTGCGAGCACCATGATCTGGGATGTCTTGGCGCGGCCTTTCATGAAAAGGCATTGCAGCGACAGTTTACGATCCTTCGCGAGATGGGCGTGAACGGAATCCGCACGAGTCACAACCCGCCGGCGCCGGAATTCATGGAGCTGGCTGACCGCATGGGCTTTCTGGTGGACTCCGAGTGTTTCGACATGTGGGAGCGTCCGAAGACGCCGTATGACTACGCAAGATTCTTTATCGACTGGGCAAAGAAGGACGTGACCAGTTGGGTGCGCCGCGACAGAAATCACCCCAGCGTATTCCTCTGGTCCATCGGAAATGAGATTTATGACACACACGCGGATAATCACGGGCAGGAAATCACCAGAAGACTCCAGGGATACGTGCTGGAGAACGACCCTGAGGAAAACGCCCGGGTGACCATCGGCTCCAACTACATGGCCTGGGAGGGTGCGCAGAAGTGTGCGGACATAATAAAGATGGCCGGATATAACTACGGTGAGAGATTGTACGAGGAGCACCACAAGGAGCATCCCGACTGGATCATTTACGGCAGCGAGACGGCCTCCGTCGTGCAAAGCCGCGGCATATATCACTTCCCACTGTCCCAATCCATTCTGTCGGACGAGGACCTGCAGTGTTCGGCCCTTGGCAATTCCTCCACCAGCTGGGGCGCGGAGTGCACGGAGAGAGTGATCACGGATGACCGTGACGCAAAGTTTTGCTTTGGCCAGTTTATCTGGACGGGATTTGACTACATTGGCGAGCCCACGCCTTATCATACAAAGAATTCCTACTTTGGGCAGATTGACACGGCAGGTTTCCCTAAGGATCCCTACTACGTATTCAAAGCGGAGTGGACGGACTTTAAGGAAAAGCCCATGGTACACGTCTTCCCCTACTGGGACTTCAATCCCGGTCAGATCGTTGACGTAAGGGCCTGCACCAATGCGCCGGCAGTGGAGCTTTTCGTAAACGGAAGACGCCAGGGACGGCAATACATAGATCATGAAAAGGGACTGACGCTTCTTGGCAACTGGCGCGTGCCCTATGAGCCTGGCACCATCACGGCCATCGCGTACGATGAGAACGGCAAGGAAGTAGCCAGGGATGAGAGACGCTCGTTTGAGGACAGCAAACAGATCTGCCTGACGCCCGATAAATATGAGATGCGTGCGGACGAAAGGGATCTGATCTTCCTGACCATAGAGACGCTGGATGCAAAGGGACATCCCGTGGAGAACGCGGTGGACCGCGTGACGCTGAAGGTGGATGGTCCTGCAAGGCTGCTTGGCATGGACAACGGCGACAGTACGGATACGGACGATTACAAGTCCTTCTCACGCAAGCTCTTTTCCGGTAAGCTTCTTGCCGTGATCGGAACGACGGGTGAGAACGGCATCATCCGCGTTACGGCGTCGGGAGAAGGTTTGAGGGAAGGACAGGTGCTCTTAGAGGCAGCCGGCGCGTTGCCCAAGGAAGAGAACGCGGAGGGCGTTTGGCTGGAAGACTGCATGAAGCTAAAAGGTGCAGCCAGGAAGGGAACGGGAAAGAAAGCGGACGATAACGCCGGCGAGGTGACTTACGTACCGACGAGAAAGCTGGAGCTCACGGCAGAGGAAGTGAAGAGAAAGCTTTCGAAGAGAAAAAAGGCCATGTTCCTGCAGGTGAAGATCTTCCCTGAGACTGCAACGCCAAACCTGATCTGGAAGGTAGTGGATCAGAGCGGCATCGAGCTTCCGACGGCAAAGATCGAGGAGATCATGATCCAAAGGGCTGGCATCACGGACCAGGCAAACGCAGAAGGTCAGACGGGCCCTGCGGAGCAGACGGTTACAATGGGTGACGCAGGCACGAACATGCGCATGGCGATGGTGACGGCCCTTGGCGACGGCGACTTTATCGTGCGTTGCATGGCCCAGGAGCCTGACGGGAAGATCACGGTCATTTCGGAGCTGGATTTCTCGGCGAAGGGCATTGGAACGGCCTTCTTAGATCCTTACGGATTTATTACGGGCGGTCTATATTCCAGGAGTCTTGGCGACATTGGAAATGGGAATGAAAAGGGCTTCTCCTTCGCAAGGGAAGGGGAGAGCGCCGTGTTATTTGAAAACATTGATTTCGGCGAATATGGTTCCGACGAGATCACGATTCCCATCTTTGCATTGGACGGAAATGAATACTCCGTGGAAATCTGGGAGGGCATGCCGGGTGAGGCAGGAAGTGAGCTGATCGACGTGCTGAAGTATCAAAAACCTTCCATCTGGAACGAATACCAGGAAGAGACATGGAAGCTACCCAGAAGGATCAAGGGCGTAACGAGCATTGGACTTAGGATGAAGGAATTTAAGATCCACGTCAAGGGTTTCTCCTTCCGCAAGATGGAAAAGGCATTTGGCCTTCTGTATGCGGCTGAGGCCACCAGGGTATACGGAGATGACTTCCAGATCCGTGAAAACTGCGTGGAGGGGATTGGCAACAACGTGACCATGGAATTTGAGAACATGGACTTTGGCGAGGCGGGAACCAGCCAGATCGAGATCACCGGATGGACGCCGCTCAAGGTGAATACCATTCACCTTCGCTTTAAGCCGGAGGGCGAGGACGAGGTCGTAGCCCGCATGGTGGAATTTGCGGGTGCGAAGAAAAATGCGTATGCGACGCAGACGTTTACGTTCCAAAAGATCAGCGGAAAGGGCAGACTGGATCTTGTGTTCCTGCCCGGCTGTCAATTTAATTTGGAGTCCTTCAGATTCCGGAAAGACGAGGAATAATTTGTTATGTTACGTTACTTATTACCGGACGTTTCAGAGTCCCTGACGGCCCTATTGGGCATCCTGTTTGCCTTTGCGGCAACGGTGATCGCCACCGCGAAATTAGGCGATCACCTGCCAAAGGACGGAGGCAGGGAATATGCACATGACGGAAAGCTTTCCGCAGGAAAGCCAAGGGGCGCCGGCATTATTTTTGTACTGGCCTTTGTGGCCGCAACGCTTTTGTTTTTGCCCCTGCAGGCAGAGCGCATCATTTACCTGATCTTGATCGTGATCTGCATGATGACGGGATATCTGGACGACGCGGCAAAGACGCCCTGGGGCGAATACAAAAAAGGCTTCCTGGATCTCTGCGTGGCTGCCATGGTGGCCTTCACCTACGTGAAATACAATGGCTGTGAAGTGGAACTGGCAATGTTTGGCGTCAGCTTTGAACTGCCGGTATGGCTCTTCGTGATACTGACCATCGTGCTTGTATGGGCCTCCGTCAACGTGACCAATTGCGCCGACGGCGTGGACGGACTCTCCGGAACGCTTGCGATCATTAGTATCCTGACCATCTACGTGCTTGATCTTCTGCGTGAGAGGGAAGAGGATTTCGCGCTGATGAATCTAGTCTTCTGCGTGGCGATCCTCGGGTATCTGTGGTTCAACGCAACGCCCAGCAAGCTGATGATGGGCGACGCGGGATCCCGTGCCATGGGACTTTTTATCAGCATTGCCATCCTAAAGACGGGGGCGCCGATCCTGTACGTTCTCGTGGCGCTGGTACTGATCCTGGACGGCGGACTTGGCCTGATCAAGGTGTCCCTGATCCGGTTTGCAAAGATCCATATCATGAAAAACGTGCGCACGCCATTGCATGACCACGTGCGCAAGATTTGGAACTGGTCTAACACGCAGTGCGTATACCGTTTTGCGATCATTCAGATCGTGACAAGTCTCATTGCGATCTATGCGGTCGCATGTCAGATGGGACTGTAGAAATGGAGTGTGAAAGAAAATGTATGATGAATTGACGCCGAGTGACGTAAAGAAAATGCAGGAGGAGATCGAATACCGCAAGGTAGTGGTGCGACAGCAGGCTTTGGCTGACGTGAAGGAGGCCAGGGCCCACGGGGATCTCTCCGAGAATTTTGAATATCATGCAGCCAAGAAGGTAAAGAATCAGAATGAGAGCCGGATCCGTTACCTGGAGAGGATGATCAAGACGGCGAAGGTGATCTCCGAGGATTCCGCTGAGGATGAGGTCGGGATCAACAACACCGTGACGGTGGAGTTCGTGGATGACGGAAGCGTTGAAACTTACAAGATCGTGACGACGGTCCGCGGAAATTCCCTCGAGGGTCTCATCAGCAATGAATCGCCCCTTGGCAAGGCGCTCCTTGGAAAGAAGGAGGGGGAGATCGTTCACGTTGAAGTCAATCCCTCCATCGAATATGACGTGAAGATCGTCAAGATCGAGAATACCGTGGACGACGGCTCGGACAAGATCCGCAGCTTCTAGGAACGTTGATCGCAGGTGGAATGGCATTAAGAAGAAATGAGGAAAACGCAACATGGCTGAGCAGAAAATGAGATATCTTGCAACGCGGCAGGCGGGTGATCCGCTTCCGGGCGAGGAAGGCGCGGCAAACGAGGGTGCCAAGGAGCCTGGCGAAGGCGCGGGAAAGCCCACCGGTTTGCCTGCGGGCGCGCGGGGGAGTAAGGATTCCGATGAGATCTGGGTGAAGAAGGATTACCTTTTGTTTGATCTGGACGGTACGCTGACGGATCCGAAGATCGGGATCACGACCTGCGTGCAATACGCGCTGAAATCTTTTGGCATCGACGAGCCTGACCTCGATAAGCTGGAACCCTTTATCGGACCGCCTCTGCTGGACAGTTTCAAGCAGTTCTATGGCTTTGACGACAAAAAAGCGCAGGAAGCGGTGGAGAAATACCGTGAGCGCTTTAAGGAAAAGGGAATGTTTGAAAATGAGATCTACGCAGGGGTCCCTGAGATGTTAAAGCGCCTGAAGATGCGTGGCCTCCACCTTGGCGTAGCCTCCAGCAAGCCGACGGTTTTCGTAGAACAGATCCTCGAGCATTTCCAGATCAAGGATTACTTTGAAGTCATCGTTGGCAGCGAGCTCGACGGGACGCGGGCGGATAAGGCTGAGGTCATTTTGGAAGCGCTCCGCAGGTTTTCTTCCAAAGGCACCGTGCAGAAGCACAGGGTCCTCATGATCGGCGACCGCAGCTATGACGTGGACGGCGCTAAGCGCGTGAGCATCGAGTCCGTAGGCGTAACTTATGGCTACGGCGACATGCAGGAGCTGATGGAGGCCCATGCCGATTATATCGTGCGTTCCGTCGAAGAACTAAAGCGCTTCCTGTTGCGCGGCTTTGAGGACGTGGAAAAGATCCTCACAACCGGTCAAAAGACGTGGCTGTTGATCTCGCAGTTTGTGCTCTTCCTTGCGGCCCGGGAGCTGGTGAAGAATTTGGGCTTAGTGGCAGCGGCAAGTCTCGGCATGAAAACCGTTTCGGATGACCTAGGCATGTTGATCCTCGGCTTGGCCTACGTGGCGGCTGGATTTGGCATTTTTAAGGTGTCGAAGGGCATCATTCAGAGAATGAAAGATGACATGCACCTGACGCACTTAAGACCGGAACCCCGGAGCAATTACTGGATCCTCGGCATTTCAACCATCGCGCTGGCTCTTGGCGTGACAATGCTGATGAACCTGAGCGGATTTGGTGAGGATACGGGGAGCTTCCAAAAGATAGCATCAAACCTGGGACAAGCTTCCCTTTGGACTTCGCTGATCACCTATGGCTTGATCGTACCCGTTGCGGAAGAGATGCTGTTCCGCGGAATTGCATTTGGCTACGCAAGGAAATTCTTTGACGTGCGGACGGCGATCATCGGCTCCGCAATTCTGTACGGCGCATATTGCGGCGACATGGTACAGGCTTTGTTCCTCACAGTCATGGGTTACTTTATGGCTTATGCCTATGAGTATTTCGGGAGCTTTTTGGTACCCGTTCTGATGCACGTCGGAATGAACGTCGTGCTATTGCTGGCAGAGTATTTGGGACTTGGCCAAACGTTCTTCCAAAGCTGGCCGTCCTGCGCGATCTTCATGATCGCAGGCTGCGTTGGCGTGATCTATTTGGCAAGAAAAAAGAAGATTTAATCATGACCCCGGGTAGAAAAGACTAGTTTTCTCATTCCGGGGTTTTTCTTGTGAAAGAACCCAAAAACTTAAAAATAGACAAAGTAAGGCGTTTTGTTTATTGAAGTAGGGGGGGAATTGAGTATAATAGAATTGTAATGCATACTCTGTTATGCCAAATGAGGAGCAAGGGGATTTCGTGAAGGATTTATGCGGAAAAGTTTGGGATAAACGAAAAATGCTGGCCATGGCATATTCGCTTTTCATTTTTCTGATACTTCCGTTGTATATGAAAAACGGATTTGTCATGATCGGCGATGCCAAGTATGAGCTGTATTTTAAGGGGACGGTTCTTATGGCCGGCATGAGCCTTTTGATGCTGCTTTCCGGTATCATAAGCGGGAAGGCGGAACTGAAAAAAGAAAGATCTTATGCTGAGATCATGGCGATTTTCTTTGTTTTTGTCACGCTGGTCAGCATGTTCCTCGGCATGGATGACCGCATCGCCACGTGGGGATATACGGATTGGCACATGGGCGGGATCACGCAGCTGACGACCATTCTGGGTTTCTTAGTCATGAAAAACTGGACGGAGAATGACCGGTGGAGCTGGATCTTTCTGGGGATCAGTTCGCTGATCGTATGTGGCTTGTCCGTGGCAAACAGGCATGGCGCCGATCCCCTCAACGTATACGGCGGAATGGATTGGCTCGCATGGAACCGCAGAAATCTGATCGCAACCATTGGAAACATCAACTGGGCATGTTGCTTTATGGCGATCGGCATGCCGCTGCTTTTGTGGGTGGCATGGACCGTAGAAGGCAAGCTAAAAATCTTGGGATACGTTGGCGCGTGGATCGCCATCGCGGGGATATGGTTACAGGGAAGCGATTCGGGCATTTTTGACCTTGCCGTGATCATGGCAGTGCTGTTATGGATTTCGGCAGATCGCTATGACAGGTTGCTTAGGACGATTGAGATCATAACTCTGATCCCTCTTTTTTGGAGCGTTTATTCCATCTTTCAGTTTCGGCTGGTCATGCCGGTAGAAACGGATATCTCGGGAAAGTGCTATACCTTGTTATGGCTGGTCCCGTTGGCTGCGTGTCTGATCATCCGGTACGGCGCCGGGAAATTGGCGAAAAGCGGAGGGGAGACCTGCAGGCTGAAAAAACCAATCCGCATCGGAATTGTAGTGGCAGTGGTGGCCGGAGCGGGCATATTTGCATTGTGCCAGATCTCAGACGACGTCTGGGCGGCTTTTGGAAAAATAGGCGTTTTAAGATTCAACGATTCCTGGGGAAGCTTGCGGGGAGGCGTATGGAAAGCATCCATACGGTGCTTTGGGAAAATGGGCCTTTCACAAAAGTTGTTTGGTGCCGGTCCCGATTGCTATGCACTTCTTCTGGAAAGCATGGGTACAAGATTTACGGCAGAGGGCCAATGGGCGAACGCCGTATATGCCAATGCGCATAATGAATTCCTGACAATGCTGATCAACGAGGGGATTCTTGGCGTGGTCACGTATTTTGGAATCTATGCCAGCGTTGCGTTAAAGCTTACGTCAGATAAAAGGATACAACCGAAGTCCGTTTTGGGCATCATGATTTTAGCCAGTTATTTGGGAAATCAATTTTTTTCTTTTCAACAGATCATTTCTACGCCCGTCATGCTTATGATCTTGGGAATCATGGACGCGGAAAATCTGAGGTTGCAAGATGATACAAGAAATGCGAAAATAAGAAAGAATAATAATACAAACAAGAAAAAGCAAGAAAGCGAGGGGAAAAAATGAGTACAAAAAAGCTTTTTAGTTGTCTGGGTTTTGGAATCATTTTGCTTGCGTTTGCGGTGGCTCTGGGAAATGCAAACTACGTGATGCGAGTTTTCGCTGATGACCCAACCACCACCAGTGGCAACAACACGACCAGCGGCAACAACAGCACCAGTGGCAACAACACCTCCAGCGGTAACAACACGACTAGCGGTAACAACACGACGAGTGGGAACAACACGACGAGCGGAAACAACACCGCCAGCGGGAACAATACCGCCAGTGGAAATAACACCGCCAGCGGGAACAATACCGCCAGTGGGAACAACACCCAGGAGTTGACAATTCCGTTGATTCGCGGGTATGACGGCACGGAGTTCGTTAGGATCGACATGGATGCCTTTGAAAGAGTCCTCGAAACTGATGATGAACTGATGGAGAATTATTTAGAGGGCTACTATGAGATCCTGTGGTATGTGAATCGTGATTACTTTAGGTCGGCACCGAACGATGAGGCAAGACTGAACCTTACCCAAGACATGGCGGGCAAGGAAGCATATGCCAAGATTGTCGTTGGACCACACATTCTGACAACCGAGTCGATCACGGTACGGATTGGACATGCGTATTCTCCTCAGATCACGAAGGATCTGGTGGACTTATACTGTTGCGTTTACGACAGTACTGCATTCCAGGTGACTACGCATAATGCGGAGTCCTACGTTTGGCACGTGTTAGATGAGAATGGTAACGAAATGTCCCTGGATTACATAAACCAGCACAACCTTGCTTTCGTGGAACCCCACGTTTTCCAATGGGGCGCGGAGCTTATGTTCTACTATCTGCACCCGGACATGAACGGAAAGTGGATTTATTGTGAGATCACCGGAAACGGAAGAACCGTTTGTACCAGACAGGCCTTGCTTACCGTAGAAAAGAAGATCAAGTACCTTCAGGCGACGCCGGTAAATTATGAGCAGGCAGTGGCCGGTAACAACGTAATGAACTTTAAAACCATCAACATGAGGGAAATGGATTATGCCACCGCGTCCAACGTTCAGTGGTTTTCCAATGGTTCCTACGTTAGCTACAAGGACATGGTAGCCGGAGAGAAGCTGACCATCCAGTTTGACGTTGAATTGGACGACGGATTTATATTCAATGACGAGCTTTATTGCCACATTCAGCTGCCAGGTGGACTTTATTACGCGCAACAGGTCCACGACACCGTTTATTCCACTACGCGCGCAACCTTCCAATATGAGTATACCGTTCCGGATACGACAAAGATTACGGACGTGGCAATAAGCACCACGGTCCCCGTGCAAGGAGCGACGCTGACGAAGGGACGTGTTCCGGAGAATGCGAATTATTATATCGCATCTGAGCTTTGGGCAGAGTATGACGAGAATTTTGAAGTCGTAGCCTCGCTCATGCCAGGGCACGTTTTTGAGGAAGGAAAAATCTATACGTACACGGCAACCATCTTCACGGATTACCCGTACGAATTTTTGAACAATCAAGGTGATTTTGGCGGCGTGTTAACGGTGAACGGAGAGCGCCCCGTATTGTTCGACCAGGAGTATTTGAATTCCATTCGCGATGATTTTGAAAAGAGATTAGAGTATGGAACTTCGGCATACCACTATTCGTTTTCACCTGATTACAGAGGAAGGATCACCATTTCCAGGACGTTTTTCTCTGAACCGGTAGGAAATTATGACAAGGATCTCAAGATTGCCAAGAAATCCCTTACGCTTTATGACACGATCGCAATTGAGTTCAAGGTTGACAAGGCAGCGTTTGACAAAAAGTATAAGGATCCTTACGTGATGGTAACCCAGAACGGCAAGGAGAGTAAGCTTACGGAGTATACCATTAGTCCTGATGGAGGATATTACGTGTACACCGTCAGGATAGCACCTCACATGATGGGTGACGAGGTGAAGGTGGTGCCGCACGGAACCGGTAAGGTAACGCACGGCTTGGACATGCAGGGCGTGGCCACAAGGTACTCCGTTAAGAAGTACTGTTATAACATGCTAAAAAAGGATGAGTATCAGGACGACGAATACGCTAACTTTAGAAGACTTTTGGTGGACATCCTTCGCTACGGTGATGCCGCGCAGATTTATTCAAACTATAAGACGGACGAATTGGTCAGCGGAATCCTTTGGGACTACCAGCTTGAGATGGGAACGGACGTAACGATTCCGATGGAATATCAGTCGGTTAAGGACAAGAAGTATGCAGAGGTAAGTGACGCGGATGCACGGGCAAACATTGAAAAGGCAACGCTTTATCTCGAGGCAGCCGTAAACATCCAGTTCAAGTATACTGCGTCAGACCTTTCCAACCTACGCATTGTCGTGGAGGATGACAACGGAATCCGTGGCACGTATAGCGCAGATGCAAATCTGACCGATGCAAACGGATTGTACTATATCTCCTTTGGTGGCCTGAACGCCGGCGAGATGAGGAAGACGGTCTATGCGACGGTGATGAGCGGAAATGATAAGGTCAGCAATACGTTCCGCTACAGCATTGAATCCTATGCAGCGTCCATGAAGGGCAAGGGCATTCCAAATTTGGACAATCTGCTTGACGCAATGATGCGCTACGGAGATTCTGCGGCAGTATTTAGTTCCGAAACTCATTAATGATTGATTTCAAGAGTGCGTGCCATGGAAACGTGGCACGTACCCTTATTTTATGCAAGAACCTGTGACAAGAAAGGAGGGTGGAGCCATGTTAAAAATGACGGCCGCGCAAAAGCGGATGATCGCCATGTTTTTGATCATTATCTTTCTTGCGGTGTTATACACGAGCGCGAAGCTCCCTAAGCTTCCCATACATGACGTCCACACTTTTTTATATGCAGGACTTGTGATCGCCTGGGGATTGATGGTGCACCAGAGGATTGTCAATCCGAAGGTAAGACGTTATTTGGTTGCGGCATCTGTTTTTATGCTGATCCTGTTTCTCTCAAGGCTTGTTCGGTGGAGGTGCCTATATTACAACGCCTTCGCGAAGGAATATGCATGGTATGCATATTACGTAAGCTTCGTGGGCGTGCCGATCTGCGCCATTATGGCGGCGCTCTGCGTTGGAAAAGAGGAAGGGGACAGACCGCTTAGGCACGCAAAATGGCTTTGGCTGATACTGGTTGTATTTACGGTCATTGTGTTTACAAATGGCTGGCATGAGCTGTTCTTCCGGTTTCAGGATGAAACTCATGAGAATTATGCGTATGGCCCGGCATATTATGCATGCGTTGTTTTGGTGACGCTTCTTGCGGCCGTGGCGATGATCATTATTATCCGCCGCTGTCAGGTCACCGCGGTCCGGAAGTATTGGGTGATCCCGGCGGGGGGAATGCTGTTTTTTGGATGTCTGATCGTTTGGTATTACGTCTGCGGCGGCGCTCCTGACGTTTTTGGACTAAAGCTGTTTCAGCTTCAAGAAACCTTTTGCATGTTTTATGTTTTTCCGTTTGAGAGCATGATCCAGCTTGGCATCATGCCGAGCAATACGCGATATGAATTGTTTTTCGAAAACAGTCCCGTCTCCGCCAGTATAAGGGATGAGGAAGGGATCGTGGTCTATGCGTCCAGAAAGATGATCTCTGAGGATGATGAACACGAAACGTCCGCGGAGAAGCCATGGCAGAGGAACGATACGCTGCGCCGCAACGAAAAGGAAATCCACGGCGGAAAGATTGTTTGGTATGAGGATTTAACGGCGATCAGGACGCTGGACCAAGAGATCCGGAACGTGACGGAGGAGCTGGAAGAAGAAAACGAATTGATCCGCCAAGAAAATGAGATCCGAAGTGAACGCATCCGTTACGAGACGCAAAACCATCTGTACGACAAGATAGCAAAAGCGGTTAAGGAAAAGGCGCTTGCCATTGATACGATCCTAACGGAGCTGGTGAATGAGAATGCAAATAATCCGGCGACGGAAAGGGCAGATGGCCTGACGGAAGACGTAAGGCGGCGTCTGATGCAGGCGATGGTTCTTGGAGCGTACGTAAAGCGCATGGGAAACATGATGCTGATCACGGAGGAGTCGGAGCGGATTTCCACAAAGGAGCTGGGAAGCGCCATCCGGGAATCGCTGGAATACTTTGGACTTATGGAGATTCCTCATGACTTTCAGGAAAAAGGGGAAGCGCTTCTGCCGGAGAAGGTGATCCTTTTATCGTATGAACTGCTGGAAGCAATCTTGGAGAACGTGGGCGAAATATATTCTCTTCTGGTGTTTTTGGACGCCAGGGAGGAATTCCTTCTCCGGATCATGACGGACGTGGAAGAGCTTCCCGTGGACGAAGGCTGGAGGAGCGAGGAACTCGCGCGTGCAGGCATAACGTTAAAGATTGAAAGCGTTGATGAGACGTGGCGCATTGACCTGCGCTTTCCTGCTGGCGAAGCTATGGAAAGTGCGTGCAAAGGCGTCGGAAAGGAGGGCGGAGCATGACCTTCCTTACGATCCCTTACGTGGCACAGGGGCTTTTGACCCTTTGGGTTTCCCTTGTGCAAATGCTATTGTTTTTTAATCTTTTCCGGTATTTCCAGATCGGGAAAAGAAGAACAAAATCCAGATGTATCCTGCTTTGCATTGTGAATTTTGTTTTGGTGCAAATATTGTTCCAACAGATGATGGATGAAACGTCCTTTCCCGTGGTTTTACCGCTTTGGATGCTTCTTCTCGTCATTCTTATGCTCACCGTCTTTGCGGTGGCGGAACAGTACCGGATCGCGAAGTGGAACCAGTCCCACGTCTCTGCCACGTCGATCAAGGAGGCAGTGGACGCTTTGCCGACAGGCCTTTGTTTTTCGCTGCCGGAGGGGCTGCCGCTCCTTGTGAATGAAAAGATGGATAAGCTCTCGAAAGAGCTTTTGGGAAAGCCTTTGCTGAATGCAAAGAATGCCTGGGAAGCCCTTGCAAGTGAGAATGCAAAAGGGCTGATCAAAAACGGGCCTGAACCGATTCATGCTTTGGCAAATGGGCAGGTTTACAGCTTCCGGAGGGAAGAGCTGAACCTGAAAGAAGGAAAAGTGTGCGTCATCGTGGCAACGGACGTAACGGAAGAGTATTCCAGAACAAAGGAACTCGGGGAGAAGCAAAGGAAAGCAAGGGTGATCAACGCCAGACTGAAATCTCTTCTGGATACGATCGAGTACGTGACCATGAGCAGGGAGCTTTTACAACTGAAGATCGCGTTGCACGACAATCTTGGCAGGAGCCTTTTGTCGGCAAAGCGTTACGTATTAAACCCGTCTTCCGTTGATCCCATGGAACTCCTCGCCATCTGGAAAAATAACTTGAGTCACCTGATCGGTGAGACTCCGGAGGAGTGGCAGATTCCCTATTACGTTGCCAAAAAGGAAGCGGCGACAATGGGGATCGACCTGCAGATCGTTGGAACGCTTCCGGAGGAAGAGAGGTTATTGCCCTTGATCGATCAGGCCATTTCCACGCACGTCATCAACGTGCTCCGTCATGCGGACGGTCACGTTGCCATGGTAAGCGTCCTGGAGGAAGAAAAGGAATATTGCCTTACTTTCACGAACGACGGTAATGCGCCATCCGGCGAGATTCATGAGACGGGCGGCCTTGGAAATCTAAAACGACAGGTGGAGGCATTGGGCGGAAGCATGGAGCTTTCCGCGACCCCGAGATTTCAAATGTCCATCCGTCTGCCCAAGAAGGCATAATGAAATTTTGATGAGGAAAACGTCAGTATCTTGCTGGCGGATGAGACGTACGTAAGGGAGGTCATGACATGGCTTGGAAAACAGTAATTGCAGAGGATTTTAAGATGATCAGGCAAGTCTTCGAAAGTGCCATCGAGGAATCAGAGAACTATGAACTGGCGGCATCTTTCCCGACGGCGCAGCAGGCGATGGAATGGTGTGAGAAGCATCATGCGGATCTTGTGCTCATGGACGTTCTGATCCCCGGAAGCATGAACGGACTTGACGCGGCGAGACACATCAAGGAGGTCAGCCCAAAGACGAAGATCATCATCGTTACCTCCATGCCGGAGCTTTCTTACGAACGACAGGCAAAGGAGATTGGCGTGGAAAGCTTTTGGCAGAAGGAAGTCCAAGAGCAACCGCTCATCGAGATCATGGATCGCACGATGGCTGGGGAGTCCGTTTATCCCGGCTATCAGCCCAAGGTCATGGTTGGCGACGCAGTCAGTACGGAGTTTACGGAGCGGGAGATCGACATTTTGAAGGAACTTGTCACCGGCGCTTCCAACGCGGAGATCGCAGAGAAGCTTGGCCTAAAGGAGCCCACGGTGAAGATGCACTTAAAGAACATGCTTCAAAAGACGGGCTACCGCAGCCGCTTAGAGCTTGCCGTAAAGGTGAGACACATGGGCCTGATCATCGGAGATTCGGATTAAATGCACTTAGATTGTCGGGAAGGCTTGCTAGCAAAATCGGAGTTTGTCGAGCTAAAGTGGACCATGGGGACGGGGTTGGTGGTCCATTTTTTGACCCATTAACCCCGTCCCTGCGGGCCACCAAGATAAGCAACAGCTTCCGGTTTGTGGTGCAAAAAGAGTTCGATAGCTTCAAACAACCCTTTTTTGCCAAAAACTGACGTGGGAAATAACTCCAATGCAATAATATAGGAATTGCTTTGACAAATATAACGTGATAAAATTAATTATCAAAGCATGGCACGATAATGACAGCTGTGTCAGATTGCGAGAGCGTGATAAAGTAAGCTTTACGCGATGAAAACGTGAAAGGAGAAGGTAGGCATGAACGTAAGTCATAGGGCTGAAAACAGAATCAGGATCATGGTTACAATACTATTATTTTCGATGATCCTGATGATCCCGCAGACTGTCCAGGCAGCTGTGGACCTAAGCACGGAAGGGATTTACCAAACGATCATGGCAATGCAGGATGAGTATTATGAGGGAAGACCGTGGACAGATAGTGATCTTTATTATTGGAAGGGCGGAGTCTTCTCAGGTGGCGGCGGGTGTGTAGGATTTGCCTTCGCCATGAGCGATGCGGCGTTTGGAACGTTACCTGCCAGAATTTTGGATGAGAAATCCTATGACGCGATCCGGCCCGGAGACATTCTGAGGGTAAATAATGACAATCATTCCGTGATCGTATTGCAGAAGTTTAGTGATCACGTGGTGGTCGCCGAAGGTAATTTCGATGGTGCCATTCACTGGGGACGCACTCTTACAAAGACGGCGCTTGAGAATCCTGACAGAACGCAGAATGACAGCCTGACTTATATCATGACGAGATACCCGACGGATCCGATCGAGCATCAATACGTGGAACAATCCCGGAACGGAAACAAAGTGACGCTGGTTTGCGCGGACTGTGGACAAGTTTTGACGATAACGCTTCCCGGAAATATCTGGTCACTCTTTATGAGGGACGGTGAGGAATCCTACGCTACGGAGTCATCTCTGTATATGCAGCTTGGAGAGGGCGTGTCATATTGGTGGTATGATAGAAATGAATGCAGCGACAAGGCGATAGAATCAGTGATTTCGAATGGAAACGTTGCAACATTCGCCAGTGGCTTAACGGACGCGTTTGGAACCCAGGGACGGATTGAGGCAGTGGGAGAGGGAGTAGCCTATCTGACCGTGCGTTCCGTTTATGAGAATAATAAGGTTCTCTTTTCCATGCCTATTTACGTCGGCCCCGTGCCGGCCCTTCAAGGTACCGTGGAAATCAGCGGAGAAGCAAAGAGCGGGCAGACGCTGACGGCAATAGTGAAAGATTGTAATTATCCGGAAGAAATGCTCTCGTATAGGTGGACGAACGATAAGTCGGCTCGCGAAATTGGACGTAAAAAGACATATGCGCTGGATGATAATGATATTGGAAATAGGATAGCCTGTACGGTATATTTGGCAAGTCAGATGACTGACAACATGATTTATAGTAGTTTTACGGCACCGGTTCAGGCGAGTGATCCGAAGGATGACAACTTGGCAATAGAGAAGAAATCCTTAACGCTTTTTGACACCATTGCCATCGACTTTAAGATTCCCGCACAGGCACTGAGCGGATATCATGATCCGTACCTCGTAGTGACGCAGGATGGAAAGACTTACAATCTTACAAGTTATGACATAAATGGTGACTATTACGTCTTCACCCATCGCGTTGCGCCGCATCAGATGGATGATGCCGTGACGGCAGTGCCTCATGCATTGAATGCAAATAACACAGACGTGACGGGCGTGGAATTTACTTATTCCGTTGCGGATTACTGTTACAACATGCTTGGAAAGGATGTTTATCAGACCGACGAGTATGTGACGTTTAGGAGACTGCTTGTGGACATTTTGCTCTACGGTGACGCGGCACAGGTTTATGCAGGTCATAATGCGAACGTGCTTGTGAGCAGAAATCTGACCAGTGCGCAGCGCGCCATGGGAACGGCAACTGATTCGGAGATGACCTATGTTTCCGTAAAGGATGCTGAGGCGGCGACGGTGAACGGTGAGGACGAACTTGCATGTATCGAGAAGGCAGCACTTTATCTCGAAGCAGCGGTAAACATTCTGTTTAAGTATACGTCAAATAACCTTTCAGACCTTCGCGTGGTAGTCACGGAAGACAAGGAAGGAACCAGGGTGCTTGGGGAGTATGCGGCAGACGTAAGCCAGATTGACGATAATGGTTTGTACTACGTGACCTTTGGAAACCTGAATGCAGGGCAGATGAGAAAGACAGTTTACGCCACGGTCATGCAGGGAAACAAGAAAGTCAGCAACACTTATTGCTACAGCATCGAATCCTATGCGGCATCGATGAAGGAAAAGAACGTGCCCAATCTGAATCCTCTTCTTGACGCCATGATGCGTTACGGAGATTCTGCCAGCAGCTATGCGAGTAGGCAATAAATTATGATTCACGAAATAGAATAGAGGTCCGGGGAACGTGTCAGGAGATACGTTCCCCGGATTTTTTTGGGGGGATAAAACGTAACAACTTCGTTAATTGACTTTCATAAATATGCGTGTTACCATGAATAGGTGAAACGATACAAATGGCGTAATTTGGGCGAAAACAAACAAAATAGAGGCAAAATCCAAATGGGATTGCTTTTTGTAAGTAAAACGATTTCTTACGTTTGAATCGTCACGAACCATTCTTAATTTGGTATAACAATTTTAACATATATCAAAGGAGGAAGTAGTATGTACTACAAAACGTTACTCACCAAATTCACTGCGTTTGTAACGGCCGGGCTGATGACGCTGGCGAACCTTTCGGCAGACGTATTTCATCCCCGTTCAGAGAATCAGACCAGTGAAACGTATGCCTGCGAGGAAGAGTGGTCTTCTTCAAGGACCGATGCGTTTTATGACGTGTCGATGGCAGGAAGTTTTTCTGCCGCTTCTTACGAAGGCTTACGTTCGGAACCCTTAAACATGACCAGCGACGAAGCGATCGCCGCAGGTTATTTAACGCCACAGACGTATAAACAAGAGGGCGATCCAGATGACACGGCATCCTTCCAAAGAATGTTTTTGGATGCAGCTGACAAGCTGAAGTCTGGTACGCACAATTCCTTCTACCTGGATCCAGCCAAACCTAATGGATTCAAGAAGTGTAAAGCGATTTTTATCCCCAGTGGAAGATATGTTATTTCGGACACGATCATTCCCCATGATTCTCCCATCAAGTGGTGTGCGTTTGAGGTTTCCGGTGCAGGCCGCGAGAGCACCATCATCCAGTTTGTGGGAAACGGGAAGGTGATGTTCGATGACCGCGCGGACGCAAATGCGACCAACGGAGGCCCCATTCAATTTGCGTTTACCACGTTCCGGGACATTGGCTTTGACGGTGATAACTTAAGCACGTTTATGGTCGTCAAGGATAACCATTCGGACATCAACGGAAATAAGATTGATAATAGAGCAAATCCGAATGGCGTACAGAGAATGCAGTTCATTTCCTGCTCCTTCACTCACTGGCATAAGATTATTCACATGGAGCGTTCTTATCAGATGCTGTCCGAGTTTACGTTTGCGTTTTGCAGGATCGCTAATTGCGGTAAGTCAGAAAAGCCTTGTGAGTTGTTCTATCTGAATGACTCTCAGGCCGTTAACTGGAGATTTGTTTACACGGACATTGAAGGCTTTGAGGGAGTGGCATTCTACTTGGAAAGAGGGATGGGACTTTCCCTGCTCGGCGGTTCGGTGATCCCGGAGAAGGGCACCGTGTTCTTCCTGGATTTCAATTCATCAGACAGAACCAATGATTCCGGGCAATCCAACTCGCCCCACGTGTATTGTAACGGCACTCGTTTTGAGATCAAGGCATACGTTGATAATCCTGAAGACACCCACAGCATATTGTTGAAATCAACTTCCATTTTGCGGGGAACGCCGCAGGTTACCTTCAGGACCTGCAGCTTCAGCACCGGGTCCAGTAATAATCAATCCTGGAGGTTTTTGGAACTTAACGGAGCGGCAAACATTTTGTTTGATAACTGTTATGACTGTGGCCATATACGCATGACCGGTGACTTGAGTAACTCTGGTCTTATCAATCCTCAGATCAAATTTATCAATTGCCCCAGCTTTAACGTGGAATATTTTGTTTCAAATTCCAAGGGAATCACGAATGGCAGCAACGTACAGAACGGTTGTCACGTGATCGTTGACGATACCTATGATTTTTACTTAAGGAGCAACAGTAACAAGTCCGGCGGAACTTATGCAAAGTCGGTCGTTGGACTGCATGAGTGCAGGCAGAACGTAAAGCTTACGGAATATTCACTGGTGACCCTGAAAAACGGCAGAACCTTCCCCTACGTAATCGAAGGGGGCGCTGAAAAGTCGGTGCCGGTGAAGCCCTACGGATTTGTAAAGTACGTGGAGTTGACTGCCGTTGCAAGCGATACCTATAAGAATTATTCTCCCGTGACACTCACCTTTTATGACGGAACAAAGCAGCTCGGCGAACCAGTTGAGATTTCGTTAGACAAGACGCAAACCCATATGATCGTAATCAACGATTTTGTGGATGAACTCACGTTCAAGGTTTCTCATTCAAATTCGACGAGCCCGGAAATCAGCATGGACGTGGAAATTGTGAAGTATTAATTTTGCTTAGGGCGTAAAAGAGGAAAAAAGAATGAAGATAAGAAAAAACTTATTTACAAGCTTTTTTGTGTTAGCGATTGTCCTAAGCGTATTCTGCCTTACGGGCCGGGTGGCCTTGGCTGCCACGAGTTATTCCTTTGATAAAAGCACGGGCGTGATGACGCTTTCGGGAACGGTGAGTGCGTCTGAGATCAAGAGCTTTGATCAAAAATCAAGCGTGCTCTCCATCGTTGCATCCAGCGGAACGGTGATGCCGGAGAATTGTCAGGCGCTGTTCCAAAATTACGCGAAATGCACCAAAATAGACTTATCAAAGGCTGATTTTGGCAAGGTGACCACGATGGAATCCATGTTCAGCGGGTGCAGCGCGTTGGTAACGCTGGATCTGCGCGGCAGCGGAACAAGTGGCGCGTCAGACAGTCTCTACGTATTTCACAATTGCTTAGGGAGTGACAAGTCTCCGTATGTTTTCCATAATCATGACGGTGCAAATGCACCCTACGTGTTTTACAACAGCAATGGCCAGAAAGCCGCAAGCAGCAATCTCACCGGAGTGACAAACTTGTTTTCCGGTTGTTCGGCGTTGACCACGCTGACGCTGGGCAGTTGGTTTACGGAGGTGACCGAGACCATGTGCCTCCCCAACGGTACCTATGGATGGAGAAGGGGAGAGGGCAGCGCGGACCGCATCAGCGGCACCAAGACGTATGCCGTATTTTCCAACTTGGGAGCCAACGTCTACCACAAGATTCAGGCGCCGAAGATCGCAAAGAAGACGTTAACGCTCTATGAAACCATTGCGATTGATTTTAAACTTGAAAAAGCGGAACTTGACGGCATATACAGTGATCCTTATCTGACGGTGACCCAGAATGGCGTTAGCAGTAAACTTACGAGCCATACGGTCAGCAGCGACGGCGCATATTACGTGTTTAGCTACAGGGTGGCGCCGCAAGAGATAGGTGACGTGGTGACGGTAGTTCCACATGCAAAAAATTCCAAGGGAACGGACGTCACGGGCGAATCCATGACCTATTCCGTGGCAGAATACTGCTACAACATGCTTGGCAAGGAAGCTTATCAGTCTTCGCAGTACGCGACGTTTAGAAGGCTCTTGGTGGACATCCTTCTCTATGGAGACGCGGCGCAAAAGTATGCGAATTATAAGACAAATACTCTTGCAGGTGCGAAGCTTACTTCAGCGCAGCGCGCCATGGGAACGGACGTGACCGTGGCGATGGTTTACAACAGCGTAAAGGAAAAGGACTTTGCGACGGTGAGTGACGCAAACAAATTGGCAAGCATCGAGAAGGCAGCGCTTTACCTCGAGGCATACGTTGGCATTCTGTTTAAGTTCTCTGCGAATAACCTCACGGGTCTTACCGTAGTGATCACGGATGACGCGAAGGGGAACAACGTGCTTGGAACGTATACGCCAAGTGCAACCCAGATCGATGAGAACAACCTGTATTACGTGAACTTCGACGGACTGAATGCCAGCCAGATGCGCAAGACGGTTTACGCGACCGTGATGAAAGGAAGCAAAAAAGTCAGCAACACATACCGCTACAGCATCGAATCCTACGTGCAATCAATGAAGGAGAAGGGTGACAACAAAAATCTGAATAATTTGCTTGACGCGATGATGCGTTACGGTGACTCCGCGGCAGCCTACGTTAACGGTCAATAAATTTTTGAAAAAGTTTAAAAACCTATACTTTCGGATGTAGTGGGAATTTAAAAAATCAGTATAATGGGTTGTAGAATTGGAAAAAGAGTAACCTGTTATACTGATTTTTTATGCAGACGGAAGGAGACCGAGACAAATGATTCAGCTTGCGATCAGCGTTCCGGGACAATTTTACAGTGATGCCATTACAAAGGCATTAGAGCAAACGGGGAATTTCCGCGTGCGGCAGATGGAGGAAGATCTGACGCCGGAACTTCCAGAGGTGGCTCTGCTCGGCGTGTCGGTCCATCAGGGATACACCTTGAAGGAGCGGAAAAGCCAGATCCAGAGGATCCGCGAGCGGGCACCGAATTGCAGGATCGTGTTGTTCTTGGATGAACTGGTTTCTCCGGAGCAGACGGAGGGCGTCAAGAGCCTAAAACAAGCGCGGCTCATTGACGGGTTTCTCTACGCGTCAGGAACGATGGAGTACCTTGTCGCAACGCTGGAGAGTATCTAGGCGGCAGAAAAATAGAAATTCAGTCAGAAGAAAGCTGAGGGACAAAAAGTTGAAGAAGGGACAGAAAAAGAAGTTCAAGAGGATCTTGTTATGGATGCTTGCTTTCGTGACGTTCGTTTTTGCATGGGCGTATGACGCTCCCGTGGTAAAGGCGGCTAACGGGACAATGACGGTTACGAACGACGTATTTAATCGATATACCATAACTTTTACCCCCATGTCTGGCACTTTCGCAGCCAGCATGGATGTTAAGGATGCTCAGGGCAGAGTAGTTGCATCTAAGGATTATACTGCCTTGGGAGGAGTAACGGGTAACTCCTTCGATCTTACTACAGGAGTGCTTGACAAAGGTGTTTATACTTTTACGTTTTATCGTTTTAAATGGCCCGGAAATCTTTATTCCGTGGAATTGTATTATCAAAAAACTTTTACCGTGACAGACTCGCTTCCGGAGGAATTGGAAGGCGGCCCCGGAGACTATAAGAATCCTGAATTTGTGGTACAGCCTCATTTTGAAGGGGAAGATTATTCTACCTTATGTTATGAAGTGAATTGTGCAACCGTATACGTAAGCCTGTATCGCGGGGATGAATTGGTTGAGACGATCTCGAGCGGCCTTAAGGGTGCAGGGAAACGGTACAGCATGTTTACCAGCGCGGGCGGAACCTATTACTTAAAAGGAACGGCGTATGAGGGGGCTGAGTTTGTGAGCGAAAGCTTTACGGCGGAGCCTAAATTTACACAACAGCCGACCATTACGTCCGACTACAAATTCGTTGAGTTTGATTGGGTATATTTATATGCGGAGAGAGTAGAATTACGCGATGCTTCCACGCATGAGGTTATCCAGGGGAGTGACAGGGAAACAAAAAAACTGTCTCTGATAGGTGCTTATGGAAGAAACTGCTATGTTTACGTGAGGGGAAAACGTACCGGGGCGGAGATTCGAAGTGAAGTCTTTTCCGTCCCGGAGATGCTGTATTTTGCAGTATCGCCGACGCATTCCGCGTCGAGCCCGAATTATAATTTTAGGGTATCGGTGCGTAATAATGATAAGCTTTTTGGAGTGTCATATCTGGAGCAGGTAGGGACGGGGAAGAAAAACATCTTGCCCAAGGGCGAGCATAATAGCTATGTCATTGACCCGAACGAGTATTCCTCGGATTGGCTTGGAACTGTGTGCCAAATCAGAGTGGAAGATTATAATTATGGAACGCTGATTAGTGAACAGTTTCTGTTTGACAAAACCTTCCCCGTGACTTACCACGGCGGACTTACCTATTGGAATTATTGGCCTGTTAATCATTCGCCGAGTAACGAGAGTACGCTCTACTTTGTGAAAGGAGAAAAGGCCCTAAACAGATCCCAAGAGAATAATCAGGGAGAAACGTTTGCCGGATGGTTTACGGATGAAGATTTCATGACGCCTTATGATTTCAACGTTCCTGTCACGGCAGGCTTTGACCTTTACGCAAAGTGGGTGCCCATTACGGGAACCATTGGCAACGTCATGGTGGAAGGGATTAAGGGAGAGGAAATTACACCCGTTACCTTGGAAATTCGCTTAAAAGGCGCCGAGTTTAGCAGATATGACTCCGATAGCGTTATCAGGGATTTTATGAGTTCCAATTTGCCGGAGGGTCTGCGGTTTGGCAACGTCACTTATGATCAAAATGACAAGTCGCATCTCTGGGTTCAGATTGTGGGAACGCCTGCGAAGGTTGGGAGCGGGACCATTTCGATGAATCTTGGCAGCTATGCCACTAACGCTGACGGCAGCATCCGTATTACGGGAAATGAAAATGCCCGGTTTCTGATCACTTCACCGGCAGATACGATCTCCACGATTGAGATCAACGACCAGCCGGAAAAAATTTACGGCAATCAGATTCCCTATAAGGATCAGGGGATTGGTACGGTGCTTAAGGATTATCGGGTGGACAGCCTTACCTGGTATATGGGGAACACAAAACTTTCAGATGAGTATCAATTTACGCCAAATCAAGCTTACGTCGCAAAGTATGAGGTCAGCATTACGGATGACAACAAGCGCTTTGCGGGCAACGCCGCGGCGAAGATCAATGGCAGCTCTGATGGCTTAAAGGTTACGATTTCGGAAGATTACAAGAGCGCCGTAATTGAAAGAACCATGAAGGCAATTGACGGCAGGCCGGAGTTCAAGATTCTTTATCGCCATGAGGACGGATATCCCATCGACGTGGCGGAGCCTACCATAGATCTCGGCGAGGTTACGCTGGCTTCGGAAGTGATTCAGGAGAATTTGATCTTTGGGGATGATGCCTTTTTATTCACGGGTTGGATCATCGATGGCGTTCATTACGCGCCGGGTGATATTTACGAGCTGAAGCGTGACGTGGTGGCGTTTGCACAGTTTGACGGTTCGAGACAGTTAATCAGGCACGGCCTTAAGGAGAATGAAGTATCTGAGCCGGAGGAGATTACTGGCGTTTACATTCATGGAGGAAACTATCCTGATGATTGGTCGGTACCCGTAAACAAGGAATTTGCAGGATGGTATTCCGAGTCGGATAATAAGGTACATGGAATTTGGGAAGGAATTGACGGCCAGGATAATTCCGTCATTCACCTTTATCCTGTTTGGAGCGCAGAGGACACCGCGGAGTTAGAGGAGGTGCAGGGATTTATGCCCGTACCGATGGAGGGCGAGACGGCCTCTTTGGACGGGATCAGCTTTTGGTGGGCTGACGCAACGAAGAAGGAAGATTATGCGTATGTTTTGAATGCCAGGAATGGTAACGTTTATTACGTTTCTTCCGCGGAACTGGAGAATCAGGCCCAGGAATTCCTTTCCGCACAAAATGGCTGGTATTATAACGGTACGAAGTTTAACGGAAAGTTTGAAGCGGGCAAGGAATATACGTTAAGACTCTATCTGACGGCAGGCTATTCGTATCATTTTGACGAGAATTCTTACGTCGCATTCCGAAGGAACACCAATGACAAGAATAAAACCTACGGAACGCTGACCGTCATGGAGGACAGTGATAACCAGATCGCACTGATGGAAGTAACCTATACGGCAAAGAAGATTCCGGTGGAAATGGCTCGGGTATCCGTAGAGATCAACGGCAAGCCAGTGCTTGGCGAGAATATTTTTGTGCCGGAAGTCTTTGGAAATACGGCAGTAGGTTATACGCTGGAAGTGGATAGCTGGTATGAGGACGATCTGGATGAAAACACGGAGTATCCTTGGTATTATAACTGGATGACGGGACTGGAATATTGCGGTAAGGAAACCTTCGAGGACAACACGGCCTATGAGACGACGCTGACGTTTACCGCAAAGGAAGGGTATAAATTCCCAGAGATCAAGACCAATGAGGATCTGGCCGCCTTCCTTCACGTGGAGATGGATTATGAAACCGTGCCCGTGAAGTCGGCGGAGGGAAATCAGACGGTTTATTACACTTTGCCGTTGTATAATGATCCCACGGAAGAGGAACTTACCGTGCTGGTATACTATATTGCGGGAGTGCCCAAGATTAACGACGTGAGGATTACTTTTGACCACCCGGGCATTGGAATGAGCCTTGCGAATGCAAATGTTTCCTGCAACGCGATAACGGGATATGGTACTTCGAAGTATGACCTGACCATAGGTAACGGCGGCCATTGGATCAACGGCGACGGCAGCACCTCTGGCAGGATAGAAGCAGGTGGAACCTATGCCTTTGACATGACGCTGACGGCGGAAGGCGGAGCCCTATTCGTGGATTCGCCAAGGTTTGTGATCACGGACGGACATAAGCAGTATCCCATCTTTAGCGAGAATTTGGGCTACGGTTACGTGGCTGAGACGTCAGAAGGGAAGGATGAGATTCATTTAAGGGTCTACGTGACGCTGGACGAGTTTTACTTTAACGAGAATTATGACGAGAACCTGGCGGTTACCAAGAAATCCCTAACGCTGTTCGACACCATCACGATCGACTTTAAGGTGCCGGCGACGGCATTGGAAGGTTACCACGATCCCTACCTTATCGTGCTGCAAAATGGCGCTGAGACAAAGCTTACGGACTACAGGGAGGATAATGGTCTCTTGATCTTTAGCTACCGCGTTGCGCCGCATCAGATGGGCGACGACGCGACGGCAGTGCCGCACGCTCTGAACGCGGCCGGAGAGGACGTGAAGGGTGCAGCGTTTTCTTATTCCGTTGCGGAATATTGCTACAACATGTTGAACAAGGAAACTTATCAGACAGATGCGTACGCAAAGTTAAGAAGGCTTCTGGTGGACATCCTGCTCTACGGCGACGCGGCGCAGACTTACGCGGGCTACAAGACGGATACTCTTGTGAGCCGTGATTTGACGGAAACCCAGCGTGCCATGGGAACGGACGTAGGCATTGAGATGAGCTATGAAAACGTAAAGGAAAAGTTCTTTGCAACGGTGAGCGAGGCAGAGGAGCTGGCGAGCATGGAGGCAGCCGCGCTTTACCTTGAGGCGGCGGTGAACATTCAGTTTAAGTATTTGGCGAGCAACCTTTCGGGACTTCGCGTGGTGGTTACCGGGGACGCAGACGGAACGGAAGTGCTTGGCGAGTACGCGGCGGACGGAACCCTGATCGACGCCAAGGGCCGCTATTACGTAAACTTTGGCGGCCTGAACGCTGGTCAGATGCGAAAGACGGTTTACGCGACGGTGATGCAGGGCGACAAAAAGGTCAGCAACACGTACCGCTACAGCATTGAATCCTATGCGGCATCGATGAGGACGGATGAAGGTACCACGCCGCTTGACAAGCTGCTCGACGCGATGATGCATTACGGCGACTCCGCTGCTGCTTACGCAGGCAATAATTAAATTTATCCCTAAACAGGGTCACGGCTAGGCCGCGACCCTGTTTTTTAGTTTAAAAACACGAAAACGATTTACTAAAACAATATATATTTAATAAAAACGATTTAAATAATTAAATTTTAATAAAACAATTGAACTCGCAATAGATGTATGGTACAATCAATTAACAGAAAATAAATAATTAACATACTGAGTATTCTGACAATAATATGAAGAATTGAGAAAGGAGATGCTGGTATGGATAATAGATGGAAGCCTAAAAGAAGAATTCAAGTTGTCATCGCCGTGATGACAATGGCGATTATAATGATGGTCCCTAAAGTTGTAAAAGCGGCGGACTTGTCGCCGGAAGCGATTTATCAGATCATGACTTCAAAGCAGACGGAGTATTATGAGGGTAGAACTTGGACTGACGCGAACAGCTATGCATGGGAAGGCGGCATTTATTCCAATGGTATGGGATGTGCCGCGTTTGCATTTATTTTGAGCGATGCGGCATTTGGGACGATGCAGGCAAGAGTGTTGGCTGACGTCAGTTTTGACGCAATCCGGCCGGGAGACATTTTGAGAATAAGCAATGACACGCACTACGTGATCGTATTACAGAAGCTGGATGACCAAGTGGTGGTGGCGGAAGCAAATTATAATAATGCCGTCCACTGGGGAAGAGTGATCACGAAGGCTGAGCTGGATAACCCCAACAAATCACAGTTGAACAGTTTGAATTATATCATTACAAGATATCCAACGGATCCGGCCGATCACCAGTTTGAGGTGTTGAACAGAAATGGAAATACGGCAACCATTCATTGTTGGGAATGCGGCTTGACGACTACGGCGACGATGCCTGGTGAGGTGAAGGCATATTTCATGGGAAGCGGAGACAGCTCTTATGGGACAAAGTCGGCGTTGCTCCTGCAGATTGGCGATTGCGTGAAGTATTGGTGGTATTGTGGTTATGCCTATAGTGACGCGGCAATCGAGACGGAAATCTCCAACGGCGACGTCGCAACGTTCACTAACGGAGCGACGAAGGTTGCGGGAGCCATGGGCAGGATCGAAGCGAAGGGAAACGGCACCGCTACGTTGACCGTCCGCAATTCCTGCGATCATTCGCTTTTGCTTTCCATACCAATTACGGTGGGTGGTGACGCAGAATTGAAGGGTAAGGTCGAGATCAGCGGAGAATATAAGTGTGGAAAAACCTTGACGGCGAATCTGGTGAACTGCAATTATCCGTTAGAAGCTCTGACAATCTGTTGGGCAAGAAAAGATTACGCTTACGTGATCGGAAATGGGCAAACCTACGTGCTGCAGGACAGTGACCTTGGCGGCATGATTTATTGTTATGCCATTAGGGAGGGACAAGCAGGAAATGAGTTTATTTTCAGTCAGTACACTCCCGTGATCGTAATTGGAGACGGACCGGCGGCACCCATGGATCTCATCGCGGTTGAGCCGAGTTCACCTGGTGCAGCTGACGGACAGATCTGGGGCGTTGACTCGACGATGGAATATGCAAACAATGCAAGCTTTGGTAATTCCGTGAAGTGTACCGGGACCTCGGTAAAGGGATTGGCAGCCGGCACTTATTACGTGAGAGTGGCAGCGACGGTTGGCGCAAAAGCAGGAGAAGCGGCGGTTGTCGTAATCCCGTCTTGCATCCAGTCTTCCGGAGAAGGAAATGCCTCGGGGACGGATCTTAAGATCTCCAAGAAAGCAATCAGACTTCAGGATACTCTGGCAATCGACTTTAAGGTTCCAAAATCTGCAATTGAAGGAACGTATCAGAATCCGTACCTGCTGGTGTTGCAAAATGAATCCATGCACGTGATCACTGAATACGACGTGGTGGGAGATTACTTCGTCTTTACCTACCGCGTGGCTCCGCACATGATCGGTGAGGAAGTGACGGTTATACCGCATGCGACCGGCAGTGACGGGACGGACGTAACGGGCAGTTCCTTCCGGTATTCCGTGGCAAATTACTGTTACAACATGCTTAACAAATCCAATTATCAGGGCGAACAGTATGCAAGCTTTAGAAAACTTTTGGTGGATATCCTGATCTACGGCGATGCGGCACAGACTTACGTGAATTACAAGACGAATGAACTGGCAAGCCGTAACCTGACGAGTGCGCAGCGCGCCATGGGAACGGACGTCACTCAGATAATGACGTATAAGAGCGTGAAGAAATCTGATTACGCAAACGTGGAGGCAGAGAACAAGCTGGCCACGGTATCGACGGTGGCGCTGTATCTCGAGTCTGCAGTAAACATTCGATACAAGGTGGAAGCGGCTAACGCGGAGAACCTTCGCTTGGTGATCACGGACGGTACAAACGTACTCGATGAAATGGCGCTGATTGGAAACGCCAAGGATTCGCAGGGAAGATATATCGTTGACGTTAAACGCCTGAATGCAAATCAGATGAAGAAAACCGTTTATGCAACGGTAATGCTGGGCAATCAAAAGGTTAGCAACACGTATCGCTACAGCATCGAATCCTACGCGGCGGCCAAAAAGGGTATGGGAGACGTGAAACTCGAAAACCTGCTTGACTCCATGATGCGTTATGGTAATTCGGCCATAGAGTACGTCAATGGAAATTAAGGGAACCGAGGGTATTGCAAAACAGAGCAAATGTCAGTATAATGTCTACGGAGCGTGATTTGAACTTTAGAGTTTACGCGCTCCGTAATCATTTATGCTTTGGGAGAAAAAGAAATGAAAAGAAGAACAAAGATATTGACTAGTTTGCTGATGACGGTTGTTTTGTCATGCATGCTCGCTGCCTGCTCTGGATGCGGAACTGCGGATGGTGAGGATTCGCAGGAGGTTACGGCGACGGAGTCTTCCGTTTCCCAGACGGATGCGCCTGCTGCAACGGACGCACCTGTGGTGACGGACGCGCCTACAGTGACGGATGCGCCTGCTGCAACGGACGCACCTGCTGCAACGGATGCCCCTGAGGCAACCAAGGAACCTGCGGTGACGGATGCCCCTGAGGCAACCAAGGAACCTGCGGTGACGGATGCCCCTGCTACAACTAAGGAGCCTGCGGTGACGGATGCCCCCGCTGCAACTAAGGAGCCTAAGGCAACGGAGGAACCTAAGGCGACGGAAAAGCCAACGGAGACGCCTGCAACGACGGTGGATCCGGTAACGACGGAGCTTCCGGAGTATACGCCAACACCAATCATCTTGCCGGATGATGATTGAGAAACGTGTCAGTAGACACGTCCCCGTGACCCATGAAACATAACGTGCTTGTTACAAAAAAACCGTAGACTTTAGCTTTAAAAAATGATACACTCTTAAGGGGTGTAGAACGATTTACCCAAAGTATGCCCTGCAGACAAAAACGAATGTCTGCAGGGTATTTTTATTTCGTGCAGTTGTCCGTTTTTAGGAGCGGACGTAACCATATAAAGTTTTTCGTTTCGATATATTTCCGCCAAGGAGGTGAACAAAGAAAGGAAAGGTGAAACGAAAAGAGGTTAACTGGAAATCATTCTGATCCGGAGCAAGAGTGCCGGATCGACGCTGAAAAGCAGTTTAGGAGAAAAGACAATGTATTCTTATGGCAAGTTGATAATTTCGTTTATAGTTGCCGCAACGCTGTGTTTATTGCCGGCAACGCGGCAGGAGGGCGCCCGACAGCCGCATGCGGAAGAAAAGGTTTCGCAGATTACGACGAACAATGAGGCGACGCAACAGCTGTCTAACTTGGCTGTTACGCTGAATGCAACGGCGTGGGATCCGGAAGGGGATTATTTTACCCCTCAGCAATTTGGTGCAGTGGCAGACGGCAAGACGGATGACCAGGCGGCATTTCGAAAGCTCTTTAAGGCGGCATTTGAGGAGGGACAGAAAAGTCTTAAGGATCCTGGCGATACCTGGGTGCATTGCAAGCCAATTTACATTCCCAGCGGTACTTATTACATTGGCGGTACCATCGTGGACCATGCATTGGGCACCATTCCCGCCATGTTTGAGGTAAGCGGTGCCGGCAGGGAATGCACAAGGATCATCTTTGGGGGAGACGTGGCGTTTGATGACCAGAACGTCTTTGGGTTTTCGACGTTCCGCGACATTCAGTTTGAGGGAAATAATGAAAACGTATTCATGAACATACGCGATGCCGGAGGGTTTGGCGTGCAGAGACTGCAATTTATTTCCTGTAAATTCAATCGCTGGAAAACCATCATCAATACCATCGATTCCACCGTGAATCTTTCTGAGATCACTTTTGCATTCTGCCGGATCGTTGGGGGCGGAGTGAAAGACGATCCCAGCAAGGACTGCAGGATGTTTGTGCTAAACTGTGCGCAATCCGTTAACTGGAGGTTTGAAGAGACGGACATTGAAGGATTTTACGGGGACGTATTTTATTTTGCAAAATGTGGCTCCGTGAGTCTTGTGGGAGGTTCCATCATTCCCTTTGGCAGGGGATGCATATTTAACTTTGACTTGGAGATCCCCGGGGAAAGAGCAAATTCCTATTCGGGCGGACCAAACGGAAATGCCCCGCAGGTACTTTGTACGGGAAGCCGGTTTGAAATCAGAAACAACAGTACTTTGATCAAATCCAATTGTGCACAGAAAGATGCCGTGAATGCCACGTTCCGCTCCTGCGGTCTTGGCACGGAGTCTAATCCTTCCACGCAATATATAGTACTGAACGGAGCATTAAACGTTCTGTTTGACAATTGTTATGACTGTGGCAAGCTTGCGGTTGCAGGGAAGGACGTTACCGGAGACAGACGCACCGAGCCAAAGCTGAAATTTGTCAACTGTGGGGGGCTGAGCGTGGATTATCTTGTGAAGAATTCCAGTTTCCCCGCCAATACCCTTATGGTTAACAACTGTCACGTGACGGTGGATGACAAATATGATTTTTACCTTAGCGATCATAACTACGCGAGAACCCTGATCGGTTTGCACGAGTGCAGACAACCGGTGAAGCTGGCACAGGGCGAAGACGTCTGGGACAGCGTCACCCTCAGTACCAAAACGGTCAGCAACGGGAAGGCTTATACCACAAAGCCCTATGGGTTTGTTAAATACGTGGAAGTAACGATTGCAGAGAATCCTACGTATGGTGACAAATATCCCGTAACCATGACGCTCAGGGATAACGGTGAGCAGATTGGCGAAAAGATTCAGCTTACGTTTGAGGAGAGCCGTACCCATGTCATTGTCGTGAACGATTACGTGGAGGAGCTTCAGGTAGAATTTGAGAACTCAAATGCTACGGCACCCTCAGTGGTTATGGTCATGGAAGTTGTGAAGTATTAACGGTTGAAAAACGATAGATAATACGGGAGAAAATTTATGAAAAAGCAAGGAAAAATAAGGAAAATCATGGCAGTTGTCATGACGATGCTTATGGTGACGGGCATTCTTCCGCTGGACTTTGCGCAAGCACGCGTAAAGGCGGCCAGCCAGACGCAAGTTTATGAGAGTACGCTAAAAAGTTATCAGATAGAAGAGAACGTTAATTTGGGAAAGGTTCTTTTGCCGAAGGCAGACGGACAGTATCCGGTCATTATTTTCATGCATGGTTCCGGTGGACCGTCAGGCGTTGCATCCACTATCTACGCTAAGATGGAAAAATGGGTGAGCGCTGGTTACGCGGATCCTGCCGTAGTGGTCTTGCCAGAGATAAAATATCTGGATTCCAGAGATACAACCTATGGAGTCTTTGATTTTGAAAAATTCGTGTCACTAGGCCGCTGTAAAGCTCTTGTAGAATATCTCAAAGCGCCTGCGAAAACAGCGGAAGAAGCTTGGAAGAACAAGATTGACGTGTCGAATATAGACACCATCGTTGGAGCTTCCATGGGTGCATCGGCAGCACTGTATGCAGGTATCACGCATCCGGATATTTTTAAGAACATTGGCGCATTTAGCCCCTCCCAGCTGTTTTACATGCCTCCGTCGTTGGGAGGCGATCCGAATTATCATTGGACCACGGATTCCGCAAAGCTTGTATTTACCAATGCGGAGGACGCCCACTTGATGATAGGTTACGGAAAAGGTGAGGCGGATCAGTTTAGCAACGTCGCCCCTTATGGTGCGGCAAACAGGTATTACAGTACCATTAATTCAAATGAAAGCAATAAAAATAAGTTCTTAATGTACAAGGCACCTGCAAAAGCAGCAGACGGAACAGACCTGCCACACAGTTATAATGTGTTCTACAGGGAATTCTTTTGCTATCTGTATTATTTAAAGTTTGGCAAAATGCTGGATGGCAATAATGCGGAAGATGCGGCGCTGATCGAAGCGGCCATGGGATTTGGCGAGCTCCCCGCGCTTAACGTGCTGACGGGAACCGTGACGCTGTCCGGCCAGGCCATCTATAGTTTTGCTTTTAAAGCCATTCCGTCAGGATATAATTGCGGAGAGAATGATTTTGCGTATCAGTGGCAAAGGGACGGCGTTGACTTAAGCGGTGAAACCAATTACTACCACGTGATTGACGCGGCGGACGTGGGACACAGGCTGCGGTGCGTCGTGACGGACAAAACCGGAACCTATTCCGGCAGCATTGTCAGCGCGGAGTCGGACGTGGTCATACGAGCGGACGGACCGGAGCCTCCGACGGGACTGACGGTGACTCCTTGCACGACGGGATTAAAGAACGGAATCATCCATAACGTTACCACAAAGATGGAGTATTCCACCAGTTATGAGTTTACCGAGACAACGGCATGCACGGGGACGGAGATCACGAATCTTGCGCCTGGAACTTATTTTATAAGGGTGGCTGAGACGGAAACGGTTAAGCCCGGAGGATACTGCTACGTCACGGTTCCTGAGCTGGATCCGAACCTGCAGATCACCAAGAAGGCCTTGCAGCTTCAGGACACCATCGCCATCAACTTCAAGGTGCCAAAGTCAGCAATTTCCGGGAAATATCACGACCCTTACGTTAAGGTGACGCAGAACAATGCGACGGAAACGATCACGGATTACAAGGAGGAGGGCGATTACCTGGTATTTACCTATCGCGTTGCCCCTCATCAAATGGGCGACGTGGTGACGGCAGTACCTTATGCGTTGAATGCGAACGGAAAGAAGCTTATGGGCGAGACGTTTACGTATTCCGTGGCGGAGTATTGTTACAACATGCTTGCCAAGGAGGATTACGCGGGCGCCCAGTATGCGACGTTCCGAAGGCTCCTCGTCGACATTCTGCGTTATGGCGACGCGGCGCAGCAGTATGCAGGTTATAAGACGACGGAACTGGTAAGCCGCAACCTGACAAACGAGCAAAACGCAATGGGAACGAACGTCAGCGTGAACATGGCGTATAACAGCGTTAAGGAGCCGAATTACGTGGAGGCGGATCCGGCCAACACCTGGGCAATCATCGAAAGGGCGGCACTGTATCTTGAGGCAGCGGTGAACGTTCAGTTCAAGTTTAGCGCGAACGCTCCCAC
>JAFZNO010000024.1 GCA_017552985.1 Lachnospiraceae bacterium
ACGATCACCGGATCCTTTTGGAAGAATCCCTTTGCGTCTGCCGAGCGCACGACGGCGTCCATCTCCGTCTTCATGATCGCGGGGGTCGTGACAAGTCCAAGCGACTCTGCGTCATATGGCGTCAGGTTTGCCGGGAACACACAGTCCACCTCGCCCCTGCGGAGCGCTTCCATCGCGGCGGCCGCCGTCGGATAAGCGATCGCCTCAAACGAAAGCTCCGCATTCTCCAGCACGTTCTGGGAATAATCCAAGAAATCTTTTAAGGCGCCGATCAATTCTCCCGTCGCCGCGTCCCTGGCACAAAAGGCCAGATAATTATCCTGATAGCCGATCCGGATCTTGCCGTGTTCGGAAAGCCATTTCTGTTCTTCCACGCTAAGGTACAGGTTCGTTTCCGCAAGATTCAGATACCTGTCACTTAACTGATAATTGTAATAGGCATTCTCGTCCTGGATCTTGCTCAAAGCTTCATTCAGTTCCGGCAGAAGCTCCGGCCATTTTTTGCTCACGGCAAAATAGTAATCGGAGGATCCGATCTTCCACACGGGGACGGCTGCCTTGGGATCTGCATACACGTCCATGGTGACAAAGGCATCTAACTCTGAATCCAGCAAGCGAAGGGATTCTTCTTCCGTTCCCGTCGTTTCAACCAGCTCAGTCTTTACGCCGTGATCCTTCTCCCATTGCATAAACATGTCCGTCTGAATGGTTCCTTTGGAAACCCCCACCCGCTTACCGTCCAGGGAATGATAATCCGCGGACGTAACGTCCTGATTCTTCGGAGAGACGTAAACGTAATAGGATTCCGTTCCCATGGGGAAGGACGTAAAGAAATAGTCCTTCGCGCGTTCTTCGGAATACGACACGTTGGCCAAAAGGTCGATCTCGCCGTTTTTCAACTTCTGCGTCAATTCCGCCCAGCTACCCTCCACGTAATCGTATTCCCAGCCCGTATACGCCGCGATCTTTTGCTGGTATTCATAGGAATAACCGGACGCCCTCCCGTTTTGATCCTTGATGAAATACGGTTCCTCGTGCCACCCGGCGCGGACGGTCTTGGAGCCGGCTTTGACAGGCAAGGACGGCATGGGAAACAGCGTGATGCAAAAGATCACGCTGAGCAAAAAGGCCATTATTTGTTTCCACTGCTTTTGTTTAGCGTTCATGACCGTTTCGCTTTCATCTCCTTTATCCCAGATTCTACCAGCCGGATCATCCGCTTAGAAATCACTAACTCTGTTCTTATGTTACCACGTGAACGTTCAAGAAACAAGACGTCTAACAGGGAAAGCCCAGCAAGAAACATACCTCCTGCTGAGCTTTCCATTGTCCAATGTTTATCCGCTAACGTGCAACGGATTGGGTCTTATCTTATAATTTTGCTATGTCGATCAGCTCAAGCTTCTCACTCTGCGCCTTGTTTTCGAGACTGGAAACCAGTGCCCTCGCCGTATCCATCGCCGTGATCACGTTCACGCCAGTCTCAATGGAGGTACGGCGGATGAGGAATCCGTCACGATGCTTGTCGCGTCCCTGGGTCGGCGTATCGATGACCACGTCGATCTTGTGACCAAGGATCAGGTCCATGACGGTCGGCGACTCCTGGGAGATCTTGTTGACCTTACGCGCCTTTACGCCAGCCTCATTTAGTGCCGCCGCCGTACTTCTCGTCGCGTAGATCGTGTAACCAAGCTTTTCAAAACGGCGGCCGATCTCAATGGCCTCTCCCTTGTCTGCATCCTTGACCGTCATGATCATGTTGCGGTACTTCGGCAGATTCACGCCGCTTCCGAGGAATGCCTTGTAAAGCGCCTCGTGGAAGGTCTTTGCGATGCCGAGGCACTCGCCGGTGGACTTCATCTCAGGTCCAAGGCTGATCTCCGCGCCGCGGATCTTCTCGAAGGAGAATACCGGCATCTTGATCGCGTAATACTTTGCTTCCGGCTGCAGGCCAGGCTCATAGCCCAGCTCCTTGATCGTCTTTCCAAGGATGACTTCCGTCGCCAGGTCCACGATGGGAATGCCTGTCACCTTGCTGATGTAAGGAACGGTACGGGAAGATCTCGGGTTGACTTCGATCACGTAGACGTCCTCACCGATCGCAATGAACTGGATGTTGATGAGGCCCTTTACGTGCAAGGCTTTCGCAAGTTTCTCGGTATAGTCGGCGATCTTGTCCTTTACCAGTTTTCCGATGGTGTGGGCGGGATACACGGAGATGCTGTCGCCGGAATGTACGCCGGTTCTCTCCACGTGCTCCATGATGCCGGGGATCAAAATGTCCGTACCGTCGCAGACTGCGTCAACCTCGACCTCCTTACCCATCAGATACTTATCTACCAGGATCGGGTGATCCTGTGCAATGCGGTTGATCACCGCCATAAACTCTTCGATCTCCGCATCGGATATGGCGATCTGCATGCCCTGTCCGCCAAGCACGTAGGAAGGTCTCACAAGTACGGGATAGCCCAGGCGGTTTGCCACGGCCTTTGCTTCCTCCGCAGTGTAAACGGTACCGCCGGCTGCGCGGGGAATGCCGGTCTGCTCCAGGATCTCGTCAAAGAGCTCTCTGTCCTCTGCCGCGTCCACGTCCTTCGCCTGGGTGCCGAGAATGGGCACGCCCATTTCCATTAGGCCCTGGGTCAGCTTGATGGCAGTCTGTCCGCCGAACTGAACGACTGCACCGTCGGGCTTCTCGATGTCCACGATGGAACGCACGTCCTCAATGGTGAGGGGCTCGAAGTACAGCTTGTCCGCGATGTCGAAGTCCGTACTAACGGTCTCAGGGTTATTGTTGATGATGATGGTCTCATAACCTGCCTTGGCAAACGCCCAGGTGGCATGCACGGAGCAGTAGTCGAACTCAATGCCCTGGCCAATTCTGATGGGACCGGAGCCAAGAACGAGAACCTTCTTCTTGCCGCTGGTGCGCTTTGCCTCGCACTCTCCGCCGTAAACGGAATAGTAATAAGGAGTGTGTGCTTCGAATTCTGCCGCACAGGTATCTACCATCTTGTAGACGGCGCGGATGCCGTTCTCATAGCGAAGGGCCACGATCTCGCTCTCCTTCTTGCCGGTGAGCCTTGCGATCACGTTGTCCGGGAACTCCATCCTCTTCGCTTCCTTCAGAAGTTCCGGCGTCAGCTCCTCTGTTTCCAGAGCGTGCTCCATCTCCGTCAGGATGGCAATCTTATCAATAAACCAAATGTCAATCTTCGTAATTTCGTTAATCTCTTCCTCAGACATTCCCTTGCGAAGTGCCTCTGCGATGACCCAGATTCTCTGGTCATCCACGATCGCAAGGCGGTCTCTCAGCTCCTCGATGGTCAGTTTCGAGAAATCATAGCTTCTCAGGCAGTCCACGTGCTGCTCCAGCGAACGGATTGCCTTCATCAGGGCGCCTTCGAAGTTATCGCAAATGCTCATGACCTCACCGGTCGCCTTCATCTGCGTCGTCAGGGTACGCTTTGCGGTAATGAACTTATCAAAGGGAAGACGCGGGATCTTTACCACGCAGTAGTCCAGCGCAGGCTCAAAGCTTGCGTAGGTCTTCTTCGTGATGGCATTCTTGATCTCATCCAAGGTGTAGCCAAGCGCGATCTTTGCGGCCACCTTCGCAATGGGGTATCCCGTCGCTTTACTTGCAAGTGCGGAGGAACGGCTCACTCTGGGGTTCACTTCGATCACGCAATACTCAAAGCTCGTGGGATGCAGCGCAAACTGTACGTTACATCCTCCCGTGATCTGTAGCTCGCTGATGATCTTCAGCGCGGAGGTACGCAGCATCTGATACTCTTTGTCGGAAAGCGTCTGGGAAGGCGCAACCACGATGCTGTCACCGGTATGAACGCCCACGGGGTCAATGTTTTCCATGTTGCAGACGGTGATGCAGTTGCCCGCGCTGTCACGCATTACCTCGTACTCAATTTCCTTCCATCCGGCAATGCAGCGCTCCACAAGCACCTGGCCAACCCTGGAAAGACGAAGGCCATTCTCAAGGATCTCCTCGAGTTCCACCTTGTTGTGCGCGATGCCGCCGCCGCTGCCGCCCAGCGTATATGCGGGACGAAGTACCACCGGGTAGCCGATGGTCTCAGTAAAGGCAACGCCGTCCTCCACCGTCTCCACCACCTGGGATGCCGCAACTGGCTCGCCGATGCGCTCCATCAGATCCTTGAATTCCTGGCGGCCTTCCGCATTGCGGATGGTCGTCGCCGTCGTACCAAGAAGCTTTACGTTATGCTTCGCAAGGAAACCGGACTCCTCCAGCTCCATGCCAAGATTCAAGCCAGCCTGTCCGCCAAGGGTCGGCAGAATGCTGTCCGGCTGTTCCTTTTCAATGATTTGCTCGAGAACCTTTACGGTCAAGGGCTCAATGTAAACCTTGTCCGCAATGTCGCGGTCCGTCATGATCGTCGCAGGGTTGGAGTTTACAAGGATAACCTCGATGCCCTCCTCTTTCAGGGAGCGGCAAGCCTGCGTGCCTGCATAGTCAAACTCGGCAGCCTGGCCAATGACAATGGGGCCGGAGCCAATCACCATAACCCGTTTTACGTTTGGATTCTTAGGCATCTTACCGCACCTCCCCTTTCATCGTTTCAGCCGCATCATTTCCTTCGCCTGCCCTGCCGTACAGCTTTGACGCATCCACCTTCTCGCCTGCCTTGGCCTTCCGCATCATCTCGATAAATCTGTCAAACAGATATCCGGAATCCTGCGGTCCGGGACATGCCTCCGGGTGGAACTGTACCGTGAATACGTTCTTTCCCACGTACGCCAGTCCTTCGTTCGTTCCGTCGTTGACGTTACAGAACGCCGGGATCGCCACGTTTGCGTCCAGCTTTTCCGTATCCACCACGTAGCCGTGGTTCTGGGAGGAAATGTAAACTCTTCCCGTTGCAAAGTCCTTCACGGGATGATTGCCGCCGCGATGACCATATTTTAACTTGTACGTATCCGCTCCCGTTGCCAGCGCCATGAGCTGATGTCCAAGACAGATGGCAAAGATCGGCGTGTCCGTATCATATAATTTCTTGATTTCCTGAATGACGGAGGTACATTCCTTCGGATCTCCGGGGCCATTTGATAACATAATGCCGTCCGGTGCATCCTTTAGGATCTCTTCAGCGCTGGTCAGCGCCGGATAAACGGTTACCTGGCAGCCTCTTGCCGCAAGTGATTTCGCTATGTTCGCCTTCGCGCCGAAATCCATCAGCGCCACCTTCAGGCCCGTTCCGTTTAATTCACTTACCAGCGAAGGTTTCTTTTCACGCTCGCCGGCCAGATACTTTTCTTTGTCAAACCGGGCCATGCCGGAGATCGGTCCGTTGTCCTCAAGGCTCTTCGAAGCCTCCACTACGTACTTTTCCTTGCAGGTAACCTTCTCCACCACCTTGCCCGTAACGTAAGCCTTGATCTTCGGAAGAACCTCGTCAAGGTTTGCGTACTCCTTCGTGGTGATCATGCCGTTCATGGTTCCTTTTTCGCGGAGGATCTTTGTTAAGGCACGCGTGTCAATTCCGGCGATGCCGGGAACGTCATTTTCATTTAAAAAGTCTTGGATGGAAACGTCACAGCGGAAATTGCTGGGTCTGCGGGAGAGCTCCCGAACGATAAAGCCGTCAGGCCAGGGTTTTAAAGATTCTTTGTCTTCTTCACAAATGCCATAATTACCAATGAGAGGATACGTCATGCATACGGCCTGTCCCGCATATGACGGATCCGTCAGCACTTCCAGGTAACCTGCCATGGACGTATTGAACACGATCTCACTGATGACTTCTTTTTCGGCACCGATATGCGTCCCCGCAAATACGGTACCGTCTTCCAGGATCAAAAACGCTTTCATTTGGTTTTCCTCCTACTCAAGCCGCAACTCTCCGCAACGCGTCAGCAACTTTTGCCGCTCATTTTTGCAACAATGTTGCTTCACAAATTTAAACTCTATATTTATATCCGCGATATTATAGCACAATTTTATTTTCGATTTCAATGACAAATACGTAAAAAATGTGTCGAACTTTAATCCAAATTTTCACTCATTTTTCGCCGCCCAAATTTTCAAACGACTTCCGACCGCCCAAGCGATAATTCCGAGTCATTCACTCCCCCACCGCAAAAAGAGGCCACCCCCTTGGGTGGCCTCTTCGCCGTCATGATATGTCAGACCTGTTAAGTCTTATGTTAAGTCTTACGTTAAGTCCTACGTTAAGTCCTACGTTAAGTCTTACGTTAAATCTTACGTTAAATCTTACGTTAAGTCATAATTGAAATCTTACTTGAAGTACGCAACGCCGGACTCGAAGATCTTCATGTCCTGCTCGCCATAGATATTGATCGCAACACTGTCGCCGCGTCTCTCGGAGTGAGCCATCTTACCAAGGCAACGTCCGTCAGGAGAGGTAATGCCTTCGATGGACATGTAGGAACCGTTGATGTTGTACTCCTCGTCCATGGAAACGTTTCCGTCGGGATCTGCGTACTGGGTAGCTACCTGGCCGTTTGCGAAGAGCTTATCCAGCCACTCCTTGGGAGCTACGAAACGTCCCTCGCCATGGGAAGCGGGATTGCAGTAGGTCTTTCCGAGCTCTGCGCCCTGCAGCCAAGGAGACTTGTTGGAAACAACCTTGGTGTATGCCATCTTGGAGATGTGACGGTTGATCGTGTTGAAGGTCAGGGTCGGTGAATCCTCCTTCTGGCCAACGATCTCGCCGTAAGGCACAAGGCCCAGCTTGATCAGCGCCTGGAATCCGTTACAGATACCAAGTGCCAGACCGTCTCTCTCATTCAAGAGCTTCATGACTGCTTCCTTCATCTTCTCATTCTGGAAGGCCGTTGCAAAGAACTTCGCACTTCCGTCGGGCTCGTCACCTGCGGAGAAGCCGCCGGGGAACATGATGATCTGTGCCTGCTCAATTGCCTTTTCAAATGCGTCCACGGACTCGCGGATGTCGGATGCGCTGAGGTTCTTAAAGACTAAGGTCTTAACCTTCGCTCCTGCCCTCTCAAATGCCTTCGTGGAATCGTACTCACAGTTGGTGCCAGGGAATACGGGGATGAATACGTTTGGCTTAGCAACCTTGTTCTTGCAAACGTAAATGGCATCAGTTCTGTAAATCTTGCTCTCAAGCGCCTCGGTTCCCTTTACTGCCTTGGTGGGGAATACCTTCTCCAGCTTCTTCTTCCAGGAAGCAAGTGCCTCATCCATGGGGATCACGACTTCGCCAAACTTAAACTCAGCCGCGTCAGTCACGGTACCAACTAAGGTATAATCAATCTCAAGCTCGTCAAGGATTGCCAGCTTGTCCTCCGGCATCTCGGCGATGATATTGCCAAGTTCATTAGCAAACAGTTCCTCTGCAGGCAGGCTGTCATTGATCTCAACGCCAAGTCCGTTACCAAAGGCCATCTTTGAAACGGCTGCGGCAATACCCTTTGCATCCAGTGCATATGCGGATACGATCGCCTTCTTCTGGATGAGGTCATGGATCTTTCCGTAAAGATCAGCTACCTCCTCATACATGGGAACGTCGTAATCGTCCTTCTCAATCTCAAAGCATACCAGCTTGTTTCCAGCCTTCTTCAATTCCGGAGTGATGACGTCGCCGCTCTTTGCAACGTCAACTGCAAAGGACACCAAGGTGGGCGGAACGTCAATGTCATTGAAGGTACCGGACATGGAATCCTTACCGCCAATGGAAGGAAGGCCAAAGCCGATCTGTGCGTCATAAGCGCCAAGCAGTGCTGCGAAGGG
This sequence comes from Lachnospiraceae bacterium, assembly GCA_017552985.1. Lineage (GTDB taxonomy): Bacteria > Bacillota > Clostridia > Lachnospirales > Lachnospiraceae > Acetatifactor. The sequence continues at coordinate 7,754 of JAFZNO010000024.1, forward strand.
CTGGCTCCAACGGGAAGGATCGCTCGTCATTCTGCGGAAGTACTCCTGGAAGGTGAAACGGATCTTGGAGAAGTCACCGCCGTTTGCAACGATCTTTGCCATGGACTCTACCACTGCGTAAACTGCACCGTGGTAAGGGCTCCAGCTGGACAGGAACGGATCAAAGCCATAAGCCATCATGGTCACGGTATCCGTCTTTCCCTGAAGAACGGGAAGTTTTGCAACCATTGCCTGGGTCTCGGTCAGCTGATGCTTACCGCCATAAGGCATGAACACGCTGCCCGCGCCGATGGAGGCATCAAACATCTCCACAAGGCCCTTCTGGGAGCATACGTTCAAGTCATTTAACAAGGTCAGCCATGCTGCCTTTATGTCACCCGCCTCTAACTTCTCTTCTACGGCAGGAACGGAAATCTTGTTGAAGTAATTATCTTCCTCTGCGGGAACGTCCACCTTTACGGTCGTCTCCTGATGAGCACCGTTGGTGTCAAGGAAGGCTCTCTTCAAGTTTACGATGGTCTTTCCGCGCCAGTTGAGAACAAGTCTCGGATCCTCGGTAACAACGGCTACGGGAACGGCCTCCAGGTTCTCCTCTGCGGAGTATGCCAGGAACTGGTCTACGTCCCTGGGATCAACGACAACCGCCATACGCTCCTGAGACTCGGAGATCGCAAGCTCCGTGCCGTCAAGGCCGGCATACTTCTTGGGAACCTTGTCAAGGTCAACGGTCAGGCCGGCTGCAAGCTCACCGATGGCAACGGATACGCCGCCTGCACCAAAGTCATTACACTTCTTGATCAGCTTACTTACTTCCTCACGACGGAAGAGTCTCTGGATCTTTCTCTCGGTAGGTGCGTTACCCTTCTGTACCTCAGCACCACAGGTCTCGATGGAAGCCTCGGTATGCACCTTGGAGGAACCGGTTGCACCGCCGCAGCCGTCACGTCCGGTACGGCCGCCAAGCAGGATAATGATATCTCCGGGATCGGAGGTCTCACGGATTACGTTCTTTCTGGGAGCTGCGCCCATAACGGCACCGATCTCCATTCTCTTTGCCACGTAATTCGGATGATAGATTTCTTTTACAAAGCCTGTTGCAAGACCAATCTGGTTACCATAGGAGGAATAACCTGCTGCCGCGCCGCGAACAAGCTTCTTCTGGGAAAGCTTACCCTTCAGGGTCTCAGACACGGGTACGGTAGGATCTGCAGCGCCGGTCACGCGCATTGCCTGATATACGTAGCCACGGCCAGACAGGGGATCGCGGATGGCACCGCCAAGGCAGGTTGCCGCGCCGCCGAAAGGCTCGATTTCGGTCGGGTGGTTATGGGTCTCATTCTTGAAGAACACCAGCCATTCCTCGGTCTCCTTGTGATCGCCATAGTCCATCTCCACGGGAACCACTACGGAACAGGCATTGATCTCGTCGGACTCTTCCATGTCAGCGAGCTTGCCGTCCTTCTTCAGCTTTCTCATGGCCATGAGCGCCAGATCCATCAGGCAGACGAACTTATCCTTTCTGCCGGCAAAGATCTCTTCCCTGGTGTCAAGATAGCTCTGGTAGGTGGTCTCAAGAGGCGTTCTGTAATATCCCTCGCCAAACTCCACGTCCGTCAGCTCCGTAGAGAAGGTGGTGTGACGGCAATGGTCAGACCAATAAGTATCGAGAACGCGGATCTCCGTCATGGACGGGTCTCTCTTCTCGTCATTCTTGAAATAATTCTGGATGTGAAGGAAATCCTTGAAGGTCATTGCCAGGCCAAGAGAATCATAAAGCTCTCTCAGTTCCTTCTCCGGCATGTCTGAAAATCCGTTAAAGATGGATACGTCCGCAGGATCGTCAAACTTCGTGATCAGGGTTGCAGGCTTCTCCATGCCGGTTTCCCTGGAATCCACGGGGTTGATGCAATATGCCTTGATCTTGGCGAATTCTTCTTCCGTAACGTCGCCCTGCACCATGTAAGTCACGGCCGTGCGGATGACGGGATTTTCATTTTCATTCAGGAACTGTACGCACTGCACTGCGGAATCTGCTCTCTGGTCGAACTGTCCGGGAAGAAACTCCACGGAAAATACCTTTGCGTCTGCAGGCACGTCGATCGTCTCAAAATACAGATCATCTACGGGAGGCTCGGAGAATACCGTCTTACAAGCCTTCGCAAACACTTCGTCGGAAATATTCTCCACGTCGTAACGGATAAATTCCCTCACTGCCTTTGCGTCAATGCCGAGATAATTCTTTAACTCGTCATGCAACTCCTTTGCCTTGACCGCATAAGGCGCCTTCTTTTCCACATAGATCCTTCTTACGTTTCCCATTGTTACTTTGCCTTTCCTTTACTACCACTTTTATTTTATCTTTTATGGTTTTATCATAAACTAGCTTTGGACGCGTTTGGATTCTTATTCCTCTACGCTGAGATTCTTGAAGAGATACAGGATCTCCCTATCCACCATCTCAGGCGTCACGCCGATGGTCTGTGCGCAGATCTTTAAGCCTTCCAGCACGAACATGATGTTTCTGGCGCAACCCGCACAATCCTCACAATAAAATTCGCCGCTTTCCACGCCGGCCTCGATCAGTCTTTCGATGATCTTTACGGCGGAGTCAAACTGCTTCTTTAAGCGATTCTCCTTCTTCGGGAGCTGCTGGTTCTCAAAATAAAATTCATAAATGGCTTGGGTGAGCGTGTCATTTTTCCGGAGAAGCTCCTTTTTCTGCTCCCTCAGGAACAAGAGCAAAATGTCAGCCGCGGTGGCATCTTCCTTGATGCTGTCCGAAAACAGGTCATCCGCCTCCTGCGTCTCAAGTTTCAGAACCTCTTGGAAGATCTGGCTCGTGCTCTCAAAATAAAGGTACAAACCGCCGCGGCTGATGTCACAGGCTTCCACGATGTCCTTCATGGTAACCTTCTTAAAGCCTTTTTCCACAAAGACTTTACGTGCCGTTTCCAGGATGTACTTTCTCTTTTGTATTGATTTCTCTCCCATGTTCTCCCCCAAACCTTTCCTTCTAATCCCTTTTGTCATTCTTGCCCGCTGACGGCATCCTCTCCCGCATGCGGCTGCGTCCCCATAAGCGACAACGCGATAGATTGCATCTTCCTAAGCACAAGGCTGTAAATGTTTGCCCTTGCACCCTCGGTCCACAGCACTGCCTTAGTTCTTCCCCCAAGTACGTACCAGGACAAAATTCCCTTTAGATGATCCCAGGTTCTCCAAGTCGCGTTTTCGATCAGCAACCTTTCATCCTCATGACTGCCCAGACGATTTCTGGAATACACGTATCGATAGTTGCGATCCATGAGGCTGCTCTTCCCGGCTTCCCGGATGAATTGCATAAGAGTACCCTCGTACACGGGAAAACTCAGGGAATGTTCCGAAATCCCCTGTTCCTTGTACAAAACCGAAAGCGCCTCTGTCGAATGCTGCTCCATCCATGGTAAATAGGTCATCAACGGTTCGACGCAGTCATGATATTCTTGTAGGATCGTCTCGCGACTCGTCACTGTCTGTCCCATTTTCGTCCTCCTGTTTAAGCCAGGAATGTCATTTTTTTGGAATTTTGCGCACAAAAATGACACATATGTATTTTTATATTATCATACTTTCCCCAAATGTACAGTAATATTTTTCGTTTTTCTTAAGATTTTCGTTCGTTTTAGAATTTGTCGGCGTAATCCGTCCCCGTCTCACCCTTCATCTTCTCCACGTAAGGAGCCGGGTCCTCCTCCATCCTTAGAAGCACGTCCAAAGACTCCAAAAACAGCCTTTCCGTGCGATAGCGGTTCATTTCCTCATGCCTGTCCATGTAGGCCTTGAAATGATCCACCTGCCACACCAGCACGTCCATCAGACCATAACCAGCCACCTTATACTTTCCGTAAAAGCTGCCATAGTCATGATAATAGGCAAGCTCGCGTAAAACGCCATTCGACTTTTGGATCCTCTTCCAAAGGTCCTCCACGTATTCCGGACTCTTTCCGGCCTTGACGCCCAGATCCTCCACAAAAGCCTTTAGCGTCTCCAGCGCCTTCCTGAGAAGCTCTTCCTTTGAGTTTTCCTTCGACACTTCTTTCAACTCTTCCTTCGACACTTCTTTCAACTCTTCCTCCGACACTTCTTTCAACTCTTCCTTCGGCACTTCTTTCAACTCTTCCTTCGCCTACTGTTCTTTTATCCGTTCCTCACTAGGCAGCATAGACATATCGCCTAATGCTTCGACTTACGTCATCAACTTTGGGTATATGTTGTCATTTCTCATATATTTACCCACCATACCAGCGACAGTGGGTAATTACCGCCCTATCTTCTTGTTTTACCCATACGATTCGTTATTATTTGGGTTTTTAACGACTTTTATTCCAACCATACCCACGTTTTCTAATATATGTGGGTATTTTCCTCACTATTGCGTACCCATACCCATGGTAAGTACCTTCGCATGGGTATTTCTTTTCATATATCGTCTATATACCCATACTTTTCTATACGGTGGGTATTTTTCTACTAATCATCTTATGTTACCCAAATGATCTTACGCATCCAAGGAAACATGCCCGTCAACCCATTACAAATCAAATATGGAAACAGCTTCCCGCAAATATGGGAGCATGCCGTTTCAACCAAGGAATCATAAAGTTACTGGCAACATGCTATTTCATGCCATCAAAAAAGCTTGAAAAGCAGCAGTTGCCTTTCAAGCTTTGAAGCAGGGGAAGAGGGGATCGAACCCCCGTTAACGGTTTTGGAGACCGCCGCACTACCGCTGTACTATTCCCCTATATGGTATCGATTCGCACCGACGAATGAAATTGTATCACAGTATTTCGTATTTTGCAAGATATATTTTTAAAATCTGTATGTTTCGCAGGTGGCGCTTGATTTCGTTCCTCTTACTCATAAAACCCGGCTGCCTTCGGCATCCGCCGTCGCTTCGCGACTTGTGATTTTATTTCGTATACGCTCGGATGAAATCAAATGCCGACTTTCGTCGGCGCTTGATTTCGTTTCCTCTTACTCATAAAATCCGGCTGCCTTCGGCATCCGCCGTCGCTTCGCGACTTGTGATTTTATTTCGTATACGCTCGGATGAAATCAAATGCCGACTTTCGTCGGCGCTTGATTTCGTTTCCTCGCTATATACAACGAGGGCGGCGTACCAAGGTACGTCGCCCGTCGCAGTGAAGTCTGAATTATCACATTACTACCAATAGATCGCTGAACTTATTTCTTCTTCTTAGCAGCGGCCTTCTTGGGCTTGGTGTTAACCTTCTCCTTCAGAGCCTTGCCAGCCTTGAAAGCGGGAAGAGTAGCTGCTGCGATCTTAACTGCAGCGCCAGTCTGAGGATTGCGTCCGGTACGAGCCTTTCTCTCACTGGTCTGGAAAGTACCAAAGCCGATCAGCTGAACCTTCTCCTTCTTCTGGAGCTCGTCGCCGATAACTTCGAATACTGCG
>JAFZNO010000025.1 GCA_017552985.1 Lachnospiraceae bacterium
ATGATCGTGGTATCCGTCTCATGTCCCACGGCCGAAATAATGGGAACGCTGCAGTTAAATACCGCCTCCGCAACCGCCCTTTCGTTAAAGGCCCACAAATCTTCAATGGAGCCACCGCCCCGTCCCACGATCATCACGTCGACGCCCATTGCCTCCAATGCATGAATGCCGTTGACAATGCTTGGAACGGCATCCTCCCCCTGTACGATGGCAGGATAGAGAATGATCTGGACGTAAGGATTTCTGCGCTTGGCGATCTGGATCACGTCCCGGACGGCTGCACCCGTGCGCGCCGTCACGACGCCAAGGGTCTTAACGTACTTGGGGATTGGCTGTTTGTACTCTTTTGCAAACATCCCCAGTTCTTCCAATTCCCGTTTTAAGCGTTCATACTCTTCATAGAGCCTTCCCGCGCCGTCTAAGATGATCTGCCTTGCGTAAAGCTGGTATTTTCCGTCTCTCTCATAAACGTCAACCGCTCCGCCAACGATCACCTGCTGTCCGTCTTGCATGCGAAAAGAAAGACCCTTCCGGTTCCCCGCAAACATAACGCAGCTGATGGTTCCTTTAGGATCCTTCAAAGTGAAATAGATATGCCCCGAACTGTGATACTTGCAGTTACTGACCTCTCCCTTCACAAAAACGGACTGTAAGAGGTAATCCTGCGTGAACATGTTTTTTACGTAGGCATTGATCTGCCCAACGGTATATACGCTACGAATTTTGATCACCCTTTTTTACAAATTTAGCCAATACTCCGTTGACAAAAGCACCGGAGCTGTCCTGTCCGTATTTCTTTGCGATGGTAACTGCCTCGTCAATGGCCACGCCCTCGGGAATCTCCTCGTCGAACATAATCTCATACAAAGCCAGGCGAAGCACCGTCAGTTCTACCTTACCAATTCGCTTGGTATTCCATTTTTCCGTTTTCTCGTTCAGAAGAGCATCCAATTCCGGAAGCTTTTCCACGATCTTTTCATATTTTTCCGTGATGGTTGCGGCAAATTCACCCGCTTCACTTCTCTCTTCATCTTCAAAGAAGAGCTTTACCTGCTCCGGCATGTCTTCGAGCGAATTAAATTCCACCCGGAACAAAAGCATAAATAGCTGTTCTCTTTGTTCGTGTCGTCCCATTGATCTTTCTCTCTGCCTTTACTTAATGATAACGCTCGCAAAACGAACGTTTACGCTGCTGCAGGTCAGTCCGGTCATGTTCTCGATGGCACTCTTCACTTTGCTCTGAAGCTGCTGGCTCACTTCCGGAATGTTATAGCCGTATTTTACGTTCACCGCAATGTCAACCTTTACGGTACCGTTCTTGATCTCTACCTTAACGCCCTTGGACACCTTGGAAACGGTTCCTGCCGGAATGGATGCGCCCTCTACTTCAGCTGCCGCGATGGTTGCCACGTTCGCCACTACCGTATCGGCAATTCGTACCGATCCAACGGATTCTTCTTCCTTTAGCACAACTGCATTCTGCTCTTTTTCCATGTCCTGTCCCTCCTAATCTAAGATTAAATCTTATTATAGCATTCTTACGTTAATTTGTCACCCAAAATGTCAGGCAATGCAATTCTTCGTTTTGATAGTATGAAATCTGATTTCCTCCCACTGGATAGTAATCGAAAATCTTATTTTTCGTCAAAAGGAAATCCTTCACTTCATCATAGCATTCCTTGTCCGCACACTTGATGGAAACCTGCCATGCATTCTCCGGGGTTGCCATCGTAAAGAGCATTTGGAGTCCTATCTGATCCAAGGATTCAAAGTAGGCTTCCTCCCGGACAAAGTAATTGTCAGCCGTTGCCGTACAAGTGGGCAGTGGAACCACCTCGTCAATTTTCCGGTCCACCGAGATTTCCTCCGTTGTCACCAACAGATAATCATACAAAATCTCCGGTGCCGCCATGGATCCAACGTTGGGATGATAGGAATTGTCTCCCCAAGTCACGTCGACGTAATAGTATTCTCCGTCTGCCTTCACCAAATTCCATCCGTGAGGCTGGCCCTGTGCCACGCCCTGAACCAGCGTGCATTCCACGCCAAGCTCGTTTAACAGATACTGCAGGGCCTTGGAGTATCCCTGACATACGGATTCTTTTCCCACGAGCGCGGAGTAGATGGTCTGATTGTCCGGCGCATCCAGGGAATACTCCGTCTCAAGGATCAGTTTTTCATATACGTACTTGATCTTTTCGTAGTCATCAAGATTCTTTCCGCCATTGGGAAGTCCTTCCAGAAACGCCTTCGCAGCATCATTGATCTCTTTTTCCCTGCGAAGCGCCGTATCCTTGTCAATGCCGTAGCTTCCCGAAAAGACGTATCCTACAATGGATTCGCCAACCGCGTGCGTTACGTAGCTGTATCCGTCCACGTAGAAGAGCTCCGGATGATCCATGCAAACGCAGTTAAACACAAGTTCCAGATCCTTCTCCGTCAGACCTTCTTCGATGCCTTCCGCGGACAGTTCTCCGTCCACCTCCATGCTGCCAAGGATATGCTCTACGTCGTCATACCACAGCTTTTGCGTGCTGGTCAGTTTTTTGCGGGCATACCTGCTGCCCTTTCGAAGGAAATGATCGTCATATTCCTTTTGATTTTTTCCTTTCGCTTTTTTGCCACTGCCCTCTCCGTAAGACCCACTGTCTTCCCCGCCGATCGGGAACGCGTCTGACAGGGACGCGCACCCGCCAAACGTCAGCGCCGCCGTGAGCATTATGATCCAAAGCAGCTTGCCGCTCTTTCGTACTCTCAATTTTCAAGTCCTCTCATCACCATTAAACTTCATTAAGCCAAGACTTGACTTTAGTTTCTGCTAAATTCCGTCAAAACCAATCCCTTGTTGCGGTCCAGCGTCATGCCGATGCTCCAGGAATTGACAAAGAGAAGAAGCGGATTCCCCTTCATGTCCTTTACCTTCTTCATGTCGGAGGTTCCGATCAGTTTCTCCAGATTCACCTCTTCCTTATTTTCGATCCAGCGGATGTGCTCATAGGGAAGGTTCTCAAGACGGATCTCCACGTTATATTCATTTTCCAGACGATATTTCAGCACGTCAAACTGTAGCACGCCCACAACGCCGACGATGACTTCCTCCATGCCGGCGGTCATCTCCGTAAAGATCTGGATGGCACCCTCTTGAGCGATCTGCTCGATGCCTTTTACAAATTGCTTTCTCTTCATGGTGTCGAGCTGACGGACGCGCGCAAAGTGTTCGGGCGCAAACGTGGGAATTCCCTCATACGCCAGTTTATCCTTTGGCATGCAGATCGTGTCACCGATGGAGAACACGCCGGGATCGAACACGCCGATGATGTCTCCCGCATAGGCCTCCGAAAGAATCTTTCTCTCATCCGCCATGATCTGCTGTGGTTGGGAAAGACGCATCACCTTATTGCCCTGAACGTGACGCACCTCCATCTGGGCGTCAAACTTGCCAGAGCAAATGCGCATAAATGCGATCCTGTCGCGATGTGCCTTATTCATGTTTGCCTGGATCTTAAAAACAAACGCCGAGAACTCATGCTCCGTGGGTTTGATCAGACCCACGTCCGCCATTCTGGGGAGCGGTGGCGTCGTCATGTTAAGGAAATGCTTCAAAAAGATTTCCACGCCAAAGTTCGTCAGTGCGGAACCAAAGCACACGGGGGTCAGCCTTCCCGCGCGTACCTCCTCCAGGTCAAACTCAGCGCTGGCACCGTCGAGAAGTTCAATTTCTCCAAGGAGCTTATCTGCGGCCGCATCCCCGATCAGTCCGCGGAGATGTTCTTCATCCTGGATGGGAATCTCCGTCGCAACGCCTTCCTTGGTACCCTTTTCCGTGTCGGAATATGAGATCACGCACTGTTTCTCGCGGTCATACACGCCCTTAAATTCCTTACCGGAACCGATCGGCCAGTTTACGGGACAGGTTGCGATCCCAAGCTCCTTCTCAATGTCATCCAAAAGATCAAACGTATCATTGGCATCCCTGTCCAGCTTGTTGATAAACGTAAAGATGGGAATGCCGCGCATGCCGCAGACCTTAAACAGCTTTCTGGTCTGGGCCTCCACGCCCTTGGACGCGTCGATGACCATGACGGCCGAATCCGCTGCCATCAAGGTACGATAAGTATCCTCCGAGAAATCCTGGTGTCCAGGCGTGTCCAAAATGTTGATGCAATATCCGTCATATTCAAACTGTAACACGGAGGAGGTTACGGAAATACCTCTCTCCTTCTCAATTTCCATCCAGTCGGAGACCGCATGTCTCGCCGTCGCCTTTCCCTTAACGCTGCCCGCCAGGTTAATGGCGCCGCCGTAAAGCAAAAACTTCTCCGTAAGGGTCGTTTTACCCGCATCGGGGTGGGATATAATTGCGAAGGTTCTCCGCCTGTTGATTTCTTGTACTTCTTTACTCACTTTCCTTTACCTCATTTCCATTTGTTAGATTTTTGCAAGTTCCTTAGATTCCGTAGCGTCGTCACAAATGGAACATGCTCTTTCCGGCAGTCTCGCCCGGGACTCCCAACAGATCCAGCACCGTCGCCGCAACGTCGGCAAAGGTCTCTCTCGTCCCATAATTTTCCGGGCGGATTCCAGGTCCGTAAGCAAGGAACGGAACGTACTCCCTCGTGTGATCGGTCGTCGCCAGATAAGCGGGATCGCAGCCGTGATCAGCCGTCAGCATCAGCACGTCGTCCTCGCGCAGCTTCCCCATGATCTCAGGAAGTTTTTCGTCAAAATAAGTCAAGGCCTTCGCATAACCGTCCACGTCCCTGCGATGGCCGTACAACATGTCGTAATCCACTAAATTTACAAAACAGAGTCCTTCAAAATCCCTGTCCATCCATTCCAGCGTCTTCTCGATCCCCTCCTCATTGCCGGAGGTGTAAACGTATTCCGTAATGCCCTGTCCGACAAAAATGTCCTGGATCTTTCCTACTGCCAGTACTTCTTTTCCTGCCGCCTTGAGGTGATCCAGCATCGTTTCCTTTGGAGGGAGTAATGAGAAATCATGCCTGTGGGAGGTTCTGACAAATTTACCGTCCACGGGGCCGATGAAGGGTCTTGCGATCACTCGACCCACGCCGTGCTCTCCCTGCAGGATCTCCCTTGCCACGCGGCAATACTCGTATAGCTTCTCCGGAGGCACAAGCTCCTCGTGCGCTGCAATCTGGAAAACGCTGTCCGCGGAAGTGTAAACAATGAGCGCTCCCGTTTTCAGATGCTCCTCACCGTATTCCTGAATCACTGCCGTACCGGAATAGGGTTTGTTGCAAAGCACGCCCCTGCCGGTCCGTCTGGTAAACTCATCCAGCACTTCCTGCGGAAATCCGTTAGGATACGTTGGCAAAGGCTTGGGCGATACCACGCCGGCGATCTCCCAGTGTCCAATGGTGGTATCCTTTCCCATGGACTTCTCGCGAAGTCTCGCTACGGCCGCCATGGGCGCATCACTCTTTTCCCCCACGGTCACGCCGTCTATGTTAAAAAGACCCAGCTTTTGAAAATTCGGTACGCGGAAAAAGGGACTGCCCGCAACACTTCGCAAGGTGTTGACGTCCACGTCCCCAAAAGCCGCTGCATCTGGCTCTTCTCCAATTCCAAAGCTATCCAAAACGATCAAAAATACTCTCTTCATGGGTACTCCTCATCCTGTTTGCGTACAAATTCGCAAATATTATACCACGTATCTTCTCTCCTGTATACTTTTTTCTGCTAAATCCCACCGTGTCACGGGGACGTGTCTACTGACACATTGAGTGACCCGGCTTGCAACATGCTCGAGGGGATGGCTTGAATAGTATCCCTCAGGCATATTTGCCAAGCGTCGGTACTTAGGTGGCGCATACCGAAGGAGGGGCCCACGAAGTGGGAAGATTCCTTCGGTTTTATTGCGGCACCTTAGTACCGATACGCTGCA
>JAFZNO010000026.1 GCA_017552985.1 Lachnospiraceae bacterium
ACCAATTCCAACGGAAGAACCGACGCAGACGGAAGAACCGATGCAGACGGAAACACCTGCCCCGACAGAGGCTCCGGTCCAAATGCCAGAGGGAATCCCGGAGGGCTTCTCGGACCAGGAATTAGAAGTGCGGGCGAGAGCGGAAGCACAGGAAATGCAGTATGCCTACGTGGCTGAGAGCGTGATCGGGGGATCATTGGGTGATTTCCATGAAATGTACGGATTATTTGATTATGACCCTGCGATCTCATGCAATAAGATCGTCCTTTATTACGAGGCAGACGGAAGCCTTGGGATGAAAAAGTACTTCCAGGAGGAAAAGGAAGTACGTTACGTCATCTACACTCCTTTTGGCGTGCTGTCAGCCAATGCCGGTGAAAGTGCGTCTTGGTCGGGGAGTTCCCTTTCTTACGTGGAAACGGATGCCCAGGGAAGAAAGACTGCAGAGCTAAGCGGCGGATATAAGTATTTCTATGCGTATGACGGGGCGGGACGCCTGGCTGCAAGCCGGACGTATGAAGGCGATCAGATGATGGAAGACGCCGTATATGTCTATGATGCGAAGGGGAACCTGACGAGTAGGGAGAGAACGGAAGTAAACGACGACGTAGTGCGCGAAACGGCATATGCCTATGAGTTGGACGAAAACGGACGGATCGCCGGCGTGACGGTTTCCTTTGGCGCAGGCGGGATGATGAGTAATCATAAATATAAATATGAGTTCCATTACTTTGATAATGGACCGGTGCTGATGGTCACGTATGATCAGAAAGGGGACATGATCCTTCTCGAGCATCCGGCATACGTATTTCTTCCGGGTGCGGAAATCAAAACTGCGTTAGAGACGGGAAGCGGTTTCTCTTATCCCGCTTTAGAAGAGTTCCTTCAACCATTCACAAACAACGTTAAGGGAATGTCGTCACCACTTTATCCGCGGTTTGAAACGAATTTAAGCGAATACTATCTCTATCCGGAAGAGGCAGGAAAGCTTTTGGCCAAAATTTCCCAAAATAATAACGGTGATTCCTTTACCACCATAATCAACCGTTTGCTTGTCCAGGATGAATTCCAGATGGATGCATCGGTGAAAACGAGTGAAGGGGCATTTTATGCTTATGATGGTGATAGACTGACTTCGTGGCATCGATACGACGGAAAGAACGGAAGCGCATCGTACAGATCACTGAAATATGACTCCGCGGGGCGGCCCGTCGAGATGGAATTTGGTGCCGAAAATGAATGCCATTTCAAGATATCCTATGACAAGGCGGGATGCGTGTCAAAGATCTTATATGACTATTCATATTACGTATATGAGTGTGAAGTAAAGGGAACCATAACGTATTCTCATGACGCTGGAGGAAAGCTGAGTGCCATCAACGCGGATTTCTCCGGGGAGCGCATGGAAAATCAGAAAGTCCATATGTCCTATTCTTTAAAGCTTCTTTCAGATTGAAAAAAACGTGTTATAATTATTTATGCAGTTTTGTTCGAAAAACATACGCATCCGGAGTGATGCGAATACAAACTCATGGTACAAGGGATAAGATATGATCGATAAATTTACGATGCAGGTATCTTTTCTTATATTTGAAGCCGTGTTTTGTTTCCTTTCGGCGCTGGTGTATTCCGTCAGCAGGGATACCCTGCGCATCCGGAAGTCTGTTGTGTTGTCCTTAAACATCTCCTGCGGCGCGATGCTGATCTGCGAATATTTATTCTACGTATACAAGGGAAGTACGAATCCCGTTAACGTCGTGATCATGCACGTGGTAAATGCCGCGGTCTATTATCTGATCGTTCTTTTGATGTTGTTTTATGCCATGTTGGTTGCCATCCGCCTGTTTGGCAGGTTTCACCTGAAAAAGGACATGCCGTGCAGAAAGCGGTTTATGGCGACGTGCGGCATTGTCGTTCTCGGGCTGGTGCTTGTGACGGTATCACAGGTAAACGGCATGTATTATTATTTCGATGAAAACAACCTCTATCAAAGAGGTCCTCTTTTCTGGCTCTCGTCGTTGATCCCCATGATCGGGGCATTTCTGGTCACGTCGATCATTGTTCAATACAGGGAGAGGATCAGCCGGAGCCAGCTGCTCGTCATGATTTCCTACTTGGTACTGCCTTTGGCGGGTGGCATTCTTCAATGGATCTTTTATGGTAATTCCTATTTGAATATCTGCATCGGACTTTCCGTGCTTTTGATCTTTTTCGAGAACATGATCTACAAAGAAAAAGAAGTGATCAAAGCCTCGAGAACTGAGGTCAGGACGGGATTGGCAAACGAGCACGGTTGCGTGGAATGGCTGAATTCCATGAGGGGAAAAGAAGACCTCCTGGGATTTGCGGTGGTATTCTTTGACCTTCGGAAATTCTCGGAAGTCAATCGCAAATACGGAATTGAAAACGGCAACCGGATTCTGGCCGCATTCGGAAACATTATGCAAAGTAAGGTCGGGAAGGATGAGATCCTTGGCAGGCAATTCGGTGATCAGTTTGTTGCGATCGTAAGAAAAGAAAACCTGGAAGGATTGTTGAACGTGCTCAAGGGAGTAGAGGTATCCTTCGATGACGTGAGTACGGGGAAAAAAGCGCAGGTGACGCTGACCGCGCGCGCCGGCGTATACATGATCGATCGGACGGATCTGGCCGGCGAGGACGTCCTGATTTTTGCGGGGCAGGCACTTAGCGATGCAAAGTCGAAGGGAAATGCGGACGTTTTCAAGCTGACGCAGGACATTATTGATGCGATGGTCGATCGCAAGAAATTGGAAAATGACGTCAGGGCTGGACTTGAGTCCGGTGAATTCATACCGTACTATCAGCCCAAGATCAACATAAAAACGGGAAGGCTGTGCGGCGCGGAAGCGCTGTCGCGCTGGAGTCACGGCGGGACGATCCTGTTCCCGGGAAAGTACGTGCCGCTCATGGAATCCAATGACATGATCCGGCTGCTGGATTTCTGCATTCTCGAGAGTGTCTGCAAGGATATTGCAAAGTGGCTGGAGGATGGCATGGCGGTGCCAATGATCTCCGTGAACTTTTCAAGGCGGAATCTGATCGATCCGGATCTCGCAAAGCACATTGATTCCGTGGTGACGAAGGCGGGGATCCCGAAGAATTTGATCGAGATCGAGGTGACGGAGAGCAGTGATGAATTTTCGATCGGAGTGCTCAGCACCTTTGTTGAGCAGCTTCATGAGTTGGGATATAAGGTATCCATCGATGATTTTGGAAGTGCCAGTTCGTCACTTGCCCTGCTCCGAGAGGTGTCCTTTGACACGCTGAAGATCGACAAGGGCTTCGTGAACCATGCAAAGTCCAAGGATCTCACCATACTGACGCACATCGTTAGGATCTCTGATGAGATCAACGTGGACGTCGTTGCGGAGGGAGTGGAACAAGCGGTGCAGGTCAAGACCCTGGATGGTTTGGGCGTGGACGTAATCCAAGGATTTTACTTTGACAAACCGCTTCCGAAGGAAGAGATGACAAAGCGCTTAAAGGCGCCGGTATATACGTTGTAATTGATCATTGCGTTATCATGGCTGTTATGCTGATTTGAAAATTGAGGAGGAAAGACATGGATTACAAAGGATTCTTATCTCAGTTTAGCAGGGTGGCATGTGTTATGTCCGTGAACCTGAAAAAAGAAGGAGACGACCGGTATTTGATCGAGGATGCCAATGATGCTTACAAGCGCACCGTCGTGAAGGACCTGGCTGATTTTGTCACGGGCGTATCCTATACGAGATACATCCCCAAGGCGGCAAACTTTGAGGATCTGTGCGACAGCTGCGTTACGAATGACAGGCCAATCCACACGTATTTTGACATTGAATTGTATAATGCCTGGATGGAAGTATTCCTGACGCCCCTCGCATCCGAAGATCCAGATAAGAAAATGCTTTTATTCTCTTACGAGATGAATCCGAAGGCCGAGATAGACAAGCTGATCGACATTTCCTCGGAGACGGCGACCAACGTGATCAAGACGTGTCTGAAGCTTCGCGAGACTACGGATTTCCAGGAGACGATGAATTCCGTGATCGCGGACATCCGCATGCAATGCGGCGCCAAGAGGTGCAGCATTCTCTTGACGGATTATGAGAAGCGGCAGTATTCAATGCTGTGCGAGGATTACGGCAATGATCCGAATCAGATTCCACTGTCTGCATTTCTCACGGAAGAATTCTATCGCGTGATCGAGACGTGGCCCAGACTGATGAACAAGAGCAATTGTTTTATCATCACGAATGAGAAGGACATGGAAGAAGCGCACAAGATCGCTCCGGAGTGGATCGATTCCCTCAGGGGTGACGACATCAAGTCCATCGTGATTTTCCCGCTTCGTTCTAACAATAAGACCATCGGTTACGTTTGGGCGGGCAATTTTGATCCCGCGAAGGCCTTGATGATCAAGGAAACGTTAAGTCTGACCGCATTCATTCTGTCTGCGGAGATTGCGAATGAGCAGAATATCCAGAAGATGAAGATCATGAGTTCAACGGACCTTCTGACGGGAGTGCTCAACCGTAACAGCATGAACAACAGGATCAGCGAAGACATAGACGGCGTAAGGAAAATCCAACTTCCCTTCGGCATTTTCTTTATTGACGTGAATGGTCTTAAGACCATTAATGACTCCCAGGGGCATCTTGCGGGAGATCATCTGTTGAAGGACGTTGCGGAGACGCTTCAGGAATTGGATCGTGATAATCTGGAGATCTATCGCGTCGGCGGAGATGAATTCATGATCATTGCTCCCGACATACAGCGGGAGGAATTCGAGAAGATGGGAGAGGAACTGAATGCTTGCTCAGAGCGTCCGGACAGAGCCCACTTTGCGATCGGCAGTTGTCACAGCGATGAGGCCGGAGACGTTCGCAAGGCCATGCAGAGGGCTGACGCGATCATGTATCAGCATAAGGCAGAGTATTACGAAAGACATCCAGAATATGAATGGCACAGTAAGCCGGTATAACAAATACCGGCTTATCACTTTATGGAGGTTGAGCAAGGATGGGAATGGAAAGCTTTTTGGCAAGCGGAATGCCGCGGTTGGACCAGCAGCTGCGCTTTACGGCGGAGATTGACAAGATGACGGGGATCCTTCGGAGAACGCTTCTCGTGGA
The DNA here is from genome assembly GCA_017552985.1 of Lachnospiraceae bacterium. Lineage (GTDB taxonomy): Bacteria > Bacillota > Clostridia > Lachnospirales > Lachnospiraceae > Acetatifactor. The sequence continues at coordinate 5,136 of JAFZNO010000026.1, forward strand.
TCACAGCCGTAGGGAAAATGATGCCGAGCACTCCTGGCACATTGCTGTCATGGCCATGCTGTTTGAGGAATACGCCATTGAAAAAGTGAACGTGGGGCGCGTGGCTGAAATGTGCGTGGTGCATGATCTGGTGGAGATTTACGCGGGTGATACCTTTGCCTATGACGTAAAGGGAAATGAAGATAAGAAGGCGCGCGAGCAGGCGGCGGCGGATAAGCTGTTTGGGCAGCTTCCGGAAGAGCAGGGAAAGATGATCCGCGACCTGTGGGAAGAGTTTGATGCTATGGAAACCGCGGATGCGAAATATGCCGCATGTTTGGATCGTCTGCAGCCTTTTCTGCACAATACCTTAACGGGCGGGCATACTTGGGTGGAAGGAGGCACGGATCGCACTGCCGTGGAAAAAAGAATGGCGCTCATCAAGGAATTTATGCCGGAAGTTTACGGCTGGATTTCCGCCAACCTGGACCGGGCGGTGGAAAATGGTTGGTTAAAGTCTTTGAAATAAAATGGAGGGAATGGCTACTCTTTTCAGACGGAGGAGGGTTATAGGATGAAGAATGCGTCTAATGATTATCGCCCCGAGGGCTTAGATTGGCACCCGGGGCGACGTTATTTTAAAATCAGCTTTTGATACGGCGGATTTTAATGAAAAAAACAACAAGTGCGATGGAAATTCCAAGGACGGCCAGCAGGATGATAATGTTAGATGCCTGAAAGCCCTCGGACGGAGCAACGGTTTGATCTGCGGGAACGTTTTCGGAAGCATTTCCGGAAGTAGCATCGGGAGTTTCTGCCGGAGCTTTCGCGGGATCACGAACCGTTACCAGGTACTTGACGGTTTTTCCGTCGAGGGAGCAAATGACGTTCCCATATCCTTCCTTCAATCCAACAATTTCGCCGTTTTCACAGGTAAACGAATCACTGCCGTTAACGGTGACGATCGCGGCGCTTTCCGCTGGATCAGTCAAGATTTCCTTTCCGCCATAGTATTGCACCGTGAACTTTAAGGGAACCCGTTCTCCGATCGCAAGGCTTACGTCTGGCCCAAGAGATTTGTCGTGCAAAAGGTCCGTTACGTAATAAGGAGTAAAGATGTATCGCCACCAATTGTTGAAATATCCCTTTTCATCCCGCCCATCCTCGTAGGGCATGTTGTAAAACCACCAGCGGTGATGGGAGATACAGGGGTCACGGTCATAGGAAAACCGGGGATCATCCAGATAGCATTCGTCCGGCGAAAACTCCTGCACGTCCGTGCCGTTCTTCCAATCCTTATAGTACTTCACTTTATCAGGGTTCTCCCAGTCATAATCTGACGTGGAATTTGGAGAAAAATGAACCACGCCGTAGCCATACGTCTCCGTTTCGGGAGTGGCAAGGAATTTACAAAGACAGTATTTTTGCCAGTCGTTTAATTCTGAATAATTGGTTCCGTCAAGAATTCCCGGAGCGTAGGGCACGGCTCCATAGGTATATCCAAGCATGTTCTCTGCCATGTGGCCTATGTTTTCGATGGAACCGTCGAAGCGGGAGAACGTTACGGTGGCGATAACAAAATTCTCACAATCAGCAATTACGCCTTCGCCGTTGATCCAAAGAGGGGCACTTCCCACCATGCAGGTTTCGAACGGAGAGAGTGGATCGATCCCGATCAAATACAGCATGTCGAATTCGTTGGCATTTTTGCGATTCACCAAGTCGAGCTTTTCAACGTAATAGTCGTAATCCAAGTCCCCGCAGGTGTCATATTGCCGGTATTCCTGCTTGAAAACGCCGCCGGTGTTGCCGTAACCGAAAGCATCCTTTTCAAATAATGCCTGATAGGATTCGTTGTCCAGAGAAGCGATGGATTTGTATTTGGGGAATTCATCGATGATCACTTTGTCCACAACGTTGAATTTCACCGTTTGATGTGACACTTCTTCAAAGACGGCACACCATTCTGACAGTGATTTGTCAAAGGAAAAACCCAGATATTCAGACGCGCGGATCTCATTTTTGCCATTCCAGAAAGGTTTGTCGTCAAGGGAAGTGAGAGTGGGATCAATGGCAGCGACCAGCAGATTAACGTGGATTTCCCCGGTGGATTTTGGCGATGGTCCGGAAAGATCCTTTTCAGAAGCATAAACCGTTACCGGCGTTAACAGGATTGCAGTTAAAAAACAGAACGTCAAGTAAGCACATAGTGTTTTTCTCACAAGCCATCCCTCCTTTCATTATTTATAATCGACGCAGACGTTATGGATCCGTCAGTTTCACTGCGGATGAATAAATCCATGCTGCAGGCTTTCATATGGTCTTCCTTTGATGCGAATATTTTATCAAATTCGCCTAGATATTGGTGAACAGGCATTCAGCGTAGGCGATAGACGTCAAGCGTGCCGCCGCCTGAAAACGGGATGCTCTCCTTTTGCAGCTCCGCGGTGCCAAAGTATTCTTTTAGACAGAGAAGTTGTTTTTCAAAGAAGTCTGGATATGCGGAAGATGAAATGACGAAATAACAGTTTTTGCCCTGCGTGAGATAATCCGATTCATTTCGCCAAAAATCCGGCAATAGGGAAAACCACCCGCCGGAATAAATGAAATTATTATTTTTTTTGTGATTTGTTTCAAGGAGTAAAACTTGCCTTGGGTCATAGAAGAGATGAGACGCAACGTATATGTTTTCAGGACGTGCGTTACAGAAAGATTCCATTTGAGCGTACTCTGATTCAAAGCGCAAAATGGATTCTTTTTTAGCGGACGTCGCATGGTACTGAGTGATCATTCCGATTGAGGAAAAGAGAACAATCGCGGAGATGCACCCAAAGCATGACAAACGTTGAAAGAAATTCCACGGCTCGCGCTCCTCCTGATGATCAAATAAAATACGTAGAAAGATGAATACGGCGATAATGGTTTCAATGAATAATAGGGGAAAAGTCACCCACCTGGGCATGCGGCCATAATAGCACAGGTATCCCCAGGATACAAGCTTTGCAAAATGATAAGCGATGATGACCAAGCCATAGCAGTATTTCTTTGAAAAAAGCAAGGAGAAAAGCGCAGTAAGCCAAGCGGTCAATAACATAAGGGACATGCGGCCGGACGTGGTATACAACGTTAGCTTTCCGATCTGATGGAGGATCTCTGGGATATAAAGCAGGTTATGATTTTGGGTGGAGAGGGCGGCCAGCTCGGAAGTGGCGTCTTCCATATCCTTCCATCCAAGAAGCACGTATTTGGAAAGCGCTTCATATTTTGCTTTTGAAATTTGGTGAGTCTCCAATACGTCTTTGACCTCTTCGTAGGGCGGGAAGCCTTGATAATCAAAAAGCTGAGTCCTGTCTCGATTGAAGGAGAGTGAGGCCTGCAGATCCTTGTTTGTCCATACAACCAGTTTTGCGATAAGTTCGCCGGCCACTAGAATCGTAAGGCAAAGACTTATGCCGATGAACACTTTTTTTATGCTGTCTTTCCAATCCTCTTTTTTGAGTGAAAAAAACAGGAATAAAGAAGCGCCAAGCGGCAGTATGAGTTTCATTCCGTTGGGGCGCGTTACGTATGCTGCGATTTCCAAAATGAGAAATGAAAGCGTGGCTTTTTTTCGATTCTCATGGAAAACAAAACAGACAAATCCCATGAAGGCGGCAAGCTCTGCAGTAGAAGTATATTGAACGTGAATTTGCATCCGGAGGGAAGAAAGAAAAAGCATTACCCACGTAAGCGTGACAGACAGGTAAACAGACCATTTCCTGGACCGCGACGTCAAGGCGTGGAACGGAAGAAAGAAAGTGAGAAAGCGCGTGAGAATCTGCCACGCGCCATACCAGGACGTCTGGGGGGCAAATCGGTACAGGAGGTATAAAGGATACGTAAGGACAACGTGAACGTAGTTGAAAATCCACCATTGCGACCGACCAAGAAAACTGCCGTCGAGCAAGCCGGAAATGATTAAGTCGTCGTTGTTTTCATAACGCAATTCAAAAAGTGACGAGAGGATCACAAACAGGATAATTCCCAGCGACAACTCAAAAAACCATAAGTATTTTTGAACGGGATCAAACTTTATTTTTTTCATTATGGAAAAATCCCCTGATCGTGCGTGAAACGTTTATGATTTCCAATTTATCATACGATAAAAGGCTGCGAGCGTCAATGGAAAACGTCCGTCAGTCAAGGCGCAAGATTGCGCGGTTGCTTGCAACGTGGTATGCTAAACTTAACGCAAGTTCTGCAAGGGAGGCTATTAGCTTCATGAAGGAAACGGAGAGAGGGAAGGCGTATTATCATCTTCCCGGATTATTTGAATTTTATGAATTATACAAGGTTTTCCTGCCACTCTTCCGGGAACACAGGGAATACTTTTATGATTGGTGTGAGATCGGATCCATATATGGCGCGCCGGGAGACTGCCTGTGGGGAGGCGGACGCGTTGGATTTGGAGAGGAACCGCCGGAGAACGTGGCGGCGCTGATGAAGGAGTATGGCGTGTCTGCGCGACTTACCTTCAGCAACTCCCTGCTTGGGGAAGAGCATTTGGCAGACAAGAAATGCAATGCCCTGTGTGCCTTGTTTGAAAAGAGCGGCGTCGAAAATGGGGTGATCATCCATTCAGATACTTTGCTGCATTATCTCATGGCGAAGTATCCCGGATTCTATTTTGTTTCTTCAACGACGAAGGTGCTGACGGATTTCCGGCAATTCGAGGAGGAATTAAACCGCAGGGAATTCCGCTACGTGGTGCCGGATTTCCGGCTGAATAAGGATTTTGCCAGGCTGGATGCGCTTTCGGAAGCGCAGAAGCAAAAGGTGGAATTTCTTTGCAATGAATGCTGCTGGTTTGAATGTTATGACAGGAAGAATTGCTATGAGAACGTCAGCGAAAAGAGCCTTGGGACGGACTGTGAGGATCACCGCTGCGTTTCCCCGACGGCAAGCAGGGGGTATCGCTTTTCTGACGCCATGAAAAATCCTGGATTCATTGGGATTGATGACATCCAAGACATATACGTGCCAAAGGGATTTTCACACTTTAAGATCGAGGGACGAAGCCTTGGCAGCGCCGTTGTTTTGGAGTTTTTACTGTACTATCTGACCAAGCCGGAGTATTGGCTCAAGGTGCGGGAGGAAATCTATTTGGACAGCTCGCTGGATTTGTTTTAGCGGACGCCAAGTGCAAGAGATTAAGGAAGGGAAGGCGGGAAAACTATGACGAGAGTGAATGATCCAATTGTGATCAATCAGACAAAGCTTCGCAACAGGCTTACCATGGCGCCGACGGTGAAGTTTGACTATGCGGGCGCGGACGGTAAGGCTACGGAGAAGCATATCGAACATTACCGCGAGAGGGCAGCACACGGATGCGGCCTGATCTGCGTTGAGGCCACGGCAATTGCGCCAGGCGGAAGATTTTGGAAGAATCACATGGGCCTTTGGGAGGATGCGCAGATCGAGGGACATCAGGAGATCGTGAAGGCTTGCCATGAGAATGGGGCAGCAGTGATCCTCCAGATCAATCACACGGGGATCACTTCCAATCCGGACTGCGGGCCTGCCATTGGGCCGTCAGCGGTTCCGACGCGGGATCCGTCGGTTCTTTCGAAGGAGATGACCATCGATGAAATCCATGAGATGCAAACGCTCTTCGCGGATGCGGCCGTGCGCGCCAAGAAGGCTGGCTACGACGGCATTCAGTTGCATGGCTGTCATGGCTATCTGATCAATCAATTTATCTCGAAAAAGACGAACCTTCGAAGCGACGAGTATGGCGGAAGCGATGAAAACCGCGCGAGATTTGCGGCGGAGATCATCCGTGAGATTAGGAACAGATGCGGTGAGGAGTTTCTGATCTCCGTGAGGACTGCGGGGGTGGAGCCGGACGTGGCGACTGCCATCGCCGTAGCGGAAGAATACGTCAAGGCGGGGTGTGATTACCTGCAGGTGTCCACGGGAATTGAGTGGGAGGATCCGACGCTCACCGAGCACGAGGCGCCCTACAACCTGATCTGTGAGATGGGCATACGCTTCCATGAGTACTTCCGGGACCGCGTTCCCGTATCCTGCGTGAACAGTATCTTTACGCCGGAACAGATCAAGTATCTGATCGAAAATGAGCTCGTGGACACGGTGGATCTTGGCCGTGCCATCTTGGCAGACCCTGCGATCTGCGAGGCTGCGTTAGAAGACGCACCCTACGTGAAATGCTTTGATTGTCCCAGATGTCAATATGGTCCGGGCATGGTACACAAATGCCCCGCCGAGACGCGAAGGATGCAGTAGGATTCGCCCGGCAAGAGGGCGGAAATGCAAGAGGATTTGAGAAAGGAGCTAGCCATGCCAGTTATTGCTGCTTTTATGGTGCCACATCCCCCAATGATCCTGCCGCAGGTGGGACGCGGAAGGGAGAAACAGATCCAGAGTACCATCGATGCCTATGAGAAGGTGGCGGAGGAGATCGCGGCGCTGAAGCCGGATACGATCCTGATTTCCAGCCCTCACTCCGTCACGTATGCGGATTATTTTCATCTTTCTCCCGGCAAGTCGGCGAAGGGATCCTTTGCGGAATTTGGGGCGCCGGAGGCCAAGTTTCAATTGGAATATGACGCGGAGTTCGTACAAACGGCATCGGGGCTCGCCTCGGAAAGGAGCTTTCCTGCAGGCACCCTCGGAGAGAGAAACAAGGAGCTTGATCACGGCACCATGGTGCCGCTTTGGTTCATCCTAAAGAAATATAAGGACTTCCGGCTTGTGAGGACGGGCCTTTCCGGTCTGGACCTCACAAAGCATTATGAATACGGCATGCTCCTTCGGGAGACCTGCGAAAAACTCGGACGGCGCATGGTGTTTGTGGCCAGCGGGGATTTGTCCCATAAGCTACAGAGCTATGGACCGTATGGTTTTGCGGAGGAAGGACCCGCCTATGACCGGCGGATCATGGAAACCTGCGGAAGCGCACGCTTTGGGGAGTTGTTTGATTTTGACGAAAACTTTTGCGACAAGGCGGCAGAGTGCGGGCATCGCTCCTTTGTGATCATGGCAGGGGCGCTGGACGGCATGGCGGTCAAGGCAGAGCAGCTAAGCCATGAGGACGTGACTGGCGTTGGCTACGGGATCTGCACCTTCTACCCGCAGGGAGCGGACGAAGGCAGGAGATTCCTTGCGCAAAGGCTTCAGAGCGAGGCACGCAAACTGGAAGAAAAGAGAGAGCAGTCGGATGCTTACGTAAAGCTTGCGCGGGCATCTGCGGAATATTTTGTAAGGACGGGTCTTACGCTTGAGATGCCGGCCTGGGTGCCGGAGGAACTGCGAAAGGCAAAGGCGGGAGCCTTTGTCTCCGTGCACGAGCACGGCCGGCTTCGCGGCTGCATCGGGACGATATCGCCCGTGAGATCCTGTGTTGCAGAAGAGATTATCAGAAATGCGATCAGCGCCGTATCGGAGGATCCGAGGTTTGACCCCGTGGGGGAGGAGGAACTTCCCTGGCTGGAGATCAGCGTGGACGTGCTGGGAGAGGCCGAGCGCGTAAAATCCGAGGCAGAACTGGATCCAAAGAGATATGGCGTGATCGTGCAGAGCGGCATGAGAAGAGGACTGCTCTTGCCGGATCTGGAGGGCGTTGACACGGTGGAAGAGCAGATCTCCATCTGCAGGAGAAAGGGCGGAATCGCGCCGGACAGCCCGGTAGAACTGTACCGGTTTGAGGTGATCAGGCATCATTAAAGGTCAAGGCAGGGAATCAAGGCAGGCCAGGAGGCGATTTGGTCTGTGCGCGGCAGGAACTGAGAAGGGGGTGAGAGCGTGGCGGAATGTGACGTGTGTTTCCGGAAATGTAAGCTGCAGGAGGGACAGACGGGCTTTTGCGGCGGGCGTATTTGCACGGGCGGTAAAGTCATAGCCTCGAACTACGGAAGGATCACTTCGGCGGCGCTGGATCCCGTGGAAAAGAAGCCCCTAAAGCGTTTCAGACCAGGGAAGATGGTGCTTTCCATCGGTTCCTACGGATGTAACCTGCGTTGCCCCTATTGCCAGAATTATGAGATTTCTTGGTCGAAGGAGGCCATGAGTCTTGCAGGGGAGGCAGATTATGCTTCGCCGGAGGAGATCGTTCAGATGGCGCTGGGACTCAGAAACCGTGGAAATATCGGAATCGCCTATACCTACAACGAGCCGTTGATCGGATATGAGTTTGTGCGGGATACGGCGAAGCTTGCGCATGAAAACGGATTGGAAAACGTGTTAGTTACCAACGGGACGGCCAATAGGAAGGTGCTGGAGGAAATAGGACCTTACGTTGATGCGATGAACATTGACCTCAAGGCTTTTACCGACAGGTTTTACGGAGAGTGGATCCAAGGGGACCTCGCCATGGTAAAGGACTTTATTGAGGGTGCGGTAAAGCTCTGCCACGTGGAGCTCACAACGCTGGTCATTCCCGGGGAAAATGACGGGGAGGAAGAGATGCGGGAGCTTTCCGGCTGGGTGGCGGGACTCTCGGGAAAGGTTCCGGGAAGGCAGATCCCTCTTCACGTAACAAGGTTCTTTCCGCGGTTTCACGTGACGGACAGGGGACCGACGCCAGTGGAAACCGTGCTGCGGCTCGCAGACGTTGCCAGGGAAAAACTGGACTACGTATATACGGGAAATCTGTGAGGATTCTGCGGCGTGATCTGGCGCTTAAAAAGGCGGAAAGACGTTTACAAAATCTTACGTTCGTGCTATCGTTAACTGGAAACTAAGATGAATTACGGGAAACCGTGCATATTTTGTAAATATTGGAGTGGAAGAAAATGGCGGACTTGGAAATGACGGAAATGAAAACGGGCGTAACGGGAACAACCTTAAAGATTATTGCAATCGTGGCAATGTTTATCGATCACTTTGCGGCAATATTTGTAGAGCATTATATCATGTCGGTCACGCCGGCCAGCTTTAGTTCTGCCGAAGCACAAATGGCTTGGTTTAGGGAGAATCCCGGCGTTGCCATCATGGAAATCGTATACGTAGTGATGCGACTGATCGGAAGATTTGGGTTCCCGCTGTTTGCGTTCCTGATCGTGGAAGGCTTCCAGCACACGAGAAGCGTAAAAAATATGCACTTAACCTTGGCGTGTTCGCATTGATTTCGGAACTGCCCTTTAACCTTGGGTTCGCAAGCAAGCTGTTTTACGTGGGTTATCAGAACGTTTTCTTTACGTTACTGCTGGGACTTCTTTGCATTACCTGTATGCATTACGTCGCTGAGACAAAGAAAGACTGCGAAAAGCTTAAACCCATTTTTTATTTGGCGGCATTGCTGACGGGACCTTACGTTGTATATATGTTTTTTATGGACTTCCAGGTTGGGGTGCTTATCAGAAAAAGGATTTTAAACTTAGATCAAACTACGATCCTGATCATGGCAATCGCAGCTGCGGTGATCACTATAAATCTTTTCACGGCCCTTGGCAGAAAGTGGGATACGGCAAAAAAGAATGCCTTTTCCGGCATGATCCTGTCGCTGGCAGTATTCTGTGTGATAGGGGATCTGTTAAAGACGGACTACAGTGGCGGCGGCGTTCTGACCATTGCCGTTCTGTACCTGCTCAGAAAGCGCAAGAAGCTTGCATTCTCCATGGCGTGCTTAGAGCTTACGATCTTCTCAGTATCCGAGTTTACGGCATTCCTCATGCTGATTCCAGTGGCATTCTACAACGGGAAGCGCGGCGCAAAGATCAATAAGTACGTATTCTATGCATTCTATCCGGTACACATCGGATTGTTGTTTTTGCTGACGCTATTGCTTGGATTCACGACCTTTGCCATTCGATAAAAGTTGTTTAGAGTAAAGTTTGGGTCACGGGGACGTGTCTAATGACACGTTTTCCGTGACCCTCATTTGTTTTAAAGCTGGATTTTCAACACGCCAGGCATAACCGTGCTTCGTCTGTCGGGTAGATCGACGATGAGGACTCCGGAATGCTGGACGAAATTCGCCGGCCCGCTGCCAAGGAATTCCACGCTTTTAACCGTTTCTTCCGGCTTAAGGGAAGTGATGACGGCGGTCTTGTTGTGATCAGCCTTCATGACAAAGGCATAGAGGACGTTGCCCTTGGTGACGAAACGGAAATCATCCTCATCCCACTTGACCTGCTCCTCGCGGAAGCCGTCAATGATAACGCTGGCATGACCTTCGCCGGATACGCGGAAAGGTCTGGTTCCGTGGATGGCCTCTCCGTTGACGGCAAACCAGGCCGCGAGTTCGGAGAGAATATACTCTGCTTCCTCATCAATCGTGCCGTCGGGGCGCTGCAAAATATTGAGAAGGAGCGTGCCGTTCTTCGCGATGGAGTCGATCAAAATGTCGATAATGTGGCGAGGCTTCTTGTAAATGGCCTTCTTGTCATAGAACCAGCCGCCGATGCAGGTTTCGGACTGCCATGGAACGGGCAGAATATCGGGGAGCTGGCTCCGCTCGATGTCGAGCGTGCCAACGGAATAAATCGCGGGATCGCGGTGCTTTTGCGTGTAGACGGCCTGATTCGTCCCATGGAGCTTCTCGGACGTGTTGTAGAGGTGGGCGACCGCCTGCAGGCCATAGCGGTAAAGATTGTGATCGTCAGCGATCGTGTTGTTCTCCTCCTCAAAGGGGAGCCAGCTGTCGGAGTAGAGCAGGTCGGGCTGATAATTGTCAATGATCTCATACATGACCTTCAGCCAGTATTCATGGAACTTAGGATTCTTCGTGAGCCAAACCCACTTATCCTCCTCGCCGGGCTTCGCCACGTGCTCATAATTGTCATGATAGAAGTCACGGTATGCGGGATCATTACCGTCATAAGGAACGCCGGCGTAGGGACCATAAGTGTCCGCACCTTTGTTGGAACGCCACCAGGCAAAGGAAGCTCCAAGATGCTCCGTCATGCCAAAGGGCAGGCCGTATTTCTTCGCCGCAGCCTTCCACAGGCCACAGATATCCTTGTGCGGGCCAACGTCGACGGAATTGAAGCGGTTCAGCTTCGATGCAAAATTGAAAAAGTGATCGTGATGTGAGGCCTGGGCCACGAAATAGCGTGCCCCGGCCTTATAATATTTCTCCATCAGCGCGTCGGGATCGAAATTCTCAGCCTTCCACAGCGCGCAAATATCCTTGTAGCCAAACTTGGAAGGATGCCCGTAAGTCCTAAGGTGATACTCATACTGCTCCGTGCCCTGGATATACATGTTGCGCGCGTACCAGTCGCCGCACGTGGGCACGGACTGCGGCCCCCAGTGACTCCAAATGCCAAATTTCGCGTCCCGGAACCAGTCAGGACACTGATGCGCCCGCAGTGATTCAAACGTAGCTTCAAACATAATGATCCTCCTTTTAGATGATTTGTATCTACTGACATATTTTAGCGTGACCTTAGCGTCTCCATAAGGGCGTTTTGTAGCAATTGAGAACAGTTAATGTTTTTCTTCTCGGCAAGCTTGATCATCCAGATGGGCAGAGACACGTTCTTTCTTGCTGAGCGCGTGTCCGTCTGTGCGCGGTAGGCGATTGTGTCTGCCTTGATCAAAGTACGGGTTGCATTGGATGGAATCTTTAAGCGTTGTTGAGGCGTCGCATTTGGTATGGAACGTTCTTCATCTTCTGCAACCACTAGCCAGCCATTCATGGCATCCGTGATCTGATCAATGGCATCCGCCAAGGTTCTTCCCGTTGTAATGCAACCCGGGAGATCTGGAACGCGTGCATAATAACCACTTCCATCCTCGATGGGCGTAAAGATTGCCGTATAAATATAGAGCATGGGATTTCTCCTTTCGTTTGGGGGGATTATTGGCGGTAAATGCCGGCTTCTTTCAAAATATAGCGTCTGTCGTTTTCATTGAAATCATGCCGTTTTACAGGGATTGTAGACTTGGTGACGGGATTATAATAGATATCATGATTAGCGCCCCTTCTTTTTAGCAGATAACCAGCTTTATCCAAATCCCGTATTGTTTGCTTACGTAGATTCATAAGTGATCCTTTCTGTATAATACACAAAAATACACAAAAAGTCAATGCGTGCTAATAATTGATTATGTCATGATTGGAAGGATGAGATTGAACTGATGAAAGAGTTGTCTCATAATTTGCGGAATGAAAAGAAATGGATAAAAAATATTAGCAAAAACGAAGAATTGATTGAAAAAATAAAACAAAAAAGGTATAGTAGAGATATGGATGTTGTTATGTTCTAAATGAGGAGATTGCAGAGAAATTAATTAGTATGACAAAGAACAGACATTCGAGCATTGAGGCAGGATTATTGGACACATAGATGTGCGATAATAGATTATAAAAGTAAAAAAAGAAGCCGTGTTATTCAACCCGACTTCTAAATGCTACACAATGTAGCGCCCAATGGGCGATTCCGGTAAACCTTATTTGCACTCGCCTTGTTAATTCAACTTAAGGATAGCAACATTGGAATAAAAAGTCAAGTACTTATGGAGAATTTTTACGAGAATCATGGCATTACGCTATATATGTGAACGAAAGGAGAAATACATGGAAAAGAGAGAATACTTTTTAGGACTGGATATGGGCACGAGTTCTGTGGGATGGGCCGTAACAGATGCTGAATATCGAATCCTTAGAGCAAAAGGAAAAGATCTTTGGGGAATCAGGGAGTTTGAGGAAGCGCAGACCGCTGTAGACCGAAGAACGCATAGAATCAGTAGGCGCAGAAGACAAAGGCAATTGGTTAGGATCGGACTGTTGAAATCATATTTTGCAGATGAGATAGCCAAAGTAGACCCTTCATTTTTCCAGAGGTTAGAGAATAGTAAATATCATTTAGAAGATAAGGATGAGTCTGTTCGCAATAAGAATGGGCTATTTTCCGATGATAATTATACTGACAAGGAATACTACAGGGATTATCCAACTATTTTTCATTTAAGAAAAGAGTTGCTCGAAAATAAGAATGCTCCCTACGACGTTAGACTGGTTTACTTAGCGGTATTAAATATGTTTAAGCACAGAGGACATTTCTTAAATGCCTCCATAAGTTCTGATTCTAATGGAACAACCATTACCGAGGCGTATGAAGCGTTTGTAGTAATGGCCGCAGAGCAATTGGACATAGCTTTCCCGGAGGGAATGGGAAGTAAGATCGAAAAGACACTCTGCGATAGAAATCTGTCAAGAAGTAGAAAAGCGGAAGTATTGGCGGAAGTGTTTGAACTTGATAAAAAAGAAACCGATCAAGCGGCAAAGGAACTGCAAAAGAGAAAACTTGCAATCATTAAAGGAATATGTGGATTAAAAACAGACGCAAAAGTGATTTTTGATGATCTGGAAACGGAAGATAAACTAGAAGTGTGTTTCGCAGATTTTGGTTGGGAAGAAAAATGTGTCGAACTTCAAGCTGCTTTAGGGGAGGAGAGATATGCACTTATCGAGGGCATGAAGCAGATTTATGACATAGGAACACTAGCGAACATATTAAAGGGAAAGCTTTTTTTGTCTGAAGCAAGGGTGGAAGAATACAATAAACATCATGACGATTTGAAATTATTGAAACAGCTTTATATTGATCATAAAACGGAAGAAGACTATGATCAAATGTTTCGAAGTGATAAGCCGGGAAGCTACAGTGCATACGTAAACTCATACAACTCGGAAAAGTATAATCAGAATAAAAAGCCTGTGCGCCGCAACATGAAAGAGCGAAGCAGGGATGCTTTATACAAGAAAATCAAGGAAGCTTTTAAGGGGATAACTGATGAACGCGTTACCGTTATGTTGGAAGATATTGAAAAAGAGATGTTTCTTCCTAAACAGTTAACGGCAGGAAATGGTATTATTCCGAACCAGGTACATGGGAGAGAACTTAAAGAGATTTTGAAAAATGCGGAAGGTTATTTGCCTTTCTTAAAAGAAAAAGATGGATCCGGGCTATCGGTAAGCGAAAGAATCATAAAGTTATTTTCATTTCAAATACCATATTATATCGGACCAACCACTGAGAATAGTGCGAAGGACGGAGGCAACGGGTGGGTAATCCGTAAAGAACCTGGCGCTGTTCTTCCTTGGAATATCGAAGATAAAATTGATATAGAAAGTACGGCACAAGTCTTTATTGAAAGACTTGTTAGAAATTGTACCTATCTTTCGGATGAGAAGGTATTGCCCAAGGCATCTTTGGAATATGAAAAGTTTTGTGTTTTAAATGAAATAAACAAAATTAAGATTGCCGGAGAACCAATTACCGTTGAATTAAAGCAGAGAATCTATAAAGATCTATTTTGCAGAGGAAAGAAAGTAACTAGACGACAATTGGAAAATTATTTGGTGGGTGCCGGTGCGCTTGATAAGAATGACGTTAGTCAGCTAAGCGGGATAGACGTAACCATCAATAATTCCCTTTTATCTTATGGGAAATTCCACGCTATTTTCGGTGATGAATTGGTGAAGGATGAAGTATGGGAGATGGCTGAAAGAATCATCTATCTGTGTACGGTGTATGGTGATTCAAAAAGTATGTTGAAAAACTGCATTCAAAAAGAATTCGCAGAAAAGCTTTCTCCAGAACAAATAAAGCGCATTTTGGGATTCCGATTTAAGGATTGGGGTTCATTTTCGAAAGAATTACTTGAATTATCAGCATGTGATAAGAGTACTGGAGAGGAGACCTCCTTTATTCGTGCGATGTGGGAAACAAACTGCAATTTCATGGAATTATTACATAGCGATGCTTACACGTTTAGAGAAAGCCTTCAGGATAAGCAAACAAAAGCATTGAAGGTATTAAGTGATTTTGAAGCAGAGGACTTAGATGAGTATTATTTTTCTGCGCCCGTTAAGCGAATGATATGGCAAACAATACTTATTATCCGGGAAATTGAAAAAGTCATGGGGGGATCTCCTAAACGAATCTTTATTGAAATGACAAGATCGGATGAAGAAAAGGGGGATAAAGGTCGAAAAGATTCAAGAGGAAAAGCATTATTGGCATTGTACAAGGACATAAAAGATAATGAGAGAGATTGGAAAGCAGAGATTTCGAAGGCAGAGGAAGACGGATCATTGCGCAGCAAGAAGCTATTTTTGTACTATACGCAGATGGGACGTTGTATGTACACGGGCGAGCCAATTGATTTACATGACTTGATGTCTGATAACATATATGATATCGATCATATTTATCCTCGGCATTTTGTGAAAGATGATAATTTGAACAACAATCTGGTGCTTGTGAAGAAAACCAGTAATGCTTATAAGAGTGATAATTATCCATTGCCAAACATGACGCCAACGGTATATGCGTTGTGGAAGATGCTCCTGGAAAAACATCTAATTACGGAGGAAAAGTACAGGCGGCTTACGGGTCGGAATCCTTTTACTGAGGAACAGAAAGCAGGTTTTATTGCCCGACAGTTAGTTGAAACCGGCCAAGGCACAAAAGGCGTAGCGGATTTGATAAAACAACTTATGCCAGATACGACGATAGTCTATTCAAAGGGTCGTAACGTTTCAGATTTCAGAAAGGATTATAAATTGCTGAAATCGAGATCCGTAAATGAATTCCATCATGCGAAGGATGCGTATTTGAATATTGTAGTTGGAAATGCCTATTACATTAAATTTACGCAAGATCCACTGAATTACATGCGAAAGCTTGCGAAAGAGAAAAAAGAACTATCGTATCATTTGGGGAAAATGTTTGAACGCGACATTAGGCGCGGAGATGAAATTGGCTGGATTGCAAACGACGAGAGTAAAAACAAGGCAGGTACCATTGTTACGGTCAAAAAAATGATGGAGAAGAATACTCCGTTAATGACAAGGATGAGTTTTGAATGCCATGGTGGGATTGCCAATGAGACTTTGTATTCAGCAAAGACAGCTAATCAAGAAAACTATATTCCGTTAAAGCAGAACGATAAAAAAATGAATGACGTGAATAAATATGGTGGTTTCACTAGCGTGACAGGAGCCTATTTCTTCTTGGTTGAACATGAAGAAAAAGGGAAAAAGGTTCGTACGCTAGAACAAATGCCAATTTATTTGAAGGACCAACTTGAAAGTGACGAAGAGGCGTTGCAGAAATACTGCATAGAAAAACTTGGATTAGCCAATCCGTCTATAAGAGTGAAGAAAATTAAGATTCAGTCACTTATATCAATAGATGGATATAGATATCATCTTTCGGGAAAAACAGGAAATCGCGTTATACTAAGGAATGCCGAAAACTTATGTATTAACCAAGAATGGATAAATTATATTCATGAAATTGATAAGTTTTGCGAGAATGGAAGAATTACGGAAAAATTATCTGCGGAAAAAAATATAATACTATATAAGCTTTTGGCTGAAAACCATAGTGAGGGTTTCTTTTCGAAGCGCCAGAATCCAGTTGGTGAGAAATTAGAGAGTAGTCTCGACATGGTGGCAGCTTTGTCGATTGGTGAACAATGTAAACTGGTTGGAGAATTGCTAAGACTTACTGCAATAGGATTACCGGTTGCAGATTTAAGGGTAATAGGAGGAGCACAGAAAAGTGGAATAATGCTTCATGCCAAATTAATTAGTAAGGCAAAAGAATTCTTATTAGTTAATCAATCGGTTACCGGTATCTATGAGAATGTGGTTAATCTTTTAACGATATGAGTTGGCGAACAGTAGTGATAACAAATAGTGCAAAATTGGATTATCAAATGGGATTCTTGGTAGTCCGGGGAAGAGAGACGACAAAAGTGCACGTAAGCGAAATACATACGCTTATGATTGAAACGACAGCCGTCTCTCTGACTGCTGCGCTTCTGGCAGAATTGATCAAGAAGAAAGTAAAGGTGATTTTCTGCGATGAGAAAAGGAATCCCTGTTCAGAGTTGATTCCGTATTATGGATCATACGACACTAGTGCAAAGATAAAAGGCCAAATAGAATGGAACCCTGAAATTAAAACTGCAATTTGGACGGAAATTGTATCGGAAAAGATCAAGAAACAAGCGCAACACTTAGAATACTGGAGAAGGCCTGAAGCGGATATGTTATACCGATATGTCAAGGAGATACAACCTGGTGACGCTTCGAATAGGGAAGGACATGCGGCAAAAGTATATTTTAACGCGCTTTTCGGAATGAACTTTACAAGAACGACAGAAAATAGTATAAACGCGGCGTTAAATTATGGTTATGGAATTTTGTTATCGTCTTTCAATCGGGAAATTGCGGCGAGCGGATATATAACACAGTTGGCGTTGTTTCATGACAATATGTTTAATCCGTTTAATTTTGGATCGGATTTAATGGAACCATTTCGTCCGATAGTTGACCTTTTTGTCAAAAAAATGAAACCTGTGAAGTTTGAACATGAAGAGAAAATGCAGATTTTAAAAATGCTTGAATTTGAAGTGACGATTGCTGACAGAAAAGAAGTTTTACAAAATGCAATTAAGATATACAGTAAAAGTGTATTTGATGCTTTGAGTGAGCAGGATCTCTCAATGATAAAATTTTATAAATATGAGTTATAGATTTATGAGAGTTATCGTATTTTTTGACCTTCCCGTACTTACGGAAGCTAACCGAAGGGCTTATAGACAATTCCGGAAGTTTTTGATAAAAACGGGATTTCTGATGTTGCAGGAATCAGTGTATTGTAAATTGGCTCAGAATAGTTTTGTGGCTGATTCCATTGTAGATAGCATTCGAAAGAATAAGCCAGATGCAGGGCTTGTACAGGTATTAAAAGTAACGGAAAAACAGTATAACAAGATGGAGTACATAGTTGGAAAGAGAATGGATTGTGTGATAGATTCGGATGAAAGGTTGATTATCCTATGAGAATGATTTATTCGCCCTATTACGTGGACATTCAGTTTGTTGAGAATCAGCCTGTTATTTTGGTTATTGAACATCCAATGATGTTTCAGCGGCTATTAAGTGATCTGTGGAAACAATTGGAAGGCGGTGAAGGCGATTGGATTTTGTCACAACAAGAAAAGAATTTATCAATTTCAAAATCTGTTGTGGGAATATACAACCCTTTTGTGGTTGACTGTAATGAAAAAAGAATATTAAACAAAGTATATGCTGAATTAGCAGAAACGGCCATGATTAATTATCCTGTTGAAACGGCGGAATTAAACGGAAGAATACTTGAGTATTTGGATAATCTGATGCAGGATATGCCATATCATTTAGAGTCACGGATGGATATGGACATTAGTGCATTGTTAAAGTGCTACGGAGTTGAGATCGAGAGGGATCAAGCGAGCCTAATAGAGAAAATTGCGGATTATTTAAGGGCGATGCATTTAGTCTGCCGAATTGATTTGTTTGTATTTGTAAACCTAAGACAATATTTGCTTGACGATGAACTGAAGCATTTATATGAGTTTGCCGCTTATGAAAAAATACATATACTATTAATCGAAGGATGTTATCCAAAGACAATTTTCAATGAAAGTATCTGGATTTATGATCGGGATTTGTGTATGATACATATAGATAATTGAATTAACAGCATAGCCGCAAGCT
Source organism: Lachnospiraceae bacterium (assembly GCA_017552985.1). GTDB lineage: Bacteria > Bacillota > Clostridia > Lachnospirales > Lachnospiraceae > Acetatifactor. The sequence continues at coordinate 23,620 of JAFZNO010000026.1, forward strand.
ATGTTAAACTCGGTGAGAATTTCCCGATTTGGGGTTTGAGAGCCTTGTTAATTCAAAAGGGTACTAAGCAACAGAGCCCTCGCGCAAGAATCCTACGCAGTTTGAGAGCCTTGTTAATTCAAAAGGGTACTAAGCTACGAAATGCAACACGTAGACAGATACATGGTTTGAGAGCCTTGTTAATTCAAAAGGGTACTAAGCGAGGAGGCGGGAAAGTCTTTCAGATGGATTGTTTGAGAGCCTTGTTAATTCAAAAGGGTACTAAGCTTCAATAACAGGCGCAGACTTCGCAAGAGTGTTTGAGAGCCTTGTTAATTCA
>JAFZNO010000027.1 GCA_017552985.1 Lachnospiraceae bacterium
AAGAAGACCGTTGTTACCGGTATCGAGATGTTCCGTAAGATGCTTGACGAGGCTATGGCTGGTGATAACATCGGCGCACTGCTTCGTGGCGTTCAGAGAACCGAGATCGAGCGTGGCCAGGTTTTGGCTAAGCCCGGTAGCGTAAAGTGCCACAAGAAGTTCACCGCTCAGGTTTACGTTCTGACCAAGGATGAGGGTGGCCGTCATACTCCTTTCTTCAACAACTATCGTCCTCAGTTCTACTTCAGAACCACCGACGTTACCGGCGTTTGCAACCTTCCTGCTGGTACCGAGATGTGCATGCCTGGCGATAACGTTGAGATGACCATCGAGCTGATCCATCCCATCGCTATGGAGCAGGGTCTTACCTTCGCTATCCGTGAGGGTGGTAGAACCGTAGGTTCTGGCCGTGTAGCTACCATTATCGAGTAATGTCGCGAGTAATGAGAAGCGAATAAAGCGAAATAACAAAGTGCCCAGAGCAAGCTTGCTTGCTACTGGGTGCTTTTTATTTCGCGAAAATGTTTGCGGCGAATGCCGCGAACATGAGGAACTGCGAAGCAGTTTCGAATTCGCTTCGCAGGGAAGCATATGAATGCTTTTCAAGGAAGCAAATGCTTCACAGAAGCACAATGATCTGTTGAAAATCTGAGATTTCTATGCTAACATGAATCTAACAAGAACATTTCCGTATTTCATGCTCATTATCTTGAATGTTTCATTCACATTTCCCCTATTTATTGCTTGAATCATTTTTTCACAATGTTTTTTTAATCCCTTGCTGCCATTTTGCAAGAATAGACTACCAAGGAAGGCATGGAATGTCCACAGGTAGTCATTTGCGCATGCAAGTGGGAAGAAAGACTACCAGAGAGGCGAGCGTTGTCCACAGGTAGTCATTTGCGCAGGCAAGTGGGAAGGAAGACTACCAAGGAAGGCAAGCATTGTCCACGGGTAGTCATTTGCGCAGGCAAGTGGGAAGAAAGACTTCCAAAGGAAGCATGAATTGTTCGCAGGTATCTAGTTAATAAAGGAGGAATTGAAGAGTAGGTGAAAAAAGCAATTCAAAAGGAAATCCAGAAAATAGAAGCACTCAAACAAAGCATCATGACAAAAAGAAAGGGTATTGAGGGAAGGGAGAAGAATACAGGAGTCTTGACATGCAGGAAAACGAAAGGGAATTACCAATACTGCGTAAATCGCAAATATGTGAGTAAAGTTAAGAAGCTTGATTATCTTAAAGGAATTGCAAAACAAGAATATTGGGAAAGACTTTTACCCATTCTGGAATGCTATACTCGTCAATTGAGGACAATTCTTAAAACAAGGACCCGCCTCGAGGAAGCATATACCCACATGCACGAGGGGAAGCAAGTCCTTTTTGAGCCGGATGTTGTGCCGGTTGAAAAGAGGATCCAGGATTTCAGAAATGTGACATACGAGAGGATGGGATTTGCGGAGAATGACAAGACGGAATACTATACGCATCGGGGGGAGCGGGTGCGGTCGAAGTCGGAGAAGATCATAGCGGATGAGCTGGACAGGCATGGAATCCCTTATCATTACGAGAGGCCGTTGCTGCTGCGGGTTGATGGCCAGATGAAGGAGTTTCATCCGGATTTTACGGCCATGAACATCACGACGGGAGAAGTAAAGTACATAGAGCATCTTGGCATGATGGACAATTCTGGTTACTATAATAACGTGCTCATGAAATTGGATGCCTATGAACGAAATGGATTGCTCATCGGCAGGGACATTTTGCTACTTCATGAAAGTGTTTATCGGCCACTAAATACGAGGATCATAGCGGATTATATACAAGAATTCCTCATATAAGCGTAAGTCTAAGTAAGTCCAGGTAAGCCCAGAATCCAGTCCAACCAAGAATGATCAGCAGTGAAGACACAAAAGCCAAACCTTAAATTTTAAGCAGTACTTAAGACACTCTTAAATACTGCTCCCTTTTCATTTGGGAGAGAATGGCGTATATTATTTATAAGGCGCCGAACAATTCAAAAATGAAATGGGAGGATCAACGAGAATATGTTAAAAAATCTTGGAAATAATATTGCGAAACTACGAAGGAGTGCGGACATTACACAGGAGCAGTTGGCGGAGCAGCTGAATGTCTCCGTTTCGGCCGTATCCCAGTGGGAGAATGGCAAGACCTTGCCGGACATTTCGGCAATTCCCGTTCTCTGTCACGTATTTAGCGTCTCATCGGATGAACTTTTGGGGATCGGTCACGAAAAGGATGAGGAGGAAATCAAAAGGATCAGCGATGAGGCGCATCTGCTTATGAGCCGTGCACATAAGGTGAAGGCTGAGAAAGTACTCCTGGAGGGGCTCAAACGATTCCCCAACAGCTATGAACTTATGGAAGCACTGATGTTTTTGTATTATAACCTTTCCGTGGACAATGATACTGAAGAGGAGAAAAAGAAGCAGGAGAAATATTTGCGTAAATGCATGGAATACGGTCAGAAGATCCTAGAGGGTTGTAAGGATGAGCAGACGCGTGCGAGCGCAAACCAGATACTGTGTTATTCCTATCGAGATCTGGGTGAAAATGAGAAAGCCATCGAGATCGCGCAACGGATGCCGCCTATGGCTGTTTGCAAGGAGTCGCTGCTTGCCTCGGTCCAAAAGGACCGCGCCAAGTACGAGAGTAAACAGTATGAATTCTTCATGCTGCTCCAGTTTCTCTGTATGTTACTTGACACCCTCAACATGCGGTTCGATGACGGAACCTACGCTTACAACGCCATGGAAGAGGCTGCCTTGGCCCAAAAGATCATAGACATTCTTGACATTTTGTTTGAAGAAAAGGATTTTGGTTTCTTTCATGAAATCCTGATGCGAGCGCATGTTCATATTGCGCGTATTTTGGGTCGCCACGTAAAGGATAAGGAAAAAACGATGGTGCACCTAGAGGCGGCAGCGGATCATGCGGAAGCATTTCTTCAGCATGATGAGGAGAAAGAGCATGTTTCGTTGGTCCTTCGGGGCGATGTTTATGGATCCTTTATGACAAGCGATGAAAACAATGCGACCGCACGTCTTTTGGAAGAAATGAAGCTTGATCGTTTTGATTTCATAAGAGAGGACAAAGAATTCAAAGACCTGACGGAGAGATTGAAGAAGACGGCCGGCCTGTGGGAGTAGGCCGTACGTCATGCCTTTCAGAACAGCGTGATATATTTGTGCGTAACTTTTCAAGGTACTTATGGCAGGATTTTATGCCGTTTTATTATCAAAAACGCCGCGAGATTCTAATGGCGGGTTAATGAGCAGACATTATTTATGGGCGGAATGGGAGTAGATGAGCTTCACTGAAAAAGAAAAGGATTTGAGCAGAATATGACAAACGGCGGGTGATACGCCCGCCGTTTTTATGAGTGGTGAGAAGGCTTGGCGCGCCCTTGCGGTCCCCAAGCTTATGCTTCTTCCTTCGTGACAACCATCAGCACCGGCGCAGCGGGCTTGGCATAATCCTTCAAAAACAGCCCTCGGCTTTTCGCCTCGAAGATCAAGGCGCTGGGGAAGAAACCGCAGGTGTGAAGGTAGCGTAAGAATCCTGGCACGTCCTTTTGGAGGTGCTTCGGCACAACCACGGGATTCTTGATCATTTTTAAGTATTCATCATGAAAGGCATTCGAAAGCTGTTCGGCGTACTGCGCCATGAGATCATAAAAGGCCTTTCTGTCAATATTGCTGAGTACGGGAACGTTCAGCTTTAGTTTGCCATCCGGGAGCCTCTCTAAGAAATCCAGATCGATGAGCTTATCCACGTTCTCCAGGAGTTTTTGGGGAATTCCGGAAAGAATGTTCTCGTTGTCCGTATAAATTGCGTAGAGTAGCTTGATCATTACTTCCCTGGCATCATTAAAGTTCTCCGTGTGGTTATACGCGGTATGGGAATGGCCCAAGGCTTCCGTGTCATAATCAAATAAGCCCACGCGGCTGGCACCAGGCAAACGGTCTATGCTTCCCCCGGCTTCGCCGCTGACGTCATAACCTTTGTACGGACTCTTGTCATAGTCATAATCAGCCGTATGGCGGTTGCCCATGGCGAACCACCGGCCGCCGTCCTTTCTGTAAGGATACTCGGAATAGGGGCAGAAGCCGGCAACTTCATCCCTGACCTTGAGGACGGAATGATAGGTACAATGGAGCACAAAATACCCTTCCAGCTTGGCTGCCTGGGAAGGATTCTGCTTTTGATAATAGTCCGTTCCGCGAAGCTCGCGCAAGCCATCTCCCAAATATTCCCACACATCCGTAAACAAAGTGTTCGCAAGGCTTTTCTGTAAATCAAAGGTATTTAGCATGTCCTCTTCCGTATAAATGATAAAGTCAGTAAATACCTTATCCCCAATTCTTTTCATCAATTCCCCGTCTACAAGGCGTTCCACGATGGGTTCAATATAAGTCGTTGAAATCCCGATGGCATCAGCCAGCTCCGGAATTGTGACAGGCTTGTCATATGCCAGGATCAAAAGGTTCATGGCGATCTTGTCATTTCTGACTAAAGAATTAGGCTCTCCATTCATTCCGCCATTTCCACTGCTGGAAATCCACAGGACTTCCGGTTCATAGCTTTGTTTTTCGTATTTTTCCATGGTCAAATCCTTTCTCAATTTGTCTCTGCCCAGGCGTAGGCGACTCTTTACCGTATTCTCAGGAATGGACAGTGCGCTGGCAATCGTCTCAATCGATTGTCCGTGAAAGTAATGTCTTACCAGCACTTCCCGATAGACGGAAGTTTGGCGTGCAACCAGGCGGCGAAGATTTTCTGCCTCGCCCAGCTCTGCGTCATCCTCCGTCGGAAGAAGATAACTCTCTTCATACGGCACGTCGCAGTCCATTCCGTAAAAAGTCAGCGGTTTCCGGTATTTTTCGCGCAAAAGGTCATAATACTTTCTGTTTAATACTGCAGAAAGCCAGCTCTTTGCGTTTTCAATTACCGTGCCCTTCCTGATGGCAAGAAGTCCTTCGAGCAGCGTATTCTGCACGAGATCCTGCGCCTCTTCCCAGGAATCGCACTTGCCAGCCGCCGCGCGAAGCAGGTAATCCGTGTGTTTTAATAATTCTTCCGTGTTCACGTGAGGTCCCCCATGGCAGGCATCCCCATCCGGAAGGCCTGCATTTTTGAAGCTTCACCTAATAGTCGCGAAATATGCGCCAAGGTTCACCAAATGATCAAAAAAATTTGAACGTGTATGTATTGATGATATCATAAATCATTTATTTATCAAGATTTTGGAAGCTTTTGAAAGCCTGCGACGTGAAAGCGACTACCGAATTAAGAAAAAAAGAGGTTGAAATTTCTTTTCCCGCGTAGTAGTATTGCTAGGTTGAACAAAATATGAGCAGTATTAAGGAGACATGGAAAATGAAGAGAAAATGGATTGTTGTGGCATTTTGCTGCATGATGCTGGGAATGGGCGCCTGCGATGCCAAGGAAGAAAAGGCGGAACCCTTTAGCGGTGAACCCATTACTACCATAGACGCATCAAGCGAAGACCAGAACCAAGGCAATAACGCAGCTGAAGACCAAAACCAAGGCCATAACGCAGCTGAAGACCAAAACCAAGGCCATAACGCAGCTGAAGACCAGAACCAAGGCAATAACGCAGCTGAAGACCAGAATCAAGGCAATAACGCGAACGAGAGCCAGAACAATAACGCGAGCGGAAAAGTGCAGGAGTTCTTCGCGAACGGCGCAGAGGCAGCAGACTTTGATCGTGATTATGATGCGGACATTCAGGCAAGCATTGATGCGATTGCAGCCTCGTCTGCTTCCGTTCAGGAGGAGCTGAAGGCCGTGGCAAAGATTGCGGAGCAATTTGACAAGCTTGCGGGAGCGGCAAACACGCAGGTTGAAATGAATCAGTCGTCGAAATGGTTCTACGTCATCTGGGATAAGGAGCTGAACAGTCTTTGGAGTAGGATCAGCAGCCAGGCTGACGCGCAGACGAAGGAAGAGCTTCTTGCTGATCAGCGGAACTGGGTTTCGATGAAGGAAGAGGTAACGCTGGAAAACATTGGCAGCAGTGAGGAAAACGGAAGCATGTATCCCGTGTTGCAATATGGTTTTTGGGAAGAGATCACCAGAAACAGGGTTTACGTTCTTGCAAACGCACTTGCCAAGATCAAAGGAGAATCCTTTGCCATGCCCGAAAGAAACGCGAAATACGGCACGTACGTAGACAATGAGGGGACTGGGAGCGTGTATAGTTCTCTGATCACCCGCAAGGGCTGGGAGGGAGACGACGAAGCAATCATCGCCCTTTACAGAACCGGAGTGATTGAAGGAAGCTTTGAGGATCAAGGGAACGGAAAACTTGCATTTACTTCCTATGATGGGAAGGTGAAAGGAACCATCGCGCTGAAGGGATGGGATGGCGCAAGCTTTGAAGTGACGGAAGCCAGCGATGATGCCATCGTCAGTGCGGGGGAGAAGTACGATTTCAATTTCGTATATTGATACTTGGTGAGTGGAAGACGTAAATAAAAGAGCAGCCCAAGGCTGCTCTTTTTTATATTATTTTATCATGCCCTGCAGCCTCGCGATTTCCTGCTCCGTATGGAGGACGGAAGTTTCATCCTTGAAGCCCCATTCCTCATGCAAAAGCGTGAGGATGCGCTTATGCGTTTTGGCAGCTTTGGCATAGTCGCCGCGGATCTCGTGGATCGCGGCAATGCCCTCCAACGCATCCGTGTAGCGGGGCTTCCTGTTAGCCTCGGATTCGAAGGATGCCTCATAATATTGGATCGCCTTGTCATAATCGCATTTGCGCGCGTAAAACTGCGCTGCTTCGAAGAGAACGTCCGCATTCCCCGCATGATCGGCCAGGGCTTTTTCCATGATGGCATTCGCCTTAGGCTCATCAAATTCGGCGAGGGCGATCGCCGCCTCGTATACGGGAACGAGCACGGGCTTGTGGGCAGGGCACTTTTGCAGTGCCTCCAGATACGTGCGGGCTTCCTGGGTGCGATGGTCCGCGATCAGTTCAGCCAGCAGGTAATAATAGGGAAGCGGCGTGGGTGGTTTCATGGTGTCATGCTCGATCACGGACTTGTAGAAGTCAATGTTCTTGCGGTGATTGGCCACGTTCCAGTCCCAGATGGTCCCGCCCTCCGCCTTCTGGAGAAGCCACTGGCAATCCTTCTGCTCCGGCGCATTCAGGATCGCATCCCGTGCATAGGCAGAGGTTTTCGCAGCGTAGCTCATCAGGCGGTGATGATAAAGGTGCGCGAGAAGACTCGTCGCCCTGCCTTTGTTTTTGGGCACTTTGATCTGCTCCTTTAAGTAATTTTCATACTCATAAAAGAGGTCTGGCGAAATCTCTTCCTCCGTTTCCATGCGGTTTTCGATGCGGTTCATCTTTTGCTCTGTCGTGAGGTCAAAGAGATCGTCGATGGTGACGCCAAAGGTCTCCGCCAGGGCAGGCAGAAGCATCACGTCAGGCATGGCTGCATTGTTTTCCCATTTCGAGACCGCCTGCGACGTGACACCCAATTTTTCCGCTAACTGCTCCTGGGTGTAACTGTATTGAAATCTAAGCTGTTTGATTTTCTTTCCTAAGTTCATTCGGTTCTCCTTTCTTTCGGCGCCTTACGTAATTATCGTAACAGCAAGAAACAAAAACATCAATAACGCATTTTTCGGATCCCTACAACCAGTGGTTGGGAAAATGGATTTACGTTAAACATGCACCAAGGGCGGTACCGCCTTTTCATTTATTATCAAACGTCGTATATTATATTTAGAGTGCGACGTATTTTTGCTAAATGACGTTGACTCTCAACCTAGCTTTAGGCTTATAAATGTTTCATAAGGTACCTTATCAATTGTTACTCCGTAAGCGCGGTCACGCGTTTGCGAAACCCAGGAGATGAGATCATGAAAATTGGAGACTTTGCCAGAGCGTGTAAGACGAATATTTCCGTACTGCGGCATTATGATAAGATTGGACTGTTAAAGCCCCTCTACATAGACCGGTTTACGGAATACCGTTATTATGATGAATCGCAGGTTGCCGTTTTCCAGCGCATTTCGGAGCTGAAGGCGGTTGGATTTACGCTGGCCGAAATCCGGGCCATGCTGTATGCAGATGAGTCCGTGGAGGCCATGTTTGCAGGCAGGAAGGCGGAGATTGAAAAGATGCTTCATGATCTCGAGGAATTAAAAGAGAAGTTGAATGGAGGGATCATGATGGAACAAAAATTTAAGCCGCTGATCGAGGACGTCAACGTGACGTTTGAAAATGATGAGCAGATGATCGGAAAATGGCTCGTGCTTGGGAAGGACGAAGGAAGGACGGGACAAGCGGGCGGAAGCAGGAAGGCCCAGCCGTCCTTACTTGGCGACAATAACAGGCACTTGTATTTCCTGCCAAACGGAGAGTTTTACTGGTGCTTCGGATGGACCAAGGGGAAATTGATCTTTGACAATGGGCAGAGCAAATTCCTAAGCGATTACCGGGTGGAAAAGCGGGGGGATGACCTTTACGCAGTGATCCAATATAAGACGCAGGATTATCCGGTGACGGGGGAGACGACGCCCATTGTCCTTCGAAAGCTGGATGACGTGCACTATTCAAAGGAGCAGATCACGAGAAAGGATGACGTAAACAAGGCATTTGTTTCTGACGACAGGGTGCTTGGAAAATGGAAGGCCTTCTGCTATTTTGATCCACTGTGGATCGGTAAGGAAGACTTTGTCCCCTACGAGAATCCGCCAAAGGGCGCGGGGAATTACTTGGAGGACCCGTATTTCAAGGAGATTGAGTTCATGGAGGGCGGTCACGTAAAGGCGGTCTACCGGGACCAAGTGATCACCGGAGATGACAAGCACGTATGGACAAAGGGCTATTGGCTACGTAAGTGGAACAGCAACGCCTGTGCCTATGAGATCAAGAAATTTGAAGACAAGGAGTATCTCATCATCGAGTGGAAGAGCGGGGATTACCGCTTTGGCGGAAGGGAAAGTAGTTATTACGTGATGGTGAGGGAATAAACGAAAAGGCTTCCGGGGACGATCCCGGGAGCCTTATTTGACTTTTTATCAAGGGATTCACGGATCAATCCCCCAGCGCCAGTAATTCCAAGACGGCCGGCAGCACGGCATGGGCGCCGTCGTTGGGTTGTGACGCAAATTTCCAACCAGGAGTTGGAAGAACTGCGCCAACCGCAAATTTACTTCCGTACAAACGTGAGGTTGCGGTAACAATGATTTCCCAGTAAAATAAATCATAGGGACGTACGTCCCGGGCAGCATTTAACAATCAGTATTGGAAAGTTAGGGTGATCATTATGGAAATGGAAAAAGCTGGAATTAACAGCATTGGGATCCGCAAGCTTGAGGATGCGTCGGTGTATCTTTCCCGGGTAGATCAGTCAGAGGCGGATGCAGATTTTTATGAGGGCGTGGCAGACAATGGCGAGGAGATCTTTGGCATCTGTCATGAGGACGAGGTCGTTGGTCTGTCCTGCATCGTCGACGAGGCGGATGGATTTTTATACGTTTACGTTTTCCCGGAGTTTCGCGGTCAGGGGGTTGGCACGCTTGCCGCACGTAAGGCAGAGGCGCAGATGCAGTCGGAGTCAAGATGGAAGATCACGACCGCCTATGACAGTCATAATGACGTCGCGAGAAAGCTTGCGGAAAAGTGCGGTTTCAAGAAAAAGTTTGCTTCCGCCATCATGAAATATCAGGGCGGCAAGTTTGAAGAGAAGCCTCTCCCGATCCGCAAATACAGGGACGAGGACTTTGTGGCCGCCTTTACCCTGGAGGATGAGGCGTTTCACAAGATGCGTCTGGAATCAGGGAGCTTTCCCGACTCAAAGCTCTCCGAGCCCAGTGACGACATGAAGAATTTCTACGCGGAGCACGCGGAGGGTGAATACGTGCTCCTGCAGGGCGACGAGATCATCGGTTTTGCGCAGATTGACGGCGCGGAGCTTTCCTCCGTATCGATCAAGCTCACCCACCAGGGGAAGGGGCTGGGAAAGGAATTCACGAAATTCCTGGTCAACCGCATTTTGGAGCAAGGGGACGAGACGCCGTATCTTTACTGTATCGTCGGAAACGATAAGGCGCATAAGTTATATGAATCCCTTGGGTTCCAAGAGGTCAGCTGCAATGCATATGCTGAGAAAATGATTTAGAACCTGGCGCTCTTCCATAGCCGTTTTTGATTGACAGGGTGTGGAATCCTTCGGTATTATTTTGTTAGATACACAGACGGGAAAACGCATTCGCAAAACTTAAGACGCGCCGTCAAACAAGAAACGGTAAACAAGTACACGGGGGTAAAATTGCATGGAAGTCAATCAAGCATTTAACAGGGAACTGAAGGAAGCATTGGTAAATACGGCGATCGGCGTGCTGATGCAAAACAATCTGATGACGCAAGAGGATTTTAAAGGCCTCAGCGTCAGCATGGGTTACCTTTTCACCACTGAGGAACAGCAGGTGGAAGGACTTTTCAAGATCTGCTTTTCAGGGAAAACGCATTATTTTGCGGCGCAGAAGGGCAAGCTCATGATGGTGAACATTAACGAAGAAATGTTTCAGCAGACGATTGCCTACATGGAGGCCAATCATCCTTGCCTAAAAAACAGGGAGCTCCCAGAGACCCAGCGTCAGAAGGAACGCCGTGAGAAGAACAACCGGCTGGTAGCCAGTCAGGGGATCACGGTTGGGGATAACGTGATGACGCGCTGGGAGGATGAGAGCGTTACGTTAAAGGAGACGGAAGCCATCTGCAAAAGGGCGATCGCATCCTTTTACGTCATCCAGATCGCCTGCGACATTGGAAACAATAATTACGAAGAAGGACTCAACTATTTTAAGCCGATCCTGGAGAGGCTTGGCGTCATGGACCAGCTCAATTCCAAGGAGAAGCGCATTATTGACGGCACCTATTCCATGCAGGACGCAATTGACATGGACTGGGCCTATGAGGCGTTCTGGTCCCTCTGCTGGTGCCTGGGGCTCATTGGGGACGTCTCTGATGCAAGCAACGTCTGCGATTGCCAACTGGCGATAGAACTCATGCAAAGCTGCAAGTCGGTTCAGGATCTCGTGAAGAAGAGTAAGCTAAGGAGCAAGGAAGAGATCCTCGACGTGCTGGATCTTTATTTCCGGTACAATTGGGCGATCAATGACGCCAAGGTGAATGCAAATGCCTCCATCGGAAACCTCAATCCTTCCATCGTGATCGAACGCCGCCGCGGCCTGGAGTGGGTCGTAACGGACGAAGAGGATTGGTATGACCTGACGATGCCGGCCTAAGAAAAAAATATTTCTAATCTTCCTAACCTGCTTTCATAAATTGCCACTATGCTAATGAAAGCTTTCAAGTGGCGTTTGCGCTTCACGGCGCATGGCGCGCAGTGAGGAACAAGATGACAAAAGAACAAATGGAACAGATCGTGCTGGAAAACATGCAAAAGATTTACCTGTATTGCGTTCGCAGGCTCGGGAATGCGACCGAGGCGGAGGACGTGGCGTCCGACGTGGTGGTGGAGCTCCTCAGATCCTACGCCAAGGTGCAAAACGACGATGCCGTTTATGGTTACGTGTGGGCGGTGGCAGGAAATCTTTGCAAGAATTACTGGCGACGGACAAAAAAACATGAAACAATGGAGATTCCTGAGGACTATGCCGGAACCTATGAGATCACGCCGGAGGAGGCGTTCATCCAGCAGCAGGATATCTCAACGCTTCGCAGGGAATTGTCGCTCCTGAGCGAGAAATACCGTGAGATCATGATCGCCCATTGCATCCGCGGTGAAAGCTGCGAAATGATCGCGAAAAACATGAACATGTCCGTGACCAACGTCAAGCAGTATCTGTTCGAAGGAAGAAAGAAGGTTAGAAAAGGTATGGACATGCAGAGAGAATATGGTGTGTACAGTTACGCGCCTGAGAAATTTGCCATGAATTTCTGGGGAGATTCCTGTGAGGGCTATTGGGAACTATTTGAGAGGAAGCTTCCGGGAAGCATTATGCTGGCCGTGTTTGACAGTCCCAGGACCATGGAGGAGCTGAGCATGGAAGTGGGCGTTTCCGTTCCGTATTTGGAAGAGGAAGTCGCAAAGCTGGAGGAGTATGGACTTCTCGTCAAGAAGGGTCAAAAATATCACAGCTCGATCGTTATTTACAATAAGGACTTCCTTGATGAAGTGAACAAAGCCGCCAAGGAGGCGATCCTTGAAAACGTAAGTATTGTCAAGGCTGGCATCGAAAAAGGCAAGGGTCTTTTGAAGGATACGGATTATCGTTGCTATCCAGAGGATGAAAATGCAAAGGGTTGGTTTATTCTTCTTCTGATCATGTGGGAGGCAGTCCAGAATTCGGAAGAAAAGATGAATACGCACCTCACGTTCCCGCTTTTGGAGAACGGAAGCAAGGGATACGTGCTGGGATCCCGCGGAGCCATTCCCAGTGAGGTGGCGGGAATCTACGGCATGTTTTCGCTGAACGGCGGATACATGCGCATACTGAATTTCAAGTGTCTGACGGAAAAGGTTGTGAATCCTTTTGAAAAGGGAGCGCGAGAAGTGTTTAGCGCCTGCGAGGAGAGGCTGGGGGAGACTCCGGAGCTGGAAACCCTTTCCAAGATGCTTGAGAAGAAGATCGTGCACGTTGAGGATGGCAAGATCTGCCCCAATTACTCCGAAATTTCAGAGAAGGATTATTTTAAGCTCATGGACGGATTGGCAGAGGAGATTGATGCCATGGCCGCCATTACCGCGAAGCTTCGGGACGATGCGGCGGAGTCCCTTGCAAAAAGGACCCCGAAAGACATTCCGAACGTGCGCGAGATCGGAAGCATTATCTCCATGTGGAGCATTCTGGAAAACATTGTTCCTCCCATTCTGGAGAGCGGCGCCCTTACCAAGGGCACCGAGGAGCAAAACCTTACCACGCTTTACGTAAGAACGAAATAACTAGAAGTGAAGCCCTTTGGATTTCCAGAGGGCTTTGTTTATTCGCGCCGCGCCGCCAAGGGTGAATTGACGTGGAACCGTGCATTCGGTATAATTATCCTGTTAAGAGGAAGTACTGCAAATGGCAAGAAAGGATGGAATCGTGCGTTGAACGAGAATGACGCAGAAAAGAAAAGAGTGATCGAAACCTCGAAGAAGGCGCTTGCTTGTTTAAGACAGGCCAAGAGAGACCTGGACGGCGCCTTTATTTGGGGTATTTTTGACATTGTGGGCGGCATGTACGTCGTGTCCGGCATCAAGATGCTCCGCATAGAAGCGGCGAAAGGGCACATCCGCGAGGCGATGGGTTATCTTTCGCAGTTCCGGAGAGAGATGGATCAAACGGATTACGTGAACAGGAATTACATGCGCCTTGGCCTGGTGGGCACGGCGTTTGATTTTGGCATCGACGGCATTGTGCCGGACGTATACGCCCAGACCAGGATCAATGGGCTTCGCAAAAGGGTTAAGGAAGCCATCAACCGGTTGGAGACGATCCTAAAGAGCGCGGGCGTGGACGTGGACTAATGCCGGATAATTTAAGAAGAATTAAAAAACAGGCAAAGAATTTTGGCGCAAAACCTCCTATACTGAAAATAGATTCAGGAAAAGGAAGTAAAAGGAGGATTGAGATGAGAAACCTGCGGAAACGTATCTGTCTGTTTGCGGCATTTGCCCTATTGCTTTGCAGCCTGACGGCCTGCGACAACAAGCCGGTCAAGAACGTGAAGACGTATGAGAACGATTACGTGATCGAGCATTATACCAAGGATTTTCCGGAATATGAGAAGATCGAGTATGAGCAGATCGTCTGGTCGGCAAAATATTTTGACATAGGACCGCACGAACCGCGGTACCGCGGCGTGATCACCCTGACGGAAGAGGCGGCAGCGGCGCTCCGGGAGAAATATGAGTGGAAGGAAGTCAGCGAGCCTTCGATTGAGTTTGACGCGCTTGACGTAAAGGACTTGGGAGACGGGCCGTGGCTTACCTGTGAGCAGTTTAAGAAGGACGCAGTCAAATTTGTGAACGTCAACTGCCTGTATTTTGACGGCAAAGTGATCATTTTTGACTTTCAAGTGACTTAATTAACGAAATAAGGAGGCGGAAGAGATGGACAAACCCGTGGTATTGGTCATCATGGACGGCGTGGGAGAATCGCCGGAGGAGCTTGGCAACATGGTCAGAAAGGCGACGACGCCTACCCTCGACGAGTTGAAGGACAGCTGTCCCTGGCTGGTCATCAAGGCACACGGCACGGCAGTGGGGCTTCCCTCGGATGACGACATGGGCAACAGCGAAGTGGGCCACAACGCCCTCGGCTGCGGCCAGATCTATTCCCAGGGTGCGAAGCTGGTTAATGAATCCATCGAATCTGGCATGATTTATCAGAGCAAGACCTGGAAGGAGCTCATGCAGGGCGTGACTGCGGGAAATAAGACGCTTCATTTTCTGGGACTTTTGTCTGACGGCAACGTGCACTCGAACGTTCATCATCTTCTTGCGATGCTGGCGAAGGCAAAGGAAGAGGGCGTTTCGAAGGCAAGGATCCATATCCTTTTGGACGGACGCGACGTGCCAGCCACCAGTGCTTTGGAGTACGTGGACTTGCTTGAAAAAACTTTGGAGCGCTTAAATGACGCCGGCTTTGACGGGCAGATCGCCTCGGGTGGCGGACGTATGTGCATCACCATGGACCGCTATCAGGCAAACTGGCTCATGGTCAAGGCGGGCTGGGACGTACACGTGCATGGGGAAGGCCGGCAGTTTGGCAGCGCGGCTGAGGCCATCGGGACCCTGCGGGCTGAGACGGGGGCCATCGATCAGGACCTGCCTGCGTTTGTGATCGCCAGGGACGGAAAGGCAGTTGGCGCCATGGAAGACGGGGACGGCGTGATCCTGTTCAACTTCCGCGGCGACCGTGCGCTGGAGATCTCCATGGCCTTCGACGGGGATGAGACGTTTGATAAGTTTGACCGCGGCATCGTGCCGAAGGTAACCTACGCCGGCATGCTTGAGTATGACGGGGATCTCAAGATCCCGCGCCGTTATCTTGTCAATCCGCCCCAGATCAAAGATACGCTGACGGAGCTTTTGATCGCGAACGGCATCCGGGAATATGCCGTGTCCGAGACGCAAAAATATGGCCACGTGACCTATTTCTGGAACGGCAACCGCTCGGAGAAATTCTCCGAGGAGCTCGAGGATTACTGCGAGATCCCGAGCGACGTGCGTTCCTTTGACGAGTGCCCCTGGATGAAGGGGACGGAGATCGCAGATCAGGTGATCCAGGCCATCGAGAGCCACAAATATGGTTTTATCCGCTGCAACTTCCCCAACGGGGACATGGTGGGTCACACGGGGAACCTTCACGCGACGGAGATCGCCGTGGAGAGCGTGGACCTGGAGCTGGCGCGGATCAAGAAGGCCTGCGACGAAGCAGGATGCATCCTCGTCGTGACGGCGGATCACGGAAACTCGGATCAAATGCTGGAAAAGAATAAGAAGGGCGCGGTGGAAGTCCGCACGGCACACAGCCTGAATCCCGTGCCTTTTATCATCTATGACGGGTCAGTGCGGCATGAGCTGAAGGCGGGTAATTTTGGCCTTGCAAACGTTGCGCCGACCATCGCGGGACTGTTGGGGCTTAAGCCCTTTGACAGCTGGGAAGAAAGCATGCTGAAATAATTCAGAAAACCATTGACAAACCCCTCATAACAGTATATAAAATGTATTCGTGTGGGTTAAGAGAGGATGGACAATGGTAGCACAGATTATAGCAATTGAATTATTTTTAATAATGTTCGGAATCATCATCTCGGAAAAGATCGAGAGACAGTGGGCTTCGCTGGGATGCGGCCTGCTCATGCTGATCATCGTGTTTGGCATTTGCATGCACAGCCCGGAAGCCATTTGGAATACCATCAACCTAAAGGAGTTTGCGACGAAGACGTTCTGGATCGCCCAAGGTGAGGGCGGAGAAGCCAGCGCCGGCGTCAATTGGGCGACCATCTCCTTTATTTTCGGAATGATGATCATGGTGGAAGGCATGGGAAGGGCCGGATTCTTCCGGTGGCTCTGCCTGCGGCTGGCAAAAAGCGTGAAATACAAGACGTTGCCAATCTTTGTGACGTTTATGGTGATGTCTTTTGTGCTGGCGATGTTTATTGATAGCATCACGGTGATCCTGTTCCTGGCGGCAGTGACCGTGGAACTCGCCACCGTGCTCGGTTTTTCCCCGGTGTCCATGATCCTGGCGGAGATCTTCTGCGCGAATCTTGGCGGCAGCGCCACCATGTGCGGGGATCCGCCCAACATCATCATCGGAACCTCGCTGGGGTATTCCTTCGGCGACTTCGTGAAGAATACGGGCATCATGGCCCTGGTCGCGCTTGTATTTACGATGCTATATTATTTTCTGTACTTTAACAGGCAATTAAAGAAAAAAGGAAAGACGGAAGTTTCGGCGACCTATCCGGAACCTTCGTCCGCCATCAGTAGCAAAAAAGACTTTATCATCAGCTGTCTGATCTTTGGCTGCGCCGTGGCTCTTTTGGTAACGCATTCCATGACGGGGCTGACCGTGGCAACCATCGGCCTGTTTGTGGCGGCACTGACGCTACTCGCTTCGCCGAGCCACGCGTTGGAGCTGCTCCGCAAGGTAGATTATAAGACCTTATTATTCTTTGTTGGACTGTTTATCGTCGTTGGAGGATTGGAGCAGACGGGCGTGCTGGAGGCCATGGCAGGCGTGATCAGCAGCATCTGCGGAAACAACGCCTACGTCATGATAGCAGTGATCCTTTGGCTGTCTGCGGTGGCGAGCGCCTTCGTGGACAACATTCCGTTTGCGGCGACGATGATCCCGGTGATCAAGACGCTGGCGGAAACGACGGGCATGGATCTGAACGTGCTGGCCTGGACGCTGGCCTGCGGAACCGACATTGGCGGATCTGCAACGCCGATCGGTGCGTCAGCGAACGTGGTTGGCGTATCCATCGCATCACAGAACGGACACCTCATCGGCTGGGGAAGATACTGCAAGGTGACCGTTCCCATTACGATTGTAACGATCTTTATCTGCATGATCTGTATCTATCTTAGATATCTATAAATGGAGGCAAAGATGGAAAAACAATTGATCGTATCCATAGGTCGTGAATTTGGCAGCGGCGGTCACGAGGTTGCCGAGCTGATCGCGGAAAAGCTTGGGATCCAGCTGATCGACGACAGACTCTTGTATGATCTGGCCAATGAACACAACATCCCCTATGAGGATGCAAAGAGATATGACGAGAGACCCAAGAATCCGTTCTTTTCCAGGACGGTCGCAGGTTATTCCAGCGCCGTTGAGGAGAACCTTGCCAAGATGCAGTTTAAGTATCTAAAGAAGCTTGCGGCGCAGGGGCAATCCTTCGTCGTTGTCGGCAGATGCTCGGAGCACGTGCTTAAGGAGTATCCCTGCATGGTCTCAGCGTTTGTGCTTGGCAACGTGGAGACCAAATGCGAGCGTGTCATGAAAAAGTATCAACTCTCTGAATCAGAGGCGCGCAAGCTCATGAAGAAAAAGGACTATACGCGTAAAAACTACCACAACTATTACTGCGAAGGCAAATGGGGAGATTCCCGAAATTATGACATGTGTGTCAACAGCAGCGACATAGGCGTGGAGGGAACCGTCGAAGTCATCCTGAAATTTATCGAACGGAAGAAGTAATTCCATTCACGACAAAATCGTTTCCGTTCGCAACAGATTTTCCCTCTGCTTACGTGATTGACGTATGATGGGATCATCAAGGAAGCAAAAGATTGTTTCCGTAATCGTGGAGGATGAAAGCCCATGGGATACGTGAAAGGCTGTGAACTGACGTTACTTTCAAAGTATGTTTTGAAGAGTATGGATAAGGGAAAGCTACTGATGGCAGATGGCTTAAAGGATCAGCTTTCCTCAGAGGAATTAACGCAATTGTTTGAACGCGCCAGCGCCAATTTTGTAAATGACGAGGGCAAGGAACTCAAGGGCGTGCAGGCCGGAGTTGTCTATGCAATGCTGAAAAAGATCGACAAGCAGAAGTACTTGATCGGCATAGCTGCCATGAAGAGAATCGACGGCGGTCCGACGGGGAAGACGGGCGTGGCTGCATGGTTTGCGGAGTCTACGGATACCTATGTCATGCAGGAAAGATTTTTTGCGCCGGACCTTCCGGAGGAGGAAATCTATTTTGATGAGTGCGTTCTGAGTAACCTAAAGGATACGGTGAGCCTTGGCCAAGTGAAGGAAGCGGAATACTTGGACAAAGTGGTGATCAGGGCAGAGAAGCAGCAGATTTGGGGAATCACGTTTACCAGAACGGCGTTTTTCTTGTTGATGCTGATCGTTTGGAGTTTGGTTTTTAAGAATTTCGGTCTTGGCCTATGTTTCGCGTTTCTTTTCCTGACCAGCTTTACAATGATCACTTCAAAGACACAAGTGAAAGAGGAAGTGAAGCCCCAGGGAGCAGACGAGCTTCAAAAGACTTGACAGAATCCTGAAATTGGGTAATAATATAGAAAATTAAAAAGAAATACGAGGGCTTTTATGTTAACTGTGGTGAAATAACCATTGCAAACCGCATATGGCAAGGCAGATCAGGATCCCGCGCGGATTCCGGTTTACCCAAAGGTTAATGGCAGATGCCGTTAGCCCTGTTTCATTACGCTTAATATTATGGCATAAAGCCTGGCGCTTCGCGAAGTTTTCGTTGGAGTGCAGTTGGCTTTGATTTGATTTCCTCGTTTTCTGAAATATGTGGGAAGAATTAACCATGATATCCATGCCGTGAGATATCATGGTTTTTTATTTGCAATGGTTATGTAAAAGAAGGCAACTGAAGACGCGGCTGAGCTTTGAACATGAAAGGATGAAAAACATGAATCAGAATGTGAATCAAAACATGAATCCTTATAGCAATGAGAATAGGAATGAGAATAAGGATAAGAATGGTAAGTTAGAAAACTATCAGAAATTTTTTCATAAAGAGTATTTGATGGGACCGAACAGTCTCCGGCTTTTGGAGGAGATGCTCCGGAAATACCCGCTGACGGCGGGGAGCAGGGTGATGGACCTTGGATGCGGGCGCGGCATCACGAGCCTCTTTCTGGCGAAGGAAGCTGGCGTTATGGTTTTTGCGACGGATCTTTGGATCTCTGCGACGGAGAATGCCAGAAGCTTTGAGGAATGGGGCGTTTCAGACGTGGTCGTCCCCGTTCACGCGGATGCAAATGACCTTCCCTATGCGGAGGAATACTTTGATGCCGTCGTGAGCATTGATGCCTTCCATTATTTTGTGACCTGCAAGGAAGAGTTCCAAAGGATGGTGCTGCCTTATCTGAAAAAGGGCGGCGTCGCCGTCATTGCAATCCCGGGACTTAAGAAAGAGTTGACCGGAAAGGCAGCGGAGACTTTTATGGAATGGGTTGGCGGAGACCAAAAGGACTACGAGTCCTTCAAGACAAGGCAGCAGTGGCTCGACATTCTGGGACAGGATGAAGGGTACGAAGTGGTCAAGGATTTTGACCTGGACTGCTTTGAAGAGGCATGGGAGGACTGGTTCCAATCAGGCCATGAGTATGGAAGCAAGGACAAAGAATTTTTTGCGCGCGGAATGGACGAGTACCTCTCGTTTGTGGGCCTTGTCATCCGCAGGAAATGAGAAAAAGCTACGGGTGGAAAAGCAAAAGCGGGAAAGCCGCCCGTAGAAAACGAGAAGAAACTACGGGTGGAAAGGAAAAAACTGGAA
>JAFZNO010000028.1 GCA_017552985.1 Lachnospiraceae bacterium
TATGAAGAAGATGACGCAGTAATTGGATGTATATTTGCATTATGTAAGATATCAGGAAGTAAAAAAGAAATATATATTAACGAAATGGCGGTTTTACCTGAAAGACAGGGTCAAGGTATTGGCAGGCAATTATTGAAGACGCTGTTAGATTACAGTAAGGAAAAAGGATATGCCGGGATCGTGCTTTATACCAGTGAATATGCACCTGCTTCCAAATTCTATGAAAAAAATGGTTTTAAACTGTCACAAGGAACTATTTGTATGTATTATGCGTGAATCCTGATTTATAGCAGGAACACTTTTGTAAAATGGGAGTGAAATGTATGAAATACGTCTAGACACACAAAAGTAAAAAGGGATAAACACATCCAATGAAAGATGGAATGAGAGGGGAATTAAAATGAAAAAAGCAACAATCGTATCAATGGCAATTTGTCTGTCACTAATGGCAGCAGGATGCGCTGGCGATCAGCAAAATCCGGCAAGTGAGCAGCAAGCTTCAAAGGACACCGTAGTGACGAGTGAGGTCGCATCCAGCGAAGCTGCATCAAGCGAGGAATCATCCAGCGAAGTAGCATCCAGTGAAGCAACATCAAGCGAAGCATCCAGCGAAGCCGCATCCAGCGAGGTCGCACCAACTGAGGAATCATCCAGTGAAGCCGCAACCCCTGAGAACGTAACGTATGAGGTTGTAACGGATACCCATAAGGTCACGATCGAGGTGGTTACGGTAAAGACTATTTCCGAGTGTTCCAGCGTGATTCCCAAGCTTACCGTAGACGGCAAGGAAGCGACGGAGGTCAATGCTTTTCTTGGCAATTACGTGCAAGAGAATTATCCGTTGGAAGAGAATGGTGATTACGCTGACGGCTATACGACCCAGGTGGTGTGGGGCGTAAAGGATAACACCGTGTCTTTCGTCATTTACGCAAGTGCTACCAATGAGGATTACTATACCTGTGAGGCGTTCAATTATGATCTTGATTCGCTGGCGGCTTTGGAAGACGGCGAAGTCACGAAGCGTTTTGGCATGACGGATGAAGAGTTCTTTAGCAAGACGACTGACGCCGTAAAGGATTTTTGTGACGGAAAAGATTATTATGATCTGAAGAAGAGCATCAAAACGGTCAATTACGACAAGTTCACGCCCATCGTCTTAAACGACGGGACTCTGGGCGCGGTAGGCCCCATTTTTTATTCCGACGGTCAGCAATTCGCAGGGGATGAGAATATGAGACTTTTCGACTTGAAGGCTACGGAATAGGAATGTTTGGGAAGCTGAAATGATGAAAACAAACCAAATAGAGAAGCGAATATCAGAGAGCTGTGCCAAGTGTCTGTATGACAGGCAGCGGGATAAGACGGACAACGCGGAATATCTGGCAGAGATCAAGGCACTTTTGGATCACCGGGGGAAGGATGACACCAGTCCCTACATGGTTTACCTGTTTAATCAGGTCCACCTGAAATACTTTGGCAAGGGTGCGGATTATACGGACGTGAAGAAACGGTATAACGATCTTGTCCTGGGCATGGAAAGTGACCTGCGAAGCGAGATCGAGGCATCCGCGGATCCGCTGGCGAAGGCTTTTATCATGTCCAGGATCGGGAACTACATTGACTTTGGGGCCATGAATCACGTGGACCGGGAGGAGTTTCTGGCGCTGTTTCAGGATACCAAGATGCGGGACGGCGACGTGCCTGCGTACGAGGCGTTCCTGAGGGAATGCGCGCGCGGAAAATCATTTCTTCTCATCTCTGACAATTGCGGGGAGATCGTGCTGGACAAGCTGATGATCGAGCAGCTGAAGAAGAGATTCCCACAACTTACGGTCAAAGCGCTTGTGCGGGGCAAGGAAGTGTTGAATGACGCGACGGAGGAGGATGCGCGCTACGCCGGATTGGATAAGGTGGCGGAGATCCTTTCGAATGGCGATGCGATCGCGGGAACCGTCTATGACATGCTCCCGCAGGAAGCAAAAAGGGCGATGGATGAGGCGGACGTGATCCTGGCGAAGGGGCAGGGCAATTATGAATCCATGTCCGGTCAGGGACGCCACGTCTTTTACTCATTCCTGTGTAAGTGCGATCTTTTTACAAGCAGGTTCCAAGTACCAAGGCTGACGGGGGTTTTTGTTGAGGAGGGGTAGATATGATTTGCGGTAAACGGAAAATATCTCTATCGTTTCTTTTGGCAATTCTCTTGTCTTTCCTGTTTTTGGCCGGTTGCAAGGAAGAAGAACACATGACGGCAACTGTTGAGGAACGTCCGCTGAGTGAACGGGAGATCATTGAAAGCGTAAAAAACTACGTACTTCAGAACTTCCAGGATGAAGTCGAAGTGGAGATCCTTGGTAAATCAGATTTAACGCATACCACGTATATTGGGCCTGGAATTGATGGCCCAAGTATATTTAATCGCAGATTCGTAAGGGTAAAGAATGGGCATGCGTATAAAGTGAACGTTTTCAACGCCAAATACAATGTTTCCGTTGAGGG
Organism: Lachnospiraceae bacterium; assembly: GCA_017552985.1. Classification (GTDB taxonomy): domain Bacteria; phylum Bacillota; class Clostridia; order Lachnospirales; family Lachnospiraceae; genus Acetatifactor. The sequence goes on from JAFZNO010000028.1 coordinate 2,500, forward strand.
CGTTTACAATGATGGTTTTTCCATATATGACGAAGAGACGGGAAACACGGAGATCTTTGAACGGGAAATCATCTTGGACGAACGGTATCAGACCATGAAGGATGAAGTGGATCTGATGGTGGATTTTAATGACATTTTAAGTGAGTACTTCACAAAATTCCATGTTTACAAAGACGCGAGCAACTACAATCATGAATGTGGTTATTATAACGTTTATCTGTATGGCACGGACGAAGCCAAAATGGCTGAGGCATGTGAGAGACTTGTGGCGATAAGTTGTGACAAATACCCTTGCGTGTATGAATTTCGCGCTTTTGTTTTCACGGACGAGCAATTATATGATTCCGTTGATTTTGACGAATGCAACAATATTGATTTTGTAAGGACGGGCGAAAACCCGGAAGGGGAAACGGACAGGCTGACGGAGCTGGAGCTAAAATATGAACCGGAACGGCTTCTGGAACGCTATTGGGGAGTCAGCATGAAGTATGTTGAGTGTTGCGTTAATCTGGACCATGAATTTTTTGTAACGCGGGGCTATTCGGAATTCTTAAAAGAGAAAGCGAAAGGACGCCAGGGTAACCGGGATTTCACGGAGGAAGAAATCAATGCTTTCAGCCAGGTGCTATATATCTGCATAGGTTCACCCCAAATGTATGAAAACGGTAAAGAGAGTAAAAAAGTTGATCTCAGATGGGGCACCACGAAAGCATTCGTATTTGATCTGCCAGAATAAAACTGTAGTTGTGAGATGGGAAAAGCTATGCGACGAAAACCTTCGACATGCAGTTTGAGGCTCTATTGGATGGCGGGCCGGATCGTATCTATTTTGAAATGGCGGCTCACGCAAACCGCATGGCGAAAAAGCTGAGGGAGGGCCTTGCGGAAATGACCGCGTTTGCCATTTCAAAGTTCTGGGCGAAAACGCTATACGGCCGCGTCATGCATGGAAATGATGCTTCCGTAAAGGTTTTGGAAAAGAACGGTTACCGGTTTTTGGAAGAGGAATTCGGAGCGGAAGATGATCCCTATGGCAATGGGATGCGGGTATATGTTTATGATGCGCGCGCGTAGTACGAGAAGTATGACAGAACCATGGAGAAAATTGAAGTGGATGCCAAGGATTTGGATGGTTTAGGGAGGGAATGACTAAGATGTGGAATATTGAATTCAAGGGAACCCTAAAGGGAGACGTTGAGCAGATATCATCAGGTAAACCGCTTCCGGAGGGAAGCGTGATGTTTAAGGAGCCGGAAACGTCAGACAAGGCGTTTTTGACGGGAGCACTTGTGGCTGCTCCGCTTTTGCTGGCAATGTTGATTCTAAGCATTGCCAGGATCATTACGGTGTATGGCAGACCGCACGGCTTGAAGTTCATCTACTTTTTGATCGCGTTCTTCGTTTCCATGGCGCTTGTCTATGGATCGCAATACGTTCACGAGTACATACATGCCATTATGTTTCCGAAGAACGTCAAAAAGCAAATTTACGTTATGCCCCAGAATCAAATGCTGTTTGTTTACATCGAGGATCCCGTTTCGAAGGCAAGCTTTTTGATTAGTTCCTTGAGCCCGGCAGTGATACTCGGAATTATTCCGTTCATCATTTGGATCATTATCATGCCGATGCTTCCACTTCCCGTGAGCTTTGGCATCATGACGTATACCTTCTGTATGACTGCATGTGCGGCGGGAGATTTTCTGAATGTCTTCAATTGTATCAGGCAGGTTCCCAAGGGAGGGAAAGTATTTAACAGAGGGTGGCATTCCTACTGGATCGCAAAATAGTGACTTGATTACGCGATGGCGTTTGAAACGCTGATGAGCGTTGAAGGAGAAAAGGAGAAGAAATGAACAACGAAAGAATAAATGAATTGAGAAAAGAGTGGGAAGCGGAGGAGAAGATCGCGCACATACATGGGTGGGATTTTTCGCACATACATGGGAGGTATGAGGAGGAAGATGATCTGCCTTGGGATTACAGGCAGATCATTGATGAGTATCGCACGGATGACATGAAGCTGTTGGACTATGACACGGGCGGTGGGGAGTTTTTGTTGTCTCTGGGGCATCCCTATGAGAACACGGCGGCGACGGAAGGATTTCCGCCCAACGTGGAGCTCTGCAAGGAGACGCTGCTTCCGCTGGGGATTGATTTTAAGCCCTGTGATGACGCGCAAAACATTCCTTTTGCGGACGGCACATTTGACATGTTTATTAACAGGCATGGGAGTTTTGATCCCAAGGAGGCATACAGGCTCATAAAGCCCGAGGGATTGTTCATCACCCAGCAAGTGGGCGGGCGCAATGACAGGGAGCTTGTGGAGATGGTGCTGCCGGGCGTTCCCAAGCCGCATCCTGACATGGAGATGGCCATTCAAAAGAAGGCCTTTGAGGAGGCTGGGTTCGAAGTGATCCGCGCTGAAGAAGCCTTCAAGCCCATCCGTTTCTATGACGTAGGGGCATTTGTGTGGTTTGCGCACGTCATTGAGTGGGAGTTCCCGGGATTTTCCGTGGAGAAGTGTTTTGACGCGCTCCTTCACATGCAGGAGGTCATTGACCAGACTGGTGCAGTGGAAGGAACGATCCACAGGTATCTCATCGTAGCAAAGAAAAAGAATTGAGGGTAAGAAAATGTTTTTTGATAATACGTATTTTATTATTGGCACGGCGTATGCCGGAAAGTCCACGATGGTCAAGGAGCTTGCGAAGGCGCACGGGGGCATCGCGTGCACGGAAAATTATCATGACAACTATCCGGAAGAGCTGGATGCAAAGGAGTTTCCGTGCCTTACGTACACCAGGGATCTGAAGGACTGGCATGATTTCATCCGCAGGTCGCCACAGGAATACAAAGACTGGATCGACGGGGTGAAAAAAGAATGTGAGGTACTGGAGCTGAGAATGCTGCCGGAAATTTGCAGTCAGGGAAAGCCCGTGTTTGTTGACACTAACATATGCATGGATACCTTGCGCAAGATCGCGCCGATCGATCATACGCTGGTGATGCTGGCGGATCCGCAGATTTCCGTGCGCCGTTTTTTCGAAAGACCTGATCCGGAGAAGCAGTTCCTGTACAGATTGATCTTGGAGGAGCCCGATCCGGAAAAGGCAATGCAGAACTACAGGCAGGGCCTGGAGCTGATCAATTCGCAGGCTTCCTATGACGCATTGCTGAACTCAGGATTTAACGTGATTTTGAGGGACGAGAGCAGGTCAATCGAGCAGACCCGGGCCTTGGCAGAAAAGGCATTCGGACTTTGAATGGTACAGTATGGCATGGGGCTGTGAATAGGTGAAAGGTGGGCGTTTGGTAGGTGAATCCTGAAATCTATTATCATATTTTGGAGATTGGCGTCATTTTTGAGAAGGGCGGAAAGCAAGGCAATCGGTGGCGCTGGGGAGAGAAAAAGCGTCTTCTGGATGAGTGTAGGCTGTGGAGGAATTTGATCCGGTATGCGGCCCAGGAGGAAAAGGGAGTCGGCTGTGCGGAGAAGGCGTTCGCTGACTTAGAGGAGATCTGCAAGAAGCATGCACTTCCCTGTTACGAGCGGGCGCTTTCCATGCGTGAGGAGTTGGTTACGTCAACGCGAAAGTTTGTGGTGCAGGATTCGGATAAAAACGCATTGGTCGAGCAGATGCTGAAGGAGATTGATGAAATCGAGAAACATGTTTCCGAGCGTGAAGGAAAGGCGGATGCTTACAGGGCCATGCAGCGGTTGCATAATATGCCAAAGGCCCTGCACGGAGATGATGAATTAGGGAGATGACTTGAAATGGCAAACATCATTAGAATTAAAGGTGGTACGGATAATTGTTATATAGTGGAGGACGGCGGCAAGGCGATTTTGGTCGATACGTCTAGCGGGGCTTGCTATGACCAGGTGATGACTGAGTGTGACAAGCATGAGATGAAGCTGATCGTGTTGACGCACGTGCATTTTGATCATGCGGAGAATGCGGCGAAGCTATCCCAAAGGTATGGCGTTCCCGTCGCGATCCATCAGGCGGATGAAGAGTTGTTTGACAGTTATGCGAAGCAGCCCTTAAAGTCCTGGGGCATCGTGGGGCGCGTCGTGCTTGGAATGTCGCTGAAGGTCTTGAAGAATACGGTGGTGGAGAAGCCTGAAAACCTAATCTACGTAAAGGATGGGGATGACCTGTCTTCCTATGGCATTAATGCCAAGATCCTGGAATTGCCGGGGCATACTCTAGGTTCCATCGGGGTGGACGTTGAGGAGAAGGACTTGCTGGTGGGAGATGAGTTGGACAACTGGATCAAGCCTGCCGTCGGGCATCTCTATTATGATCTGGAGGCAATTCGGGAAAGCGCTGAAAAGATCAGAAAGCTTGGAAAGAGAACCATCTACTTTGGGCATGGCAACCCTGCGGATAACGGGACGTTTTGAGTTCGCAGGCATCTCATTTTGAGTTCACTGAAATTTAAGCGTTGACAAATCAAAGCGTATGGATTATTGTAAATCTAACGTAAGACAAATGAAAGCGTTTGGGTTATTGTAGATTTATCGTAAGACGGAACAGAGCATTTGGATTATTGTAAATCTAACGTAAGACAAATGAAAGCGTTTGGATTATGGTTATTCTATCGCAAGAGAAATCTTGGAAAGTGAGGTAACAGTCATGTTGGTAACGATTTGGATTCGTTCCAGTTTGTGCAAACTAAATATGGAATTCCAATCGTCAGTTACCTCGAGAAACTTATCGTAAGTTCGAATTAGTGGCTTTATTTTGATACTTCGTTCATTTTCGCCGTGGCTGAATTGTCACGGCTTTTTTGTTTCACGTGCATGGCTTTACTACGGCTTTTTCCCGCGCATGGGTTGCCTTAGGGACGGCATTTTTGTGAACGGGCGGAATTCTTTATTTGGTTTTGCACTTAACCGGTTGAATCTATTGTTTTGTGGATGAAGGAGGTAAGGGCAATGGCCAGATTAGAATTAAAAGATTTAAGTTATTATTATGATGAATTTTATCACCCCGTGTTTGAGCACGTGAATTTGCGGCTGGATTCAGATTGGAACCTGGGGCTGATCGGCAGAAACGGCAAGGGGAAGACGACGCTGTTAAATCTGCTGGCAGGGGAGTTGGAGCCTAGCAGCGGGACGATTGACAGAATCGGTTCCATCTCAAAATTCCCCTATTCTTATGACAAGAATTTCGTGAAGACCATGGACGTGGTGAAGGAATGCGCCGGGGGCTTTGCGACCATGGAGCGGGAGCTGGCGGCGCTACAGGAAAGCATGGAAGCCGGCGCCGATGTCGTGGAGGCGTATTGTGAATTGCAGGAGCGGTATGCAAATGCCGGCGGTTATGACTTGGAGAGTCAGATCCAGCGGGAGCTGGAGCAGTTTGGCTTTCCGGCGGAGCTTTTGGAAAGGGACTTTCAAACCTTGTCGGGAGGGGAGCAGACGTGCATGTTTATCATCGCATTGTTTCTCAGGCAGGATCCCTTTGTGATGCTGGATGAGCCGACGAATCATTTGGACGTGGACAAGAGGAGCCTTTTGTGTCATTACCTGAAACAGAAGAAGGGCTTCATTTTGGTGACGCATGATTATGAATTTCTTGATCAGGTGGCGGATCACGTGCTTGCCATCAACAAGGCGGACATTACCTTGGAGCAGGGCAATTATTCCACCTGGAAGCGGAACATGCTGCAGAAGGAAGAGCATGAGAGGAAGCTGCAGGAAGAACTGATCAAGGAGATTTCCGCGCTGGAAGACCGGGCGAAGCAAAACAGGGATTGGGCGGAGGTTGGAAACCGCCAGAAGTGCCCCTTTAAGTCAAATGAAAGAACGAATGGCAACAGGGCGTACATGCGCAATGCGAAGCGCTCGGAGCAAAGGATGCTGGATGACTTGGAGCGGAAGAAGACGCTGCTTCGGAACGTGGAGGAAGAAAAAAGCCTGTCACTCCTGCATCAGGAGGAGTTGGAGGAAAGTCTCCTTCATTTCGAGGGCCTGTCATTTTCCTATGACAAGAAGCGGTATTTATTCCAGAATCTTTATCTTTCCGTGGAGCCCGGGGACCGGATCTGGATCCAGGGCAGGAACGGCTGCGGGAAAAGTACGCTGCTGAAGATCATCCTGGGAGAGCTGGACAACAAGGACGTAAGCTACGCTGACGGCATCCGGATGGCCTATGCCTCGCAGATCCCAAGGTGGGACAAGGGAAGCATGGAAGAGCTTATTTTGCCGGAGCAGAAAAAGGCCTTCGACAGAGCCTGCGATGCATTTGACCTGCCAAAGGACATGTATTCAAGACCCTTGGAAACCTTCAGCTCCGGCGAGCTCAGGAAGATCGACCTGGCGAGGGCGCTGAGCCAGCCGAGCGACGTGCTGATCCTGGACGAACCGCTTAATTACATGGATTACGTGTTTAAGCTTCAATTGCGGAAAGCCTTGGTGGAACAGATGGTGACGCTGATCTTTGTGGAGCATGACCGCGAGTTTGGCAAGGCAGTCGCAACAAAAACATTGTATTTATAGGGACTTGTTGTTATACTGTTTTAGGGTCATTAGGACCCAGGCAAGGAGTAGAGGAAAATGAAGTGTAGGAACTGTGGAGCAGAGATAGGGCTCCTGGATAAAACCTGTCCATATTGCGGCAGCGTCAACGTCGAGTCGGCCGGGCATCAGGCCGAGATGAAAAAATATCAGAAGCGCAGTGAGAAAGCCAAGAGTAAGGTCAAGAAGAGTATTAACGAGAACGTACCGTTGGTGGTAAGTGCGGTACTCCTTGTGCTGTTGATCATTGGAGTTGGCGTGGCAGCCTACGTGGAAGATGAGGCGGCTCTCTTTTCTCACTGGGCAAGCCGCAGAGATTCTTTGAAGAAGAGCGAAGAGTATTCGGCAAAGCTGATCGAGTTTTTGGAAGCCGGGGACTATACCGGATTTGTGGCGTTCAAGGGGTATCACGTCATTCCGGAATATGAGCCGGAGTATCAGGAATTTGAGAAGCTTTGGAATATTGCATCTAATTTTTCCGGGACTTTGAATAGTATTGAGGCTGCAGTCATGTATGGGGAGGATGCCCCGCGGTATGGACTGGATTTTGACATATCCTCCTGCTTAAGAAGTATTGACAATTTTTATTATGTATATGGCAGGCTGGAAAATGAACCGGAAGACAAGTATCAAAAATACATGGTTGACATGAAGGAACAGATGGATACGGCGCTGAGGATTTATCTGGGACTGGATGATCAGGCGAGAGAAGAATATCTGGGCTCTTCCATGAATAAGCAAAAGGTTTATTTGGAGGAGGTGCTGATCGGTGAGTAAGAAAATCATTTTAGGTATTTTGATCGTGTTTGACATTATCCTTGGTTTTGTGCTTTTGGAAAAGATTGGGGGTGCCGCAGAGGAAATTGCTTGGATTTATGAGCGTGAGAGCATAGGGCCTTCCGACGTTCTAAAGTACCTCGACTGGGAAAGCTACGGCGACGTGGCCTCCATGACGCGCGCTGCGCGTACGGGAGACAAGGTGAAAGACGAAAATCGGGATCTTTATCTTCTGGGAGAGTATGCGGACATGCTCTTTCAGGAGAAGATCTTCTCGGCGAAAGGGGACGCGGATGCCGCAAAGCGATGCGCGGAAAGATGCGCTGACATCCGAGCGACCATACCGGGATATGCGGTCGTGCTGGATAAGATGGATTGGAGCATAGAAAACGCAATCTATCATGCGGAATAAGGGCGAATAAAGAGAATACGATCAGGGAGTAAGTGATGAAAGAATACGTAAATTGTACCTCCTGCGGGGCACAGTTCCCCGCAAAAGAAATCAGATGTCCTTACTGCGGGACGGCTTATGAGCCGGCAGCGGAAGAAGAGTACGTGGGAAAGCTTGAAGACGTTCGCACGGAGCTTGACCAGCATAAAACTGACGCAGACAAGAGCACGGTGAAATCACTGGTTCGCGTGATCCTCATCTTTGTTGCGGTGGTGGTTATCCTTTTGGTGCTGGGACTTGCAGCTAACATACTGCCGAATCTGGGGAGCCGCGCGCGCCAGCGGGAGAACAAGGAGGAATTCATGCAGAAGTACTCCGTGAGTACGGAGGAGGAAAATTAACATGAAATGTACAAACTGTGGCAGGAAGATCGGGATAGAGGATAAGGTCTGTCCATATTGTAACGCCGAAAACAAGTTGGCGACGCAGCACAGTGCCAACGTGGAGCAGTACGATAAAAGATTTAAGAAAACCCAGGGAGAGGTGGAAAGCAGCGCAAAAAGAATGGAAGGTCTGGGAACCAGGGCGGTCATTCTGGCGGTGCTTGTGATCGGAATTTTGATCACGATCATCGTGACCGGATGGAATTATGATGATCCGGATCCCAGTAGCAGCAAAAAGAAGGATGCCCAAAGAAACCGCGAGAAATATGCGGTTGAAATGGACGGTTACCTGGAGCGGGGGGAGTATCAGGAGTTTGTCTCGTTTATTCATAGCCACGGGGTGGATTTTTGGGAGGAGCCGTATAAGAGATTCCAACTAGTGGATTACTGTGCCGACTATTACTATGATTGCGTCAGGCACATGGAGTGCGTCATCCTGCGTTCCACGGATCCGGATTATTGGGACTCTACCGACATGGAAATCTCACATTTCTGCATATATTTACATTCATTTCATGCGACCTACCTGGGGCAGAAAGAGCGGGAGAAGAAAGATGCATATTTTGCCTACGTAGAAGACATGGAACAGAATCTGAGGGCAATGCTTCGTACTTACCTTGGAATGAATGACGAGGAGGTTGACAGTTTTCTGGAACTGTCAGAAGCTAAAATGGCGGTGCGCATGGAGGAGATCATAAAGCATGAATAAGAAGATAAAGCTGTTGTTAAATATTCTCATTGCGGTGGCTGCCGTCGCTTTTTTCTTATGTTTTATGGTGATGTTAGGTTCTTTCAGTTATCGCAAGGAGCAAAATGCCAAGATCCCGGAAGGTGAAGCGATGGACATGAGAGTGTTTGATTATAGACTGAAACACAAGGCTTACGGGGAAATCTTAAATTCGTATTTTACCGATTTGTATAGTTCCATGGAGCCGCCGGAGGCGATCGCGATGACGTATTACGTTTCAGATTATGCCAATACGGCCTTTATGAGACGCGTGTACGAGGAGAAGAAGGACGCGGAAAGGGAGAAGGCCTGCCGGGAAAAGCTTGCCCGCATCCGGACGACGCTTGGAGATTATGCCTATACGGCCGACGAGCTGGATGAGATTTTGAAGTAGGATGAGTAGATGCCATTGAGAGGTTGGAAGATGAGGAAGATTCAGTGCACGTATGACAAAGACAATAATTTCTTCTTTCATTTGATGTCGGTTGCGAAGGTGGGATATGACAATGAATACGGGCAAAAGCATCGTGACAGCATTTCGCCGGAAGACGCGGCCACGCTGAAGAAATATGAGAAGGAACTGACAATGAAAGGCGGGGAGTACAACGGAAAGCTCTTTTGGACGGGGATGTATGCGGGAAATGCGCAGGAGGCCATAGACAAGATCAAGAGCGAGGGTGGATTTCCGGGATTTGAAGCCTATACGGACGCGCTTTTGGAGATCTTTGGCATTTTCGTGAAATATCATGATGATTATTGCGAAAAGATTTGGCCGGAAGAGGAAAAGCGGCTTGACGGAACCGCACGGGAATGGCAGAAGCGGTTTGATGAAGAGAGGCTCGACGAGAAGGCGGAAAAGCTTGTGGGAATTGAGAGTGAAACTATCTTTTTTGCATCCCTGATCAGTTCAATCAGACACGGAGTGGAAGCAATAATTTATGAGACGGACGACGGGAACGTCTATGACCTCTTTAGCATCGACAGAGACTATGGCTCTGCCAAGGCCATGTTCCTGCATGAATACGTCATCACGCTTCTTCAAAAGAGAATTCCCATGGAGATAGAGAATTATGATCGCTTCGAAGGTCTGGCAGAGTATTATACCGAGGAGATGATCGGAAGAACGTATAATTTTACCGATATGCAAAAATACATAGATTTTTACCGCTCAAAAATGACGGAGAAGGCTTATGCGCCTGAGGAACTTTTCGAGATGGCGGAGGCGATTTGAAAAAATTTCAAAAAGGCGATTTGAAAAATTTTCAAAAAAGTATGTCAACCGTTTTTGAAAATGTCCCGAAAAAAATGAATCATAAGCCCGGAAGAGAAGGCATTCACTTTCGGGCTTTTTGAATGCATTTTACTTGGCGGCGATCAAGTCAAAACCGTTTAACCAATACAGGTTTTCAACGGA
>JAFZNO010000029.1 GCA_017552985.1 Lachnospiraceae bacterium
GGCCAAAGGCAGAATCCGTCATGATGCTTGCAGGTCAGGATCAGCCCGCGCATTCCTGCTTCCCGAATGGCGCTCACCCACTGCGTCGCGTCCAACTTCGTCGGATTGAAGATATCAGGGCTTTCCGTACCGTCCCCCCACTCCCTGTCCGTAAAGGTATTCACTGTGAAATGCACGAAGGCATAAAACTCCGTCTCCTGAAAGGCAACCTGCCTGGGATCAGGCACTACGGTAACCAGTCTTTCGTCCAATACCCTTTTTACTCTGTCCATGGCCAAACGTCCCCTCGCAATTTCGAATTTCTTTCCTGAAAGCAAATGTTCCTTAAATTCTACAATTTAACATATCTTTGATTTCTGCTATTAGGTTTATCCGGTATCGTCATGCGTATCAGTCCCAATTCAATCGCAGGATTAATATAGTTCTTTCTAAGTGTTTCCTTAGATTTCAAACCAAGTCCAGCCATAATATCGTTTGATGTATACGGAACATCGTACTCCATAAGATCAAGCATCTTTTTCACATATTCACTAGTCTCAGCATTCGCTTTATTAACCTGTAATATGACATCATCTAAAACCTGATCAATCAAATCAAGCATAAATTCAATAAAGATGTCGGAATTACCTGATTTATTACACTTGGCAATTGCATCATAGTATTGCTCCTGAAATCGCTCTATCTGGCTTTCTAATGGAATATATTCAAATACACTCCTCCAACGATATAACAAAACAGTATGCCAGAGTCTTGCCATACGCCCGTTTCCATCAGCAAAAGGGTGTATAAACACAAACTCATAATGAAATACCGCCGCCATTATAAGAGGGTGAACTTTCCCTTCGTATTTTTTTACCCATGAAAGCAAATCCTTCATAAGTTCAGGCACCATATTGGGCGGGGGAGCAACAAATATGCACTTATTTCCGGAGAATACTCCCTCATCGCCTTTTCGAAAAACGCCTGATTCCGGGGCAGTCAGATGCGTCATTATTCCATGAATCTCTTTCAGTTGTTTTGCACTCGAAGGATCAATCTCGGATATTTTTTCGTAAGCTGCATAAGCATTCTTTACCTCCTGAATTTCCTTCTGATCCCCTATAACTAAATGACCGTTAACGACATCCCTAACCTCGTTCAAAGAAAGAGAATTTGCTTCTATCTTTAGTGATGAGTGAATAGAACGGATACGGTTATTTCTACGAAGATGTGGTTTGGATTCCAACTCTCTGTGACTGGTGATCTTTCCAACTTTCTCAGATATAGAAGATACCTGCTCCAGCATTTTTTCTGAAATTGTATAAGGTGGAATATAGTTCCCCATATGCTTGATTGCTCCATTTCATCTTGCTTATTATCTTACTTATTATCTTACATATTTCTATCCTTAATGTCAATTAACAATTTGGACATAGGCATGCGTGCCATGGAACAAGCTTACGGTTAACTTACGCTTTTGTAAGTTTATCCGGTCCCTGTAAAACGGCCTTCACGTTTTTGGCCGTGGGCTCCAGTTCATAAGACCACTCAATGTCTTACGTCAGTCTTTCTTGCCGTCCAGGCTTGAATAGAATTCTACTGCTTTTTCTATCTCCGCCTCGTCCGGATGACCCTTGGCAAGCCCGCCGACTAGCTTAAACGGTCCGAAGGTGTCAAACCCGAGGCACATGTACTCTCCAAGATTTTTGCAACCTTTTTCCTCCGTTATCTTCTTTATGGCGTTGAAGTAACCCTTCATGGGATTACCGCAGGTCGCAATGAAGAATGTCTCCCTGCCCTCCGGAAGGTTGGCGCTCGCGAAACTTTGCACCTGCTTTGCAAATCCGCCGTAATAGATTCCTGACGCGAACCCGATCCTGTCATACTCCGACAAGTTGACCTCCGTTTTCTCCGTCACGTCAATCAGCGTCACCTCATACCTTTCCGCTATTGCCTTAAGGAGTTTTTCCGTGTTTCCGTGGTGCTTTGAATAATAAGCAATTGCCGTCTTCATCCCTGTTCCCTCCGTTTGGTTCAATCTGAAATCCCTTGTCCTCCAACCGAACTGCACTACTGTCCCAATTGGAAAAGCACCTGGTGGTGAACCTTCGCATTCCCCTTGCTAATGTATTCCACATCTTCCGCGCCGCCGATAACAAGCGCCGGAGCAAAAAAGAAAATGTCGTCCGATCCAAGAGAACCACATTTTGAGACTGCCTTCTCAAACAGTTCCTTCCGAAGAACCGACTCCTGCACCGAAGGATCGACCAGGTACTGTACAAACTCACTGACCGTCCATGCCGGAACGTCAATCCTGCGGTAGTGGATATTCAAAAGCGAAATATCATATTCTCCGTCCCCCAGGATGCGATAGTAAAACAAATCACCGAAAGCCGTCATCATGAAGGGGATTTTTGTGTAGTCTTCCTTGCCAAGCCAGGTAAAAAGACTTTGGAAATAGTCCTCCGGATCGATCAGCTTGAGAAGACCGTTCCCGTAATTACCGAACCCGAATTTCTCCATAAAATCGACAATCTCATCCGTCACTCCAACATGTCTGCATACGGCGACAACGTGCTCTGAAGGCTTCACTAAATCCTCCGAAGGCTTATATTGCTCCAGAAATCTTTCCCAAACCGTACAATTACTTCCAGTCGTTTCCATCGCGTATTCCTCCTCACGTAAAATCTTTCAATACCATCATAATTCCCTTACCACAGTTTGACAAGTTTTATGTTATCTAAAACACCTTTTTAGCCATTCTTCTGCACCGCAATTCATCCAAAACTTCCGCTAACCATTTATTTACGTGCGTCTCAGCCCCTCATGCAACATGTAAAATCTAAAGAAATCAGTCAATAGGTGAGTGCTAATTCTTTTCTTAA
>JAFZNO010000030.1 GCA_017552985.1 Lachnospiraceae bacterium
AAAATTTCATCCTCCAAAGCACAAATGTTTCTTACACCCTCAACCTTTCCACCCTTCATCGCCACTAAAACCCAAACACTTTGTGCTCCACTCACACAAATTTATCCTCTAAAGCACAAATGTTTCTTACACCCTCAACCTTTCCACCCTTCATCGCCACTAAAACCCAAACACTTTGTGCTCCACTCACACAAATTTATCCTCCAAAGCACAAATGCTCTCACTCCTCATCGATACACGTGCCTTGCAACTTACATCACGTCCCCCCCAGTTACAATGCCGATCACGTTTTTAGCATAGGATACCACGGGCGGAATAAAGATGATCTCCTGGATCCCGTAGTCGCCGTACTACAACGGAATGTCGGCGCGCGTCAGGTCCGTGATACTCAGATCCCTCACCTTATCGCCATATCCCAGAAGCTGCGCCAGTTTCGCGGATATCTTCTCGTGGAAGCACCCGGCATGCACCAGATTCAGCGAATCCTTCAAGGCATCATCCAGCTTTCCCATAAATTGCAACACAAAATACCGATAGCGGTCATCAATAAGCATCCTTTATTCCCGCTCCTCCAGCGGCACAAAAACAAGCTGATCCCCTTCAATCCTAACGGTACCCAAGGTTTCAACAAGCGGGTCCCCATATCCGTAAGGCCCCTTTTCAAGGACGGAAAGCTGCCCGTCCACGACACCCTGGACAATATAACTATAATTATATCCGTCAAGCACGTACATTTTCTCAAGAACCGGATCGTACACAATACAAATCGTTCTTGACATGCCGCTTCCAATCATTTCGCTTGTGCAACAGTCTTCCACGCCGTCCCCCGTCACGTCCACCAACTCATAGAACATAAGCCGCATCTTCGGCGGATACGCAAAATGTAAATACAAGCCTGTCTCCGCGCTTTCCATATACTTGAATATCGCCGTCACGTCCCGTTTCTTTTCCGTCCTTGCAAAATACCCTGCGTTTGCCCTTCCTTTGCTCTTCGCTTCTGCGTCCGGAACGTCCTGGTCACGAACGACAAAGATCCATTGGCCGGACAGCACTTCCACCTCTCCCGAATTCACCAGTGCCGGTTCCTGCTTTTCCAAAAAGCCAAGCACGTTACTGCCTACGCCAGAATCATAAACGTATACCTTCCAATCGCCATCCTGATCATACGTGCTAAAGCGTAGGGGATAGGTCACTTCATAAAAGCAGTCATCCTTCTGCTCAAACTCGACCATGTAACTAAAATATCCATCTTCGAAATCCTTGTCACTGATTTCAAACAACATGTTAAACGCCGGTTCCTCCCCCGCGGGTTCCGGCGCCTTGCCATCCGTACATCCGGAAAAGAGCGCCACCAGTGCCATCAATCCGATCATGCACGCATGCTTAACAAATGCCTTTTTCACAATCTACGCTCCTTTCCACCTGCTCCTCCCGTCAAACTATGACCTACACAGAAAAGAAATGATCTCCCTTCCATCCAAATAAGTGGCTACGTACGCCAATTGCAGGCAGAGCAGAACTCCGTGAGTGATGCCTGCCGCCACGATCAACAGTTTCTTCCCTTGGAATCTTTTTATCATTCGGGTTTCCATGAGAAACAAAACGATCGCCTTCACTGCCACAAAGAGAAATTCAAAGCTTCCAACGCCAAACCTGTACCTGATCGGATCCTTCAATTCTCCGCCCCAATTCTCATACTCAATGATGTCAGCACCAAAGAGATGCCAGAGAGGCGTGGTCAGCCGGGATAATAAGAAAAACAAAAGCGCGTCTACAACCACCATCAAAACAATAAAGCCAATACTTTTTTTCATGAGAGTCTCCTTTCAAGATGCCGTTCATTTTATGTCTCTGAGTACATAGACGCAATCCACGTCTGAAAGTTTCACCCTCATTCAATATCACTTCACGC
>JAFZNO010000031.1 GCA_017552985.1 Lachnospiraceae bacterium
AAAGCCACCCGTAAAAAACGAGAAAAGACTACGGGCGGAAAGGCAAAAGCTGGAAAGCCACCCGTAGAAAACGAGAAGAGACTACGGGCGGAAAGGCAAAAGCTGGAAAGCCACCCGTAGAAAACGAGAAAAAGCTACGGGTGGAAAGGTAAAAGCGGGAAAGCCGCCCGCAGAAAATGAGAAGAGACTACGGGTGGAAAGGCAAAAGCGGGAAAGCCGCCCGTAGAAAAGAGACGGAAAAGGAAAAACGGAAAAGAAAAGGAATGAAAAGAAATGAATACGGAACAACAGATAGAATTTGACAAAATTAAGGAATTGTGGTCGGCACTGGCGATCACGAAGGATGCAAAGGAAAAGATTGCCGAGGCAGGCGTGATCCTAAATGAATTGGAGCTTCGAAAGCAGCTCAGGGATACGACAAATGCGAGGGAAATGATCGAAAAGCTTGGCGCGCCGCCGCTTCAGAACGTGACGGAGATTCTGGAGATCATGACCATTGCGGAGCGGGGAGAGTGCCTTACGCCTTATCAGTTAGAGCGCGTGGAGAAGGTCCTGGTGGTAGTGGAAAGGTTAAAGCTCTATTTATCCCACGGAAAGCAGTTTGGCAATCCGTTGGCCTATTATGACGAGAACTTGGATGAGCAAAAGGAGCTTCGGGAAGAAATCTGCAGGCAGATCCGAAATGAGGCTGTGGATGACCGGGCATCGAGAACGCTGCAGGACGTCCGGGCCAGGATCCAAAGATGCGTGGAGGAGATGAAGCAAAAGGCGGAACAGATCATCCGCGGCAATAAGGAATGTATGGCGGATACGTATTATACCATGCGAAACGGCAGAGTCTGCGTGCCCGTGAAGAAGGAATACAAGTTCCGGATCCCCGGGAGCGTCATCGACAGATCCTCCACGGGTAGCACCTTCTTCATTGAGCCGGTGGGGGTGGCAAAGCTCTTTGAAGAGCTGCAGCTCCTTCGCATCGAGGAAGAGGACGAGGTCTATAAGATCCTGTACACGCTGACTGCCATGGTGAGCGACGCCATCCCGTTTATGACGGAGAATATGAAGATGATCGAAAAACTTGACTTCATTTTCTCCAAAGGGAAGCTGAGCATTGATCTTGGCTGCACGGAGCCTGCCATCAACCTAGACAGACGCGTGGTTTTGAAAGCGGCGAGGCATCCCTTGATGGACAAGGCAGTAAACATACCATTGGATTTTACGCTTGGCACTCTTGTTTCGGGACAAGACCGTGTAAGAGATAACGAGCAGGCGAACGGGAGAAGCGTCGAGCAGGCGGACGGAAGAAGCAATGAACGTGCGGATGGAAGAAGCGTCGAGCATGCGGATGGAAGAAGCAATGAACGTGCGGACGGAAGAAGCGTCGAGCAGGCGGACGGAAGAAGCGTCGAGCAGGCGGACGGAAGAAGCGTCGAGCAGGCAGACGATAGAAAGTGCGCGGGAATCCGCGGCATCGTCATCACGGGACCGAACACGGGCGGCAAGACCGTGGCGATCAAGACCGTCATGTTAAACAGCTACATGGCCCAATGCGGCCTGCACGTGACCTGCGAAGAGGCGGATCTGTGCATGAACGCAAATTACCTTTGTGACATTGGAGACGGGCAGAATCTCTCGGAGAATCTCTCCACCTTCTCCGCCCATATTAAGAATGTGTTGGAAATCTTGAAACAGGTGAATTCTGACAGCCTTGTCATTATGGATGAGCTCGGTTCGGGAACGGATCCCGCAGAGGGCATGGGCATTGCCGTGGCCATTTTGGAGGAACTGAAAAAGAGCGGCGCGAATTTCCTGGTAACGACGCATTATCCGGAGATCAAGGAATATGCAGCGAGAACGGAGGGCATTGTCAATGCAAGGATGACCTTTGACCGGGAGACGCTGATGCCCACGTACAAGATGGTGATCGGCGAGGCAGGCGAGAGCTGTGCGTTCTATATCGCAGACCGGCTGGGGATGCCGGAGCACATGCTGCAGGTTGCCGCCAGGGCTGCCTATGGCGAAGAGGCGGCAAGGGACTATCAATTCCATAATAAGGAGAGCATTCAGAGGGCTTCCGGCGGAAAGATCGCAAAAGAGAAAAAGTCCCACGTGGACAAGACTCTCGGCGCGAAATTCCAGATCGGGGACAGCGTCATGGTCTATCCGGACAAAAAGATCGGCATTGTGTGCGAACCCGTAAATGACAAGGGAGTCCTGCGCGTACAGGTGGCGGACCGCAAGATCTGGATCAATCACAAGCGCGTAAAGCTTCACGTAAAGGCAGAGGAGCTCTACCCCGAGGATTATGATTTCTCCATCATTTTTGATTCCGTGGAAAACCGGAAGGTGAGACATGACATGGAGCGCAAGTACACCGAGGAAATCATTGTGCGCGAGAAGGATTCATAGTACAATGAAGGAAGGATCAAGAGCCATGAGCGAAGGTCGTGGCTCGTACCTTCCGTGCCATATGTGGCGGGCGCGAAGGGGAATTGCCGGCACCATGCAACTCAATCAAGACAGCATTCATACGCGGCACGGCAGAAGGAAAATTTGCCCAGGAGGGACGTGCGCATGCAAAAGAGCTTTCAAAAACTATATACGGCGGAAGGAGAGGCGCTGACAGGGATTCCCTGGGAGCGTTATCCCAGGCCCCAGATGAAGCGGGCAAAATGGCTTTGTCTGAACGGGGAATGGAAGCTTCGGACGGAGGACGGACAGGAGGGAACCATTAGAGTGCCCTTTTGCCCGGAGAGCCTTCTGTCAGGCTTTGACGGTACGGTCCGCTATGGAGAAGCCCTTTGTTATGAGAGGACGTTTGCCATTCCGGAGGACTGGGAGGACAAGCGGATCCTGCTTCATTTTGGCGCCGTCAGCAGCCGCTGTGAGGTGTTTGTCGACGGCGAAAAGGTCTGCGAGCACGAAAACGGCTATCTTTCCTTTAGCGCCGACGTAAGCGAGGTGATCCGGAAAACGGAAGAGTGTGCACGGAAAAGCATAAATGAGGATGCGCGGGAAAACGCGAAGGATCAAGGTGACGCGCTGCGTACGCACCATTTGATGGTGCGGGTCTGGAATGAGCTTTCGGAAAAGTTTCCCTACGGAAAACAAAAGATAAAACACGGCGGCATGTGGTACACGCCCGTCAGCGGCATCTGGCAGACCGTGTGGCTTGAGCCCGTGCCGGAGACCTATATTCAAAAATTAATGATCCGCTCGGATGCAACCGGAGCGGAAATCCAGGTGATTTGTGCAGCAGATACGCGGTTAAATGATGCGAAAAACCAGGCAGCAGGTGATGGAGGAACTAAACCCGCAGAAGGAGGCGTAACCCGTGTAGGCGAGAGGGCTTTTGCGGCAGAAGGAGGCATGGCCCGTGCAGGCGAGAGCGCTTCTCCGGCAGAAGAATTCATAACCTGCGAAGGCAGGCGCTATGAGCTCCAAGGCGGCAAGGTGCGGATCGAGCCGGAACGTCCCAGGCTTTGGACGCCCGAGACGCCCAATCTGTATGAGTTTACCGTGACGAGCGGCGAGGACTGCGTCTTGTCCTATTTTGCCCTGCGGAGCCTTAGCGTGGAGCAACGAAACGGCAAGCCGAGGCTTTGCCTGAACGGGGAGCCCTATTTCTTCCACGGGCTTTTGGATCAGGGATATTTTAGTGACGGAATCTATACGCCGGCCGTGCCGGAGCTTTATGAGAAGGACGTCCTGGCAATGAAGGAGCTGGGCTTTAACATGCTCCGGAAGCATATCAAGATTGAGCCGGAGCAGTTTTATTATGACTGCGACCGCCTGGGCATGATCGTGTTCCAGGACATGGTCAATAACGGGAAGTACCGGTATTTCCGTGACACCATTTTCCCGACGTTTGGTTTTTGCGGGGAAAATGACCATAATAAGCACCCGGATCCCGAGTCCAGGGCCGCCTTTTTGGAGGGCATGAGGCAAACGGTATCCCAGCTTTCCAATCACCCCTGCATTTCCTACTGGACCATCTTTAACGAGGGCTGGGGACAGTTTGAGGCGGACAAGGCATATGACGCCCTAAAGGCGTTGGACGGGGAGCGTTTTATCGATTCCACGAGCGGATGGTTCCATCAGGAAAAGAGTGACGTGGACAGTCTGCATATTTACTTTCAAAAGCTCCATTTGGGAAAACAAAGGGCGCTTCCGCAGGTGCTGTCGGAGTTTGGCGGATACGTATATAAGGAGCCGCAGCACAGCCACAACCTGCAAAAAACCTATGGATATAAGATATTTAAGGACAGAAAGACCTTTGCGGCTGCGCTCCGGGACGTATATTTGAAGGAGCTGGTTCCCTTGGCGGAGCAGGGACTTTGTGCGTCCGTCTACACGCAGGTTTCCGACGTGGAGGACGAGACCAATGGCATCCTGACCTATGACCGCAAGGTTTGTAAGCTGGAAAAGGAAGAGATGGACGGCATTGCGGAGGCACTGCAGGAAGCCGTGAGAAAATAACGCGAAACGCACGTTACAAGGACTGGAACGCGCGTCAGCGCAAGGAGGGGAAGTGCCATGACGTTAAAGACGTTGTCAGAAAATGAGATCATCATAACGCTGGTAGCGCTGGCCTTATTGCTGTTCATGGCTTTTTGTTTCGGTACGCTGATGGAAAAGATCAAGGCACCGAGGGTAGTGGGCGAGATCACCGGAGGAATCCTTTTGGGCGCGACCTGTCTGTATCACTTCTTTCCGGAAGTGATGGGCGGCATTTTTATGGCATATGAGCAGGAAGGCAAAGTGCTGAACGTATTCTATCAGATGGGTTATTTCTTGTGGGATATCTGGTGAAGGCATTTGCGGGAGACGCGAAAGAGAGTGATGCTAAGAAAAGAATGGAATCACTTGGGAATTTTGCATTTTCCTTCTTTGTGCCGATCTATTTTGCACTTGTCGGGATCCAGCTGAATCTGATCCACGACTTTTCCCTTGTGCGGTTTGCATTGTTCTTTGTGATCGCCTTTGGGCTGGAGGCGATCGGAACGCTCATCATGGTGCAGTTTACCAATCTCAATCTGAGGACCAAGATCAATTTTGCGATCACGATGAATGCGCGCGGAGGCCCTGGCATCGTACTGGCGACGGTGGCCTATTCCTATGGGATCATCAGCATTGAGTTCTTTACGGTGCTGATCCTGACAACAATGTTGTCCTCCATGATCGCAGGCTATTGGCTTCGCCACCAGCAGAAGGTGGATGACGGGATTTTCATGAATCTGACAAAAGAAGAAAAATAGGGTTATGAAAAGTATTTATCATAGATTTCCAGTTTCTTTGTGAGGCGTTTTTCAAAGCTTGCAAGGGTGGAAGGATCCTTCGTCTTGATCAGTGCAACAAAGATGCGCCCATTTTTACCGTATGCGTAAGCGGCGGGAAAGGGCTTGGGAAGCGTCCGGATAAACTCGGCCGTCTTTTCCATGCTCACGTTTAGGAAATTGAATACGGTAATGGACTCCTCGGCAGAGATCCGGAACAGGTCCGTAAGGAATTCTTCCGTGAAGACCTGGGGATGGATCTGGTCGGCAACAAAAACGTCAACAAAGATGGCCTGATACGCTTTATCTTCTTTGCGGACGTAAGCAAAGGCGTCATCGCGGATCAGGTCAAAATTATGAAAGAGCGGATCCGCTATAAAGTACTTTTGGGCAATCTGGATCATGAGCTCAGAGTATTCGATTCCGGTGATCTTGGCATTCTTAAAGCGAAGCGCAAAGTATCTGGGGATGGAGCAACCGGCACAGCCCAAGACGAGGGTACGCTCCACGTTGTCACGCCCCTTCAAGAAATCGTCGAACGCCGTTTGGGCATAAGGACAGATTGGCTGTAATTTGCGCAGTTTGCTCAAAAAAACGCTGGAATAAACATAAGGGCGGTTGTCACGTACAAACGTGATCATCCGGCAGTTTCTCCAGGGAAGAAGGGGATTCTTTTTTTCTATGATCTGAAAACTTAGGGATTCGTCCTCCTCATCCTGAAACGTCTCCAATTTTGTGATTTTTTGGAATTTATTAATGGCCTTTTTGAGCAATTTTTTTACGGACATGACCGACTCTCTCCAATCATACGTATGATTGACCATTATAACGTAAAAGGGAGCAAAATCCAACTGGCAAAAAGTTGGGATGCAGTCTACCGGAAGAAAGAATCCGGATTTTTAAAACATAAATGGATTTTTTTTCGTTTATAAAGAAAAGGAGGTCTGTGAAGATGAAGATAAAATTTCGCATGATTTTGGCTGTGATCATGATCTTGTGCCTTGCAGGATGCGGATCGCCGAAGGCAGAAGGGCCGAAAGAGTCAAGGGAAGAGGAACCAACGGTAGGGGAACCAGATCTGGACGTAATGGTAAAGGTAAGAGTGACGGTCACGGAAGTCGAGGAGAACGGAAACAGTATCCTTGTGACGAATGACGCCGGCGAAGTGATCAGGATACCGGTCAAATACCTGGAAGGACAGGCGGAGCCCAAGGAAGGCATGGTATTGGAGGTTACCTGTGATAACCGGATATTGGAGACCTATCCGGCAAAGTTTGCAAAGATTGAGAGGGTGGAGGTCCTCCCGGAAGAAAACGAGAGAATCGATCTTCAGCTGGATTTTGGAGATTGGGATGACGAAAAGGATCAGGATCCTGGCAGAGACCTTTCCGGCGAGGGAACGATCGGTGAATTTGGGTATTTGTTCAGTGATGCCATAGAATACGACGGAAACTACAGAAACCGGGGATACTACGTGCTTACTTACAATGAAAACAGTTATTTTGCTTACGTGATCTGTAGCGGTGAGCATAATACGGGCGGATATGGCATTTCCGTTTCCAATCTGGAATTAGATGCGGAGGGTAACCTGGTGGTGACCGTGAAGGAAACCTCGCCTGGGATTGGCGCCATGGTGACGCAGGCCTTTACCTATCCAAGGCTTACGCTGATGATCTCTAAGCCTGCGGATTCAGATAAGCGCATCATCGTCCAGACCACGAACGGAAGTGAGTTTCCGTTCTTAGGCAATCTGGAGGATAAGGATGCTGACGTGGAAAAAGGCTCCGCATCAGGGGCCGGAGATGCTTCGTCGAAGGATCCCTTGGATGAGGATTTGGGGGAGATCTACGTGAAGGACGTGACGGATGACGACGTCGTAACGTCTTCCGACGGCATAAAGTACGTCAAGAATCAGATTCTCATTTCCGCGGAACTGGATTGCACGAAGGATAAGATTGAAAAGCTGGGAAAGAAATATGGCTTCGAGATTGTTGGCTACATAGAAATCACCCAGGACTATCAGATTGAATTTACCAAGGACGTGGAAGAAGCCGAGCTTTTGGAGTTGATGAAGACTTTCGAGGAAGAGGACTATATTTCTTCCTGCTGGTTAAATACGGTTTCTGAAATAAATTTTGATTAAATAAATGGAATTTTGACGATCAGGGAGACGTGGTTGGATACGTCTCCCTGTTTTTTAAGATTTGTTTCTGATTGTTTAAGATTCGTTTAAGCCTATTTATCTGGCAAGATGCCTTTGCTATGCTGAACTTAAAGGTTCAGTGCGCGGAACGGAAGGGAGCGTGGCGGAGGATGGAGAAAAATAGATTTGGACGAAGAAAAAACGAAGACACGGGCAGAGCGGCGGCAAACAAACGATGGGCAGAAAGGCTTTGGACAGGTTTGCTTTTCTTGAACGTGTTTACAGTCTTGCTGACGGGATGCAACCGCGGAGCGGAAAATGAGGAAGGCTTGAAAACGCAGGGCTCTATTGCGCGGACAGAAGCAGTGCAGGAGGGGCTTGCTGAGGTGACGTATGCGGCGAAGTTCCATTTGCTTCCCAAGGACCGGTGGAAGATGCACGCGAACGCATGCTATTATGACGGCGAATATTACTGCAGGGTGCTGTTGGATACCCAAGCGGGAATTTATGGCATTGGTAAAGTGGGTTTTGACGGGAATGAGTCAGATTGGATCTACCCTCCCCTGAATGAGGACGAGGGATGGCGTGAGAACCTGCTGAGCTTTTGCGTAACGGCGCAAGGGGAGATCCATGCCCTGATGGCAAGACAAACGTGTGAAGAAGACTTTTGGAATACGAAGGCCTTCTTCTTTGTTGTCTTTGACGAAAGGGGAAAGGAAACGCGGCGCGTTCCCCTGCAGGGGGATCAGTTAAACGAATATGATTTTTTGTCCAATGAAATGGACGTGGACGCCAACGGAAATTATCTTTTGGCAGGCCGCGTTCTGCGGATTTATTCCCCGGAGGGACAAATGACGGGGCAGATTTCCCTTGGGGAAGAAGTCTGGTTCAACCACGCATTTACGGCAGATAATGGCGTGACGTACGTACAATACTTTGACGGCATGGCCAGTCATTGGCAAATTCTGGATTCCCAAAAGCAGACGCTGCAGGACGCCGCGGAATTGCCAATGAACGTATATGGGATCGGGAGAACGGATCGGGAGGGGATGCTTCTTGTATATGGCCAAGAGGGAGTTTGGCAATTTGACCAGGAAAAGGCCAGGTTGCTGCCGATGCTCCGGTGGTCAGAGCTTGGCGTCCGCGGGGAAACGGTGATCGGCGTTGGACAAAAGGGGGACGGGATCCTTGCGTATTCCAGGGAAGCGGAAGTGATCGCCATAGAGCCGCGGGAAGAAGGCAATGGACCGAAAGAGCTTGTGATCGCCGTGGCGATGAGTCCAGACAGTGATTTGGTGAATGTCGCGACGGCATTTAACCGGTCGCAGTCAGATTGGATCGTGAAGATCAAAAATTATGGGAAGGACGTTAGGGTAAGTACGCAGGCACAGGAACCGATCAACCGGATGATGATCGACGTGCTGGGAGAAGAGCCGCCGGATTTGATCGACGTAAGCTTGTGCTTCGGAACGAAGCTTTCTCCCAAGCCGAAAGACTTGATGGAACAAGGATACGTTGAGGATCTGTACCCCTATTTGGAAAAAGGGAACGCGCTCTCAGTAGACGATCTGGAAGAAAAAGTGTTGGAATATTTTGAAGTGAACGGAAAGCTAGTCACCATTCCAAGGAAATATAGCCTTCGGTTGCTTCTTGTGGACGGAGCGGTGTTTGGGGACGGGGATCGGTGGAGCGTGGAAGAAATGATGGAATATGATCGCCTGCATCCTGACAAGACCTTGTTTACGGACTGCACGGCGGAGTCCGTTTTGCCGGTTGTCCTTCTTGATCAGCTGGAGAGTTTCGTCAGCATCGAGCAAAAAAGCGTGAATCTGGATCATGCACTTTTTCGCGAATGTCTAAAATATGCGGCCTCCTATCCGGATACAAAGAAGGAAATCTATTTTAGCCGGGATGATCAATTGGTCAAGTTTTGCACCATAGAAAAATGGATCGACGTTCAATGCCTTCAGAAGGAATGGTATGAAGGACGGGGAAAGCTTGTAGGGTATCCAACGGTGGACGGCAGCTTTCGCACAAAGATCATGCCGACGGGACAAGCTTTGGCCATCTGTTCCAAGAGCAAAAACAAGGAAGGCGCATGGAGGTTTCTGGAGTTTTTTCTTGAGGACGACCAAGGCTGTTTTGGAATGGATGGGGTAATGAAAGCGGGATTTCCCGTCAACAAGAAAATATTGCACAGAATGGAAGAGGAACAGTCTGCGGAGGATGGTCCGCTTCGCACGGATAGGTATCTGAGCGGCATCCAAATGCGGACCTGGAATCCTGAGGGAAATGGAGAGTATTATTCACTGCATCCGATCACGGCGGAAGAGCGGCAGATGGTCAAAAAGATTCTGGAAGGGGCGGACGTAAGGGAAATGCAGTATTTTGACCTCAAACAGATGGTGCGGGAGGAATGTGAACCGTACTTTGCAGGGCAAAAAAGCCTGGAGGAAACCATTCGCGTCATCCAGAATCGCGTAAACCTATATTTGCAGGAATAACGCATTTGGACGGCACAGTTTAGAAAAAATTAAGGTGTGCCGAGTTGAAAAAGCATACCTCGCGTGGTATAGTATATATAGTTTCGACATTCAAGGAAAGAAAGTGAGGGAAACTATGTTACAAGACGTGATTGGGTCAAAGAAAGGACTGTTTGCGGATGGGGTGCAGACGGTTCTGCGCGGTCAGGAGAACCGCAATCGCAGGGTTGTAATTTTGAAGGGCAACCTTGTACAGAATTCAAGAAGCGAGGGAAGGGGAATCAGCGCCAGGGTGCATGATCACGGCACCTATGGCTTTGCGTCCATCGCGGAGTACACGCCGGAGGCGGCGGAAAAGGTATTGAAGGCAGCAACGGAAAATGCGAAATTCCTTGCAAGGCATGCAACAAAGAAGATTGAACTGCCGAAATCCTATGGGATGGAGATGATCCCGTTGAACGGACAGATCGTAGACGTGGAGCAGAAGCTCATCATTGAGCTTTGCCAGACGATCGACAAGTACGTGGAGACAAAGTATCCGGATCTGGTCAGCAGAACGGTCGTATACACCGAGGACTCCCTGGACAAGATCATCTATTCATCGGATGCTTGCAGCGGACACATTGTGTCGCCGAGATGCTACGTATACGTGTGGATGAGTGCGGAAACAAAGGACGGCGCCCCCGTGGAATTGTTTAAGGCCTTTGGAGGATATGGAAGTTTCTTCGATCACTTTGCAAATCCCGAGAAGCTTTATCCCGGAATCGATGAACTTTATCAGAAGGTTATGGACAAGAAAGAGGGCGTGTATGCCCAGGCTGGTTACAAGACGGTGGTGCTTGGCGGCATGATGGGCGGAATGCTCGCCCACGAGGCGGTTGGCCATACCGTGGAAGCGGATCTTGTGCGCGGCGGAAGCGTTGCCGGTCCCAATTTGAATAAGAGAGTGGCATCCGATCTTGTCACCATGGTGGACTTCGCCCATACGTATGACGGAGGACTTGCTCCGCTTCCCGTTTATCTGGATGACGAGGGTACCAAGGCGGAGGATGCGGTTCTCATCAAGGACGGCATTTTGGTCGGTTACATGAATGACAGGGAGAGCGCGCAGAATTACGGCATGACGCCTTTGGGAAATGCGAGAGGCTGGCAGTTTAGCGACGAGCCTTTGATCAGAATGCGCAACACCTGCATTCTGCCTGGAAAGAATACGGTGGAAGAGCTGATCGCCTCCGTGGAAGATGGTTATTATCTGATCGATTCCGGAAATGGTCAGGCAGACCTTA
This sequence comes from Lachnospiraceae bacterium, assembly GCA_017552985.1. Taxonomy (GTDB): domain Bacteria; phylum Bacillota; class Clostridia; order Lachnospirales; family Lachnospiraceae; genus Acetatifactor. The sequence continues at coordinate 11,186 of JAFZNO010000031.1, forward strand.
CCGGAGAGTTCATGTTTGGCGTGACCTGTGGTTATGAGATCAAGAACGGTAAGCTTGGAAAGGCCCTGCTTGATACGACCGTATCCGGCGTTGCCTTTGACATGTTAAAGACGGTCGACATGGTGTCAGACAAGGTGGAATGGTCGAGCAGCGGTTTCTGTGGAAAGAAGCAGCCCATGGCAGTTGGCATGGGAGGACCTCACATGCGATGCAAGATCATGATCGGCGGCAGATAAGTTAAAAAACCATGGAAACGGAGAGATGATATGAGTGAATTAAGACAAATAGCAGATCGCTTTGACGCGATCCTGCAAGACAGAAAATTGGAAAAATATTCCTACACCTTTTCGGAATCCGAGAAGCAGGAGATGAACGTGGAAGACGGCGGATTCAAGCTGATGCGCACCGTGTTCAACAACAACGGTTCCCTGTCCGTCTATCTCGGCACGAAGGTTGGCGCGGTGAACGGAAATGACTTGAGTGAGGAAGGATTGGAGAAATTAGTCAGCGACGGCATTGCGGCGGCAGAGTCCGCGGCGGAGGATCCCTGTCATGACTTTGGACCGGATCAGGGGAAGGACGTCTTCCGTCAGGGGATTTGGGAGCCTGACATGGACCTGTATTTAGAGAGGGTCAAGGAGTTTCTTGACGCGGCGGCGAAGGAATTCCCGAAGGTGAAGATCATGGCTGCCATCGCGTCCTATGACAGATGGAACTGGATCTCCCGCAACACGAACGGCACGGAATTTGAAGGTTTTGGCGGGCAGTACAGCTTTTTCATTGAAATTTGTGCCGGAGAAGGTGAGAAGACCACGGGTATTGACGGCACGGGATTTGTGACGAAGGATTTAAGCACTCCGTTTATGGAGATGGCAGACGTCCGCCAGCACATGATCGACGTCCAAAACAGCATCAACACGGAGAGCGTGGACGGAAAGTTTGAAGGAACCATCATTCTGACGCCTGGCTGTGCTGCGAATTTTATCAGCATGATCATTTCGAATTACGTTGGAAGCGGCGTGATCATCAACGGAACCAGCCAGTGGCTAGACAAGGTGGGCGAGAAGGTTGCGGACGAAAAGCTCACCATCTCGCTGGACCCTTATGACGACAGGATCGTCATGGGCGAGAGAGCCACGTCGGACGGATTCCGCTCGGAGGCAGTAACGATCATCGACAAGGGCGTTTTGAAGACGCACCTGCTTGGCCTGTACGCGGCAAACAAGACTGGACGGCCCCTGGTTAAGAATTCGGGCTTCGATCTTGTGGTGGAGCCTGGTGAGAAGAGCCTTGCGGAGCTGATCGCATCGGTTGACAAGGGCCTTGTCATGGGAGGTTTTTCCGGCGGACAGCCTGGCGCGAACGGAGAGTTCTCAGGCGTTGCAAAGAACAGCTTCCTGATCGAAAACGGAAAGATCAAGTGCGCCGTTTCCGAGACCATGGTCAACGGAAACCTTGGCGACGCGATCAAAAACATCCGCGGAATCTCCAAGGAAATCCTCCTCGACGGCACCAGCGCCGTTCCCTATATCGCCCTCGACGGCATCATCATTTCCGGAAAGTAACACCGAGCCACATAAGAATATATACTCTTTTTACGTTTGTATGCATGTACGTAAAAAGGGAGAAAGTAAAAACTTGTTAAAAAAACAAAAGCGTTCAAGAAAGCCTTCCGGCCTTCTCGAGCGCTTTTTTGACTATTCTGCGACATGCAGTTCTCATCCTTTAACGTTACAAAGGCTTTCCGTAACCTCGAGGGGCAGGGTATACACGGCATTCCGAGTTTTCTTAAACAGCCTTTGCCAGGATGAGATCCATCATGTCGCCCACTTTCTTCATGGACGTCACTTCGCCGATGTTGAACTTGATCCCAAAGCATTTCTCAACTGCGACGATCAGGTTTACGTGTTCCAGGCTGTCCCAATCTTCAATGTCATTGGCGGTCGTGGCGTCGTTCACCGTGATTTCTTCGTCGTCAAACACTTCCTGGAATACTTTGTTAAGTTTAACGTATGCTTCTTCTCTGGTCATGATCATTCCTCCGTTACTTCGATATAGTTGTTTTTATTCTCATAATCTTCAGGAATCGTAAATTCCCAAGTGCTGTTTCCTTCTGCATCCTCAGATACTTTATCGAATCCAAGGGTTCCATAAAAGTTCTTTACCATGGCATTCTTGGCCGTGGGATAGTAGTAACCCGTGATGCGCTTGATGCCGCTCGCCTTGCATCGGTGCACGATGGCGTCAAGTAGCGCAAACTCCATGTCACGCTTTAGCACGCGGCAACTCATGAGCCAAAGCTCCACGTGGAGCGTGTCGCCTTCAGGCCTTCCAATGGCTACGGTGACAACGCCGTTGTCTCCAAATTTGTCCGCCAGCTTTCCGTAGAAGGTAAAGCGGTTTGCGGCGGCTTCCTCGATCTCACTTTGGGAATAGCGCTTGGTCGTCAGGTTAAACTGATTGCTCTTGTTGGTCAGCTGCGCGATCCGGGCCTCGTAGAGAGGCTCGAAGGGTTTGATGACGGCCTTCATCTCCAAGGATTTCAGGTACTCGCCGTAATCCGTGAAGCTTTTCATGGTCTGCGCGCGCTGCAGGTTTGCCTTGTACATTTCATTGCGGGAAAGGTCGTCCTTGGAGAGCTTTAATACTTCGAAGTAGCCGTGACGGTCGATCTCCCGGATATACTTGTCTACGGTGGTGATCTCGGGAACGCTGATGCCCTTTATGGTGGAGCTGATGATCTCGCGTTCCGCGGGGTTGTCATCCACGAAGACAAAGCTGTCGGCGCCCAGACTCAGTTCCTCGGCGATGGCGGCAGTATTCAGATTTTTGGGTTCCCAGTTGGCCTTGATCACCATGAAGTCATCGGGTTTTAACACGCAGTCCTGATGATTTAGCCCGGCAAGGGCGTTTTCGGCCTCATTCTTGGAGTTTACGTTCAGAAGGATGCCGATGTCCTTGTGGGCCTTTAGGTAGGTCTGGAAGGCATCGTAGGCCTGTCCCATGCTGGTCTCCTGGCCAACCTCCAGGTTCTCCGGGCCGTCGTCGCCGACAATGCCGCCCCAGAGCGTATTGTCGAGGTCGAGGACGAAAGCCTTTTTGTTTTTACCGTAAATGGCTTTGATGATATGGCTCAAATTATAGCAAAAGTCTGGCATGACGGGCACGCCGACGGCATATTTGTACATGTGCCAGTAGAAGGGGTCGGAGAAGCGGTCCAGTCCGACTACGGCAGAGAGATAGGCAATGTCATGGATATGGAAAAAGTCATGACTTCTCGCATATTCCGCAAAGCGCTCGTTCAGACGGTTCAGGAAGCTCACGCGTCCGCGGACGTCCACGCAGTCATAATTCCCGAGAAGTCGATAGGACGGAAGCTCCATGTTGTTTTGGATGATGGGGCAGTGATGGGTTGCGTTTAGATGCTCCCACATCCCCTCAAACTCCTGATACGTCAGGTCCAGCTTCGCGTTAACCTCCTCGTCGGAATCCTTGATGGAAGGATAGTGCTTTACGTTGACGTTGGAGGTGTGGATGAAGATCAGGTCGGGATGGAACTCCATCAGCTCCGGATTGTCAAACATGGCATCCGCGTAATACTGCGCATACTCCGATTCGTAAAAGCTTGCCTGAATGCCCTGATTCAACAAAAACAGATCTAGGAGCACGCAGATATTGCTGGTGGTGGAACCGCCGAGCACGGCGATTTTCTTCTGCAGGAAAGGACCATTTTCCTGCACCAGCTGCTTCTTTATGCTTTTCTTTTTGCTGAGGATCCACTCCCCATCGAAAGGATATTCGAGTTCTTTCATAACTCCTCCTCATGTTTACGTGATTGCGGTTGAGTCAGTAGACACGTCACCGTGACAAGTTTTAGAAGCCTTGGTAGATAAAGGATGCGGAGTGGAAGCCGGTTCCGTAGCAGCCATAAATGATGATGGCGTAGACGAGGAGCGCGTAAGCGATCCAGCGGAACAAGGCATTCTGCTCTGCCATGAGGGCACGGATGGACTTGCCGGTGCGGAAGCGCACGATCCCGACGATGGCAACGAGTGCCAGGAAGAAAAACAGGATGTTAAAGTCCGTCCGGTCGAGACCAAGTTCATAAAGCTCTCCGGTAAAGAAAATCCACGGATTGAATGAAGTATAGGCGAGCTTCAGGTTGCGGAAACCAGTCATTAATCCGCCTGCGCGGAAAAAGGAAAGGCCGGTGCCAAAGAAAAACCAAGTTCTTACAATGCGGAATCCTTTCCAGGAAAGGGCTTCCGTATTGACTTGCAGTATCTTTAGGATCCAAGCAAAGACGGGATCCAGCATTTGGCCAAGGATAATGATGGTGCCAAATAACAGGCCGACGCCAAAAATGTAATTCCAACCGCCGCCGTGCCAAAATCCCACGAGGAACCAGGAGATCATCAGGCCGATCCAAACGGGAACCTTCTTGCCGGTTTTTTTGCCAAACAGCTTTTTGGAGGTTTTTCCAATCGCTTGGAACAAGGGCGATTTCAGAATGGGATACAGGATGAAGTCACGGATCCAGCCTCCCAGGGTAATGTGCCATTTCCGCCAAAACTCTTCAAGCGTCTGCGAGAGGAAGGGAAGTTCAAAGTTTTCAGGAAGCTTGATGCCAAGCATTTCCGCACTGCCCAGTGCGATGTCGATGCAGCCGGAAAAATCAGCATAAAGCTGGATGATAAAAAAGGCGTTTGCCACGTGGAAGAACAGGCCGGGATAGCGATAGGGATTGCCGTAAACCGTATTGATGAAGATCGCGATCCTGTCGGCGATGATCAGCTTTTTCATAAAGCCCCATGCGATCCTGGCGGCACCGTTCGTTACGTTGTCTAGGGAAAGGGCATTACCGGAAGTGACGTTTTCCCCGACCTCCTTGTATTTGACGATGGGTCCGGAGGTCAGCAGGGGAAAGAAACCGGCGAATGCCAAAAATTTCAGTGGATTCTTCTGAACGGGGCTGGTGCCACAGTAGGCTTCCACCAGATAAGCAATCCAGGAAAGGGAAAAATAGGAAATGCCCATGGGTGACACGTTCAAGTCAGGAAGCCCAAAGAAAGAGGAATCCTGCAAGAGGATCAGCGCTCCGGCCAAGGTGATCACGCCAAGCATCGTTATGGCCTTTTTGCTTTTCTCTTCCGTCAGGTAATTCACGCAAGTGGATATGGCGTAAGTAAACAGGGCCATGCCAAGCCAAACGAGGAGTTCCGTCAGGGAATTGCCGTGCCATAAAAAGTAGGCGTCACCGGCCAGGATCCCAATCCACCTTATTTTGCGGGGCAAAACGTAATATAACAATACCGTGACCGCTAAAAACGTCAGATAATGAAATGCAGTGAGTGACAAGGGGGCACCTCCTAAGGAAACTTTACTCGAATTGTCGAAGGGAAATCACTTTATCCAAAACGGCATCATAGATAATGATGATGCTGCCGCCCATTTCCGAAGTGACGCAGACGTCTTTCCCAATGAAGACTTGGTCAGCTCCCAAGACGTCCGTCGGCGTAACGTAAAAATATTTGTTAGGGGTTAACTGGTATCCGTATTGCGTCCGCGAAGGGGAATGGATCAGAGAACCGTCCTTCCAGAGCCAAGTGCCTCCCTTCGCGATTTCCTCGGGTGAAGCGCCGGCATTTTCCAAAAACTCGACAAATTCAGGGCGGGGTTCACTTTCCGGATGCAAGGTGATGGAAACGATCAGATCCGGGTAATTGAGCGGAACGTCGACCAACGTCTGGGCGTCTGCGGAAGGGATCGTCTCGACCTCCAAACACTTGTGGTAATAAGTCTCCAGGCACTGGTCATAGCGCTCATACCCTTTTTGTCCGCGCCTGTCGGGCAGGGAATAGTTCTGGACCAGATAATCGGAGAGATAATTGCAGATCTTTCTGGCCCCCAATACGTTGTAGTGATTTCTGTCGGCCATGTCAGTGGCAGGAACAAAATCCATCTCGTCCATATGGAAGTTGAGGTCAAGATAAGGTACGCCGATCTCGTCCAGGTACTGGAAACAGCCGTTCAGGCAAGCTCTTTGCTGGGGATAAAAATCCGTGGGTACAGACAGGATCAACAGTTGAAAACCGTGTTCTACACTCAGCTTTTTTAAGTTGTCGATCCACTGCTTATTCCCGGCGCTGATCTCCGTAGACTCGGAGAGGTCGAAACTAACGTCGCCCAGGCCATCCAGATTTCCGACGTCACAGCTGTATTGATATCCGAGACAATTTTCGTATTCCGCAACGGGAAGAAAATCTTCTGCCTGCAATTCGCGATAACGGCTGTGAACGATGGGCCAGCGCAGATAATAATCCTTGATCTCGTTTTCACCCTTGACCGCTTCATTTTTCGTGACCAGCTCATTGATCATGGCGACGGAGTTTGGTGATTCCTTTAGGGATAAGGTATTGCGCAACAGGTTCCCGGGAACGGCATAAACTTCCGTGTAGAAATAAGAGGCGGAAAGCACGATCACTTTGGGAGACTGGGTTTTCAGCACTTCCTTGACGTAGTAGGTGGAAGCGTTTCTGTCCTGACCGGAAACGGCATTGTTAAAGGCGGCGATGCCGCAGTTTTCCCAAAGAACGGCGGGATTTATGCTGGAATACGTGGTGCTGGGACCAAAGAAAGCAACGTCAACCACGTTATGATTCATGGAATAAAATTGATTTACGGAGGAAAAGTAGTCGCCGGAGGTGTCCTTCCAGGAAAAGACACGATATAGAAGACTAAGACCGCAAAAGAAGAGTATTAAAAATGCGATGATCGACAGAAGCTTATAGCGTGTTTTCATAAGAAACCTCGTGGAAAAATTCCATTTTTATACTGTAGGTATTTTATCATAACGGGGAGGAAATGTAAACCTTAAAAACCCCCGAAGACAGTGGTGTGCTACCCGTCAAGAGGACAGTGAAAAATTAAAAATCTTTGTGCCGCCAGTCGCGTAAACGGCTGGCGGTATTCTTATGCCGCCGCACGATAGCTCTCATGGTATTCAACCGGAGTCATTAGGTGAAGGTTCCTCTGGATCCGTTCAGTGTTGTAGTATCGAAGATATGATTCTATCGCGTTAACCAAATCCGCCTTTGAAGCGAAGCGCTTTCCGTAGTACATCTCGCGCTTCAGAATGCCCCAGAAACCTTCCATGGGTCCGTTGTCG
>JAFZNO010000032.1 GCA_017552985.1 Lachnospiraceae bacterium
CCCTTCTGGTAACAAATAATAGCTTAATATTGTTACTCCAAAGAATACTAATAAGAATATTATTGTTAAAGTAATTATTCTTTCAAATAACTTATCTGATGTTAATTTTTCTCTTATCATAATACCCTCTTTTCTTCAAATTACTATTAATCTTTTCCGATTATTTCTTTATAGTGCCTCAAATGTATTCCAGTTTAATGCAATGTTAACTACTTAGCCACAAGTGACATGCAATGCCAGTATTACAGTCATTTGTTTTACTTCCAGGACGGATGAATGTTATAAACGATGCCAAAATGTTTTTTTCGTATGTCCTCCGAGGAGCATTCCAAGTTTTTCGCAAAGCCGCTGGCTTGAGAGGTTGTAATCTTCCACGTATGCATATATGCGCCTGATGCCCTTCACGTTAAAAAGATAATCAAAACATGCCCTTGCTGCAAATTTCAATTCCATTACTTAGAATTTCTGCATATCAATATGTTTCTCCATGTTATTCAAAAGCTTCTTTTCCATTTTGGCGTCCCCAGGAGAGAGCCTTGACAGTAACTTCAGTAATGAGCCATATTCTTCATCCGCTTTTCTGACATCCCCGGTCATAAGTTTATCGTATGCATATAGCACTCTTAAGCTTGAAGAAGAATACGCGCTGCTTTTTTTCAAGTATTCTTGTAATTCATCGTTAAAAATCTCGTCCGCTTCTTCCCTAGGCGCTTTTCTCAAAATCATGCAGAAGAGCAGTTCCTTGCTTGCTTCTAAGCGGTAATATTTCATACTCTTTTCGTCATTCACCGCCGCCTGCCGGAATAAAAGCTCCGCTTCTTCCAATTCGCCCTTATCCAAATGCCTGTAACCTTTCAGCATTTTCATGGTTGCTGCGTATTCACTTTCTTCATCATACTCGAAAAAAGAGTCGGGCATTTCACCGAGAGACTGTTCAGGGTTCCCCGTAATCTGAAGGATCTGGTACATCGCTTTTCGGTCAGCCGGGTTTTTCAATGCCAGTTTCATATTGTAACCATCATTGGGGGTAATGATTTTAGCCGGCACCAAATTAATCAGTGCCATGCCTAATGAAATGGCAAAAAGCAGAATAAAAATCTCCCTGACATATATGTTAGTGCTCCATATGCAAAAGGGAAGCGCTACGACGGCCGTTAAAACGTTAAAGAAACCACCGCCTAAATGATATGGCAGCATCGGTGTCTTCTCCGGCTCGTCACTTATCGGCGGCAGCATTATACACTGCCCCAGCGTTCCAGGGATCTTTTCACGTGCCAGTACCCATTTACCATGTTTCTTATATAGCTTCACGGATCCTATGCGAAAAGAAACCATTGTGTATCCAGTCAGCTTTCCCATGCATAAATGACCTGCCTCATGTAATATGGTACACAGAGCATAACTACAGACAATTGCGCAAAAAATAATGAATGCCTCAATTAATTTTTCCATCATTGTTTCCCATTTTTCATTTCAGTTTGACATTTCTTGGAACGAAGTATTCCAGTTGAACTCAATGTTAACACTTAAGACCCCAACAAACTTGAAGTTGCGCGTTTCTACAAGCGGTGCGCAAACAGTCCGGAATGGACTGCTGGGAGCTTGCTCACAAGCAGACCCATTTCGGACTGTTTGCATAGCGCGCCAGCGCGTCATCCGACGAATGCGAAGCATTTGGCGGATGGCACCGCGTAGCGGAATGCGGATGGCACCGCGCAGGCAAACCTCGATTTGCTTATTTCATTATCCTGAAATATAATATGTCCATATTTTAACATAATTCTTGGCGAAATCAACTAAATTACGTATAGTCAAAACAAGCCGAATAATGTTTCTACCATCATCCGGCCCGTTAATTATCTTATGATATCTCGTTTACGGAAAGATATCATACACTCACTTATCATATTTGTTATTTTCCCAATCTAATACCCTTTCTACGTAGTATCTCTTTCTGCTTGTCCTCATCATCTATATCTATACTGAGAAACTCATTAAACTCTTCTTCCGTAAACTGTTTACCTGTATAAATTTCATTACTTGCACCTGACGGACTCCACGTGGGGTTCTCCATCTCGCCCTCCGCATAGATTTTCCCGTCTGAATCTATGTAAACGTAATCACTACCCATAGCCCAATAATAAGTGCGACTCCATACTATGTTTATGGTTTCATCCGTAGACACGTCATCCGCATTTGAATTTAACTCCGATACTTCAGACGAAGATTCCCGTATTTCTGAAACCTCCCGTTCTTCGGTTACGTTCTTTTCAACAATCTGTTCCAATCCGTTTACGCCTGATGAAACAGCTCCTCCGGTGTTTTCAGTTCCACATCCTGAAAACGCCACAACCAAAGCACAAGCTACCATTGCAAATACAGCTTTTTTCATAATTCCGTCCTCCTTTGTCGGTGTTCTATCCATACAGACGGAAAATGACTAAAAAAGTTTCAATCAATCCTTATCCAGATAAAATCCACACCGACAAATGGCAATATGTAATCGTCTATAAAACCATTTCTCATGAAACCTCCATCACTTCATACAGCCCCCTCCTTACTCGCCCTTCTTCCCGTTCTGTATGTCTTTAATTATTTTGTCCTGCTTCTTTGCGAAGGTAACTTTTCAACACCATAATCAACTTCTTGCCATCCTTAACTGTGTAAATACCAAATCTTTTTCCAGGATCAAAAACAAGTATCCGGGTATTGTTCGCATAAAAATCCATGTAGCATTTCGCATTCAGATCGAAGTTTGTTATCATTTAACCGCCTACATATATCTTGGAGAATCTCCTTTGCTTCCTGCAAATGTGCCATGTTCGGTTTTTCGTCCCAAATTCCGTAACACAGTGCCTTGGCTAATGAAAGACCGATATGCATGTCATCCCGAAATTCAGCATAATAGCCTTCCTTCAACAAATCAATGACATTTCCAACCTAAATATCCGTTGATGTCAAATTGATGTCAGAACAACAAAAAAGAGGTTTCAGAAAGTTCTCCACTTTCTGAAACCCCTAATTTATAAGCTGCGGAAGATGGGACTTGAACCCACACGGTGTAACCACCACAAGATCCTTAGTCTTGCTCGTCTGCCAGTTCCGACACTTCCGCTCAGCGCACCGCGCAAATAGTATATTATCATCTTAAGTGCCGAATGTCAACACCTAAAACAACTTTTTTTGAAGCTTTTTTTCTTAGAACTCAAACGCCTCCAAAAGCCCCTCCAAACCGCCTTCTTTGTAGATTTTCTTGTAGTAGTTTACTTCGTCGGCGATCATCTCGTCAATGACGCGCATTCCAAGGAGTTCCACGGGCGCCTGATCATCCGTCATCACGTGGTAATTTGCGTCCGCTACCCCCGCGGAAGACGTGGGCACGGCCTTTTTGTAGGGTATTAATTGCTCCGTCACGACTTGCATCATGTATTTCAGTTCGTCGTTATCTTCCTTCGCAATGTTACTGGCCATAACGTCAAGCATTTCCGGATTCTCGGAAGCAAAAAACTCGCGGTTGGAAGTTCCCCGTACGTTCACCTGGTAGCAGTTTGGGAAAACGGTACTGATGGTCTGGGATAGATAATGGGTGATGCCCTCATCGTCGTTCTCGCCGCGCATGTTCATGTTGACCACCATTACGCCGCCGGGATTCAGATGATCCTTCACAAGCGTGAAAAACTCCACGGAAGACATTTGAAACGGAATGGTGATGTCCTGATAGGCATCGACCATGATCACGTCGTATTTGCGGTCTATGGCGTTCAGGAAGGCCCTTCCGTCATAGGTATGGACCGGAATCTCTTCCGACAGGTGAAAGTACTCTCTCGCCAGCTTCGTGATGTCCTCGTCGATTTCCACGCCCTCCACGCTGATGCCGTCGAAGAAACGATTACACTGCGTCGCGTAGGTACCGGTTCCCATGCCAAGGATCAGCATGTCCATGCTCTCCTTTTCCATGATTCCCGCCATGTAAGGCGCTGCCATGGCATAATCGTAATACATGCCCGTCAACTTTCCGTCCTTCTCATATACGGACTGTACGCCAAAAAGAACGTTGGTGGACAGATAGGTTCTCTTTTCGTCCTCCCGGACCTGAAGGTAATTATATACGGATTCGCCCTCATAGGTCAGATTGGACTCCCAAAAGGCAAAGCTGTCGGACTTTCCGGTGAAGCAGGCAACGATAAAGATAATGACCCCTGCAGTCACTTTCACCGCATTCTTTTTATCAGCCTTCTTTCCCTCTGCCACATCTTTTTCCTCAGACTCTTTAGCTTCTCCCGTACCCGGCTCCTTACCGCTCACGAAATACAACACCGAAAGAGCCAGCAGGATTCCCGCAAAGATCAGGAAGGTGATGGACGTTCCAACGGCCGGAATGGTCAAAAAGGTGGGCACAAAGGTTCCAATGATGCTTCCTATGGTGTTAAACGCATTCAGCGTACCAACGGTTTTTCCGCTGTCGCCGAGATCGTCGATCGTAAACTTCACCAGCGACGGCGTCACGGTTCCAAGCAGAAACAGCGGGAACACAAAGACTACCATACAGGCGGCGAAGGCTGCCCAGATCAGGAACATGTGGTTGACCGAAAAGATCATCACGGCAGAGATGCCAATGATGATATATTTTCCCAGCACGGGAATCAGCGCGATCCAAATGGCTGCCAGAATGATCCGACCGTAGAGTCTGTCAGGATCAGGGCGCTTATCCGCAGTGCGTCCTCCATATATGTTTCCCAGTGCCATGGCGATCATGATCGTTCCGATGATAATCGTCCAGACAATCTGTGAGGAACTAAAATAGGGGGCAAGCAACCTGCTTGCCCCTAATTCCACCGCCATGACCGACATGCCGGCAAAGAACTCCGTCAAATACAAATAAGTCTTATTTCCTAAAATCTTTCTCTTTCCACTGCGCATGATACGTCGTACACTCCTGCCTACTGTGTTATGCCTGCTTGTTCCCATATTCCGTGCAGCCTGCCGCATCCCCGTGATTCTATCTTACGATAATGGTCACGTCCAGATGGATGTTCGGGAGCGGAATCCGGTATTTCTCAGATAATGCCGGTCCGCAGCTTGCGGAACCTATGCCCGTCATGGCACCGTCGATGCATACGACCGTGCTGCCACTCTTCTCCAGCTCGTAATTATGGCGCTTTTGCGCTAATTCTTCCTGAGCATACTCAGACACGTTAAAGGAGAAAGGTCTTGCCCCCTCGAAACGGATGCGATTTTCCTTGCCCTTTAATTCCAAGTATTTACAGCCATAGTGAGAACCATTCTCCTGGGGCTTTACGTAGTCAACGTGCATCTCGGAAACCCTTGCGTTAAAGAGTCCCAGCCAGGAAGCCCGGCGCTTGTCGATATAGCTCTCTTCCGGTCCAAAGCCATAGTATCTCACGCGCTCAAATTCATTATTCACAAAGAGTCTAAGACCAAATCTGGGAAGGAAGGTCACCTTGTTGCTGACCTCGCCGTCAGTGATGATCCGAAGCGATCCGTCCTTGCCAAAGAGCATTTCGGTCTCTGCCCTTGCGAAGGGCTGATACATGCTCCAGCCAAAGGAATGCTTGATATTGATGGCCACCTCGCCGTCTCTCTTCTCTGCGTTGATCTCGTATACCTTCGTCACGTAATCATGAAGATGCGCGCGATACCACTCATCCTTCAGATTGTCATTGTCCGTAGGCGCACGGAAGAAATTGTGTTGAATGGGACGATCCAGCAATTCCCTTCCCTGCCATTTGATCGAGGAAATCTCACCCGTTCTGCGGTTCATGACGTATTCCACGTCCGCCGCCGTGATCACGTAGGTCAGGGCCGTCTCTTCCAGCTCCAGTTCGGAGGTGATGGGCTTTCTCTTCTCGTGAGGCTCAAGCTCCGAAAGGATCAACTGGTCAAAGCAAACCTCGTGACCCTTCTTGCACCACAGGGTGTCTGCCTTTGCCGTGAAGAGGAACCGGATCGCGAGTTCCTTCCCGCAAAGGAGCTTCAGTTCGGGGATCACTACCTTCTGCTGGCCCATGGGCAAAATGGAATAATCAAATTTACCTTCTGCAATCTTTCTGCCGTGATCCGTGATCTCATAGCTTGCATCATACAGATCCCCTGCGTCTTCGAACGCAAGGAAGCTCTTTAAGATCACTTCACCGGCCTGTTCTCCTAAGGAAACCCTGACGGGACGATATACCTGCTTGGCCTCCTTTAATCCGGGGTGTGGCGTTCTGTCAGGCGCCACAAGACCATCCAGGCAGCTGTTGCCGTCATGATGTCTTTCCTTCGGTCCAAAATCACCGCCATAGCCATACATGACGCGCCCATCCTCGGTCTTTCCGAGAATGACGGAATGGTCACACCATTCCCAGATAAATCCGCCGGCATATCGCTCGTTGGAATAAAATACCTTACGGTAATTCTCTAAGTCTCCGGGGCCATTTCCCATTGCATGGCAATACTCACAAAGTACGTAAGGCCTGGTCTCGTTTCTCTCCATGAGGAAGCGCTTCACCTCCTGAACGGAGGGGAACATCTTGGATACCACGTCCAAAATGGCCGTAGGCGTGTCGTCCAAGGCGTGCGTGCTCTCATAGTGAAGAAGTCTGGTCTTGTCTAATTTCTTTACCAGCTTCGCGGCATTCAGCAGATTCTCACCCCAGCCGCTCTCATTTCCCAGGGACCACATGATAATGCTGGGTCTGTTATAATGCTGGGTCACCAAGCGCTCGGATCTGTCCGCGATGGCATCCCTAAACTGGGGATCAATGGCGATCAGCGCCATGCCGCCGTTTCCTTCCTTGCGAGTCCAGCGAATGTTCTGGAATACCTCTGCGCAGCCATGGCATTCAAAATCAGCCTCAGCGATCACATAGAAGCCATATTCGTCGCAAAGCCTATAGAACAAAGGTGCATTGGGATAATGGGAACTTCTGATGGCATTTATGTTATGCTGTTTCATCAGTTCCAGATCCTTGCGCATCTGCTTTTCTGAAGCATAATATCCCGTGTCAGGGTATGAGTCATGGCGGTTGACGCCGCGGAACTTAATGGGGGAACCATTCATCTTGATCACGCCGCCCACGACTTCAATGGTGCGGAAACCAACCTTCTCCGCGAAGACTTCTCCTTCCGAAACAATGGTCAGGCGATACAGTACGGGCTTTTCGGGCGTCCACGGAACGATGCGCTCCAGATTGGTTTCAAATTGCTCTCCGTCCTTCACCTTCCCCTTTAGGAGGATCTTACCGCTTGGAGCCTGCAACGTGAACGTTGCGTTGGCTCCCTTGACGGATAAGCCGAAGTTGCCCTTGGCACCAGCCAGAACGTGGTAATCCGTAAGGCGCTTAGCCGGTCTGGATACCATGTAAACGTCACGGAAAATACCGGAGAGACGGAACTTATCCTGATCTTCCAGATACGTGCCGTCGCACCACTTCAACACGGCACAGACAATGCTATTTCTCCCCTTCTTCAGGTAAGGGGTCACGTTAAACTCAGAAAACGAATGGGAAACCTGCGTGTAACCTGCCAGCTTCCCGTTGATGAACAGATAGAGACAGCTGTCAACGCCTTCAAACGTAAGGATCCTGTCCATGCCGTCCGGCACGTAGGAGTAGCTTCTCTGGTAGATGCCTACGGGATCCTCGTCCGGCACAAACGGCGGATCAAAAGGAATCGGATAACTAATGCTCGTGTACTGGGGTACGTCGTAACCAAAGAGCTGCCAGTTGGAGGGCACGGGAATCTTGTCCGTAAACTTTATTTTGGTAAAATCATCCTCAAGGTCGATCACGCTGTCATAGTAATGGAAGTTCCAAGTACCGTTCAGCATCTCAACCCGGGTTGAGGTATCCTTATTGCCGAAGGGATCCTGTCCCACGGCCACCTTTTTCTCATCGAAGGGTACAAACCAGGCATGACTAGGCAAGGTGCCTACGTGAAGCATGGAAGGATCTTCATGGTAGATCATCTTGCTCTTTGGACTGCCTTCATTTGAAATCAACGATAAATTCATATTGAATCCCTTTCCATCCAATTGTACGTGAAAGCGCATGCGCTCCTTCGTAAAATCGCAGCTTTCTTTGTCAGTTCCACAGACCTGAGACAAAGGTCATCAATGCGATCCAGGTATATACGGAATAATAAATCCCGCATTCGTCGGTGCCCTTTTTCAAAAGCTCCTCTGCTTCCTTCCTGGTGTAGAAGCAAAATCCTCCGATGCATTCCCCTCCAACGTTACCTTCCCTGGTAACCGAAGGCATTTCCTCACGGTAAAGGGTCATTTGCACCATGGCGTTGCTCTCGTCCGTTATGCCGGGAGAGCTAAATAAAAACGGATTGACGA
Organism: Lachnospiraceae bacterium; assembly: GCA_017552985.1. GTDB lineage: Bacteria > Bacillota > Clostridia > Lachnospirales > Lachnospiraceae > Acetatifactor. The sequence continues at coordinate 8,345 of JAFZNO010000032.1, forward strand.
GCTTGATCTCGTCACCTTCCCGAAATTCAATTCCCGTCTCCTCGGAGAGTTCACGGATCGCCGTGACGTACAACGGGTTCTCTTCCTCCAGATCCTCAGGATCGATGAGTCCCGCGGGCACTCCCAACAGGAATTGACCGGTGGGAAAACGCATCTCGCGAAGAAGCAACAAAAGCGGTTCCCTGTCCTTGCATTTTAGGATCACGACACAGCCAACGGCATCCGGCTGCATGACCTTGAATTCCTGATCCCGCTTCAGCGCCACCAAATCCTCCGTCGCATGGCGGGAGGTCACAAAATAATGACGCCCCGGGTAAAAATGAAAGTCATACGTGCGAAGGAATCTCTTATCCAAAAGCACGTCCACGTTCTCTTTTTTGAGAATGGGCTTGTTTACTGCCGTGATCAGCTGGTCTCCCTTGTAGGTAAGCTCCATGTCAATTTCAGGAGTCCCGGCGATCAGCTCCTTTAGGAACAGCCGGTCGCCTTCCCAAAGATTGAGCTCCGGTATCTCATCAATGCTCACCCAGCGAAGTTCGCCCTCGCTGCAGGCCTTGTCAATCTCCCCCTGGAATCCCGTTGCCGTATAGAGATAAGTGATCTCGTCTTCCCACGGGTCCAGCCAGAAAACGATCTTGCCGCGATAGGCGTATTCCGTGAGTTCCAGTCCCGTCTCCTCGCGCACCTCGCGAAGAAGACATTGCTCCGGGGTCTCCCCCGCCTCAAGCTTTCCACCCACGCCGATCCACTTTCCCGCATTGGGGTCCTGTTCTTTTTTATTCCTGTAAAGCATTAGGTACTTACCGTCCTGCTCTAGGTAACAAAGCGTTGATTCAATCATGTTTTAACTCCGGTCCTTACAGTTTATCAACGGTCAGAAATGGCGTGAAATCCTCCGTATCGGATCCAATCTTTCCGCCAAACGTCTTAAGGAGGACGTCCATTACTTTCCGCACCGTCTCCGCATCCGTCGACTCATAATCGCAGGAAATAACCTGCTTTACGCGAAGGTCATTTAACGTCTTCTCGTCTTCCTTCTCAAGACTTTCGCGAATGTCCTCAAAAGTAATCACGCCGTCCTTGGTCGTGATCTCCAAGACACATTCATCTTCCCAGACCTCAATGGCTTTCCTGTCCAGAAAATCCAAAGCTTTCGCGAGGTTTTTCGCAGTCGTCTTCTTCGGAAGAAGATACAGGAAATCACGGAATTCCTTGACGGGTTTCTTGGGTGCGGAAGCGTCAGACTTCGCGGCAGTCTTTCCCTTGCCGCTCGCGCCCGCTTTCCCGTTCGCCGCCTTATTCGCATACATCTTTTCCCAAGGCTTGTTATTCGAAGCATTCTTCTTCGATGCGGCATTGCCAGGTTTCTTAGGAGCCGCAGAAGCATTCTCTTTCTTTGGCGCAGCCTTACCGGCCGCGGCAGTCGTCTTCTTCGGTGCTTCCTTACCGTCTGCGGTGCCAACCTTCTTCTTTACCTTCATGTCCGCGATATTCTTACGCTCTGCCATATTCTTTCCTCGTTTCTTATCCTACCAACTTTTCCATTTCATCAAGGATTTCTTCAAACGCCTTCATGGCTGCTTCAATGGGAGCTGCCGTCTCCATGTTCACGCCCGCGATCTTAAGAAGCTCTACTGGAGACTTGGTGCAGCCGCCGGAGAGGAATTTCTTGTACCGTTCAACGGCTGGCGCGCCCTCGTTCAAAATACTCTTCGCGATCGCAACGGACGCGGAGAAGGAAGTCGCATACTGGTAAACATAGAAGTTGTAGTAAAAATGCGGGATTCTTGCCCACTCATATGCGATCTGGTCATCCGAGATCATGTCGGGACCATAGTACTTCTTGTTCAGTTCCAGATACATGGCGTTTAAGTTTTCAGCGTTTAGGCTCTCGCCAGACTCGCAGAGGGCATTGCTGCGCATCTCAAACTCTGCAAACTGGGTCTGGCGGAACACGGTTCCCTTAAAGCTGTCAAGATAGTGGTTCAGGAGATATGCCCTCTCCTTCTTGTCCTCCGTGTTCTTCAGGAGATACTCCATGAGCAGGATCTCGTTCGTCGTGGAAGCAACCTCCGCAACAAAGATCTTGTAATTGGCATAGATAAACGGCTGATTCTCGTTGGAGTAGCAGCTGTGGAGCGCGTGGCCCATCTCGTGAGCCAGAGTAAACATATTGTCCAGCGTTCCATTGTAATTGAGAAGAACGTAAGGGTGGGTTCCGTAAGCGCCGGCTGAATATGCCCCGCTTCTCTTTCCCTCGTTCTCATATACGTCGATCCAACGGTTTGCAAAACCCTCGCGAAGCTTTGCCAGATAATCCTCGCCGAGAGGGGCCAGGGCCTTCAGCACGGTGGCCTTTGCGTCGTCATAGGAAATCTCCTTTGCAACGCCTTCGATCATGGGTGCGTAAACGTCATACATGTGAAGCTCGTCCACGCCAAGACACTTCTTGCGAAGGCGTACGTAACGATGCAACAGCTCTACGTTTGCGTCGATGGTATCCACCAGGTTCTTGTATACTTCTGGCGATACGTTATTGTGATCCACTGCTGCTTCCAGCGTGGAATTGTATTTTCTAGCCTGCGCGTTGAAGATCAGCGTCTTCACTTGGCCGTTGTAAAGGCTTGCAAGCGTATTGTTATACTGCTTATATACGGAATACATCTTTTCGAAGGCATCCTTCCGGACGTTCCTGTCAGGGCATTCCATCAGTGCGCCGTAGGAGCCATGGGAAAGGCGAACGGATTCTCCCTTCTCGTTTGTCACCTCAGGAAACTGGAAATCTGCATTGTTGAGGATTGAGAACGTATCGGAAGCCACCTGGCTCATCTCCGTCGTCATTGCCATCAGCTTTTCCATCTCTGCGGAAAGCACGTGTGCCTTCATGCGGCGGATCTCATCGATATAGCCGCGATATAATTCCAGGCCGGGTTCGGCCTTGTAAAATCCTTCCAGTATTTCATCATCCATTGCAAGAAGCTCTGGCTCCAAGAATGCCATCATGCCCGCGCCCTGCGCGTAAAGGTTCATCACCTTTGCAGACATTGCCTGGTGCTTCGTATTCTTTTGATCCTGATCAAACAGTCTCTCGGCATAGTTATATGCAAGATCCAGCTTCTCACCATACTTTGCGCTCCACTCCAGCGCCTTTAAGAGATTGTCCGTGCTCTCCGCAAGCTTTCCTTCCAGGCTTGCGATCTTACCGGTCAACTCCGTCAATTCTTTTAAGTCATTCTCCCAATCTTCCGCGGTGGCGTACATGTCTTCAACCTTCCACGTATCCTCCACCCGCACGTCTTCTCTCTTCAACAATTCCTTAGCCACGTTTTTATTTCCTTTCGACAATATCCAAATTAATTCTGGCCACCCAGTCCGCCCAACGTCTTCAGCAGTTCAAGATCACTTGCCTGAATCTTCAGGCTCGTCTCGATGCGCTCGTTTTCCGGCGTGGTCACTATGATCTCAATGACGGAATCCTCCTTTAACCCCTTCTCGTGAACCGCCTGACAAAAAGCGGGAAACTTAGGGTGATTTGCCTTAAATGTATTCCAGGCACCGACGAATTTCATCATAATTCCAAAATCCATTGTTCCTCTTCCTCCATAGTTATCTCAGGATACACTACAACAATCCTATTATACTCGCTTTCTCCTTATATTTCAACTAAAAAAAGTGTGTCACGAAGCCTCCATGACACACTTTTTTCTAACCTTTACGTTCTTCTTCACTTTCTTCCGCCACGGTACCCGTAAACCGGTAGAGTACAATCTCCTCTGCCAGTGGATCTGCACCTGGGATCAGGGAGGACAATCCGTCCTTTCCCGTATTCTCAAAGGACAGCATCAACATCAGTTCCCCGTCCTTTTGAACGGCCCTCACGCGATAATCACCAACCTTACGGACCAGCTTGGGATAGTAGCGCGTAAAGAGCTCCAACGTTTCTTCATCCGTTGATTTCAGCTTGATCACGTCCGGCGGATCAGAACGCGTATCCACGTAGAGCCTGTCATAGCCGGAAATCTCCATCTTGTAGGTCTCCACAACGGTTTTCAGCGTAACGTTGCCCTTGGTCGTAAACTCCAAGGCTGCCGTGTATTCACCCATGGTGCTGTCATAAAACAGCCAAGTGCCTTCCAGAAGCCTTAGCAGCTCAGCTTCACTGTGATACTCCGGTCCCCTGCGTTCTCCCGCCAGGTCCCGTCCCATCACGTAAGTCGGAAGGGGAACGCCTTCCTTGGTCTTTCTCTTCAGCCAGTTTTCCGAGCCAAACGCATAATCACCGTAGTAGTTTCCCGAAGTCACCTTGATCCGCAGCTTCGGAACGTCCTCCAGCGTTACGTTAACGCCTATCTTCTCCCCCTTTTGGAGCGTTACGGTCGCCAGGTTTTCCCCTGGGACGTAGGAGCGTTGCTTTGCAAGTTCCAGACAAATTTCATCTCCGGTGTATACGCGGTCGACGCTAATAACACAATTATCCTGCTCCGCCGTGATCACTGCCACGTAGGGAACCGGTTCGTCCTTGGTCTTTTTCTTGGAGGAAGCCGGTTCCTCTTCGAATTCCTCCTCTTTGGGTAGCTCAGGGATCTCTATCCATTCCCTGGGCCAATTGACCAAAGCATCCGTTCTCGAGAGATAAAAATCTATCGAGGCGAGGGTTTGCGGCTGCACCTCATCTATTGGCAGATTGGAGATAAACTTCCACTTTCCCTTTTCCACCTCTGCCCGCATAACGTATTCCGGCTTTTTCTCTTTGCTCCATACGGCCTTCCGCCAATAAATCTCATAAACATTGCCGCATACGGTTGCCTTCATGAACTCTACCCGGACCGTATTTATTTCCCCGGGTACGTAATAAAACAGATTTTTCGCGATGATCGGCCATTCCAAAGGCTTTCTTGCTTCGGAATACTCCAGTCCCGTTCTGGATTTAACAAAATTCTGAATGGATCTGAGGGTGAGGGCGGTTACGTTGCTGCTCGACAAAGCAAGTTCCTCTTCCGTAAACGGCTCTTCAGGATCATATCCCCCGTCCTCCGGCACGTCATCTATTTCCCCTCGCATCAAAGCCTTTTCCCTGGCTTCAAGCACGCGGTCTGCGCGCATTCCTTCCCGGATCCACGCGATCTGGTCGTCACTTAAGGTCACTCTCATTCCGGCGCCGCCTTGCAACACCGTCTGCCAGTCAATCTCCTCTGGGCGATAATATGTGCAGGCAAAAAAGCCATTATCCGTCGCACGAACGGAATACTGAAGCTTTTTAACCTCCTGCTCCGTCAGCTCCCGCGGCTCTGACTCAGCATCATCCGCCCCATCTGAAACAGTAATTCCCATCGTTTCTGCATAAGCCTGTTGCCTCTCCGTCAACTCACGGGCGAGATCGTCCAGGGATTTGACCAGCTTAGTCTGGGTAACTTGTTCCTCCGCCGGGCGAAGCTCTTTTGCCTCCCTGCCCTGCGTCTGATAGGCGTAGGCAGTACGGCTTCCATATTCTTGTTTTTCCATTTCCTGGGTCTGCCGTGCCTCATCCGCACTCTGGAGTGCATCCGCAAAAAACGCGTTACTCTCCAAAACTTCGCCGCTCTTCCCACAACCGGACAGCAGCGTCATGCAAGCACATAATCCCAGGGCCATCCTTAGCTTTTTCATGAAAGTCCGAATACTCCCTGCAAACGTTTACGTTCCACGCGCATAAAAACACGTAATCTTATTTTAACCGAAATCACCCGTTTTTGTCAAATTTAGGCGCATAACAATACGGGCAGGGTTTCGTCAAACCCTGCCCGCTCCTTATCAAAAAACAAGAGAAATCCTATCTCTGGACGCGTCCGGAAGCATCACCGCCTGCAAGCGTCTCCACTTCTTTCCTGGATACCATGTTGAAATCTCCGGGAATTGTGTGCTTCAATGCGGAAGCAGCCACGCCAAACTCCAGTGCAGCCTTAAAATCCTTGCCGTCAAGCATGCCGCAGATCACGCCGCCAGCAAAGGAATCACCGCCGCCCACGCGGTCAACGATGGGATGAATGCTGTATTCCTTGGAATGATAGAATTCCTTGGTGTCTCTTGAGTAAATGCATGCAGACCAGCCGTTGTCAGATGCGGAATGACTCACGCGCAGGGAGGAAATGCAGTACTCGAAATTGTAATCCGCTACCATCTGCTCAAAAATGGACTTGTATCCCGCGAGCTCAAGGTCACCGCTGGTAACGTCCGTGTTGCCGGGCTTATAGCCAAGCACCAGCTCTGCATCCTCTTCATTTCCGATGCATACGTCAACATACTTCATCAGATTCTTCATGACTCTCTGGGCCTTTTCGGAAGTCCAGAGCTTCTTGCGGAAGTTCAAGTCTACGGACACCTTAACGCCGGCCTTCTTTGCCGCGATCAGAGCCTTCTCGGTCAGCTCCGCGGCAGCGTCGGAAATGGCGGGAGTGATTCCGGTAAAATGGAACCAGTCTGCATCCTTAAAGATATCCTCAAAATCAAAATCTGCTTCCGTAGCGGTAGAGATGGAGGAATGCGCCCTGTCATAAACAACCTTGGAAGGTCTCATGGAGCAACCGCTCTCCAGATAGTAAATGCCAAGTCTTTCTCCGCATCTTGCCACGTGCTTCGTGCAAACGCCGTACTTTCTGAGCGCTGCCACTGCACATTCTCCGATCTCATTATTCGGAACTGCAGTCACAAACTCAGCGTCATGGCCGTAATTTGCCAGGGAAACAGCAACGTTTGCCTCGCCTCCGCCATAATTTACGTCAAACTCATCCGCTTGGATAAACTTCTCAAAATTAGGGGTGGACAGTCTAAGCATGATCTCCCCCATCGTAATAACCTTTGCCATTTTTCTTTCCTCCTGTTACTTTTGTACTAGATGCACTGCAAATCCGCCAATCTGCTCCTTCAGGTAGATTGCCTTGTACTTGCCCTTCTCATCTTTCTTGGGCTCCTCAAATTCCACGCCAAGCACGCTTTCCATGTAGTTCACGGCGCGCTCGATATAGTTGGTCCGGATCGCGATATGTCCGTTGGCACCCTTAAACGGGGTCTTCATCACTTCCACTGCCGTTCCTGCAAAGATGGAGCTGTTGCCGATCTTCGCGGGCATGCCAAAGAGGAATGCAAAACGATTGGCAATCTTCAACGCCTCTTCCTCGTTTGCGCCGTTGATGCCCACGTGTGCCAGTTCAAAGCCCAGCATCGTCTGAACCGCCTCGCGGGTCAGCTGCTCGATCTTATCCCACTCTCCCGCATTGATCAAATCTCCGGGAACCATCCAGGATCCGCCGCAGGCAATGATCTTCGGGAAATCCAGATACGAGGTCAGATTCTTCGCATTAATGCCGCCGGTGGGCATAAATTTCATGTTCACGTAAGGCGCTGCCATTGCCTTGATCTTAGCCAGTCCGCCGGACTGCTCCGCGGGGAAAAACTTAACAACTTCGAGGCCAAGTTCAATTGCCTGCTCTATGTCGCTGGGGCTTGAAGTGCCGGGCGTAATGGGTACGCCCTTCTCCTGACAATATTTCACGGTTCTGGGATTAAGTCCGGGACTAACGATGAACTTCGCGCCTGCCGCCACTGCCGCATCCACCTGCGCCGCATTTAATACCGTTCCCGCTCCAACGCACATGTTCGGGAAATTCTCCGTCATGATCTTGATCGCCTCTGCCGCGGCATCCGTTCTGAACGTCACCTCCGCGCAGGGAAGTCCTCCCGCACACAATGCCTTTGCCAATGGCAATGCATCCTCTGCCCGATCGATCTTAACAACGGGCACAATCCCAATTTTACTGATCTGTTCCAAAACCGCTTCCATGATCCTTTTCCTTTCTTGAAACCCCTTAGGGTTCCATTCCCTATTTGGGGAAATCGTAGTACAAATCTAATGGTTTGTCCATGCATTTTGCGAAAGTGAGTGATTTTCACAAAATGTAAGGGCTTACATTTTTCATTATAGCATACTTCTTTGGAATTACAAGAGGCTACTTTAATTATTTTCAGCGTCTGATTCCGAGTGCCCTTCCATTTCCGGTTCAGTCATCACTTCCGCTTCAGCTGTCATTTCTTCTTCGTTCGTCAATTCTGCTTCGGCCATCACGTTCCCTTCATCCGTCATATCCTCTTGGACCGTCACGTTCTCTTCCTTCATCAATTCCGCTTCAAACGCTTTTTTTCTGCGTGCCATCCCCTTGGGCAGAACGATAAAAAACAGAGCAAAAACGCAGAGGCTGACCGCCGTGATCAGAATTCCAAGCTTTTTCCCCTCGGGTTCATAGCTAAGCTCAATCTCATAGTCTCCAGCATCAAGATCCAGCGCAATAAAGGCATCACCGAATTTTGCCGGCTCCTTCTCCTGGCCGTTGACCAACACCGTCCAACTCTTTTCATAGGGAATGGACAAGATCAGCCTTCCCTCCTCCTCGAGATGCAGTTTTCCCGAGACTTCACGACTGCCAACCTTCACGTCAGTCATATGACGCTCACGAAGGAGCTCCAACGCCTCTTTCACCGCGGAAACGTTCAGCTGATACATGGTCACGGGAATCTTTTTCGTATCATCGGAGGAATCCCCGTTGGTCATCTTAATCCTTTGTCCTTCCTCCAGAAAGCCCACGTAGAAAAGCACGTCCTTCTTCAGATCCTTAAGGTTGACCTCAGATGGATTTCCCCCCGTCATCTTGATCTTGGCCGTACCGTAATCCGTAACGCATCCGTAATAGATTCCATCCTCCTCAGGCGTGAAGATAACGTCGTCCCCGTCCTTTTCGCTTGTTACCTTCGTCAGAATGCTTTCCTCGATCCCCAGATCTTTCAGCAACCCGTTTTGCGTGAGTATGCCCTTCTGCCTTGCATCCTCCGGAAGGTCAAAGCCTTTGGGCGCCACGTAGCCAAAGGGCAGGGATTCTACGGCCTCATAGAGGTAAATGCCATTCTGCTCATCCTTGATCTTAAAAAGTTCATTCTCCCATTCCTTGGAATCCGAAAAATAGTAGTTCACGTTTAACAGGGCAGCCGCAAATGGCGTTGCGCCGTCAAAACCATAATACACTTTGCTGTGCTGCATTCCCATCTTGGTATAATAATCCATCACGTAGGAATTCATGGTCGAAGAAAAGACCGACGCGGACGGGAAGCCTGCCAGCGTGGCATCATTCTTTGTCTTTCTTCCAAATTTCTCAAAGCGGGAAAATCCCTTCCCGTCGTCCTTGTTTCTCTCATACAGCGCCTGGTAATCCTCCAGGTGTTTCAGATATGCCGCCCTGTCAGTCGTTCCGACGCTGGTGTACGCCATGTTGATGGCAGTCTCGGAAAGAACTGCCACCATCGCAACCACCACGGTTATGATCCTTACCCAGCCTTTCTTCTTAACCACGTAAATATACAGGCATGCTGCGTACAGTACAATAAAGGCTAGATTCAAAAGCCAAGTCCAGGTCAAAAAGTCAGACACGTCCACAAATTTTTCAATGCACAGCATGAAGGCTCCCGCCCCCAATGCTGACTTAACGATTGTCGCCGGCTTTATGCCGTCCAGATGCGTCAGGCAATCATAACAAGCCACCAAAACGATCAACACGTAAATAAAGGACTGTCTGGCGGGAAGAGAATCCGGATAATTAAATCCGTGCCAGATAAAATCCAAACCATTTGTGGCAAAGCTGATCAGAAAGATGCCGGCAAGCGTCATAAATCCCAGTCTTCTGCGAGCCGGGATCTTTTCATTGACGGCATAGAGCGGGATCATGAAAAATACCATGGTACCACAATAAATATTGGGCCAGTGCTCCAGCGCCCGTTCCGTGGTGATGGCCATGCAATGTCTTGCCAATACGTCAATGATCGGGAAATAGGACTTCCACTCCTTGGGAAAATCCATGTCTCCGAAATCCGTTGCCATCAGTGCCTTCACCTCGGGAACCAGGAAAATGGCCGCAAGGCCGCCCGCAAGAAGGGAACCAACCGCAAATTTCCATATCATCGAAAAGCTCCGTTTCTCAGCCAGAAACAGATAAATAAAATACAATACCAAAAACAGGCAGATCATGATGGAAATATAGAAATTCGTAAAAATGCTAAGTCCCAAGGTAACGACGTACAACCCCATTTTCCCCTGGCGGACCAATCTCTCAAGTCCCATCAGTATCAGGGGCAGAAGCACCACGCAGTCTATCCACATGACATTCCAGTTATATGCCGCCACAAACCCGCTCATGGCATAGAACGTTGAGCAAAAGAGAGCCGCGAGCCAAGCGTTTTTCTTGTCTCCCGTGCGGGATCTCAAATAAATCCAGGAAGTGAGTCCTGCGAATCCGATCTTGCATACAACGGCATAACTCATGAATTCGATCAGATACTTTTGCGGGAATAAAAAAGCGAGCCAGTTAAAGGGACTGGCCAGGTAATAGACGTAAAGTGCCAGGAAATTCGATCCCATCCCCACGTTCCATGAGTAGCTAAGATCTTCTCCGGCCTTTATTTTTCTCATCATTTCCTGGAAAAAGGGCATGTACTGGTGATACATGTCGGAAAACAAAAAGCATCTCTTTCCAAAGGGGAAAATCCCATTGCCAATAAAGATTGCCAACATCAAGAAAAACGGCAACAAAAACGCTGCCAGCCAAGTTAGGCGTGGCAGACCCCCTGTCTTTCGTTGCTCCTTAGCCACTTTCATGTCTTGTTACTCCTTTTTTAGTTCACTTTCCAGCCTTTGGATCAGGCTTTCAATTTTATCCAGTGCATTTATGCCTGTCATTTCAAACAGGCGCTTTATCCCGTCAAGCAATCGCTTTCTCTCTTCGGCGTCCAACTTTTTTATTGCCAAAACCATTTCCAGAAAGCTCTTTTTCTTATCCTCGCTGATCTGGATCAAGTCATCTTTTTGCGGAGCCTCCAAAACGGAAAACGCCACGCGGATAAACTCCTTTAGCTGATCTCTGTTAAACGTCAAAATCCACAGATTTACGGTTTCGTCAATAAATTTCCTTCCATTGCTCACGTCAGCGGCTTCCACAAATTTCCCGTCCCTGACCACCCAGGAAAAGGGGTCATGTTGCAGCAGGCCAATATTATTACTCTCCGTCACCTGATAGGAATTCTCTTGTTCAAACATCATGCCTATGAATGAGGAACGGGGAATGATCTTAACGATCCTGTCCGCAATCTCGTCATAGGCACTCTTTTCCCGGACTTCTGGCCAAAAGCCCGGACCATCCATATTGTATATTGTCCGTATTCTGCCGCGAATCTCGGCGTCACAGTTCATGGCCGCATATACGGCCAGATTCCCGCCCTTGGAATGACCGCCAAGGAAAAAGGAATCTCCCAAACTTGACGAAATTTCACCTAGATACTTTAGCGCGCAACGCTGCGCGGGGATCGGACTTTGGAAGGTCATGTTAAAATCTTCCTTCCATGCGATCAAAGTCTCATCCGTTCCACGAAAGGCAACGAACGGTCTTTCGTCCTCTAAATGGATTGTAATGGCAGAAAACTGCGCCTCCCAATCCTTTTCTACCAAATTGACGTAGGCGCAAAGCCTTAATCCTCCAAAACGCCGGCTCTCCGCCACGTTTTGAAACAATTCGCGATTTGCTTCCTCATATCTTTCGTCTGAAAACAGTCCATCCCGCATGGGATGCACGGTCAATTCCTTTAACAAAATGCCGTTGTCTCTTTGGTCCACGCCAGGCACGAGCCCGTCAAATTTCAGGTAACTAAACTGGCAGAGAACCAGAGCGTCAACCTCACATAAAGGTTTTTCAGAAAAGGGCACGCCGCCCCGTTCCCTAAGGTACGAAAGGATAGAGTCATTCACGTTTTATGCCTCTTCCTGCGCCTTAACCGCTCCCGCGCGCTCTTCCATGGGAACGTAATCCCGCTCTTTCATGACGCTTAAATATGCAGGGCGGATGATCTTGTCCATGTTGATCAATTCCTCGATCCTGTGTGCACTCCAGCCTACGATTCTCGCGATCGCAAAGATCGGCGTATACATCTCAAGAGGGATCTCTAACATACTGTAAACAAATCCGCTGTAAAAGTCAACGTTAGCGCTGACGCCTTTATAAATCCTGGCTTTCTGACTGATCACTTCAGGCGCCAGTCTCTCGATCATGGAATACAGGGCGAAATCCTTTTCCCTGCCCTTTTCCTCCGCGAGCTGTTCCACAAATGCCTTAAATACCTTGGCTCTCGGATCGGAAAGGGAATAAACCGCATGTCCCATGCCATAGATCAGGCCCTTCTTGTCGAAGGCTTCCTTGTTTAGGATCTTGCGAAGATAATCCCGCACCTCGTCTTCATTCGTCCAATCAGATACGTGCTTTTCAATGTCACGCATCATCTCCACGACCTTGATGTTAGCACCGCCGTGCTTGGGACCCTTTAAGGAAGACAGGGCTGCTGCCACCACGGAATAGGTATCCGATCCGGAGGAGGTTACAACACGGGTCGTGAACGTGGAATTGTTGCCGCCGCCGTGCTCCATGTGAAGCACCAGTGCAATGTCCAGTACGGTTGCTTCCAGCTTCGTATATTTCTTATCAGGACGAAGCATCATCAGAAGGTTCTCCGCCGTGGAAAGCTTCTTCTGCGGGCGGTGAATGTACATGCTGTCGTCATTGGAATAATGATTATAGGCATGATATCCGTATACCGCCAGCATGGGGAAAATACTGATCAGCTGGAGGCTTTGCCGCAGCACGTTCTCCACGCTGTTGTCTATGCAATTTTTATCATAAGAAGCCAGGGTGAGTACGCTCCTGGTCAGGGAATTCATAATGTCTCCGGAGGGCGCTTTCATGATAACGTCCCTGGTAAAGTTTCTTGGCAGGGTACGCCCGGATGCCAGAACGTCACAAAACTCTGCCAGCTCCGTCTCATTCGGCAATCTGCCCAAAAGAAGCAGATACGCAATCTCCTCGAAGCCATAGCGCTTCCCCTTAAATCCATTGACCAATTCAATGCAATCATAACCGCGGTACCAAAGTTTTCCGTCACAGGGTTTCTTCACTCCGTCCACGATCTGGAACGCCTCAATCCTGGAAATATTTGTCAGTCCGGAAAGAACGCCGTTTCCATTTTTATCCCGGAGGCCGCGCTTCACGCCATACGCGTCAAAAAGCTCAACGTCTATGTCATCCTCCTGGTAACAGATCTTCGAATACTCCGACAAGTATTCTTCATTTTTCTTCATCATGGGCATTTCCCCCTTTACTTTTTATGCCTTCTTTAACCCTACCTTTTTAGAGTACCTTGTCAGCCGCCTTTACGTCAATGAATTTTCTATTAAATTTTTCGCGAAAAAAAAGTGGGCCATTCTCATGACCCACTCTAAGTCGATTTACTTCTCAGTTTCCAAAACGATCTTTTTAAGAAATCCCTCCAGGTAAATACAATACTCTTTGTCTTTCGAAACTTCCATAAGGTTGTTTCCCGCGATCACGTAATGATCTGCCGAATCCCTGACCCAAAACTCCGCATTGCTTTTCGTTTGCTGCAAGAGAAAAGTGTTCTCGATGGAAATAACCGGATCATTCTTTGCCGAAATCACTAACACGGGCTTACTCCCCGTCTTCTTGATCGTTTCCTTGGGAACCATGTTATCAGCTACATCCTTGCCGTAAATCCAGCGAAACGCCTGATGCGTAAACGGACGCTGTACGTCCCGAAGGAATCCGGGAATGCCATGCTCCTTTAAGTAGAAGTCCCACTGATCATCCGGAGAGGCGAACGGCGACATTGCAATGCATCCGCTGATCTCAGGAATCTCCGCCGTGGCATTGATGGCAATGGAACCACCCAGGGAAACGCCTTGCACGACAATGGGAAGATCCTTATACTTGTCTACGCTCTTAATGTAATCCACAACTGCCCTGACGTCTTCAACCTCCGTAAATCCCAGTCCCAGTTTCTTTCCGGAACTTTCGCCGTGCGCACGGACTTCCAAGAGGAAGGATGCATATCCGTTCTTCTGCATCCATGCGGCATGCGCGTAAAAATACGTTACGGAAGGCTCTTTCTGGGCTCCCAGGTAAATGATCACGCCCTGCGGTTTGTCCGCTTCCACTTCCGAACACCACAGCACCTCACCGTCAGAAGTCTTTAATGTGTGCGTGATGCTGTCTATTTTCACTTTTGAAGATTTATATACCGCCTGAAGGGGATGCAAGGCATCATCCTCAACGTTCAAATATTTCACGTGGCGGAATACGTAAAGCATTGTCACAATCGTAGGGATCAAAAGAATAAAAAGAATGATTAAAATCCACAAGATGATTCTCTTTTTTCTCCAACTGTAATCTGTGATAACTCCCTTTTTCACGTCACTAACCCTCCCGTCATTTCAGCATGAAATTCATGCTTCGTCACTCATCAGTTTCTCTTTCCGTTCTATCATCTCATCGATCTTCTCGAGATACAGGGATACGTCCTTCACGCTGTCGCTCCGTTCGATCCTCCCGTCCGGATACACTCTCTTACTGATGCATCCCGCGCCCAAGGCGATGATGGTCTGAACCTCCTCCATGATCAATATGTTATAAATGCCATACTTTCCGGGAAGGGCATAACCCACGTTCTCAAAATTCCCGGACATGTTTTTTTGACGATATAAATAATAGGGATTCATCCCGAGACGTCTGGCGCCTTCGGCCGCGATCTTCATTGTCTCATCCGTGTTACTGAGCGTCTCAATCCCATGTTCCAGAATCCAGTCGCTCAATTTGGATGCCCGCTTGATCGCCAGGGAATGCACCGTCAAGCTGTCAGGCGCAAGTCTCACCACCTCGTCAATGGTGTTTTGTACGTCACTTGCCGTCTCCCCCGGAAGGCCTAGGATCAGATCCATGTTAATATTGTCAAAGCCCTCCTCGCGAGCCAGGCGATACGCTTCCAAAACCTGTGCAACGGAAGCCTTTCTTCCAATGACGTCCAGCGTCTCCTGCTTCATGGTCTGGGGATTCACGGAAATACGGCTCACGCCATGTTTCTTAAGTACCTTTAGCTTTTCACGCGTAATGCTGTCCGCACGCCCTGCCTCCACGGTAAATTCCTTTACCTGTGAAAAATCAAAATACTTTTTCAGATTGGACAAAAGCTTTTCGAGTTGCTCCGGTTCAAGCGTTGTCGGCGTTCCGCCGCCCACGTAAACCGTATCCAGGATCTTGTCCCGATACTTTTCAGCGACAAACTGCATCTCACGGATGAGACAGTCCAGATAGGCGTCTACCTTTTTGCGCCATGCCGCAATGGGAAACGACGTAAAAGAACAATAGAGACAAGTGGTTGGGCAAAAAGGAATGCCCACGTACAGACTGTAACCGCCCTGATAATGAATCTTAGAAAGAATCTCCCGCTCCCTTTGCGCCACGTCCATGCCAAGGAGCGCTTTTTCGTCACTGACAAAATACTTTTGTTTCAGATAAGCTAAGATCTCCTCTTGCGTCTTTCCTTCTTCAAAAAGACCATAAGCGATCTTGGTTGGGCGGATGCCCGTAAGGCTCCCCCAGGGAAGACTTCTTCCCACGTGCCGTTCCAGCGTCTGGTAAAAAAACGCCTTAAACCCAGTCTTATAACCCTCATAACCTTCTGAAAGGGTTCCGTCGGCGCTATGCCATTCGTACGTCGCCTCTTCAGGTCCCGACGAAGCATTTTTGTCCGCCGTCTTTCCCTCAGCTTTCACGTTCATGACCGCACCGGTTTCCCGCAAGTCGATCAGGATCTCTTCCAGGGAAGCTTCCCCGTCCGCCTTCACGTCCTGCCATTCCTGCAACAGGCTTGTGCTCTCCGGCGTGATCACCTTGACCTGCCGGTCTGGATAAAATGCTTTTGCGATCGAATTTACGTCATATTCAAAACTTGGATGGTTTATGTTAACAAACAAATATTTCTTATACACAGAATGGATTGTTCTCCTTTTCGTAGCCGATGGTGGTGGCACCGCCGTGTCCCGGATAAACCTTGGTTTCTTCCGGCAGACAAAACAGCTTGTCCTTGATGGAACGTACCAAACTGCTCATGCTTCCCGTTGGGAAATCCGTTCTTCCCACGCTCTCTTGGAACAGCGTGTCCCCGCTGATCAGGAAACCTGCCTCCGGAACGTAATAGCAACAACTCCCTCCGGTGTGACCAGGTGTTGCAATCACTTGGAACGTGATCCCGGCAATGGTGATCTCCTCGCCATCCCTTACGTACTTGTCCGCTTCCGCAACGCAAGCCCTGCCTGCCATTTCAGACACGTTCATCTCCGCATTTCCAAGGAGTTCTTTTTCCTCGTTAAGCGCATAAACCAGAATGGGATCCAGCCCCTTCTCCGCCCTCTCGCGGTTTACGGCACCCTTCAGCGCCGAAAGTCCCCAGATATGATCGAAATGACCATGCGTCAGCAGAATCCCTTCGACCTTCAGATCATTCTTGAATAGGCTGGCATATATGGAAGTCCCCTGATCTGCAGGGTCCACTGCGATGGCCTTATTCTCGCCTTCCCGATAAATAAAATAGGTATTGGTGGCGCAACTGCCCAGCACCATCTTGCCAATCTTGATCTCACCCATGTAATTATTCCCTTTATCCAATGCTTCTCTCGATGTCGATAACGCTCTCGATTCCGTGCAATCTTTCCATGATGTTGTTCAGTGCATCCCTGCCGCTCACTTCAAAACCAAGCTGCATGGTGACCATGCCCTGCTTATTCGTTCGAGTGTTTAGGGACATGATGCTGATGTTCTTCTCGGTAAATACCTTGGAGATGTCCGCCAGGAGGCCGTTTCTGTCACGCGCAAACAGATTGATCTCGCACACGTAGGAACCCGTGGGCTGATCGTCCGTGGATTCCCAGTCTGCCTCCATGATCCGGATCCGTTCATCCTCCGGAAGATTTAGGATGTTGACGCAGTCCGTGCGGTGAATGCTGATGCCCCTGCCCCTGGTGACAAATCCCACGATTTCATCTCCGGGTACCGGTGAACAGCACTTTGAAAACCGGACGGAGAGATCAGCGATTCCCTTTACAAGGATGCCGCCCTTCGAACGCATGCGAACGGGATGTCCCGTTGCCTGGCCATTCTCGGCTATCGTCGCCAACACTTCCTCGTTGGTCAGTTCTTTCTTATGGTCTCTGTCATAATATTCCTGAAGGCGTCCAATGATCTGGCCTTCCTTCAGGGCTCCGTGACCAATGGCCGCAAGCACGCTGTCCCAATCACGGAAACCATATTTATGCATGATGGCGTCCATGTACTCCGTGGAAAGGAGGCTCGCCATGTTAATGCCCTTGGCCTTACAATATGCGTTTATGAGATCCTTTCCCCTGGAAACGTTCTCTTCTTTTCCCTGGCTCTTAAACCACTGATTGATCTTGTTCTTCGCCTGGGTACTCTTTACGACGCTAAGCCAGTCGCGGCTGGGTCCCTTCGAGTTCCCGGAGGTGATGATCTCGATGCGGTCGCCGTTCTTGATCTGATAATCGATGGTCACTAACTTGCCGTTGACCCGGGCGCCCACCATCTTGTTGCCCACGGCCGAATGAATGCTGTACGCGAAGTCAATGGGCGTGGAGCCTGCGGGAAGGTTTTTGACCTCACCGGTCGGCGTAAAGCAATATACCTGATCAGAAAACAGATCCAAGTCATTCTTCAGCAGGTTCATGAATTCACGGTTGTCCGACATATCCTGCTGCCACTCGAGGATCTGACGCAGCCAAACCAGTTTCTCCTCTTCCTGCGTCTCCACCTTCTTTCCGTCGGAGGCTTCCTTGTATTTCCAGTGTGCCGCGATACCATATTCCGCAGCCTTATGCATTTCAAAGGTACGGATCTGAATCTCAAAAGGCTGGCCGCTGGTTCCGATCAGCGTCGTGTGAAGCGACTGATACATGTTGGCCTTCGGGATGGCAATGTAATCCTTAAATCGTCCGGGAACGGGCTTGTAATGCGCATGGATCTCTCCCAGCGCAGCATAGCAGTCCTTGACGGAATCCACAATGATCCTGACGGCAAACAAGTCATAGATCTGATCCAGAGTCTTATTCTGGTTCTTCATTTTCTTATAGATGCTGAAGAAGTGCTTCACGCGCCCTTCAACCTTAGCCTTGATGCCCGCCGCGTCAATGATGTTGCGCACTTCATCCACAATGCCTTGGATGTATTGCTCGCGGGCGCTTCGCTTCATGGCGATCTGGTTTACCAGATCCCGGTAAGCTTCCGGCTCCAAATATTTTAAGGACAGGTCGTCCAATTCGATCTTAATTTTGCTGATGCCCAGTCTCTGGGCGATGGGGCTGTAAATCTCCAGCGTTTCCCTCGCAATGCGCTGCTGGCTTTCAGGTTTTTGGTGCTGAAGCGTGCGCATGTTATGGAGTCTGTCCGCCAGCTTGATCAGGATAACCCTTATGTCCTTCGCCATGGCAAGGAACATTTTCCGGAGGTTCTCCGCCTGCATCTCAAGTTTGGCTTCCGACTGATCCACGTCAGAGCTAAGAGGGATCTTTTCCAGCTTGGTGACGCCGTCCACCAGAAGCGCAACGTCCTCACCGAATTCCCGCACAAGATCCTCCTGCGTCATCGCCGTGTCTTCCACCACGTCATGTAATATGCCCGCGATGATGGTTTCCTTGTCCATCTCCAACTCTGCCAGGATAATGGCAACGTTCAACGGATGAATGATGTAAGGTTCTCCGGATTTTCTGGTCTGGCCTTCATGTGCCTTGCTGGCGGTTTCGTAGGCTTTTGCGATGGCGGTAATGTCGTCACTGGGATGGTAAGTTTTGACACGCGAAATAAGCTCCTGATACAACTGCTCGGGAGTCTCAAATTCCTGTGGCTTTGCCAACGGACCATCGCTATATTTGACGTCATTCATTTCTTCCGTCATCCGTAACCACTCCTACGTCATCAAAATTCTTTTTATTTTCCGGGATAAACGATCGCGGAATCCAAACGGTAATCTGCGATCTTCTCACGTCCCTTTAATCCTGCCAATTCCATAAGTACCACGACGCCAACCACTTCGCCGCCAAGACTCTCGATCAGCTTGATCATGGCTTCCGTCGTACCGCCGGTTGCGATCAGGTCATCCACGATCAAAACCTTTTGGCCGGGCTTAATGCTGTCCTTGTGCATTTCAATGGTAGCCTTGCCATATTCCAAGTCATAGTCAATGCTCACCGTCTCACAGGGAAGCTTCCCTTTCTTTCTGATCAAAACAAAGGGCTTGTGAAGATTATATGCAATAGGGGTGCCAAAAATAAAACCTCTGGATTCCGGTCCCACAACCACGTCGAAGTCCAAATCCTTCACCAGATCCTGCATGGTACTGATGGCCAGATGAAGCCCCTCTGCATCCTGCAGCACGCTGGTTACGTCGCGAAAGATGATCCCTTCCTCGGGAAAATCAGGTATTGACCTTACGTATTCTTCCAGTTTTTTCATGTTCTCTCTCCCCTTTTAGCTTTTGACTTTTAACAAGAACGAGCCTCCCCCCTAAGGGAAAAGCTCCATTCCTTCGTTCCTTATTTCTTACCGCAACATTTCTTGTATTTCTTTCCCGATCCGCAAGGACAGGGATCGTTAGGATAAATCTTGTCACCTTTGATCACGGTCGTGGAGGATTTCTGCTCCTTGTAGAGACGCTTTCTGGTCTCATCGTCGAAAATGTCCTTCCATGCATCAAGCTTGTAAAGCCATTCCGCGTCTGCCGCCACCATATTCTTGTAAAGGAGGGCCTTGTCGAATCCAAGGTTCACCTCGGTGTCCTCTTCCATCTCTTCAATGGGATTCTTTTCGATCAAGCTGTCATTAATGCCATCGAGGAAGCCCGTCATGGTCATCACGTCAACGCCATAGCGTTCTGCAAGCTCCTTAACGGTGCCCTTTACGACTTCATCGGGATTCTTTAAGAGCTCCGCATAGATGTCCTGCTCTCTCTTAAAATATACGCCCCAAAGTCTCTGAAGCTCGTCCTTGCCCAATCTCTCATTGTATGCTACGCTGCGCCATTTCTCTAAAAGTGCCATATTTTTATACCATCCTTACTTATTTACAGGCCTCATGCCTGCCATTTTCCTTATAACTTATACTAGTATATAACAAAAGAGCCCTTAAATCAATAAAAACTTACGTATTCCCTTGCGGTTCCCCGCATTTTGGGTATACAATGAGAGTGTTCTCAGAATAGATTTCACGCGTGGAGAATACAAATGATGAGAAAAAGATTTCGCTGGGCCTTGCCCCTCCTCGTCTGCCTTTTCCTTACCGGATGCGGCGATGCCGATGCCGTGGCGTCGGTCACCATCGCGGAAAGCGCAATTGAAGCATCGATACCGTCTTCCGGCGACGCCGTCTCCCCTGACGTGAGTCCCTCAATGGAGCCAAATGATTCGACGGACGGGGCGCAAGGTGACCAAGAGGAACCGGAAATGCACGGTTTGGAATACTTTCTAAAAACTGCCCTGTTACCCATCGGAGAAACCGCCTACGTATGGGGCGGCGGTTGGAATGAAGAAGACACGGGAGCCGGCACGGAAGCCTGCACCATTGGGTTAAGCCCCAGATGGAAAGAATTTGCAAAAGACCTTCCATCAAACTACAACTACAAAAAGACCCGCTATCAGATCCACGACGGATTGGACTGCTCCGGCTTTGTCGGCTGGGCCATTTACAACACTTTGGAAACGGAAGACGGCAAAGAAGGTTACGTATATACTTCTACCGACGTGGCCCAAAACTTAGCCTCTTTGGGATTTGGAGAATTCACGGCCGCGAAATCCGTGACGGAGTGGAAACCCGGTGACGTCGCCAGCATGAACGGACACGTTTGGATCAGCCTTGGCACCTGTGAAGACGGCAGCGTCTTACTCGTGCACTCCAGTCCTCCCGGCGTGCGGCTTTGCGGGATTGCCAAGTCATCCAAGGCCAAGGATGCCGTTAAGCTGGCAGAAAACTACATGCAAACCTATTATCCAGACTGGTACTCCCGTTTTCCCGATTGCGAGTCCCCCAAGTCTTATCTGAAAAAAACCGCGCAATTCCGATGGGGCGAGGAAACCTTCCCGGATGCGGCGCAGATCCAGTCCATGACGCCCGAAGCATTGTTAAAACTGCTTTACAATGAATAACGAAAAAAGAATGAGAGGTATCCCATGTCTGCAAATACGAATGACAAGAAAAACGCCGGCGGCACGAATAACAAGCAAACGAAAATGACGGGGAAACGCATCGCCGCCATCATTGGCATTATACTGTTACTTGGCTTATACGTCACGACTCTCTTTGTTGCGATCTTTGACAGAAGCTCCTCCGGGCAGTGGTTTATGCTCTGCCTGATCGGCACCGTGACCATTCCTCTCCTCATTTGGATTTATACTTGGATGTACGGAGTGCTCGCGCAAAAGCACACCATAGCGTCCTTCGAATTGGAGGATAACGCTTCAGAAAACAAAACGGGAGAAGCCTCCGATCAGGAATGACCTCTCCCGGTGATTCTTATGAATTTAATGCTTCAAGATCTTTCCAAACCTGCCCAGGCGTTTCAAAAACGATCCCGTGGATCCCGAGCTTTTTGCCAGCCTCAACGTTTGCCGGCAGGTCATCCACAAAGACGCTCTCTTCCGGAATCAGGGAATATCTGTCGAGTAAAAGCTGATAAAACGCCGGATCCGGTTTGATCAGCTTTACGTTCCAGGAGAGGAGACCTCCATCCATATACTCCCGAAAGACTAGGCCTTTCTTGCATTCTCTCTCGATCTTTTCTGAAAAATTTGAGAGGCAATAGACGGAAAAGCCTTTTTCTTTGAGCTTTTTTATCCAATCTACCGCATAGTCCCGGATCGTAACGATGTCGGTCATGTCGTCAAAAGCCTTGTGAAGCTTCTCTTCGATCTCTGGATCATTCTTGACAAATCCAGCCATCACTTCATCAAAGCTCCAGACGCCGCGGTCAAGCTCAGCCCAGACCGGCGTGAGCACGCTGGCCTTCGCGATGCGTCCGACCTCATCTTCCGAGAAGCCCTTGTCCGCAAGAAACTCCGCCCACCGAAAGTCTGTCAGCACGTTTCCAATGTCAAAAATTACGTTTTTGATCACGCTCTCACGTCGTCCTTTCTAAGCAAATCCCCTTTACGCCTTCTTCAAAGGGCTCTCCCTGTAAATGATGTCCTGTCTTCTGGGACCATTGCTGATCATGGTGATGGGATAACCGATCTGCTTTTCAATAAACTCAATATAGTTTCTGCAATTCTCAGGAAGATCCTCGTACTTATCGATGCCGCGGATGTCGCACTTCCATCCGGGAAGCGTTCTGAGCACGGGCTTTGCCTTCTCAAGAAGATGCGTTACGGGGAAGTCCGTCGTCACCTTTCCGTCGATCTCATATCCAACGCAAACGGGGATCTCGTCCAGGTAGCCAAGCACGTCCAGTACCGTGAAGGCAACGTCCGTGGTTCCCTGCAGGCGGCAGCCATACTTGGAAGCAACGCAGTCAAACCACCCCATTCTTCTGGGTCTTCCGGTAGTTGCGCCGTATTCACCGCCGTCTCCGCCGCGGCGACGAAGCTCATCCGCCTCATCCCCAAAGATCTCGGAAACAAACGCACCTGCACCTACTGCGGAGGAATATGCCTTACATACCGTCACAACCTGCTTGATCTCATAGGGCGGAATGCCTGCGCCTACCGCACCGTAAGCAGCGAGGGTGGAGGAACTCGTAACCATGGGATAGATGCCGTGATCGGGATCCTTTAAGGTGCCCAACTGCCCCTCTAACAGAACGGTCTTGCCATCCTTCAACGCGCGGTCAAGGAATGCGGAAACGTCGCAAACGTAAGGTGCAACCATCTCTTTATACTCATGCAGCGTCTTTAACAGCTCTTCGGGATCGATCTCAGGCTTATTGTAGAGATGCTTTAAGAGAACGTTCTTTACCGCACATACGCTCCTAACCTTTTCAGCCAGTCCTTCCTCGTCAAACAGCTCGTTGACCTGGAAACCGATCTTTGCATATTTGTCAGAATAAAAAGGTGCGATGCCGGATTTGGTGGAACCAAAGGACTTACCGCCAAGACGCTCCTCCTCATACTGATCAAAGAGAATGTGATAAGGCATCACGATCTGTGCGCGGTCAGAAACCAAAATCTTGGGCATGGGCACGTTTCTCTCTACGATGGACTGAATCTCCTTGAACAAAAGGGGAATGTTCAGCGCCACGCCATTGCCGATCACGCTGGTGGTATGACCGTAAAATACGCCGGAAGGTAAAGTGTGCAATGCAAATTTACCATAGCAGTTCACAATGGTGTGTCCTGCGTTTGCGCCGCCCTGAAAACGTACGATAACGTCCGCCTTCTCAGCCATCATGTCCGTGATCTTGCCTTTTCCTTCGTCGCCCCAGTTTGCTCCTACAACTGCTTTAACCATATGTTTCATCCTTTCTTTCCGTGAATTCCTCACGTTTTGAATTCATCAAGTTTTACGTTCTGACTATTCCCTGCCGTCCCAGCAGTAAGTACAAAGCTTTTCTTTGTCAATGCCAACGGAGTTGATCATGTCGTCCAGTCTGTGGAAATGCAAGGTGGTGAAATTGAGCTGCTTTCCAATGCGTGACACCATGTCATTGTATTCGTTCGTGTTGGGATCCACGTACTTCTTTAAGTCAATCTGCAGGCCTTCCTGCTCCATGTCTTTCAGTACTCTTCTCGCGATCAAGTCCATCTCGGACGTGGATCTGGAGAAATTCAAGTACTTACAGCCGAACAAAAGCGGCGGGCACGCAGGACGGATGTGAACCTCCTTCGCACCGCTCTGATACAGGAATTCCGTCGTCTCGCGAAGCTGCGTTCCTCGCACGATGGAATCGTCGATCAAAAGAAGCTTCTTGTCCTGGATCAGGTCATGCACGGGAATCAGCTTCATCTTCGCGATCAGGTTTCTCTGCGTCTGCATCGTCGGCATGAAGGATCTCGGCCAGGTCGGCGTGTATTTGATAAACGGTCTGGAGAACGGAATGCCGGACTCATTTGCATATCCGATGGCATGTGCCGTTCCGGAATCCGGTACGCCGGCAACGATGTCCGGTTTTACGTGATCTCTGCCGGCATCTCTCTTTGCCAAGGCAGCGCCGCAGTTATAACGCATCTGCTCCACGCTGATCCCCTCGTAGGACGAGGACGGATAGCCGTAATAGATCCAAAGGAAGGTACAGATTTTCATGTCCTTGCCGGGATTCACAAGCGTCTTCACGCCTTCAGGCGTTACCACCGCGATTTCTCCAGGTCCTAATTCCTTACAATCTTCATATCCAAGGTTCAGATAAGCAAAGCTTTCAAATGAAACGCAATGGGCGTCCTTTTTCTTTCCGATCACCACCGGCGTTCTTCCAAGCCGGTCTCTTGCGGCATACAGGCCAAGGGGCGTCAGGATCAAAATGCTCATGGATCCGTCGATGACCTCCTGTGCGTAGCGGATGCCGTCCACCATGTTGTCCTTCTGGTTGATCAATGCCGCAACCAACTCAGTTGCATTGATCTCGCCGCTGCTCATCTCCATAAAGTGGGAAAGGCCGTTGTCAAAAATCTGTTTTGTCAAGGCTTCTGCATTGTTGATCTTGCCCACGGTGGTGATGGCGTAGGTGCCGTGATGCGATCTCATAAGCAAGGGCTGTGGTTCATAGTCGGAAATACATCCGATTCCCAGATTTCCCTCCATGGAATTCACGTCACCGTCAAATTTCGTACGAAAGGGTGCGTTTTCGATGTTGTGGATTGCACGGTCAAAACCTTTTTTGCCATATACCACCATTCCCGCACGGCGCGTTCCCAAGTGGGAATGATAGTCCGTACCAAAGAACAGGTCAAACGTACAATCCTCTTTTGATGCAACTCCAAAAAATCCGCCCATGTCATTTCTCCTTACTGTATATTTTGAAGAACTCGGGGCTTTGTTTGAACAGACTCTCTCAGGCACGCTCGCGCTATGAGTGCAGCGTATCGGTACTAATTCCCCTCGCCTGCCGCTTGCGGCAAGCGCAATCGTCACGCGATACGTGGAATAAGTACCGACGCTTGGCACACATGCCTGAGAGAGTCTATTTCAAACATCCCCTCGAGGTTGTTTCAAGCCATTAACTTTACATTAATCCGTTAAATGACATTATAAAAATAATTAATCATAGATTTCTTACACGTTAATCTCGGCCTTGACGCCAAGGAGATCGGCATTGGCAGCGAGGATGGGGCGGATGACGTTGGTGAGGAAGGCGTCAACCTGAACAACGCTGCGGCCAACGTATTTCGAAGGATCCATGCATTTCTGAAGGTCTTCGAGGGAGAGGCCAAAGGCGGGATCCGCAGCAATGAGTTCAAGGAGGTTATTGTCCTTGCCCTCAACCTTGACGTTGCGTCCTGCTTCCATGGAAAGCTCGCGGATGCGCTCGTGAAGCTCCTGACGGTTGCCGCCGTTCTTTACTGCATCCATCATGATGTTCTCCGTTGCCATGAAGGGAAGCTCGCTGCGAAGTCTCTTTTCAATCACCTTGGGATATACTACAAGGCCATCCACCACGTTCAGGCAAAGATCCAGGATGCCGTCAATGGCAAGGAAGCCTTCAGGAATGGAAAGTCTCTTGTTTGCGGAATCATCGAGCGTTCTCTCAAACCACTGGGTTGCCGAGGTAATGGCAGGGTTCAGCGCGTCGATCATAACGTATCTGGACAGGGAAGCAATTCTCTCGCTTCTCATGGGATTTCTCTTGTATGCCATGGCGGAGGAACCGATCTGCGTCTTCTCGAAGGGCTCTTCCACTTCCTTCAGGTGCTGGAGCAGACGGATGTCATTGCTCATCTTGTGCGCGCTGGCCGCAATGCCTGCAAGCACGTTGGCCACTCTGGTGTCAACCTTTCTGGAATATGTCTGGCCGGATACGGGATAGCACTCCTTAAAGCCCATCTTTGCAGCGATCATGGGATCGATCTTATCGATAGTCTCCTGATCCCCGTTAAAGAGCTCGAGGAAGGATGCCTGGGTACCCGTGGTTCCCTTGGAGCCAAGAAGCTTCATGGTAGAAAGCACGTGGTCCAGGTCCTCCAGATCCAGCGAAAACTCCTGAAGCCACAAGGTCGCGCGCTTGCCAACGGTCGTGGGCTGTGCAGGCTGGAAATGGGTGAAGGCAAGCGTGGGTTGGGCCTTATACTTGTCTGCAAAATCCGCCAGCTCCTTCATCACGTTGATCAACTTCTTGCGAACAAGCTTTAATGCTTCCGTCATTACGATAATGTCCGTATTGTCGCCAACGTAGCAGGACGTAGCGCCAAGATGAATGATTCCTGCCGCCTTGGGGCACTGCTGGCCATAAGCGTACACGTGGCTCATGACGTCATGGCGTACCACCTTTTCCCTGGCCTGTGCCACGTCATAATTGATATCCTCGGCATGTGCCTTTAACTCATCGATCTGCTCCTGCGTGATGACGGGCTTTCCGTTCTGGGAAAGACCAAGCTCCTTCTCCGTCTCGGCAAGGGCGATCCAAAGCTTTCTCCAAGTGCGGAACTTCATGTCGGGGGAAAAGATAAACTGCATTTCCTTGCTGGCATATCTCTCTGATAATGGACTCTGATATCTGTCAGTACTCATTTACGTTCTCCTTATGTTTTAAACTTCGATAGCCCAAGGTGCTTACGCCGTCGAAAGCATAGCCTTGGGCCATGATATGGTTATACTAATTTTTTACCTGTCAGCAGTTCATATCCCTGAAGGTACTTGTCGATCGTCTTCTGCACGATCTCGTCCGGCAAGGTCCAGTCATGCTCGTTTGCCTTCAGCCAGTCTCTTGCGAACTGCTTGTCGAAGGAAGGCTGTGCATGTCCGGGCTCGTAACCCTCCGCCGGCCAGAAACGGGAGCTGTCAGGGGTAAGCATCTCGTCGCCCAAAACAATGTTTCCGTTCTCGTCAAGACCGAATTCAAATTTCGTGTCAGCGATGATGATGCCTCTGGTCAGTGCGTAGTCTGCGCACTTTTTATATAAAGCGATGGTATAGTCACGGAGCTTGGAAGCATATTCTTCGCCCTTACCCGGGAAACGCTTCTCAAGATATTCCACGCTCTGCTCGTAGGAGATGTTCTCGTCGTGATCTCCGATCTCAGCCTTCGTGGAAGGGGTATAGATAGGCTCAGGTAACTTGTCAGACTCCTTCAGTCCCTCAGGAAGCTTGATGCCGCAAACCGTGCCGTTCTTTACGTAACTAGCCCAGCCGCTTCCGGTGATGTAGCCGCGAACGATGCACTCCACGGGAAGCATCTCCAGTTTCTTACACATCATGCTGTTGCCGTCGAACTTCGGCTGCTGAAAGAATTCAGGCATGTCCTTTACGTCAACGGAAATCATGTGGTTGGGAATGATATCCTTCGTCATGTCAAACCAAAACTTGGACATCTGCGTAAGTACGGTACCCTTCTTCGTAACCACGTTGTGAAGGATCACGTCAAAGCAACTGATGCGGTCCGTGGCAACCATGATCAGGCTGTCGCCGTTGTCATAGATCTCGCGCACTTTACCCTCTTTGATGGGTTTCAGCTCCTGCATACTCAATTTACCTCGCTCTCTTGTCATACTGAAAAATTATTTCAAAAGAAATCACTTTAATAGATAAACACGTTTATCGAAAATTTTCAATAGAAAAAATCAAGAAAATTCGAAAAAAATCGATGGTTTTTTTGTATAAATCGAGAATCACTCCCCGACGCTAAACCGGTACTGGTTTTTGAGCGATTCGCAGAGTTTCGCCCCTTCTTCCTGATAGTAGCGCTCGTCGCCGGATTCCTTGGCTTCCCTGCGTTCCCTGAGCATCAGTTCCGCCGGCTGAAGCCGGAAATCGAGTCGGAGCTCTTCCATCTTCTTCTCGAGTTCCAAGGTGAGCTCATAATGCTCCATCTCCCCTGCCGCGAACCCGACGTACTGGCTTTCCGACAGTTCCATGCGCTTTGTGGCAAGAAAGCAAAGATACTCGTCCTCGTTGCCCGTGATCCGGTAGGCAGAAAGGAAGCTGTCACCGGCCTGTCCGTAAAGCATCAGCCTCGCGTAGGCCACGCCCTTGTTATGACAGATGTTGGCCTTAAGCTCGTCTCCGGGAACGGATAGTCCCATCTCTCCAAACTCCTCCCATTTCAGGAGCAGTCCGTCATAACCGCGGATGGCTGCCACGTATTTCTTCTTTTTGGCCAGATAATCCACCTGCTCCTTCCGCTTTTCCAGACTCGAGAGGCCCGCGCCCTTCTTTAGGATCTGTTCTACCTGGCGGATGGTTTCCGCGTCATACAGTCCCACGTACTGCAAGATGGCTGAGACGAAGGTGCTTAAGGATCCCTGCCGGTGCACCATGGGATACAGAAAATCTGCCAGTTCATCCAGCCCACAACGCTCCCGGATCCAACGGAGCAGTGTATCGCTCATGATGGAGCTGTCGAGAAGAAATGCATTTTCCTTAAGCCCGTAACAGAGCTCCTCCATGCAATATACCCGCATTTCCAGGCCCTGGATCAAATATGGTACGGAAGAATACTCTCCCACGCAAAGATATGCCTGCATAAATGCCTCCTAGTCTAACGTGACGTCTTTTTCCCAAACCCTTGTCTCCGCGGAACGGAATTCTCCAAATCCCAGATCCGCAAACCGCGCGTGAAGCAATTTCTCTCCCTTCACGTACAGCGTCATGCGGATGCGCGCCATGTCTCCGGAGAGTCCATCCAACTCTATGGGCAGAACTGTTTTCCCGCCGCCCACAAGGCTTGTTGCCGTCAGCTCCACCACGTTTTCGCCCTTTAGATAAAATTCCAGGCTCGTCGTCGCCTTCTTCCAACTTGTTCCCGCATCCAAGAGGGGAAGGTAGGTGCTGCTCCCCTGCCGGAATACGTTCATGCCAATGTTGCTCTTGAGCTTGTCTTCCCCAAGGAACACGTACTCGCCTGCCACGTCGCTGGGATGAAAATGCTCGAGCATGCCATGGCATGCGCCCTTGCAAAACAGATTGTTTCCGAGGAAAATCCGCCTCCTGTCACACAGGAACTTCAAAGATTCTTTCAGCCAATCCTCCGAAAAATCATCTCCGATCAGATAGACGGATGCAATCCTTCCGTTTCCGATCTTCTCCTGAACCAGCTCTAAGAAGGTGCGGTCCAGGATCTGGTTGCCTTCCTGTTCCTTGCCGGAAAGGGATGCCTTGGAGGGAAATTCCTCCTCTTCCCTGTGAATAAACGTAACGACGGGCTTTGTCTTCCGGTTGAATTCCATCCGATAACAGATCATGCGGTTTCCCTGATAGTGAAAGAGAATGGAAGGCTCCTTCCACAGCTCGCCCTGCTGATGGATGAGATAATCATAATAGCTCTCCTGATGGGATTGCCAAGCAATCCTCTCCGTCTTAAGCCGGAGATTTGCAGACAATTTTTCCAGAACCGCGATCACGGTTGCGTCCAACTGGTCACAGGTGATCATCAGCGCTTCGATCTTTTCCGTGCCGGCCGCGCTGGAAAGCATGCCAAGACTCCGCTTGAAAAACAGCGTCAGCAGTGCGACGGGATCATATTCTCCGCCGTCGATCTGTACGGACTCCCCGTCCACGGCAAGCTGAAGCAGGTTCTCTACCAGGATCCCTTGATTCTCCTGCGCGTACTGCAATGCCTCTTTCCCATAAAACCACTGGTTAACGCCAGGGCGTTTGCAGAGCACCGTCGGTATGCTGAAATATTCCGAACCCGCAACGGAAGATACCGTCTCCACGGGACTGCCCGCCGCATTACAGAAGCTAATCTGGGCATAATCCCATCCGAGGTCATATCCCACGATCAATTTTTGATTACCGCCAATTTTAAGCATTTTCCGTCCTCCCCGGGAGCCCTATCGCAAAGTGAACAGGCTCTCGCCGCAAAACTCCTTAAAATAATAGTGTTCCAACGCTTTATCCAGCGCATCCCCGTCCTGCATGCCCTGACTCATAACCATGTCGTTGATCATGCCGTACATGGTTCCCGCGGCATCCGCATCCGTCTCGCGGCACTGAAGCGTTCCCGAAACCGTCATGGTCTCTTCCCCGCCAATTTCTTCCGTCACGTAATACTGCAGCGTCTCGCCAAAGAATAATACAAATTCCCGGCAACAGATCCCGCAGAAAACGTCTCTCATGTTTTCCGACAGGTATTCCTGACCCTTTTCTCCATCCTTCGCGATCACGTAATGGATCCGGGCACGTCCGCCGGGTTTCGTTCGGTATTCCACAAGGCACTTGTCCGCCAGTTCACCTAAGAGATGCCTTTGATGTCTAAGCTTGTGATAAAACTCGAAATGGATCTTCTCCGCCATCATTTCCCGGAGGAATGCGTCCAGCGCGCCGTCCACTTCCCTGGATACTTCGGAAGGATTCTCAGCGTAATGCTTTAGGAATGCCAGCTTGCATACCTTTGGCAGGTTCGACTCCCACCGTGCGCCGTCCAGCATGACGCGGAAACAAATGGAATCCGCCGTCCGTTCCTTGACAAAATAATCATAACTGCTCTGAATGACGTAAGCCTTGATCACGGAGGATTCCCCCGCGTGTTTGTAGTATTCTTCAAAAATCTCAGACCGCTCGGCAACGTAGGCACCTGAGAAGATCATCTGGATCAGGATCCTCTCCTCCAGCGCCGTAACGTCAAGGGAATTCTCCCGCATCTCCTTCCAAAGGTCCCTAAGATCCTTCAGATGTCCCTCTCCGTATTTGCTCAAGTAATCTAAGGCCAGCGCACTCGCCTTTCCCCTGCGGAAGAGATACGTTACCGCCGCAGTAATGCTCGGTTCCTCGCCATATCCGCCAGCCAAAAGATTTCCCAAAAGCCTGGCCAGCGTATTGCCATCCATAAAGTAGGGTCCAAACTCCTGCATCCATGCGTAGGGGACTTCATAATCGCCGCGAAGAACGGCGTACTTAGCCGCTTCCATGCGCTGCGTGAGCGTGAGCGGCAAAGCCTTCATGATCCCGAAAAGCTCATCCATTTTCTCTGGCTGCGCTCCTTCAAAGAATTGCTTTAACAGGCGCAGGCAGATCTGTGTTTTCTTTCCCGTCTCCAGTCCTTCCCAGGAACAAAGACCGATCGCCTTCTCGGCCAACTCATCCCCTAAGGGCTCATCCCCGGCTTTATTTAGGAGGTATAAGTCAAACTCCGGAGACTGCATGTTCTTGTTTTCCAGTCCCTGCAGGAAAAGATCCGGATTTAGGTAACGCTCCGTCTCAAAAGAGATTTCGTCCGCAAACCGGTTTCCAAAGGCGTCCTCGAAAATCAGCGTACTGTCTTCGCCATAAACCGGTGCAAGAGTCTCACCGCCGATCAGCGGGTATTCCATGCCGATCATGCTTCCCTTCGCAAAGACGATCAGTTTCTTCATCCGTTCGTCCTTCACGCGGATCTTCACCGTAAACAGGAGCCTGATCAAGACGTCGGCATTCTGCTGGCTTATCACCTCCGGCGTCAGCATCCGGGAATAAATCCGTGCCAGATGACGATTGATCCGTCCCTTGGCGATCTGGTCATTCACAAAATCCCTGCAGCGCAGCACGTATTTGTCATAGACGTCTGCATATAACACTTTATTATCCAACACGTAATCATACAAAAACGCGGTGCGGTCCTGATCCAATTTATTCTGGTAAGAGAAATACAATACTGCTGCCTTGGGCAGGCTCTTTCTCTCCTCCGGATCAATGGATGACATAAAGGATTCGTACAGGTTCGTAATGCGAAGCTGTTCCTCCACGCCCTTTTCGTACCAAGGCAAAGCCTTTAGTCCAAGAATGCCGCCTCGTACGAAAAGCTCGCACAGATGCTGCACGATGCGCGCGTCCTTCCGTTTGCGATAGAGTCTTTCCAAGATTCTGCAAAGGATCGGGGAATAATCCTTATCCTTTGCCAGCAAGCCTAAAAAGCGTTCCGCAAGGTCCGGACTGAAATAGTCCTTGCGGATGCCATAGTAAAGCACCTGTCTTTCAAACTCGCCAAGCTTTCTCAAAAGCGCAGGATTGCTAAGATATGCCTGCAATGCCTCGACGTAAATGACAAAGCTGCGGCATCCACGCTCAAACTGCTTTTCCATGAAACGGAGCTTTTCCGCAGGCTTATCCATAAACTCTGCCGAAAGGTAAAGCAAAAGCCATGCGATCCTCCAGGATTCCGGATTCTTGCGGTAGAGCTGCTCCACCTCGTCCGTCACTTTTAAGATTTCTTCCTCATCCCTGCTTAGAAGCGTGGTGAGATAAAGGTAATATGCCCAAAGCTCCTCATCAACGTCGGGCTGCCTTTCCATCAGATCCACGGCGTGCGAAAGAAGCCACTGTGCCTCATTCTGGCTGTCCTGCGTGATCAGGATCTGCGCCTTAAACAGACAAGGCATGGGATCCTCCTCATTCATGGCGATCAGCTTGTCCACCTGCTCCCGCGTCTGGTCCAGCCAGTTTGCCAGTCCCATCTTGCGGGTGCGGAAACGCTCATAGGTCCTCATGATTTTCACGATCGCCTGGTCCCAGTGAAGTCTTGCCTGATTCACCAAGTGCGCCATGCCATTTTTCACGGTCACGCGGACCTCAAAACTCGTAAAGGAATTATAAAACACCAACTTTCCGTGATTGATCCCCGGCTTTAATTTTATCGGGTCCACGTAAAAGGGAATCCTGGCGTAATTTCCCAGAAAATCTTCTTCCACAAGAAGCGCCTTCTCAAGCACAAGGAACTCTCCGTCCGCCTCCACGTTGAGTGCCACGTAGCCCCAGCCGCTCCTCGTCACTGAGATCTCCTGCTCCATGAGATGCCACTCACCTTCCGCCTGCTGCATTTCCAGCGTGACCTGCGGCGTCTCCGTCAAAAACTCCACGCACTGCTTCTTTCCTGCGTGGATCAGGAATTCTTCCATGTTCTGTTCCCGTCCCGGATAGGCTGCCAGGCCATAATATATGGGAATGCTTTGTGAATTGCCATTCTCAAGGATCTTAAGAAATGAATCTGAATAAAAAAGAGACACTGCCTCCTGCCAATTTCCCTTGGCAAGATTTATAAAATCCGACAGGTTTTGAATCGTACCCAAAGAGGTCTCCGGCCATCCGTCCTCACACGTCACCTCGTAAGGCAGGGAATATTCTCCCAGATTACTGATCACGCGAAAAGCGCCCTTGACCACCTCTCCCGTTTCCAGGCATGAGCCGTGAAGGACGTATGAAATCTCGGCATCCCTGCCGGCAAATTCCGGGGTGAGACATTCCACGCGATAATCCGTGGAGAAAACGCGCCCTTTGATCAAAGCATCGTTTTCCCCATAGACCTGAAAGCTTCCCTCGTATTCTTCTCCCGGATAGACGGATAGTTCCAGGGTTGCCTGCGAAAAATCAAGGGATCCCGTTTCGCTGCCAAAGTTCCCGCTAAGGACCTCATCTATGACTTCTCTCATTCTTCGAGCCCTCCCAAATCAACGTTACGTCAAAGCTTTACTCCATGTTCAACCGGTCTCTCACCACGTGAATGGACCAGAAAAACAGAATACATGCAAAAATCACTTGGGCCAAAAGGCTGACTAAATACCTGTCATTTGCCAGTTGAAACATGACTTCGGGATCCGTCCCCTGACTCGCGCGAAGCATGGTGGAGCCAAGACCTAGTATGCCGCCAAAAATTGTCATCGCAACCCTCACGCCAATGTATGCCAATATTCCCATAAGACCTTTATTCTTCCAAGAATACTGTCCCAAAGTAAGTGCCCCAAACAAAATGGCTACGGTGGTAAAGGGAGAGATGAGCGTCGTGCAAGTCAGCAAAATCCCAGACGTTGAAAGGTCAAAGCCTGCGCCTTCACGCAAATATCCAACAAACGTGCCAAATAGCTCTCTAAAGTTGGATACCACCTCGAAGAAGCTGAGCCCCTTCATCTGCGCATAACCAAGCGTGGTCAAGAAGGCCACCAGAACGTACAATGCCAAGGTCATGATCAGCATCCAGGTTCCGCCCGTAACAGTCTTTACGATGATAAGCTGGGAAGATTTCACTGGAAGGGTATGTGTCAGATATCCCTCATCGGAATACATGCTGCGATAAAAACGAAATCCAAGGTAGATGATAAATCCAAAGCTTAATCCGATCAGTATGAGCGTGTAGGATAAAAGGCCGATCAGAGCCAGAATTCCTCCCACGACGGTAAGCAACACGCCCGAGCCGCTGCTGGCATCAATAATGCTGTGAAATAACGGAGACACAAGATAAATCGCACCAATAACGGTGATGCCAAAGAATACTGCCAAAAGCAGACATGCCATCTTGCCAATGCGCCGGAATTCATGCTTAAATAATTTGCCTAACATGCGAACACCTCCCTAAAATATGCATCCACGGATTTCCCCTGCTGCTCCCGGATCTGCGGTGCGGAGCCATACAGGATCAGCCGTCCGTCACGCATAAAGATCACCTCGTCCAACACCTGTTCAATGTCGCTGATCAAGTGCGTGGAGATCAGGATGGAAGCATTCTGATGGTAATTGTTTAAGATGGTTCGCAGAATGTAATCCCTGGCTGCCGGATCCACGCCTGCAATGGGCTCGTCCAGCACGTAAAGGTCCGCATCGCGGCTCATGACCAAAATGAGCTGTACCTTCTCCTTGGTTCCCTTGGAAAGTGTTTTCATCTTGGCGCGCGGATCGATCTGAAGGTCTTCCAGCATCTTGATGGCTCTCTCCCGTGAGAAATCCTCATAGAAATCCTCAAAATAGTCTAAAATGCTCGAAATGGTGTCACTGGGTGAAAGGTACGTGCGGTCCGGAAGATAAGAGATCCTTGCCTTGGTTTCCGGTCCGATCTCCTCTCCCAAAAAGCGGATCTCGCCCTCTGTCGGACGAAGCAATCCGTTGATCATTTTGATCATCGTTGTCTTGCCGCTGCCATTCGGCCCCAAAAGCCCGATGATCTTGCCTCTCGGAAGGGTAATGGAAACGTTGTTTACCGCCAATTTCCCATATCCGTAATTCTTCGATACGTTGCTAAGCACTAACAGATCGTTCATGGTTGTCCTCCTTCTCTGTCCGTCAAAACCCCTAAATACTATACTAATATAATCTTGTCTTTTTTTCAATCCTTTTCCCATCGTCACGCATATGGAAAATCTGCATAAAGTAACGAAAAAGGCTCTGTGAGAAAAACTTATGACGAACCTTGAAATCCCTGACGTTCCCACGGCTCCGGTCTTTCCCGCCGCAGCGTCTGCCGGGACGCTAAAAATCATGATCACTTCTTCCCTTGGGCTACTGCCCGTTCAAGGTGCGCTTATCCGCGTTTCCTTTGCGGGAGAACCCGGGCAGATCATTGATACCCTGACCACTGATGAATCCGGGCAGACCAAAGTCATTTCCATTCCGGCACCAAACGTTTCCCTCTCCCTCGCTCCTGACCAGCCACAGCCCTATGCACAGGTGAGCGTTTCCGTCACGGCACCGGATTATGAAACGGCACTCGTCGACGGCATCCAGATCCTTCCCGGGGAATTGGCCCTTCAGACGATCCGCCTCCGCCCTTTGTTTCTGCCTGAGACGACAGGCGGGGAAGCGGTCTACGTCATTCCCGCCCACGTACTGTTTGGAGAGTATCCCCCAAAGCTTCCCGAGGAAGAGATCAAGCCCTTGCCGGATACCGGTGAGATCGTCCTGAGCCGCGTCGTGATCCCGGAATACGTCATCGTGCATGACGGCGTCCCGGGGGACTCTTCCGCCCCCAACTATTACGTGCGCTACAAGGACTATATCAAAAACGTGGCCGCAAATGAAATTTATTCTACCTGGCCGGAAGCCGCGATCCTGGCGAACGTGCTTGCCATTCAATCCTTTACGCTAAACCGCGTCTACGTGGAATGGTACCGGTCTAAAGGCTATAACTTCACGATCACCTCTTCCACGGCCTATGACCAGAAATGGGTCAAAGGAAGAAACACCTTCGAGAACGTGGACCAAATTGTAGACAACGTCTTTGCCAACTACCTCTCCCGCCCCGGCGTGCGCCAGCCGATTTTTACCGCATACTGTGACGGCAAAAACACCACCTGCCGCGGTCTAAGCCAATGGGGCTCCCGCTATTTGGCCGATGAAGGCTATAGCGCCATCGAGATTCTGCGGTATTATTTCGGCAATGACCTGTATTTGAATTCCGCGCAACAAATTTCCGGCGTGCCATCCTCCTATCCCGGATACAGTCTGCAAAACGGATCTCGCGGCGACAAAGTCCGTCAGCTCCAAAACCAGTTAAACCGCATTTCGCAAAATTATCCTGCCATACCGAAGCTTGCGGAAGACGGGATCTACGGTCCCCTCACCACCAACAGCGTCCGCATTTTCCAGCGCATCTTCGGGCTGCCCGAAACCGGCGTCACGGATTATGCCACCTGGTATAAGATCTCGGAAATCTATACCGGCATCACCCGCATCTCCGAACCCGGCGCCTACTAACGTGTCACGGGGACGTGTCTACTGTCACGTTTCCGCGCAGCGTGTCACGGAGCCGTGTCTGCCGTCACGTTTCCGCGCAGCGTGTCACGGAACGCGTCTGCGTCTCCGTGCAACCGCTAGCTGCGATACTTGCCCGGCGATATGCCAAAGGCATCCCGGAAATTTCTCAGGAAAACGGAATAGTCTCCAAAACCCGCTTTCTGGTATGCCGTCGTCACGCTCTCGCCTTTTTGCAGCAATTCACAGGCGCGGATCAGCCTTTTGTTCATGACGAAGGCATGTGCCGTCACGCCCGTCAGTTCCTTAAATTTCCGCAGGAAATGATACTTGCTTACGTGCACGCATTCCGCAAGCTGCTCCAGGGTAATGCTCTCCTCCAGATGCGCTTCCACGTAGGCGTTCACCTGCTCAACCAGCGGATGCTCCGCAACGTACTCCCCTGAGAGCAGCGATTCCTTCCTGCCGCACAAAAGATTCAAATGGGCAAAAAACAGAGTCAGGTATCCCCTGTCCATGGCACGGCGGATCCCCGTGGATTCGCCGTCCATGGCAAGCTTTAGAAGATACCCGCGAAGCATCTCCTCATAGTAAACGGGGAAGTGCCATGCCCTGGAATCCTGCAGGCGGAAGCATTCCGTCAGATCCAGTTCCCCGTCCGAAAGATTCTTCAGGAAGGCTCCCGTCACCCACAGAATGATGCGCCTGGAATTCTCATGTTTCCCCTCCGTGGGCTGATACTTGTGCATGACATTTTGATCGATCAGCAAAAAATCGCCCTTGTGCAGGTGGTAGCTTTGGTTTTCTACCATGGAGGAATACTCTCCCTCCAGCACGTAAAGGATCTCATAAAAATTATGATAATGAAAGGCCATGGCTCCCGTCGGCACGCCTTCCTTCTCATAGGCTTCATAATCCCCGTCGATCAGATACTGTCGTTCCTCCGTCGCCGGCAATCGCCTTATTTTTCCCTTTGTCCGTCTGCCCTCTTCCATCCTACGTCCTCACTTCATGAAATAATTCCATCCATGCCATTCCCAGTGCAGCAATTTTTACATGATTTTCAGCAATATATATTCTTTTCTTGCATTTATGGTTTGATTATACTAAGAACAAAAGCTGAACGCAAGTGTTTTTGCTTGCGTACCATGGATTAATTACCATTGATCAGGAGGATAAAAACATGCAGATGACTTTGCGCTGGTATGGCAGCAAGTATGACACGGTTACTTTGAAGCAGATCCGTCAGATCCCCGGGGTGACCGGCGTGATCTCCACCCTTTACGGCACGGCGCCGGGTGAGGTTTGGGAGATGGAGGACATTCTCGCCCTCAAGAAGGAAATTGAGGACGCAGGCCTTCAACTCGTCGGCATTGAGAGCGTGAACGTTCACGACGCCATCAAGGTAGGCACGCCCGACCGCGACAAATACATTGACAATTATATCACTACCCTGGAGCGCCTTGGACAGGCCGGCATCCACATGGTATGCTACAATTTCATGCCCGTCTTCGACTGGACCAGAACGGAGCTTGCCCGGGTTCGTCCCGACGGTTCCACGGTTCTCGCCTACACGCAGGAAGCCGTTGACGCCTTAAATCCCGAGGACATGTTCGCTTCCATCAGCGGTGACTCCAACGGTGCCATCCTTCCCGGCTGGGAGCCAGAGCGCATGGCACACATCAAGGAGCTCTTCGAAATGTATAAGGACGTGGATGACGAGAAGCTCTTTGCAAATCTGAAGTATTTCCTTGAGCGCATCATGCCCGTCTGCGACAAGTATGACATCAACATGGCGATCCATCCGGATGATCCCGCCTGGAGCGTATTCGGTCTTCCCCGCATCATCATCAACAAGCAGAACATTCTCCGGATGATGAAGATGGTGGACAACCCGCACAACGGCGTGACTTTCTGTTCCGGCTCCTATGGCACCAACTTAGAGAATGATCTTCCTGACATGATCCGTTCCCTGAAGGGCCGCATCCACTTCGCTCACGTTCGCAACCTGAAGTTTAACTCTCCCACTGATTTCGAGGAGTCCGCTCATCTTTCCAGCGACGGTACCTTCGACATGTATGAGATCATGCTCGCCCTTTACGACATCGGTTTTGAGGGGCCCATCCGTCCTGATCACGGACGCATGATCTGGGACGAGGTGGCAATGCCGGGCTACGGCCTCTACGACAGAGCACTCGGCGCTACCTACCTCAACGGACTCTGGGAGGCGATCTGCAAGTCCCATAAGTAAGTTTGTCGGGGACTAAACTTAGTCACGGTTGGAGCATGCAGGCGAGTCCGCCAGACACGCTGCGTTTTCTACTCGGGCCGCGCAGCTTTAAGCTGCCAGTCGCCCTATCCGCCCAGCCGAAATCCATGATACCATAACCACGGCCAGGATCCTGGCAGAAAGAGTGATGAGATGAAACTAACGTTAGAAGGAATCAGGGAAGGGAAGTCCGAGTACCTTGCAAAGGGATACCGGCTGCCCGAGTTTGATTATGAGAAAGTGAAGAAAAATACACATGAGAGACCCACGTGGATCCACTTCGGCGCGGGTAACATCTTTAGGGCGTTCCAGGCAAACGTAATGCAAAACCTCCTGAATCAGGGAATCACCGACGTTGGCCTGATTGCCGCGGAAGGATATGATTACGAGATCATCGAAAAAAGCAACCGCCCCCACGACAACCTAAGCCTCCTGGCAACGCTAAAGGCTGCGGGAACCGTTGAAAAGACCGTGGTTGGATCCATCATGGAGTCCCTGATCCTTGATTCCGGGAATGATATTGAATACGGCAGACTAAAAGAAATCTTTCAGAATCCCAGCTTGCAAATGGCCAGCTTCACGATCACCGAAAAAGGCTACAGCCTTGTAGACGGCAAGGGCGAACTGCTTCCAAGCATTGCGCAGGATTACGAGAACGGTCCCGAAAAGCCTTGCAGCTACCTGGGAAAGGTCGTATCCCTCCTCTACGCAAGATTTCAGGCCGGCGAGCTTCCCATCGCCATGGTCAGCATGGATAACTGTTCTCATAATGGTGATAAGCTTTATGCTGCCGTAAATGCCTTTGCGGAAAAATGGACGGAAAAAGGCCTTGCCGACAAGAAATTCCTTGCTTACGTCAATGACAAGACCAAGGTTTCCTTCCCCTGGAGCATGATCGACAAGATCACCCCCAGACCGGATGCCAAGGTAGAAAAAATGCTCTTGGATGACGGCATGGAGAATCTGGAGCCCGTCATCACCTCCAAAAACACCTATATCGCTCCCTTCGTCAACGCAGAGGAATGCGAATACCTTGTGATCGAGGATGCCTTCCCGAACGGAAAGCCTCCCATCGATAAAGGCGGCATTATCTTCACGGACCGCGAGACCGTCGACAAGGTGGAGAAAATGAAGGTTTGTACCTGCTTAAATCCTTTACACACCACGCTTGCCATTTACGGTTGCCTTCTTGGATACACTTTGATCGCTGATGAGATGAAAAATCCCCTGCTAAAGAAATTCGTGGAAACCATCGGCTACGTGGAGGGACTTCCCGTTGTCGTTGATCCCGGAATCATTGCTCCGAAGGATTTCATTGACGCGGTCGTAAACGTAAGAATCCCCAATCCTTTTATGCCTGACACGCCTCAGAGAATTGCAACGGATACCTCCCAAAAGCTTGCGATCCGCTTCGGCGAGACCGTAAAGGCATATCAAAAACGTGCTGACCTTAGCGTATGCGACTTAAAGTTCATCCCCCTGGTATTTGCCGGTTGGCTTCGTTACCTGATGGCCGTGGATGATCAAGGAAATGCTTTCACGCTTAGCCCCGATCCCCTGCTTGACGTTGCCACTCCTTACGTTGCAGGCTTTGAATTGAGCGGGAAGGAGAAAGACCTCTCCTGCCTTGACGAGCTCCTTAGCAATGAAAAAATCTTCGGCGTCGACTTGATCAAGCTTGGAATGTCAGATCTTGTAAAGAAATACTTTGCAGAGCTTTCCGCCGGAATTGGTGCCGTCGAGAAGACGTTGAGAAACTATTTTGCATGATTTCATATTACCACTTTTAAGTTTATTCGACAAAATCTGATTTAGTTTTATCAAATTTTGGGCAGCAGCATTACAATATAGGTAACCTTTCATGAAAAGTGAGGAAGTTACCTTGAAAAATCTGCTGATGCTACGCAAGAATGCAGGTTTGACGCAACAGGCCTTGGCTGATGAGTTTCATCTAAGTCAACAGACGATTTACAAGTATGAGCGTGGTCATGCCGAACCTGACATCAAAACCTTAAAACAATTTGCCGACTTCTTCGGCGTTACCGTTGACTTTCTGATCGGCAACGAGAAACCCGTGGAAGAATTGCAACTCGACTTTACCATGGGTGAGAAGGAAATGATCACAAAGATCCGCAAGCTCACTCCCGAAGTAAAGATCGCTTTGAACGCATTTATCAATTATCTGACCGAAAATAAGTAAAAAAGACCAAAAACGCGCATGGAAACGTTTTGGTCTTTTTTATGTTGACGTGATATTTATCTCAATAATCTTCTATTCCTTGCCACGCTCTTTAGGCGGATCCTTCCGGCAGAGCACGGCGATCACCTCATGTGCGATCAGCGGCATGGCTGCCAAACCGCACAAAATCCCCCACTCACTAACGCTTAACGGCACCGTTCCAAAGGCTTTGACCAAAAATGGCAACTCCGTGACTGCAAGCTGCAAGGCGAAGCCGACGGCAACCGCGAGCAACATGACCTTATTCACTACCGGACGCATACAGAAGACGGAACGGTTTACGTCCCGCATGCCAATGGCATGAAAGAGCTGACTCATTCCCAACACGGTAAAGGCATACGTTTGTCTTCTCGTAAGCAATGGTTCCCCCATCTGCCCGAGCCCAGGCAAGGCGAATGCAGCCAAGCTGATCCCTGCGATCAGAATTCCGTAGAAACAGGTACATCCCCATCCGCCCCTGGAAAACAGACTCTCCCCCGCCTTTCTTGGGGAACACCGCATCAGCGCCTTCCCGTCATTTTGGTCAACGCCCAGTGCCAGCGCAGGCAGGGAGTCCGTGATCAGATTGATCCATAGGACGTGACTGCTCTTAAGCGGCGAGGCAAATCCAAAAACCACTGCAGCAAACATGGTAAGAAGCTCCCCAAAGTTAGAAGAAAGCAGAAAGATCACTGTCTTCCGAATGTTTTCGTACACGCCCCTGCCCTCTTCCACCGCGCGCTCAATGGTTGCGATGTTATCATCCGTCAGCACGACGTCCGAAGCCTCCTTTGCCACGTCCGTGCCATTCTTTCCCATGGCGATCCCGACGTCTGCCGCCTTTAGTGAAGGGGCGTCATTTACGCCGTCCCCCGTCATGGCAACAATCTTTCCCTGACTTTGCAATGCCTTTACGATCTTCCTCTTTTGTGCCGGCGTTACTCTGGCAAAAATGCGTATCTTCCTTCGTACCATCTCACCGGCAAGCCTTTCTTCCGACAGACGTTCCAGTTCCTCTCCCGTCATGCACTGCTCCGCACTTTTTGCGATCGCCAGTTCTTTTCCAATGGCAAGCGCCGTCGCCGCATGGTCTCCCGTGATCATGACGGTTTCCACGCCAGCCTCCCGCAATTCCCTTACGGCTCCTTTTGCTTCAGGGCGCGGCGGATCACCCAAGGCGATCAATCCCAGAAACGTCCAGGATCCCTTCTCCAGCTTTCCCGTTTCATCTCGCGCCAATCGCCCCTGCCCTTCATGCATCGTCATTCCGCCGTTCATGGCAACGGCCAGCGTGCGGTAGGCCATGCGTGATAAATCCTCCGCCCCCTTTTGAATCTCCTTTCGCATCTGCGGCGTCATGTTTTCCTTTCTGCCGCCAAGCAGGATCTCCCGGCATTCCGGAAGGATTGCGTCTGGCGCTCCTTTTCGATAACCAATCAGTCTGCCACCGCTCAAGTGACAGGTCGTCATCTTTCGGGTTTCTGAGGAGAAAGGGATCTCTTTGATCCTGGGAGCAAGTCGCTCCAATTCCTCCCGTTCCATTCCAAACCGTCTACCCAATTCCAAAAGAGCAAGCTCCGTGGGATCTCCAACCTGCCCATCCCATACGGCATTATTACACAACGTGAAGCCTTGCAGAAATTCCTTTGGCGGCGCGCCGTAAGCTTCCTCTCTTCCGTCCCTCGCATGTTCGCCATCGCCAGAAAGGCTCCATAACCTTTGATCCCAAAATCCCATCTGGGCATGCATCTGGTTTTGCGTAAGCGTTCCCGTCTTATCGGAACATACGACGTTTACCGCGCCCAGGGTTTCCACGCTCGGAAGCCTTCGAACGATGGATCCTGCTTTGGCAAGGCGCGTGACCGACAACGCAAGACAGATCGTCACCACCGCCGGCAGGCCCTCGGGCACGGCGGCAACCGCCAGGGAAATTGCCGTAAGGAGCATCTGGAACACGTCTCTCTTTTGTAACACTGCGATCCCAAATAATACCGCGCATAATAACAGTGATAACAGGCTCAGAACGAATCCCAACTCTCCCAGGCGCTTTTGCAATGGCGTCGGCTCTTCTTTTTCCTGCCCTATCATGTCCGCAATCTTGCCAAGCTCCGTCTGCATGCCGACGGCCGAGACCACGCCCCGGCCTTTTCCACTGACCACCATGGTAGAGGCGTAAGCCATTTCCCCGTGCTCCGGTGCATGACCAGAGTTTCCGCGAAGTTCTCCCTTCATGGCATGCTTTTCAACAGGAAGGGATTCCCCCGTGAGCGCCGATTCCTCCGTCATGAGCTCCACGGCTTCCGTCAGCATGACGTCCGCCGGTACCCGGTCGCCCGCCTCCAGGCAGATAACGTCTCCCAAAACAACGCAGGCTGCAGGAATCCGTTTTTCTTTTCCATCCCGGAGCACCGTTGCCGCAGGACTTTGCAAGTCTTCCAATGCCTCCAGCGCCTTCCTCGCCTTGCCTTCCTGCACCAAACCCACGCAGGCGTTTAGGAGGACGACCGCCGCAATGATCCCTGCATCACTGAATTCCCCCAGCACGACTGACACAAATGCCGC
Source organism: Lachnospiraceae bacterium (assembly GCA_017552985.1). GTDB lineage: Bacteria > Bacillota > Clostridia > Lachnospirales > Lachnospiraceae > Acetatifactor. The sequence continues at coordinate 51,870 of JAFZNO010000032.1, forward strand.
CACCATTAGCACGTAGATCAACGGATCTTGAAGTTGCTCCAAAAATCTATGGATAAGGCTCTTTCCTTTAGGCCTTCGAAGTTCATTTCTTCCGTCTTTTGCTAATCTTCTCGCCGCTTCCGCCTCTGACAGTCCTTGCATTCCCCGCGTTCTCCGTCACATTCCAAATCACTTTCATGTATATGCAAAAAAAGACTGGCAATGCACTTGCCAGTCTCTCTCTAAATTATTTCGTTATTCCGTGATCACCACGGGCTCCGCGTCCTTCCCATGAGGCATTGCCACGAGCTCTACGCTTCCAGCTCGAGCGTCAACGGTGAACTCCAGACTGTCTAACGTTCCGTATGCCCTGCTGCATAGCTTTTCGTTGACTACGTCCAAGCTGACGGTTTCCATATCCATAAGCGCCATAAACTCCCCCATAAAGTTTTGCATTCCATGATCCGTCATGCCTTTACTTAAATTCCCGATTCTGTATCCGTCCTTTTCAAATACTATCAAAATTGGTTCTGGGGCCTCATCGCTCAAGTTATGAAGTGCACAGAACGCTGCTGCTCGCATCTGGGAGAGATATTTTAAGTCACTTGACCTAGAGTCGTGCTCGTCAAAAGACGCCAGGGACTCAACACCGCTCACCCATATAAACGACGCCACGACAAAAGAAGCAGTTCTCACCAGGTAAGACGTAAATGAATTCTTTGGCCTTCTGGTCGGATCCGGGTTGGTTTCATCCTTAAACTTTTCTTCTGGAAAACGCAAGGCCGTATATATGACGTAACCTATCCAAAAAAGAAGAACCGGCGCGGCCAAAATGATTACTCCATGCGATGCGGGATATAAATTATTCATGTTTGTCACCCATACGCCAAAACCGATCAGCGCAGCGACGGAGCATGCAATTCTCAGTACGTCAGAGCCTTGCTCATTCTCAAGTTCCCTTGTCTCCTTCGTAACCAATTCTTCCAAATTTACGTGATAATCCTCCTTTTTCTCCGGAAGCAGCATCTTGCGCTTTTTCAACTTCGCCAAATAGTTATAACACGTCCCCCATTTGACTAAATACTTTAAGAAAAACAAAATGGCTACCGGAAATGCATATAAAAAACACGTCATGATCAAGACTTGATAGTCATTGACGCTCTGATCGTTTCCCCACGTTTTGAATAGTACGAAAAGAATTACCGCGATGCTCACCACGAGAAGACCCAATACCCACACGTGTTTTTTCAGGCTTTTCAGGTCTTCCAAGTCAAAACGTATGTAATTATTGTCCATACCATAATCTTGCACGCTGATCACTCCTTTTGTCCAACATCTTATCTTAATCATAATTTATCATCTAGCTTTTCATTTGTCAATAATATTTTATCGTGCCTCAATAATTTATTTCCGTGATTTACACAATAAAAGAGACTGGCCCTCTGGTCAGTCTCCTTCTCTTATCGTATTTCTTATCGCAGTAATTCTTTTGTGTAGGGGTCCTTGGGATTCCGGAAGATCTCCTCCGTGTCACCGATCTCCAAGATCTTTCCGTCCTTCATGACCATGATCCTGTCGCTCACCTGATAGATTACGTTGATGTCATGGGAAATAAACAAAAACGCCGTTTTCAGTTCTTCCTGCAAACTCCTGATCAGATCCAGGATCTGCGCCTGAATGGTCACGTCCAAAGCGGATACGGGCTCATCCGCGATGACAAGACCAGGTCTTGTGATCAGAGCCTGTCCAATGCTAATGCGCTGGCGCTGGCCGCCGGAAAGCTGGGACGGCCTTCTCGTAAAGTATTTATCCTTAAGGCCCACCTTGTGAAGCATGTCATAGGCTGCTGCCACGCGGTCCTTCTCCGTCATCGCCTTGGAGGGATCCAGAATGCCCTGTGCCCGAAGCGGTTCCTGTAAGAGCCATCCGATCGTCTTACTCGGATTGAGACTGCTATAGGGATCCTGGAATACCATCTGCGGACTGTTGGAGTGATGGACAATGCTTCCCTCCACCATTTTATTCAGTCCGAGGATCGCCTTGGAAAGCGTGGTCTTTCCGCATCCGCTCTCCCCAACAAGTCCGAGGATCTCTCCTTCATACAGGTCAAACGTGGCGTTTTGCACCACGGTCTTCTTGATCGTCTTTCCGAACAGGGAATTGGCATTCTCCCGGTAAGAAACGCTGAGGTCCCGCACCTCCACCAAGGGCTTCAGCTCTTGTTTCTTCCCGTCACCTTTTTTTCCCTGGGCTTCCTTGAGCTTTTGATGGGCAGATTTTTTCTTGCCCGTGCGCCCCGGAACGGCACTGATCAGTTTCTTCGTATAGTCACCTCTGGGATCACTAAAGATCTCCTCCGTGATTCCTTCCTCAACAATGCATCCGTCCTGCATCACGAGGATTCTGTCACAGAGTCTCCTCGCAAGGTTTAAGTCATGCGTAATAAAGAGCAAGGAATTTTTCTGCTCCTGATTGATCTTTTTTAGCAGGTCAATGATCTGGTTCTGAACGGTTACGTCCAGCGCCGTCGTAGGTTCATCCGCAATGATCAGGCCGGGATGCAGTATTACCGCCATGGCGATCATCACGCGTTGCCTCATGCCTCCGGAAAGCTGATGGGGATAGCAATCGTAGACTCTTTCCACGTCGCGGAGGCCAACGCCCCGGAGCGCGCCCAAAACGCGTGCCCTGCGTCTCTCCTTCTCTTCCAAACGGCGCTGATGCCAACCGGCAAGGCCGTTTTTAGCTTCCGGAGTCTTTGCTTCCTTTTTCGTCTCATAACTGCTGCCCTGTCTGTCATGAAGGATCAGGACTTCCTCCACCTGCGCCCCCACCTTCATGGTCGGGTTCAGGGACGTCATGGGTTCCTGGAATACCATGGACATTTTCTGACCCTGATACTCGCGATACAGCGCAGTATTCCGCGGCACGCCCGCCTCCAGAAGAAGCTGATCGTCATAATAGATTTCACCTGACGTAACGCGCGCCGTCTCAGCGACAAGCCCCATCAGCGTCAGAGCCGTCACGGACTTTCCAGAACCGGACTCGCCCACCACGCCAAGGATCTCGCCGTCACCGATCTCAAATGAAACGTCCTTTACGACTTCCGGTCCGTCGAACGCCACGGACAAATGCTTGATCTTGATCATCTCTTTCCCGCCTCCTTTCGCCGAATTCCTTCGCTCAGAAGGGAGAATCCAAGTACGATCCACACGATGGTAAGTCCAGGCGCCAGCGCATACCAGGGCGCACGGCCAAGGTATCCCTGCGCATCCGAAAGCATCTTTCCAAGACTTGCATCCGGCGGCTGAACGCCAATGCCAAGATAACTCATGCCAGACTCCGCGAGGATCGCGTTATTAAAGCCTATGGTCACGCTAACCCAGAACACGGACCATATGTTAGGCAAAATGTGTACAAACAGAATGCGCAGTTTCTTTACGCCCATTAGTCTCGCGCGGCAAACGAAATCCGCATCCCGCAGGCGTATGAATTCGCTTCGCACGATCCTGACGTAGGAGGGTGCAAACACGATGCCCAAAGAAAAAATCACGTTCTGCTTTCCGCTCCCCAAAATACTGATCACGACAAGCGCCAAAAGAATGCTTGGAAATGCATTGATGGCATCCGTGATGCGCATGATGATCTCATCCAAAATCCCGCCAAAATATCCGGTGATCGCACCGATCAAGATCCCTGCGCCTGCGGAGATCACCACGATCAGGCTGCTGACGATCACGGTGGTTCCGATGCCCTGCATCACTCTGGAGAAAATGTCCCTGCCGAAATTGTCCGTTCCAAAGAGATGACGAAGGCTGGGCCCGTGAAAACGCTCCGCCGCAGACATGGCGGTGGTGCTAAAAGGCGTCCAGAAAAAGCTGAGGATTCCGAGCATGACTGCAAGACCGGTCATCACCAGTCCCACCAGAAAGTATGCATTCTGTTTTTTGAACCACGCTCCCACTTTCTTCACGGAATTCTCCTTTTCCTCAGGCTTACGGAGTGCCTGACGGATTTCAAACAATGATTACTTGTTGCTGATCCTGGGATCGATCACGCGGTAAAGCACGTCCACCAGGAAATATACGACGATCACGACAAAAGTGATATATAAGATCAAGATCTCCACTACGGGGAAGTCTCTTGTTGATATCGAACTAATAAGCAGTTTGCCGATGCCCGGAAGGCTGAAAACCTGCTCGACCACAATACTGCCGGCAACAATCTCGGCCACGATCATGCCAAGGAAGGTTACGACGGGCATCATGGCGTTGCGCAGCACGTGGCCGTACGCCACGCGGCGTTCGGACGCGCCTTTACTGTAGGCGGTACGCACGTAATCGCTGCCGCTCTCGGTCAGCATGGAATTTCGAAGGAATCTTGCCGTCATGGCAATCTTGGGAATGGCCACGGAGATGGCCGGGAAGATCAGATAGCGAACACAGCCCCAAAAGTTTTCCCTGTAGCTGACGTAGCCGCCCGGAGAAAACCATTTGAGTAATATGCCAAAGAGATACGTCACAAGGACGCCAAGGAAGAACGACGGGATTGCCATCGCCGTCTGCGACCCCATGTTCATCACCACGTCCAGAAACCTGTTTTTGGTTCTGGCCCACAGCACGCCTAAGGGAATGGCGATCACGGCGATCAAAACCATGGAAATCGCTGCCAGGAGCAAGGTCACGGGAAGCTTGTCCCCAATGAGCTCTGCCACGGGCATCATTTGGTTCATGTTTTTGGAATAACGGTAGCTTTCACCGAAATCCCCCTTGAGGACGTTGCCAGCCCAGCGGAAATAACGCACGACGGGAGGCTTGTCCAGGCCCAGTTCCTTTCGCAGGGCCTCTTCCCTCTCCGGCGTGGCTTCCGTTCCAAGGATGGAGGTTACCACGTCGCCGGGAATGATCTGAAACGCAAGGAAAGCCAGCACGGATACCAGGAACAACGTCATAATGAGAGTTACGATTTTTTTCACCAGGTATTTCATGCCAGCCCTCCTAATGGAATCGCCTTCGGCGATGTAATACTCCATTTCACTCGGCTCCATATGGCGAAGAAAATTGCGTTACAAAATCGGTACCGCAATTTTCTTCGGTCGCCTCGTTTCATTTCGTATGAGTATCGCTTCGCGATTGTTTTTGCTTCATTTGCTCCGTCCCCTTTTAGGCGAAGAAAAATCTGCCGCAAAACCGGCGTCAGATTTTTCTTCGGGGGACGTCGCTTCATTCCGCATTGTAATCGCCTTCGCGATGGATTTTAAGGCTCTGTTTACTTGTTAAAATATACGGTGCTCATGTCCTGAACGTAGATGGGGTAGAATTTGTATCCTGCCAGATTCTTGTTCAGTGCGATGGTGATGGGGGGATCCTGGATGAATGCGGTTCCTGCCTCCTTCACGAAGATCTCCTCTGCCTGCTTATAGAAATTTGCCTTCTCCTGCAGGTTCATGCTCGCCTCTGCCTTCTTGTAAACTTCATCGTATTCAGCACTGCTGAAGTTAATGAAGTTTTTCTTGTGGTCGCTCTGGAAACGGACCATCAGATAGCTGGGCGTCATGTCGCTCGTGATCGCACAGATGGATGCCTGGTAATTTCTGCCCTTGTATACGTCCTCAAGCCAAGTATTCCACTCAACCAGTTCGATCTTGCAGTTGATGCCTGCTGCCTGCATCTGGTCAGCAAGAACCTCTGCCGTCTGAACGTGAGCTTCGTAGTTGGACGGAACGATCAAAGAAAACTCGATCCCGTTAGGATATCCTGCCTCAGCAAGGAGCTGCTTAGCCTTTTCAATATTGGCGCCGCTGCCGTAAGTGCCGTTTAAGTCAACGTAGTAATCCTTTAAGGTGGGCAACATCGGAGCGCTGATGATGGCGCCGTTGCCGCCGGTAACGAACTCATTTGCGAGATCTCTGTCCATTGCATAGCACACTGCCTGACGAACCTTTACGTTGTCAAAGGGTGCTACGGCATTGTTCAGGAACATTGCCTGCAATGCGTCAGAGGGTGCCGCAAGGATCTGATAATCGTTTGCCAGCTCTGCTGCCTGGGAATCGGTCAGATAAGAATACAGATCAATGCTGTGGCCCTTGAGCTCCAAAAGTGCGGAGTCAGCGCCGCTCACGATCTTAAAGTTCACTTCATCCAGGTAAGGAAGTCCTTCCTGCCAGTAGTCCGGATTCTTCTTTACCACCAATCCCTCCTGGGGCTTGTAGGATACAAAAGAAAAAGGCCCGGTACCAATGGGATTACTGCCTTCTGCCTCTCCGCTTCCCTTAGGAATGATGGCTGTCGTAAAGCTGTAGATCAGCTCAAGGTTGGCGCTGCCCGTGGTTACCTGGACCGTATGCTCGTCTATAACGTCAACGCTCTTCAGCGTTGCAAGGCTCGCTACCAGCACAGTGCCGTCAAGAAGTCCTGATGCCCTCTCCAAGGAATATTTCACGTCCTCAGCCGTAACGTTTGCTCCGTTGTGAAACTTAACGTTGTCACGCAAGGTAAACGTATAGGTGAGCCCATCCTCCGAAACGGAGTAATCACTAGCGACTGCACAGATTAACGAACCATTTTCATTGACCTTTAAAAGGCCTTCAAAAATGTTGAACAGAATTTCCTTAGTTCCTGCCGCAGTTGCTTTGTGTGGGTCAAGACTGTCAATATCCTGTTGTACTCCGACTACTACCTTTCCGCCATATTTGGAATCCTTGTTTCCATTCGGATCCTCGGTTCCCTGGCCAGAAACGGAAGCCTGGCTTCCCTGCGTAGCGTCCGGAGCTGTAGAGGACTCATTCCCCGAAGACTTGCCACCTGCGCATCCGCCCAGTGCAGCGACCAAGAGAAGTGCCATGAGGGTAATGCTAAATTTCTTCTTCATAATGCTCTCCCTTTCTTCAAGAAAATAAATCTCTCACTATTCAATTGTCACCCTCATTGTAACATAGAAATTGGGAAAAGCAAGTTTTTTTCTAAGTACAAAGCGATACTAACGGTTAATTCCCCAAATATCGCTCCCTTGGAATCACAACGCAGTACTTCCCGTTCCCATTTGTTTTCTTGATGACGAAACCGTTCTCCTCCAGCAATTCCGTTCCCTGATCCCCTAAATACACAGTCTTGATCACGTATGCAACCGGCAGGCTTGGATCCATGCTTTCCGGCAAAACGTTCACGTAATGGAATTTTTCATGATAAGACTGTCCGTATTGATCCACGGTCTCTCCTTGGAAAAACCTTGCATCCACGGAAAGCGCAAACAAAGTCAATATTTCCGAAACACTCGCCGAACCGGCATATTGCGTGTCCGGAGTGATCACGATTTGCCTGCAATCCGTTTGCTTTTCGTCTCCCGCGATCCGTACCGCATCCAGGAACTCGGCATAGAAATTGCTTCGCAGCGTCTGGGCATGTTCCGTAAAATACGCATTGACAAACAAAACGCTCATGATCCCATAAGCCAATAGGATCAGCAACGCTCTTTTGTTTAGGTACGAAACGGCAAAATCAATGCCAAGGCCGGCCATAAGCAACAATGCGTAATGCAGCACGTTCACCCGGTTTACGTTAACGTTAGCCGTGATAAGGCCCGAAAGATTTCCAATCGCAAAGAAAAACAATGCGGCTGCATAACCTGCTTTTTTAATGGAATTCTCCTCGCTTCGCATCTGCCGGATGCAGGCATACGTGCCCACCAAAACGAACGGAAGGAAACATTTTGTGACAACCCCAAAGCCCGGCACCGTATTCCACGGCAACGTGTCGCCCGACACGTAGACATTCTTTAGGCTCTGGAAGTTTTTTATAAGCTGTGCAAGTTTATCATCGCTAAAAAAGAGAATGTCCCGCGATCTCACGCTTTCAGGGAAATATGGCATGGTACAAAAGAACGTCTTGATGGTATTCCACTTGAAAGCATTGATCATCATGGTAAGATAGATAGGCCATGCAACAAAAGCGTAAACGGCAACGCAGATCAGCACCTCATGCCACTTTAGGATCCTTTTGACCAAGAGATATCCTGCCATTCCAAACAATAATAACGGTACGGTATAAAAGGCAATGCCATAGCAATACATGCAAAGCGCGAACCCCACCATGGAGAAATACAGCCATCGCTTTTTTCCGTCGAGTCCCTTGAGCAACAACCAGATGCTGATCAGCAGAACGTGAGGGAAAAGATTGCAATCCAATGCCCATCTGCTCTGCATAAAATGCCAGGGATTACAAACGGCAAAGGCAAGCGTGACGTAAGCCGCCCTTGTTCCGCAAAGCTTCTTCGCAATGCCGTAAAGGGCCGCGAGGCCGAGCATGCTCGCGATCAGTATGGGAATCCTTGCCGTGATCACGTTCAAACCAAACAGTTTAATAAACGGAACCATGCAATAGGATAAGAGCACGCTCATTTGCCCATATCCCCATGCCGTAAAATGTGTCGGAAGGAAGGTTCCAAAACGATCCGTCGCATAATCTGCCAATGCTTTCGCGTCCACGGCCGCCATGGCGCCGTCCTGGTTCATTCCCCCGGGAACCGCGCCAAATTTCCACGCACGAAGAAGAAATGCCACGAACAGCATCCCTAAAAATACGTAGATCTCCCGCGAATTCTTTTTCTGACCGGAAGTAACGTCATCCACCGTTTTGGCAGTACCTTCCGCTTTTGCGGTCTTTTTAACGCGATCCAGCGCGATCACCGCTCCGGCCATTAGCATAAAAAGGATGGTAAACAGCTCATTGTAGAACAAAACCACGTTCATCCTTCCAGACTCCAATCTTATAGCTCGTGCTTCTTCTTGTCAGAAACACTGATATCCGTTCCCAGCTGAACCTCTATGATCTGAAGCTCCGTCTCTGCATAAACAGTATGCTTGCAACCCACGGGCATGCGGATCACGTCCCCAACTTTCACTTCCTGCTCCACGCCGTCCAACACGGCTTTTCCCTTACCGGCGATCACAGTCCAAACTTCATCGCGCCTCTCGTGGCTGTGATAGTTCATGCCATGTCCGGGATTCAACGTCACCTGAATGGTCAAGCTCTCTGGCTTTACGTCGAGCACGCGGAAGCTTCCCCAGCTCTTTTCCGCAAACATGATCTGCTGATCAATGGCATCCACGTAGGGTTTGATATAGGAGCTCTGTTCCTTGTCACTGACAAGAATTCCGTCCGGGCTGGCGGCGATCACCAAATTCTTAAGCCCCATGCCAAGAATGGGGATTCCCAGCTCATTAATGGCGTGTACGTCCTTGCAAGTTTCATTCAGGCGCACGTCGCCGATGGAGCACTCTTCCATGGCTTCCGTTAAGGTATTCCAGGTTCCCAGATCCTTCCACTGTCCCTGAAACCGCAGCACGGCAATGTCTTTCTCATGCTCAACCACGGCATAATCGAAGCTGATCTTCGTGAGCGCGTCATACTTATGGAACAAATCCTGATAGTCCGTAAAGTCGATCAGTTCATGCGCCCTCTCCAGCACGTACTTAAGCTTGTAGGCAAACACGCCGCCATTCCAAAGACCGCCGGCATCAATGTACTTTTGCGCCGTGGCTGCGTCTGGCTTTTCCTTAAAGGTATCCACCTTGGCAACCTGTTCCTTGCCCGTCGGAATAATATATCCGTACTTCTCAGACGGGTAGGTGGGATCAATGCCCATCAGCGTTAAATTGGCCGTTCCTGCCTGCGCAAGTTCCCACAGTTTTTTGAGCGACTCAAAATAATCCTTTTCCACGTAAGGATCCACGGGGCAAACGACAACGGCCTCCTCCTCAGGAACTCCCATCACGTCGTGCAAATATGCCGTCGCAAGCGCGATCGCGGGGAACGTATCTCTCCTGCAAGGTTCAACGGAAATGCCCACGTTCTCTCCCAACTGGTTATGAATTGCGCTAACTTGTGATTTCGAAGTTGCGATCGTCACCGTAGCCGTGGGATCCACCGCCTTGATCTGACGGTACACGCGCTGCACCATGGATTCATAGGCTTCCTCCGGGGCATTGTTCGCCGCCTGGCCTTGTATTTCATCAGCAGGCTTATGGAATATTTTTATGAATTGCTTTGACCGGACGTCATTGGAAAGGGGCCAAAGACGCTTTCCCGATCCACCTGAAAGTAATACAATGTTCATGCTCTATCTCTCCGCCCTCATGGGATTGTTCAAAAAGTCCTCGTACGCGAGACGGATGCCGTCCTCCAGTTCCGTCTTGTAGGTCCATCCAAGCTTCGTTGCCTTGCTGACGTCGAGAAGCTTTCTCGGCGTGCCGTTTGGCTTGGACGGATCCCAGAGGATCTCTCCCTGGTATCCCACAACCTTTGCCACGAGTTCCGTCAGTTCCTTGATCGTCAGTTCCTTTCCCGTACCTGCGTTCACGGTCTCATCACCGCTGTAATGATTCATCAGGAATACGCAAAGGTTTGCAAGGTCATCCACGTACAGGAATTCTCTTAAAGGACTTCCGTCACCCCAACAGGTTACGGTCTTTGCGCCTGCCACTTTGGCCTCATGGAATCTTCTGATCAGTGCGGGAAGCACGTGACTGTGTTCCGGATGATAATTGTCGTTGGGTCCGTAGAGGTTCGTTGGCATTACGGAAATGTAATCCGTGCCATACTGTCCGTTCAAGTATTCACAATATTTTAAGCCACTGATCTTCGCCAAAGCATAGGCCTCATTGGTCTGCTCAAGGGAAGAAGTCAGAAGGCAGCTCTCCGGCATGGGCTGAGGCGCCATGCGGGGATAAATGCAGGAACTTCCAAGAAACTCCAGCTTCTTACAACCGTTCTTCCATGCGGAATGAATGACGTTCATTTCAAGGATCATGTTATCATACATGAAGTCAGCCTTGGCCGTTGCATTTCCCATGATGCCGCCAACCTTTGCAGCCGCAAGGAACACGTACTCTGGCTTCTCTTCCTCAAAAAATTTCTCTACCTGATCCTGTCTTGTCAGGTCCAGTTCCTTATGGGTTCTAAGGACAAGATTGTGATATCCCTGTCTTTCCAATTCCCTTACGATTGCAGAACCTACCATTCCGCGATGTCCCGCAACGTAAATCTTTGCATTTTTCTCCATCATTTAATTTACTCTTTCCCGCCATTTCACGGCGCATCATTTATCTTTTTCCTTATTTCACAACACCTTTTTCCAAATACTCGGCAAGGTTCGTCTTAATGTGCTCCTCTGCGCGTTCCACGGCTACTTTCTTCATGTCGTGCTCCGTCATGATCCGCACAAGCTCCTCGAAGCTGGTCTTCGTCGGATTCCAGCCAAGCTCGCGCTTAGCCTTGGAAGGGTCTCCCCAAAGGTTAACCACGTCCGTCGGGCGGTAAAAGTCAGGTGACACTTCCACGAGCACCTTTCCGGTTGCCTTGTCAATACCCTTTTCGTCCATGCCCTCTCCCTGCCATTCCAGTTCAATTCCGGCATGATGAAAGGCCAAGGTTGCAAATTCACGCACGGAGTGCTGCACGCCCGTTGCAATGACAAAATCTTCCGGTTTTTCATTTTGTAGGATCAGCCACATGCACTCCACGTAATCCTTTGCATAACCCCAGTCACGAAGACTGGAAAGGTTGCCAAGATATAGTTTGTCCTGTTTCCCCTGGGCGATGCGGGCAGCTGCAAGCGTGATCTTTCTCGTAACGAAGGTCTCTCCGCGGCGCTCAGATTCATGATTGAAAAGAATTCCTGAGCAGCAGAACATGTTGTATGCTTCCCTGTATTCTTTTGTGATCCAGAATCCATATTGTTTTGCTACGGCGTAGGGGCTGTAAGGATGGAACGGGGTATTCTCGTTCTGGGGAACCTCTTCCACCTTGCCGTAAAGCTCCGAAGTGGATGCCTGATAGATGCGGCAAGTCTCTGCAAGGCCGCAAACGCGCACTGCCTCCAACACGCGAAGCACGCCTGTTGCATCCACGTCAGCCGTAAACTCCGGTACGTCAAAGCTTACCTGCACGTGGCTCTGCGCCGCAAGGTTATATATCTCATCCGGTCTAACGCTTCCGATCACTTTCACAAGGCTCATGGAATCTGCCAGGTCCCCATAGTGCAGGTGGAATCTGGGATTCCCCTCCAGATGTGCGATTCTCTCCCTAAAATCTACGCTGGAACGTCTAATGATTCCATGTACGTCATAGCCTTTTTCAAGTAAAAACTCCGATAAATAAGAACCATCCTGTCCCGTTACTCCCGTGATCAATGCTTTCTTCATGTCAATCCTCCACTTTTTATTATTCGTCATACGACATAATGTTTTTGATATAATCCTTCTTGTGCCACATACCAAGGTCTCGCGGGCCGGCGTCTGCCGCATCCCTCCTCTGGGAACAATTAGCCGGCTGCACTTAGCAAATCAGCCGGCTGAATGGAAAATTTTGAGAAATGTTTGAGGAGCTTTAGCTCCGAGTTTTTCTCAAAATTTTCCACTCTATGAAGACGGTTGATGAGCTTAGTGCAGTCCGTGCCGTTCCCAGAGGAGGGATGCGGCAGACGCCCTGGCCCGAGTCCTTCGACACTCACAAGAAGGATTATAACAAAAAAAAGCCAACATCTGAATTCAGAAAGTTGGCTTTCATTTACATTATATTGACTTTTTACCATTGTTCACGGTAACGGCTTGGCGGCATGCCCTCAATTTCTTTGAATACCCTAGAGAAATAATGCAGTGCGCCAAGGCCACATTCCATTCCTATCTCTTCGATTGACTTTTGGGTAAATCGTAAGAGTTGCTTGGCTTTTGTAATGCGGACGTTGAGCAGATAGGCATTAATGGATTGGCCATATTGCTCCTTAAATACTCTCGTTAAATAGTATTTGTTAATAAAGAATCTAGCGCTGAGATCATCCAAGGTGATCTTGTCCGCATAGTGGGCATCAAGCCAGGCTTTTACGGGAACCACGGATTTTTTCTTGGCGGGCATGTCCTTGGCATCCTCCGGATGCCAGGATTCCACCATAAGGAGCGTGAGAAGTTCGCCGAGACATTCATTGATCTTCATGTCCTTTACGTAATCAGAACCCTTGGCGATCTCAAAAAGCTTTTGCCACACGTCCTGAAATGCCTTTTCTTCCTTAGGTTCAAAGGCGGGTCTTCCGCCGCGTTCCACGTATTTATCATAAACGTAAGCAAGCGTTGGGCCGTTAAAGTGGCACCATTCCAGCGTCCATAGCTTCTGTGGGCTTGTAGCATGGGAATATGCCTTGTGGCAATCCACAAAGACGCAGGTGCCTTTCGTCAAAGAATACGTCTTACCCTCATAGGTAAGGATCCCTTCACCTTCCCTTACGCGAAAGAAAAGATAGGATGCGAGCGCTTGTCTGGAGCTTACGTGCGGTTTCCGCGCGGTAAGGCTTCCAATCTCCTGCAGATGCAGGAGACTGTCCCTTGCGAACCCAGACGGGGTATACAAAATACGGTCTGAAGTTACCACTGCTGATTTTGCGTCTGAGAAAAACTCCATTGCGCCCCATCCTCTCTCGTTTCGGTGCTTATCTGTTGATCTCGATGTCACCGCTGGCGGTGCTCACTTTGATCTTCAAGTACGGTTCCTCACCGATGGTACCTACTGCACGCTTACCGGTCTTTACGTATTTTACGTTTTCATCCGTTGAGATGCAGTCACAGAAGGTGTCGATGTCACCGCTGGCCGTGTTCAGGGTCATCTGAACGCCAATGCCGTCCGGAATTGTCAGTTCCACGTCGCCGCTGGCGGTACTAACCTCAAGCTTTTCTCCTGCCTGCGTCAGATTGCATTCCACGTCGCCGCTGGCCGTGCGGATCACCGCATCACCCTGACAATCCTTAACCTTTACGTCACCGCTGGCGGTGCCAACGTTTGTCTTGCCAACCGCCTTCTGGATCTTTACGTCACCGCTCACCGTCTTAACCTGTACCTCGCCCTCAACGGCTTCAAATGCAATGTCGCCGCTCACGGTGCCAATGCTTACGTCACCAATGGCACATGCTCCGCATACGTCACCGCTCATGGTCTTGTAAACCTGCTTTGCCGCACCAATGTCCTCCAGCTTTATGTCACCGGATGCCGTCAAAATCTTTAACTCTTCCAAGCTTCCAGCGAATCCTTCCGGAAGGAACACTCTGACGGTACCTCTTCTGGGGAAGCCGATCATGTTGGAACCATATTGGATCTTCAGCTGCTTTCCGTTCACTGCATACTGCAGAAGCTGATCTTCCTTGGGATCCTTATTATATAACTCTTGAATGAAAATCTCCGGATCCGTCGTCAGCTGAACGTCAACGTCGATGGGAGAACTCTGCACTTCCATAACGATGCTGGTAATGCCGTCCGTAGTGAACTTTCTCTCGTTGCAGATCTCCATGTCCTTATACTTTCCGTCATCATTCTGCAGATTAATTCCTGCGTCGCTGATGATCTGCTTAATGCTGGAACTAATGTTATCAATGATGCCGGCGGACAGGAACGCGTTCAGCGCTTCCTTAGCCTGTTGTCCAAGGTCACCTGCCGACTGTTCCATCTGCTGGCCAAAGTTCTTTGCGTGCTGGCCCAGATTCTTCGCCTGCTTCTCCAGGTTCTCGCCCTGCCATTTCCAATATTCGCACTGTTTCTCCCAGTACTCGCTCTGCTTCTCCCAGTACTCGCTCTTCGCCTTCTTTCCATCATCGGACTGAGCGCCAAGATCTGCCAGAAGCTCCTCAACGTCACCGATGGAACCCATCACCATGGTGTATGACTGCTCCTCGGTGAAACCTCTCTGGATCAGATCCTCATATTTCTCCTCTGCATTGGAGATCATTTCTTCCTGCAGCTCTTTTGCTTCCTGCGATTCCGGTACGTTCTCAAAAAGATCCATGATCGCTGATTTGATCTTGTCTTTCATTTATTTATGCCTCTCTTTCCGTCGCCTCGCGACAATCCACTTCAAATCTTTCCCTTATACCAAAAGGCTGTCGATCATCTGTTTTGCCTTCTGCCATTCCGCCTTATTCTGTCCGTAAACCTCACGACCCTTTTCCGTGATGGAGTAATAGCGCCTGCGGGCACCTACCTCTTCATCACCCCAGTAAGTCGTTACCAGGCCTTCCTTCTCCAAACGACGGAACGCGGAGTACAAGGTTGCGTCCTTCAGCTCGATCTGAGCCTCCGTCTTCGCCATGATCTCCTTGTTGATCAAATATCCATAGCTGTCATGCTCTGCCAGACTCGCCAGGATAATGGTGTCCGTGTTTCCTCTTAACAGATCTGATGCAATTGACATTATGCCACCATCCTTTCCAAATATATTTTTACGGATAATATAATCGAATTATCTTACCTCGATGTTTATAAGTTATCACAAGATACCTCGCCTGTCAAGGTATCTTTTCTAAATTTTCTATTAATTTAGGCTTGGAAAGAATTTGCACGAAAAAAGGGATGGCTCTTTCGAACCATCCCTTGGAATATCCTTTATGAATTACTTCTGGGCAACGTCCTTCATGGAGAAGCTGATTCTGCCCATCTTGTCCTTGCCAAGGCAAACAACGGTAACTACGTCGCCGAGGGTCAGGTAATCCTCTACGCGCTCCACTCTCTCCTTCGCGATCTTGGAGATGTGAACCATGCCTTCCTTGCCAGGTGCAAACTCGATGAATGCGCCGAACTCCTTGATGCTGACAACCTTGCCCTTGAAGATCTGACCTTCTTCGAAGTCGGTCACGATCATCTGAACCATGTCCTGAGCCTTTGCCATCATCTCCTTGTCGGTACCGCAGATGCTTACCATGCCATCGTCGGTGATGTCGATCTTTACGCCGGTGCGGGCAATGATCTCGTTGATGGTCTTACCTCTCTGACCAACCACGTCACCGATCTTCTCGGGATCGATCTGCATGGAAATGATCTTGGGAGCATACTTGCCAACTTCAGGTCTGGGAGCTGCGATCGCGGGCTTCATGCAGTTGTCCATGATGAAAAGTCTAGCCTCGCGGCAACGAGCGATGGCACCCTCAACGATGGGTCTGGTCAGACCATGGATCTTGATGTCCATCTGGATTGCAGTAATGCCTTCGGTGGTACCGGTTACCTTGAAGTCCATGTCGCCGAAGAAGTCCTCAAGGCCCTGGATGTCGGTAAGCAGTACGAAATCGTCATCGGTATCGCCAGTTACAAGACCGCAGGAGATACCAGCTACCATTTTCTTGATGGGCACGCCTGCTGCCATCAGGGACATGCAGGATGCACAGGTGGATGCCATGGAGGTGGATCCGTTGGACTCAAAGGTCTCGGATACGCAGCGGATGCTGTAAGGGAATTCCTCCTCGCTAGGCAGCACGGGGATCAGAGCTCTCTCTGCCAGTGCACCGTGGCCAATCTCACGTCTTCCGGGTCCGCGGGAAGGTTTGGTCTCACCAACGGAGTAGGAAGGGAAGTTATAATGATGCATGTAACGCTTGGTTACTTCGTTCTCGTCAAGGCCGTCAACCTTCTGTGCCTCGGAAAGAGGTGCAAGGGTACATACGTCGCAGATCTGGGTCTGTCCACGGGTGAACATTGCGGAACCGTGTACTCTGGGAATGATGTCAACCTCAGCAGCCAAAGGACGAATCTGGGTGATCTCACGGCCGTCAGGACGCTTGTGATCCTTCAGGATCATCTTACGAACGGTCTTCTTCTCATACTGGTAAACTGCCTCGCCAAGGATTGCAAGCCACTCTTCCTTCTCAGCAAATGCCTCCTCAAGCTTAGCGGTGACGTTTCTAATGTTCTCCTCGCGGGTCTGCTTCTCGTCGGTGAAGACTGCAACTTCCATCTCCTCGGGAGTAACGATCTTCTTCATCTCTTCGAACATCTCAGCAGGAATTGCGCAGCTGGTGTACTCATGCTTCTTCTTGCCTACCTCTGCAACGATCTTGTCGATGAATGCGATGATGGTCTGGTTGATCTCATGTGCCTTGTAAATGGCCTCGATCATCTTTGCTTCGGGAATTTCGTTTGCGCCGGCCTCGATCATGATCACCTTTTCACGGGTGGATGCAACGGTCAGGTTCAGGTCGCCTTCCTTCCACTGCTTTTGGGAAGGATTTACGATCAGCTCGCCGTCTACCATGCCCATCTGGGTCATAGCGCAGGGACCGTCAAAAGGAATGTCGGAAATGCAGGTAGCGATGGCTGCACCGATCATGGCAACCAGCTCGGGTCTGCACTCGGGATCAACGCTCATTACCATGTTGTTCAGGGTAACGTCGTTGCGGTAATCCTTGGGGAACAGGGGACGCATGGGTCTGTCGATAACGCGGCTGGTCAGGATTGCGTTCTCGCTTGCCTTGCCCTCACGCTTGTTGAAACCGCCGGGGATCTTTCCTACGGCATACATCTTCTCCTCATACTCAACGCTCAGGGGGAAGAAATCAATGCCCTCCCTGGGCTTCTCGGATGCAGTTGCGGTACACAGAACGGTGGTGTCACCGTAGTGCATGAACGCACATCCATTGGCCTGCTTACCTACGCGGTTTACGTCAACCACGAGCTTACGGCCGCCAAGTTCCATTTCATAGCTCTTGTACATAGTACCTCCTTCTTTGGGCAGTTGCTCCGTCGCGAGCCTGACGCGAATGCGAAGCCTGCCTTTGTCTTGTATTATTTTTCACACAAAGCGGAGGCCTCCGAAACTACTGAAAAACACGGGATCGTCATGAGTTTTCCTTCAATTCCCATACTTTTCAGTGGTCTCGGGATTGTCCTTCCGCTTTGGGTTTACCGATTCTTTTAAAGAAACATAAGCGGAGCGCCCGCATGCGGGCCATCTCCGCTCTTTTTTCCTGAATTATTTTCTTAAGCCAAGCTTCTCGATCAGTGCACGATATCTCTCAAGATCCTTCTTCTTCAGGTATGCAAGAAGGCCACGTCTCTGACCTACCATCTTCAGCATTCCGCGACGGGAATGATGATCCTTGGGGTTCTCCTTCAGATGCTCGGTAAGCTCCTGGATTCTTGCGGACAGAACTGCGATCTGTACCTCAGGTGATCCGGTGTCGCCAGGGGTTCTGGCATACTCGTTCATGATTGCGGTTTTCTTTTCCTTAGAAATCATTGCTCTTTTCCTCCTAATGATATAAAATGATAACACCAGGCACTAAGACTGGGTCAGAGCTGTCCCTAATCTGGGCGCCGGTTTGCTCACGCTTTTGTAGTATAACACGTTTGTATTTTCTTGTAAAGCCCCATCTTTTTTTCAATTATTCTTCTTTTCCCACACGCAGTGACTCTCTATTTTTTGTCGCAAATTCCTTTTTATTTTACTTTATTACTTTAAACCGACAAACTACTTGCAAAATTATAAATCATCCTATATAATTGTCACAGATTTGTAAGGCACGGTCAAAATCCGCATGGCAAATGGACTTTGGCGCGCTCTTTCAATCAATCAGAAAGGAAGGCTTGTCATGAGTTTTGAATTTATTAGGAAATTACCCACTCCCGCAGAGATCAAGGAGGAATATCCCCTCCCCGCGGGATTAGCAGAGTTAAAGAAAAACAGAGATGCAGAGATCCGCGACGTGATCACCGGCAAAACCAACAAATTCCTTTTGATCATCGGACCCTGTTCCGCTGACAATGAGGATTCCGTATGTGATTACGTAGCACGTCTTTCCAAAGTTCAAGAAAACGTAAAGGATAAGGTTCTCTTGATCCCCCGCATCTACACCAACAAGCCCCGTACCACCGGTGAGGGCTATAAGGGCATGGTGCATCAGCCGGATCCCGAGAAAAAACCGGACCTGCTGGCAGGCCTCATCGCCATCCGCAAAATGCACATCCGCGCCATGAGCGAAACGGGACTGACCTCCGCCGACGAAATGCTCTATCCTGAGAATTACCGTTATCTGTCCGACATTCTCTCCTATGTCGCAGTAGGTGCCCGGTCCGTTGAGGATCAGCAGCACAGACTTACCGTCAGCGGCTTTGACGTACCTGCGGGCATGAAGAATCCCACCAGCGGAGACCTGTCCGTTATGCTGAATTCCGTTTACGCCGCGCAGCACGGACATTCCTTCATCTATCGCGGCTGGGAAGTAAACACCAGCGGAAACGAGCTGGCTCACACCATCCTCCGCGGTGCTACGAACAAACACGGTCAGAACATTCCGAATTACCATTATGAAGACATTGTTCATCTTCTGGAAATGTACCATAAGATGGATCTGAAGAACCCGGCCTGCGTCATCGACACGAACCACTCCAATTCCAACAAGCAGTTCGCCGAGCAGATCAGAATTGCCAAGGAGATCATGCACAGCCGTAAGGTAAACCCTGAGATTCACTCTCTGGTAAAGGGTCTGATGATCGAGAGCTACATTGAGGAAGGTTCCCAAAAGGTCGGCGGCGGCATCTACGGCAAATCCATCACTGATCCCTGCCTCGGCTGGGCTGACACGGAACGTCTGATCCATGAAATCGCTGAATTTGAATAAAAACTTTATTTCCTAACGTTGCCTGCAGGCATGCTTCTTTTTTCAAAACCTGGAAAGAATCCCATGAAGTACGACGGGATTCCAAAAGCATTCCATGAAAATGCCAATTCCCAGAAAGAGCAAACAAAGAAGCATCCTGATCAGGCAATTTTTTTTGTGCAATGCGCACCGGTGGCTGATCCCGCGATACAATTCCATACACCACTCCATCCAAAAATAAAATCCCGGGGCATAAAAAAGCCATTGCGGAAAGATACTGGCAAAAATCAGCAGGAGCCCTTTGATTCCGTAGTTCGAAAAAGCCGTACGTGAAAATGCACCAAAACTCCACCCCATCCATATTGCCGCACCGCAGCATGCAGCCGGTGCAAGATACGTTGTCGCAAGGATTCCCAGGCCCGCGATCCATTTCCCGCGACTCCAGCAAACGCAGGGCAACAGCGCTTTGGGCTCTGGCATCTTCCCTCTTATCAATCGAAGCCTCTCCGGCGCAAGGGCGCCATCTGCCTGTCCAATAAACAAACAGCAAAGAATTCCACACAAAAAACCGGCCGCGCAAAAAGGTAACAGCGGAAGTCTTTGAATCCATTTCTTCAAAACGGTTTCTCCTTCCAACCCCATCGGGCTTTCGTCTGTCCATTTTACGCGGCCGGCATTTCATTTATGCCTAAATCTTTAATATACCTTATGATCTTAGTTCTTACGCGGTCTTCTCAAGCAGCTTCTTAACGCTCACCAGCTTTACGCAGAGCACAAACAGATCCGTTGCCTGTGCCATCTCTTCCGGCGTAGGGAAAGAAGGCGCAATGCGGATGTTGCTGTCCTTGGGATCTTTTCCATAGGGATACGTTGCTCCGGCGCCCGTCAGAACAACGCCTGCTTCCTTACATTTCGCAACGATCTCCTTCGCGCATCCCTCCATGGCGTCAAAGGAAATGAAGTAACCGCCGTTGGGTTTCGTCCACTCGCCAATGCCAAGTCCGCCAAGTTCCTCGTCCAAAATATCCAATACTGCCTCAAACTTCGGGCGTAAAATCTGCGCATGCTTGATCATCTGTGCCTTGATTCCCTGGATGTCCTTAAAGTAATTTGCGTGCAACAGCTGATTGATCTTGTCATAACCAATCGTCTGGATCGTCATGGATTTCTTCATAAAATCCAGATTTCCCTTGGAAGAAGCCACGGCTGCAATGCCGGCGCCTGCGAAACTAATCTTGGAGGTGGATGCAAACTCGTAAACCATGTCAGGATTTCCGGCCTTCTCGCACTCTCCCAAAATTTCCAACAAAGAATCTGAACGATCCTCGTAAAGATCATGCACTGCATAAGCGTTATCCCAGAAAATCCTGAAATCCTTTGCTGCAGGCTTTAATGCCGCAAAGCGCTTTACGGTCTCGTCCGAATACGTGTAACCCTGAGGATTGGAATACTTCGGAACGCACCAAATGCCCTTAATCGCGGGATCCTCGCTTACGTACTTCTCAACTAAATCCATGTCCGGTCCCTGGGGCGTCATGGGAATGGTGATCATTTCAATGCCAAAATGCTGCGTGATCGCAAAATGTCTGTCATATCCCGGCGCCGGACAAAGGAATTTCACCTGGTCCAATTTGCACCAGGGAGTAGATCCCATAACGCCGTGAGTCATGGATCTGGAAATCGTGTCGTACATGATGGGCAGGCTCGCGTTACCGCAAACGATCACGTTTTCAGGCTGTACCTGCATGATGTCTGCCATAAGCTTTTTGGCCTCGGGAATACCGTCAAGGAGTCCATAGTTTCTGGTATCCATGCCTGCAGCGGTTTTCATGCAACTCTTGGAATCCAATGCATCCAACAGTCCCATTCCCATCTCCAACTGTGCAACGGAAGGCTTTCCTCTGGACATGTCAAGCTTCAGACCCTTTTCCTTTACGATGTCAAAAGCTCTTTCCAGCTCATCATTTAAGTTCAACAATTCCTCTCTGCTTAATTCCCGATATGCTTTCATCTTTTACTCCTTGCAAAACACTTTGGATAATCGTATACAATCATACATCTCGAATATCATACTATATGATTCTGGATTTAACAAGAGGATTTTTTAAAAAAATACAAAAACACCGTACCCTTTTGGGGTACGGTGTTTTAAGCTCTTATGAAATTTTAGGTCAAACACTGTGGATCTTCTGGAATGGCATTACTTAGCGTAATCAATTACGCGGCTTTCACGAATGACGTTCACCTTGATCTGACCAGGATATTCCATCTCGGTCTCGATCTTCTTGGAAATGTCACGCGCCATCAGTACCATGTCGGCATCTGATACCTGCTCAGGTACTACCATTACGCGAACCTCACGACCTGCCTGAATTGCAAAAGATTTTTCTACACCCTTGAAATTGTTTGTGATGTCTTCTAATTGTTTTAATCTGCTGGTATAGGTCTCCAGCGTTTCTCTTCTTGCTCCCGGTCTTGCAGCGGATATTGTATCAGCAGCTTGTACAATGCATGCAATCAGGGACGTAGGCTCCACGTCGCCGTGGTGGGATTCTACCGCGTTGATCACGACGGCATTCTCCTTATACTTCCTACAAAGCTCGGCACCCAACTGTACGTGGGAACCTTCCATCTCGCGATCGATGGATTTTCCAATGTCATGAAGCAGACCAGCTCTCTTTGCAAGTCTGACGTCGAGACCCATTTCTGCTGCAAGCAGCCCGGATAAGTGCGCTACCTCAATGGAATGCTTCAATACGTTCTGACCATAACTGGTTCTGAACTTCATCTTTCCGAGGAGTCTCACGAGTTCGGGATGAATGCCATGCACGCCTACTTCGAGGAGTGCGGATTCGCCCTCTTCCTTGATCATGACTTCGACTTCCTTCTGTGCCTTCTCGACGGTCTCTTCGATTCTGGCAGGATGGATTCGTCCGTCCACGATCAATTTCTCCAGCGCAATTCTTGCAACTTCACGACGAATGGGATCAAAACCGGAAAGCACGACTGCTTCAGGCGTATCATCAATGATCAGGTCAACGCCGGTCATGGTTTCCAGAGTGCGGATGTTACGGCCTTCACGACCGATGATCCTTCCCTTCATCTCATCGCTGGGCAACTGTACGACGGAAATCGTAGTCTCAGAGACGTAATCTGCTGCGCATCTCTGGATTGCGTTCACCACGAATTCCTTCGCCTTCTTGTCAGCTTCTTCCTTGGCCCGACTCTCCATTTCCTTGATCATCACGGCCGTTTCATGCTTCACTTCATCTTCAACAATTTTCAATAAGTAGTCATTTGCCTGTTCAGAGGTTAAGCCGGAAATTCGCTCCAGTTCCTGTAAGCGTTGCTCGTTTAACTTGGAAATCTCAACCTTCATCTTGTTCAGGTTTTCTTCCTTCGAAGCTAAACTTTGCTCGCGCTTTTCAATGGCATCTGCCTTTTTATCGATGTTTTCTTCCTTCTGCTGCAGCCTTCTCTCAGATCTCTGCGCCTCAGCCCTGCGTTCCTTGATCTCTTTGTCAAGTTCATTCTTCGTGCGAATGGACTCTTCCTTGACCTCGAGGAGCGCTTCACGCTTCTTCGCTTCCGCAGTCTTTAAGGCTTCGTCGATAATGCTTCTCGCTTTGTCCTCGGCCTTTCCAATCGTCTCTTCCATTTTCCTCTTCTGCACGGAAGCGGAAAGAAAGCTAGAAATTACTGCGGTTACGGCTACTGCTCCCAGAAGAATCATCAGCCATACAAAATCAGGCATTTCTGGAGCACCTCCTTATGAAATTTTCACAGTTCAAAAGCAATTCACAACACTTCAATGATAAACGCAAATTATTGGTATGTCAAGTATAAGAATGAAAAATTGCTTTTCTAATACAATCTGCCGAAAATCCCTTGCGCATCAAAAATGCATACTCCCGATTCTGTTCGGAAACGGTGGCGCTTTGCGGGTCGAACCCTCGTTTTCTAAACAATTCCCGGATCATTTGATCCTCATCCTGAACGCCGCCGGCTGCCTCCCATTCAGCAAATGCCTGTTCTACCACGTCCTCGGGAATTCCCTTTGTCCTAAGATCCTGCTCCATTCTAAGGCGGGACCTGCTCTCCTGATGGCACTGTATATAATCCAAGGCAAAGCGCAGGTCATCCGTATAATGATAAGATGCCACGTAATCCAGGGCTTCCTGAACGATTTCCTCCGGATAGCCGCCCTCCCGCAATTTTTCCCGAAGCTTCGCAGTAGTATAATCCTTCTTTAACAGCAAATTCATTGCCCGAAGTTTCGCCCTCTTTGGCAAAATTTCCTTTATGATCGTCTCGTAGTCTTTTTCGCTCAGTTCCTCTCCCACTTGCAGGTGAAAGCGACGAAGTTCGCCCTTGTACAAAACAAAGGCGAACTCCCCGTCAATGCTGATCCTGCTTCGGGATTTGGTCACGTCCTCAATTCCCGTAATGATCATTCCTATTTTCCTCGCTTACTCCTCAGGTAAACCATCGGATGCCTGTTCTCCGTTCAGATTAAAATGTGCCCTGATCTTCTCCTCGATCTCATCGCAAACTACCGGATTATCCTTAAGGTATTGCTTTGCGTTTTCGCGTCCCTGGCCGATCTTCTCACCTTGATAAGCATACCATGCGCCGGACTTATTCACTACGTTGATGGATGCTGCCAGATCCAGAATGTCACCCGCGGTGGAAATTCCTTCTCCGAACATGATGTCGAACTCTGCTTCCTTGAAGGGAGGCGCCACCTTATTCTTTACAACCTTTACGCGGGTACGGTTACCGATCACCTCGCCGCCCTGCTTCAGGGATTCGATGCGGCGTACGTCCAAACGCACGGAAGCATAGAATTTCAGTGCGCGACCGCCAGTCGTCGTCTCCGGATTTCCAAACATCACGCCGATCTTCTCACGGAGCTGGTTAATAAACACCACGGTACAGTTGGACTTGCTGATCACGGCCGTCAGCTTACGCAATGCCTGGGACATTAGTCTCGCCTGCAATCCCACGTGGCTGTCGCCCATGTCTCCGTCGATTTCCGCCTTGGGAACCAGCGCTGCAACGGAGTCAACTACCACGATGTCCATTGCTCCGGAACGTACCATGGTCTCCGTGATCTCCATCGCCTGCTCGCCGTTATCCGGCTGGGAAATATAGAGGTCGTCAATGTTTACGCCAATATTCTTTGCATATACGGGATCCAGCGCATGCTCCGCGTCGATGAAGCCGGCAATGCCGCCGCGCTTTTGCACTTCCGCGATCATGTGCAGGGTTACCGTCGTCTTACCACTGGATTCAGGTCCGTAAATCTCAATGATCCTTCCCTTGGGAATTCCGCCAAGTCCAAGGGCAATGTCAAGGCTTAAGGATCCAGTGGGGATCGTCTCCACGTTCATCTTTGCGGAAGGATCGCCAAGGCGCATCACCGTTCCCTTGCCATACTGCTTTTCAATCTGACTGAGCGCTGCGTCCAGCGCCTTCATCTTGTCTTCTTTTTCCATTCGCTTTTCATCCATGAATTTGTCATCCGCTTTCATATGCGTTTTCTTTGTCGCCCGGAACCGTTCCATTCCTAGGCTTTTCCCCTCTCTTTGCCCCTTGGGCAATACTTTTTGGGAACAAATGTTCGTTGTTGTTATCATAAAACATTTGTTCGATTTTGTCAATGGTTTTCATGCAATATCTTTGCTTCAAAGTCATGCTAACACAAATTCAGTCCATTATACGTCCCTCAATGGCATCCCTCCTTCTTTTTTCAATTTTTAATCTTCTGAAACTTTCGGCGAAATGCCAGACCGCGGGCTCGCGTAAGGAAACGCGATTGCCGCAAAGAATCCCGCCGGCAGGGAATCTGCCCTCACGGGTTCTCATTTATCAGATAAAAAAAATGTATCACGTTCCCTGCCGTCGCGCAAGGTCCGCAATACATTTTATAATCATTTAAGAAATCTTTATTTCAGCATTTCCTTACTCAGGTATTCCAACACGCAGCTTCTGGCCAGCATCAGCGCGGTCGTCACGGATGCCCTTCTGATCTTCTCCCGCGTTCCGTTAAAATGACATTCCTTCACGGTGATCTTGCCCTTCACGTTACAGCTGACATAAACAAGTCCAACGGGCTTTTCCTTCGTTCCGCCGTCCGGTCCCGCGATGCCAGTCACCGCAATTCCCACGTCGGTCTTCGTCTCGGCAAGAAGTCCCTTCACCATCTCCTGCGCCGTTTGGCTGCTGACGGCTCCGTACTTTTCAAGCGTACCCTTTTTCACGCCCAGAAGCTTTCTCTTAGCTTTGTTGGAGTACGTCACAAAACCCGCCTTGTAGAGTTCGGAGATGCCCGGTACGTTGATGAGCGTGGCGGAGATCAGGCCGCCCGTGCAGGATTCCGCACAGCTGATGGTAAGTCCCGCGCTCTGCAGCAGGTCTGCCAATGCCTTTTCCAGCGTCACGCCGTCGTCCGTGGAATAAATGTCATTGCCGAACCGTGACTTTAGTTCCTTCACCATGGGCTTGATCAGCTTTGACGCTTCCTTTTGGGAATCTGCCTTTGCCGTCACGCGCACGTGCACCTCTCCCGTCTTTGCATAGGTTGCAATGGTGGGATTGGTTTGTTTATCGATCAAGTCGCGGAGCTGCTCTTCCACCGAACTCTCCGACAACCCGCAGGTCTTTACCGTCTGCGAAAGGATCACGAAAGGCGACTGCTCCTTTAGGTACGGCGCCACGCTCTCCTCAAACATGAGCCTTAACTCTTCCGGCGGACCTGGCAATAAGATAAATCTATTCTTCTTCGTCTCCACCGCCATGCCGGGTGCCGTTCCGTTATGATTCTCAAACACCCTTGCGCCTTCGGGCACCATGGCCTGCTTCCAGTTGTTTTCAGTGGGCTTCATCTTTCTTTTTTCGAAGTACTCCGCGATCTGCTTCTTGCTCTTTTCGTCCATAAGCAATTTCTTGCCGCAGAACTTCGCCACGGTCTCCTTCGTCAGGTCATCCTGCGTCGGTCCGAGTCCTCCGGACAAAATGATGACCTCACTTCTCTTTGCCGCCAACTCCAGCGTTTCCAAAAGGCGTTCCCCGTTGTCGCCCACCACCGTCTGATAGTAGCAGGAAATGCCAAGCCCCGCCAGCTGCTCCGCCAGATAAGCCGCATTTGTGTTTACGATGTTGCCAAGCAGGATCTCCGTACCCACGCATATTATTTCCGCAGTCATAATTTCCTCCCGTCCAAAGGACCTTTACTTTGTGTCCTTCATGACGTCTTTGTTCTTCCAAACGTAATCAACAAGTGAAATAATGGTCAGACCCAGCGCGATCACCATAATGATCGTCGTGAGGATCCCAAAAACCTTTCCCCCGCCAAAATCCGCGAATGCCGGCACGTCCTCCACGATCATCATGCCGATCATGATCATCTGGAAGGTCGTCTTAAACTTTCCCCAGTAGCTTGCCGCAATGACAACGCCCTTGTCGGAAGCGATCAGGCGGAATCCGCTGATAATGAACTCCCTGCTGATGATCACGACAACGATCCAGGAAGGAATCCTTCCCATCTCCACGAGCACGATCAGCGCCGCACAGACCAGGAGCTTATCCGCAAGGGGATCCATAAACTTTCCGAAATTGGTCACCAGATTATATTTTCTGGCAATCTTGCCATCCAGCATGTCCGTCAGGCTGGCAATGATAAATGCCGCAAGCGCCAGAAATTCCGGGATCACGTGATCCTCGCCAAAAATGGCCTTAAACCATCCCCAGCCCTCATGACTTCCCAACAAAAGGAGTATGAAGGGCACGATCAAGATCACGCGGACGATCGTCAGCTTGTTGGGCAGATTCATTTTTCCCTTTTTCTTTGCATCTTCACTCATGACATACTTCTCCGATCAGATCATATTCATTCGCGTCCGTCACGCACACCTTGACAAGATCCCCGGTCATAAAATTCGCCGTCGAATTCACGAAAAGATATCCGTCCACGTTCGGCGCGTCCCGATACGTCCTTGCAACGTAAGTATCCTCATCCGCGACCTTGCCCTCGATCATCACGACAAGCTCACGGCCGATCATCTCCTCAGCCTTTTCAAAGGCGATCTCCTGCTGAAGCTCCATCAGTTCATCCCGCCTCTGAAGCTTGATCTCCTCTGGAACCTGCCCCTCCATGACGGCAGCCGCCGTGTCTTCTTCTTGGGAATAGGGAAATACGCCCAGTCTGTCAAATTCCAGTTCATCCACAAAATTGTAAAGCTCTTCGAAATCCTCCTGCGTCTCCCCGGGGAATCCGCTGATCAGCGTGGTGCGCAGGCATATGTCAGGGATTCTCTCACGAAGCTTTGCGATCATTGCGCGAAGAGATTCCTGATCCGTCTTCCTTCCCATGCGCTTTAGCACGGCATCGGAAGCATGCTGGATGGGAACGTCCAGATAATGACAGACCTTCGGCTCCGTCGCGATCACGTCGATGAGCTCATCCGTGATCTCCTCCGGATAACAATACAAAATGCGGATCCAATAAATGCCTGCGATCTTGGCAAGTTGCCTCAAAAGCTCCGGCAATGATTTTTTTCCATATAGGTCAACGCCGTACAGCGTCGTTTCCTGCGCCACCAGGATCAGTTCCTTTACGCCTTTTCCCGCAAGATCCTCCGCCTGCTTCACCAGCGTCTCCATGGGAATGCTGCGGTAACCGCCGCGTACCTTAGGGATAATGCAATAGGTACAGTGCTTGTCACATCCCTCCGCGATCTTTAGATATGCGTAATGGCCTCCCGTCGTCACGCTCTGGGGCAATCCGGCAACGGGCTCTGCGTTCAGGTCCCTGAAATGATTTTCAGGGCTCCCTCCCAGCACTTCCTCCAACGCGGAAACAATCTCGCGAATGGCATTGGTGCCCACGATGGCATCCACCTCAGGAATCTCCTTTTGGATTTCGTCGCGATAACGCTGCGCAAGATAGCCGCAGGCGATCAGGGCCTTGACCGACCCGTTCTTCCGCCTCTCCGCGAATTCCAAAAGCGTATTGATGCTCTCCTCCTTGGCGTCCCCGATGAAGCAGCAGGTATTCACGATCACTGCTTCCGCTTCCTCCTCATCATCCGTAAAGGTAGC
>JAFZNO010000033.1 GCA_017552985.1 Lachnospiraceae bacterium
CTCTGAGGACGAGGTCAGTGGGGCATTATTTTGGACCACTAACCCCGTCCCCATGGTCCACTACGACGGTTTCTTCGTCAGATACAGTACGTAAGTATCCCGAAACTCGACTTTATCTCCGCCCGCAAGCACCACGCTACGAAGTCCTTCAAAAAATCTCGTTTTATAGGGCTCGGGGATCAAAATGTGATCGCTGTGCGTGCCGCAATACATCACGTATTCATCTGCGGAAAATACGCGTTTTCCGTAAAAATCATGCCGCGTCAGATCTACGTAGCCATAGTCGGTCGCATGAAGATAGTCAAACGGCTCCTTCATGTTCTTGTATTCCGTCACCGGCTTATAATATTCGTCGTAAACCTTTTGGATATTGCCATACAGCTCCTCATTGGGTGTCTTATAATCCCCGATCAGAAACATCATCGCCAGCGTTCCGCCTGGCTTAAGCAGTTCAAACGTCTTGGAAAAAGCGATCCTTTCCGGAATCCACTGGATCGTCGCAGCCGAGTATATCACGTCGAACTTTTGATCCCCGAAATCATGTGTGATAAAGTCGTCGTTCACGATGTGGAAATTCTGTTTTGTGCCGTATTTTTCTTTCATCTTCTCATAGAGATGCTCCCCGAGCTCGATGGCATTATAATCGCAGCCGGTACCCAGAATC
Organism: Lachnospiraceae bacterium; assembly: GCA_017552985.1. Lineage (GTDB taxonomy): Bacteria > Bacillota > Clostridia > Lachnospirales > Lachnospiraceae > Acetatifactor. The sequence continues at coordinate 665 of JAFZNO010000033.1, forward strand.
GGATCCGTCGCCTGGCCGGTTCCCGGGCCGATCTCCAACACCTTCGTCTTAGCTCCGATGCCGGCCTCCTTAATGAAATATTCGAACAGCTCCGCGCAGTAACGAGGCCGGAACTTATCAAACTGCTCCGGAATTGTGTCAAACACCTTACGATATTCCATTGGCTTCTCCCTCATCTCGCGATATTTTTCATTCTCCCCCATGATCGTATCTCCCTAGTCAATACCCCAAAATTATTTCAACTATTTGTATATCCCCTCCACGGCGCATTAAGCCGAACGCGCAGATTACAGCTTCAACATCCTATATCCAGTACCAATATGTGTTTGTATGTACGTTGGATGAGCCGTGTCAACTTCAATTTTTTTACGCAGAGACGCCATAAACACTCTTAAGGATGCCATGTCACTTTCCAAAGAATTGCCCCAGATCCGCTTTGTGATAAAGGTATAAGTCAACACTTTTCCAACATTTTTTGCCAATAGACATAACAGCTTATACTCCATCGGCGTAAGTGACAACTCCACATTATTAAGATATGCTATTCCGGCCAAATAGTCAATTTCCAAATCACCGTTCTTAAACACGGCCGCACCCTCTTCGGAGGATTCCGCGTTGATGATCCTTCTTTGCGCCACCCGAATCCTGGCCATGAGCTCCTCAACGGAGAAGGATTTCCATTTGATAATCTTTTCCATAAGTCCATTATTCCACGTTTTGCATTAAGGCCATATTAGTTCTTATGGCTTTGTATTAAGATTCTATTAAAGTGCCATGAGAGATTTGATTATTGCAGTGAGCCGTCAGGCGTAGGCCCTGAAGCTCCAGAGTCGGAACGTCGAGTCGACCGGGTTGGATGCAGTCTCTTTATTTATGCTGCAAAGGACGTATATCCACTGTCCCCGACATATTGCATCCGAGCCTTCGTTAACTGCCAACGGTTCTGTTTTAGATAGCTCTTTGACTTCGTCATCCGAGAGTTCCTTGTCGGAAAGATATACGCTCCACTCTATGTCAGATTCAGACTTGTTTGTCGATGACCAGAAGAAGTATGCGCTTGTGAACGACTCATATTGAACGGCGTAATAACCCTTTTCAAAGATATCCTCATTTGAAACGTCAAATCCCATCCCCTGAGGAGGTTCGTGTTCCATATTGGCCGGCATGTCAGGCGCCTTAAAGTTCGGAGATTTTGTCGGCGTTGCAGACGTCGGAACCGTGATATCGGTTCCATCCGAACAGGCAGGCAGAATGAAGATGATGCCTGCGATAAGGATAAATATCAAGATAAATTTTTTGATAAACATCATTAAGACCTCCTTTTACTCCGACAGATACGTCATACGTCCGGGTTAACAAATGCCGGTTTCTTCGCATGGCGTGACGGATTGCAATTATCCTCTATCCCAAACGGCCCGGCCTGCTTTTCGAATTTCCACCAATTCATATCCGCCTTCTTGATAAATCCGTTTCGGCGTTTCTCCGTCCGGCCAAAGATAAGCATTATCAATGCCGCTTTTCTTGCACCATTCAACATACGCATGGAAGAGTGCCCGGCCAACCCCGATCCTTCTATGCAGCTTAGACACAAGAAGATAATCGCCTCTGCAGGCAATATCGGAAACGTGACCATATAAAAGACCGATTGTTTTTCCATTTTCGCGGGCGGCAAACATCCAACTGCGAGGATTGTTTAGGGAAGCTTTTGCCACCTCGATCTCCCATGGTTCTTCTGCCTCCAGGAAAACCGTCTTAAGCTCATCCTCCCACTTTTCTATCTTTAAGATTTCTAAGTCAGGATTCGGAACAATTTTATTTTCCCCCGTCGGCAGCATGTATTCCTGCAATTCCGTCCAGCTCTTAAATCCGACACGCGCCAGGTCATTTTCAATCTCTTCAAACCATCCGTCGTCCAGCATGGACTGATAGATGATCGGGCGAAGGTTCTTCGATCTGTAAAAATGAATCACGTCCGCGAGCACGTTACCTAAATCATCTATCTTATCCTTATAGATTACGGCATGATTCGAATCATACGAATCACGATTCTCCTCGTTATAAAACAGAATTCCATAGGATCTTTCTTCGTAATTGGTAAACAGTTTAGGAAACAGATCCTCTTCCAAATATCCGTCTCGTAGGTTCATTAATCTCTACCTTTCACCTTTCCCGCACTTCTGCTTTAATCTTTTCCCATCATCCATTTTTTCCCAAACTATTTTAACTTCATGACACAGCCATACAATAACGGGATGTCTATGTACTCTTCCGTCATTTCCTGACCTCGTTTTTCGATGCTGATGATTTCAAAGTCGGAATCGAAAAAGTCCCTTAACCTTTGTTCCGAAAAGGATACCCCCGTATTCCGTTTCGTATAAAACTCTAGATCATCAAGCTCTTCTGCGCCTTCTTCATCAGCCGAAAAGCATAATAACAAAAAGTATCCGTCCTCCTTGAGGATCTTCTTGAGGAGCTCTCTGTACTGCAATCTTCTGTGGGGTGCCAAGTGATGAAACATTCCGCTGTCTATTACGAGGTCATACTTTCGGTCTTCAAAATCGACCGTCAAAAAGTTGCTGCAAATAAACCTCACGTTATCAAGACCTTCCGCCTTGTCCTTCGCATTACGGATTGCAACGTCAGAAGAATCTATGGCTACCACGTCAATTCCTCTTTTTGCCAGAAAAATTGCGTTTCTGCCTTCCCCACATCCAAATTCCACGGCATCCCGGATACTGTGTGCCGCAACAAATTCCGTTATCAACTTATCCGGCAACGTATTGTTCACAAGGAACGGTGCCTTCATTACCCTTTCTCCATAAAAGGTGTTCCAGTCAATGCTTTCGTTCAACCGATCAAGAACCTCAAACAACTCTTCATAATTGTTGATTTCAACTTTTTTCATGTTTCCTCCATAACGTGACATCCGACGAATGCGCAGCATTTGGCGGATGTCACGTTATTCTTCTTTATACTTAAAAGCATATCCCTCATTCATACATAATAATTTATCGCCAATTTCTAACTTCTCATTTTTTTTGACAATAAATTCCATTTCTCTATCCGTCTCTTTTAACTTATACTTTGTTATTCCATTTTCAGTTGTAACGCTTTCTATTACGTCATACCAACACTTATACTTCCGTTCCAAAACGTCTTTTATTAATATCAAGCCGCCAACAATAAGAAATAAGTCGATGGGTATCAGCAATTTCAAAAGAAGGATATGATAAAAGAAGCCTACGAAAATTAATATGGTTATTATAACCATAACTATATATACTCCCATTTGCTGATATAATAAGACATTCTTCTTCACGGCTTTATGAATTTTATCATCTGCTTCAAAGTATTTTATTGTATTATGTTTTTTTATTTCTTTTTCGTCATCCTCGTCACACAGTCTTGAAATGAAATCTTCAAAATTCTCCGCCAATATCCACGGCTCTTCACTCGGATCAACAGTACTCGTTTCATCATCTATGGCAATTACTCTTGGCTCACCTTGCGGGCCACATTCGCTATAATCCAAATATATGGAAACATGTCCGGAATTAGAGTCGCAGATCGATATGAGCTTTTCTTCATGATCATATTTATCCTCATTCTGCCGGTTCACGGAATAATTAAGATCTCCGATACCGTAAATTCCATCTAAATCACTAAAACCATCTGTATTTTTAATTGCCAAATAGTTTTTCCGTAATAGTCCGCCATTATGTTTTTTCATTAAAAAAATATATGATTCAGGAAGTTTGAATCCTCATTGTTCTTCTGTTTTTTTAATTGTTTCATCATCTAATGGTCCACATTCATATTTTTTTGCATCTTCACTTTCATACCATATTTCATCTAAATTAACATTCTCAAACATAATTCTCCTTTTAACTCCACGGCTATTGTTTTCTACAAATCATACATTTTCATGATTTCCCTGTCTCGATACTCATGCTTTTCATAGTATCCAATCAATTCCTTGGAATCATTTCTCAGAGCAACCATATATACGTCTTTGTTTTCCTTCTGGTTATAGAACGTATAAACCAGATTATTTTCCGGCGATTCTTGAAACCAATTTACAACCTTTATGATCATTTCCCGCGAGTGTTCATTATGACAATCCAGCAGACTCTTTCCGAGAAGATCAGCGCCACCCCATTTTTCATATCTCTTTATTGCCACGGGATTCATATATACTATCGTATGCTCTAAATCACATAGCACCACTGCGGCACGGTCAGCCTCAAGAACACTTTTAAATATTTCATTTAAATTTGATTTGTTCATTTACTCGTATCCTTTTCTTTATGCTTTTATATTTTGTAGTAAGTATTTCTTCTATTCCCATCCACAATCTTCGATAAGAAAGTCTGAAAGGGAACCACCTATATAATCTAAATCTATGTCGTGATAGAAAACATATGCAATTTCATTATTTTCCTCTGAAATTCCAATAAAGGCCATTGTCCTGGGGTAATAAAGTTTGTATTCTTTTTGCGATAACATTTGAAAATAAAAGCCATCCAACGTAAAAAACGTTTCTCTTTCCAAGCCATTTTCCATAACTTTTTCTTGCATAACGTAGTGGTCATTTATATAATCCTTTTGCTGACCGAATGCCTCATCGCCATACGTTACCCTTAATACATATGCATCCGATTCAAATATAAATAAATCTTTATGGAAAAATTTACACTTCAAATCAGTATACTCCCCCAATTCATCAACCGACGGAAGAAAAGGCTGCTTGTTTTCCAGATTCTTCCACTTTTCAATGTCATAACTAACTTTATCTCTTGGCTTTAGAAGGAAAAAAATAAGTAAGCAACATATAAGAATAAATGAAATAATAGAAATAATTACAATTAAAAATTTTTTCACGTTAGCCACCGCCCTTAATCTATACTGGAATACCATGATCTACTGTTTTTGTTTTGCACGCAGCCTGGAACGAAAATCCTCGACACCTAACCCATTCCCGGACAACTGTTCTAGTATCGGAATGCTTGGTTTTTCGGGAAGCTCCTGCGTAAACGTCCTCTCACAATTGTATGCATTAAGAGCAATGCCCATTGCTTCCTCTACGTGTCTCGGTTCAAAGTCTTGAATTATCATTCTTTTGCTTTTTTTACCTCCCCGAATTAAGGAACTTTGCAATCCTTTCGATTCCTTCCAACGCTTTCTGATCCTGGCTCGCTGGTACAACGTTCGTATTCAAACTGCACGCCACTTCATCTACGTTATGACAATTCATATGATGCAGTAACGTACAGGCTGTCTCATATGCTTTTTCAACTCTCCCGTCACCGCCGCCCACAAGAATAACCGCGCCTTTCTTTGGGGTTACGTTTATCTCTTCTTTCCGAAAAAACCTACCGCAAAAATATGTCTGCAACCGGCTTCCCAAATCAAGCATCTTACCCGTCAACTCGGAAAAATATAATGGCGAAGCGATTACGACATTGTCACAATCCTCGATATACCTATAGATCTCCTGCATTTCATCTTTTATCGCGCACCCTGGATTTTCCCAGCAGTATCTGCAATCCAGGCACGGAGATATATTGCTTCTATATGCATCTATAACGCGATATTCACCCTCCAGAGATTCTGTCAATCGGTTAATAAGGCTTACCGTATCTCCGTGGGCTCTTGGCGAACCATTTAAAATAAGTGTTTTCAATTTTTCCCCACCTCAAAACTCAATGATCATCCTGTCCTTTTTTCAAAAACTCTTCCTACGTTTCATTTATGATTGTAACATACCGGAAATGGTCCATCAACGTTAAACCGCGCTGTCCTTTTCATCACAACCATCCGTGCGATGGTTTTAAAAATTTACAAAAAAAATTGCATTATAAAAACCAACGTAGTATAATGCGTAAGTATGTTATTAATTTAACAAAAGAAAGGAAACACCAATGAAGAGAAAAACTTTGAGCTTAATTCTGATCACGCTGACGATAGCCATGACGGCTTGCGGCGGAAAAGATGCAAAGGAAAGCGCGGCTGAAAGCCAAAAAGCAGAAAGCACGGTTGCCGCGGAATCAGAGTCAGCCACGGAATCCGAGTCCGCCCAGGAACCTGAAGTCGAGGACGTGAAGCTTTATGACTGGAATTCCATCCTGGAACTGCCCGATCCGATCCCTGCAGAAGACAACCCGGAAAGTCGCATGGCACATAACATTTACGTAAATCCTGATCTTTCGCAGACCAGCGGCCAGTACACGGGATTTCTGATTGATTTTTGCACTGACTGCACTGCAAACTGCACCTATTGGGCACTGTGTAACTGGAGAATGGACACTTCCGAACTGGAGAGCGAATACATGCTGAAAAATACCGGCGGCGCGTATGCAGGACTGCAAAATACGGAAGAGGGCAAAAAGGCCATCATGTCGTTCTGGGAGATCAGCTATGATGACGAGAACGGCGAAGAAGTAAAAGTACTGGCATCAAGAGTATATCCCAAGACGAACAAGACCTCCACGTTCGGCGGCGAAGGCGAAGGCACAAATTACATCCCGTTATTTCCCTGGGAAAAAGATCATTGGTACAGAATGTATCTGAACTGTTATGATGACGAAGAAGGTTATACCTTCGTTGAGCAGTGGGTTCAGGACATGGAAACCGAAGAATGGACCGAGATCAGTTGCTTTAATACGGGACTTAAGCACTCCTGCTTCATGGGCGCAATGTCTCAGTTCATGGAGAATTACTGGGGCGCATACAGCAATGAAGTGCGTACCTTTGCGTATCGCAACTTCTACGTTCGCGAAAAAGGAAGCGATGAATGGAAAGCACTTACCAAATTCAAGATGAGCTCTGACACCTGGTGGAACAACAAAAAAGGCACGGTCGCATTCACGTCCGACGAAAACACTCTCTATGGAATCACCTGTGGATACGGACCTGATTCCCTGGAGTTGAATTCCGACGTTTCAGGCCTTTTCGAGATTGAACTGACGGCGGAACCTAATTTCCCCAATTAACGTTTTCTTCCATACGCATCAATACCCTCCTCCTTCTGAAAAAAGGAGGAGGGTACTTTTTTACTCTCCCTGTCACGCCTCCCCCTCCTTTTTTCTCCTCAAGAGCACAAGGTATTCCTCAGTGCCTTCTTCCAGTTTCCTCTCTCCGGTAGCGACGAAGCCGTTTCTCTCATAAAAGCGTATGGCATTTACGTTCTTTTCCAGTGCCCAGAGATGATCCGCGTGGTGTTCTTTCACTGCATATTCCAACAGCCGTGAACCTATGGCGGCATTTTGAAGAACAGGTTCAACAAACAATCTTGCAATATAGGTATCTTCAATCTTGATAAATCCTTTGACAACCCCGTCATCGAATACGTATAAGGTATCAAGCTCAGATTCATAATTGCGTATGACCGTCGGAACTTGTAACTCGGAAAAATAATATTCATCGCTTTGAAATATCGGATAAAAATACAGCCGGTAGTTAAAAACCTGTATCTCAGCTATGCGTGATAAATCTTTATTTTCTGCTTTTCTTATCATGATTTGCCTCTTTTAATGATTTTCCTCTTTCACTCCCAGCGTATCCCCCGATCGCCGCTTAACCTCCCCAGCCCACGAAGGCTCCCAAGGAAACATAGGTAAACAAAAGGAAAACTGCACATACGATGGCAGTAATAAATAATCTTAGGAGAATCCGCAACGCCTTGTGCTCTGCGGGCAATGGTCTTACTAACATAAATGCCGAGAAACTGACAACAAAGACACACGCATTAATAACCATAACGTCGCTGATGATATCTATTGTCTTCCAGAAAGCGGGAGATTGACCATTAAAATGGTGTCCGTGCTTATCGCTGTTGGCCAGATCTATGGCCCAACACAGCCCAAAGACCACCACGCAGATGATCGGCACAATTATCCTTACAAACTGCAAGATTCTAAGCATCACGTTCTTGAATTTACTCACGCTTACATCCTCCATCTCCGTTATTTTCCATCGATAAGCGTCATACAGTACTATTTTCAATCTTCTTCGGGTTCTGTTGCTTCTTGCCTTCCACCCACCTATGAAAGGAACAAATTCTAGCTTCTGCTCCCGTTTTGTCCCTTTCAACCTTCCAGTCACGCATAAAAGGGAACTAGTGAAATACGTGCCAATTGGGATGGCAATAACCCTCGACAAAATCCATCAGATCCCGGATCAGGTCTTCTTGCTCTTCCGTCTGAACCTGATTTCTCAATTCGTCTAGATTATCATACATCTCCTGCTTGTTCATGCCCTTGTCTTTGAATTCAACTAAGCATCCATGCAAAACGGAATAATCAGTTTCGCCCCTCATGACGTTCTGCAACACTACGCGCCGAAACTCTTCTTTGACTTCCACGGCGACACCCTCCATTTTTCGATCATTGTACCGTCTCCCCCTTGGCATAAACTCCGCATCATGCCATGATCGCTTCCGCAATCTGCTGAACGCTCAGGTCATTTGTCTCAAAAGCATCCTCCAACTTCAAGAAATAATCAAGGGATCTCAAACTGATTTTCAGCCATTCCTCGGTTCTCCACTCACATTGATCATCCTTCTTCCAGCGAGTGAGCAGATGCTCTTTGTCACAGACCAACGTAACGCTTTTTAAGTCCAACTGCATCTCTGCGATGCCTTCCTTGATCTTCCGACGTACGTGCTCATCATCCATCAGCCAAACAAGCACTATCTGCTTACAGGCCGAGCATTTTCTGTAGTTGTCCATCATATGGAGAATGTTGTCGACAGCCATCGCCTTCGTCTCACTGTTTCCGACAAACGGATGGATGTCCATGCACCAATCTCCGTCAATAAACGCCGTACCGTCATTGGTATCCGCAATATACTTCCCAACCGTAGTTTTCCCAACCCCCATCGGTCCATTGATCACAATAACTCTCACGTATGCCTCCGAAATATTCTCGCACCGTTATGGTGCCATTTCTCGTTCTGTTTTTATCCCAACAGACTACGGTATCGCCTTTTTCTGTCAGCCCACTCAAGTATAATGTCTGCATCAAACTTATTAAGGTCGCTTGGCAGCTCCGTATGTTTAAAGAATCTATGTTCCATGACTTCTTCCGGATCATTCACGATTTCACCCACAAAATCCTTCGTGATAAATATGATCCCTGGCCCAAAACATATGTCTCCGTTTGGATACTCAATGATCCGCTCTCTTCCAGAGACAAGCTTAAACAGATCAAGTTTGCCCAACGTAAGTCCGGACTCTTCCTTAGCCTCACGCTTGACGGCATCCTCAAAAGATTCTCCCATTTCCATGGAGCCGCCAATAATCGCCCATCGGCCGTTATCTTGCCGTTTTTGCAGTAGGATTTCCCCATCATCATTCTCAATGATAACGCCGCAAGCGCAGGTCAGAATCGGTGCATGCCCTACGTATTTACGCATTTCTTTAATATACCCATTCTGTTTGTAATACTCAATATATTCGTCGATTGTCATGGTTTTCCTTTACACGCGGTTTCCTTCAAAATCTTGTACCATCTTATCGTAAATGCCCCGGACTCTTGTCTCCTCATTTCCATGCAAGAATTCATGCCAGAAGGAAAAAGAAGTGATCACGTTCGCGGCAGCCATGTGTCTGGCAATCTCGTCCACGTCAGCAGTGATCCCCGTCCTCGCCTTTACCTCATCTGAATACAGCTCGAGGAACCGCTTCTCGTCTATCGTTATTCCGTCTGCCCCAAGTCTGCTCAAAAAGAAACTAATGTCTCCGGAAGCTCCGCCTATGCCTACGCCCTGCCAGTCACAGATCAGGATCAAGATTTCGTCCTCCGAAATCTCTAAATCCAGAATTTCCGGAAGATAGCTTGCCCCTTCCTGCATCTTGCATTGATAAAACAATGCTTCCCTGCAGTACGTATCAAACAAACCAGCCTTCAATTTTTTGCGGACAACGTGTTTTAAAATCTTTTGTCCGTCCAGGTCATATACGGCCGCTCCGCTCTGACCCGTTTTAATCTCCACGTAATCAATCATCCCTGAAATTCATCCGTCCCTCTGTCTTTTACGTACTGCAAATTGTTTTCCCCGTTAATGCGTATAATATCCCGTTTGAACTCCTCCACGTGCTTCAAGCCGACCTTCAGAAACCGCATGCCAAATCCGCCGGCTATGACGACCACCACGCAAACCACCAAGGTAAAAATGGCGGAAATCTCATTGGAAAGAAAATCCTTGAAGAACAACAGATAAAACAGTTCTTTAAGAGCCGGAGCCGTGATTGCAACCATTGCAGCGATCACGAGCAGGAAACAGGCTGCCGTCTTCCAAACAGACGGAGGCAGTGCAAACACGACTTTTCCCGTCTGCCCATTCACCAACATGGTATAAACCTTATTCTTCATCGTAACGTTGAGAAACCACACTGGACAAAGTGCATATCTATAGTTTGAAAGCCGTTGCGATGGCGCGGAATATGTTCGATCCGTGCTATATTTCAATACAAGCTTTTGCATTTTCCAGTCAAACATTTCCTTGACGTTTGCATTCACAAAACCCTCAACTTCCTCCGTGCCCATGTCAAAGCGGTCTGCGTAATACCCCGAAAGATACGAAGGATCAAATGGCTTCAGTCCCGAGAAATCAAAGGGGCCGATACGCTGTCCCGCATAGTCTTCCAGCTTTCTGGAGCCTTCTACTGCATAAGAATCTAATTTCAATCTTCCAGCCGTTTTGGCATACCGGGTTTCACCATCGCTTTCAAGATCCCTATACTCCCAGAGCTGCGCATCCTGATAATCCACGTCGATCAGCCAATATGGTACGTATATGGGTGTCAGCCTCTCGATCTTAAAGTCCTTGAAACAGCGTGGCACAAAAAAACCCTTGCGAATACTTTTTTGAAGCAGATTTGCCGCTTCCTCCTGAGTGATCTGAAACGGGATAACGTAATCAGGCTGCAAATAATCCGAGAGCTGTTCCTCCACGACGGCCGGTTGTCCGCAATAATAGCAATAAGAAGTCGCCTCCGTCTCTTTTGCCATAAGTTCTGCCCCACAGGCTGAACACCGGAAACGTCGCATCTTTATCGTCGCATGCTTTCGCAGTTCTTCAATAGCCGTGCGTTTACGCGTCTGTTTTTTCTCATAGGAGGACTTTCCATTAGCTTCCTCTGCCGAAAAAGCCTTTCCGCAATGCTTACAGATCATCTTCAATTCTTTCGCCGAATACTCAGCCGTTGCACCGCAACCAGGGCATCTTACGTTCATGGTTTCCCTCCCTCCTAATCCATTGGCATGTCTTTTGAAGACTCATTTTCCTTCTTGGTTTTTCCACAGGAACAGACATAGATAAAGCTTTGATTCACCTTCTGGCAATTTTTACACCGCCATCCTCCATTGTCTAAAACATCGTCTTCGGCCTTCATCCAGTCTGGCATTTCCATGGTAAGCGCAGGATCTACGTTGGGATCAAAATAAAGGTCCTCAAATCCCTTTGAAGAGAAATCCGTAATCTCATTCTCCGAACCATAATCATTTGACTTTTTTAGCATCAATACAATGAAATAAAAAGCGTACCCAAAACAGCCTACAATGCCGATGCCAAAAACAATCAATGCAAGAATTTTATCAATCATTGTTTCCATGCTTATTTCCCCCCGCGTTACGGATTTTCTCTCTTGAGGATTATCTAAAGAACACACACTTTCTAGTGAATTATCTCTTTTATGGGAACAAGCTCAATATACCCTCTTTTTCCCACCGGCTCCAGCTGAATTCTTGGATTCGAGTCATCCTATTTTTGCCCTTCCGTCCATTAGACGTTCTCCATTCATGAAAAGGACTCTATAGTTTTCTTGCCTTGATGCAAAAGGAAAGCGGCAACCATTTCGCCTTTCTTGTCTTTGGATCAAGATCACCTTCTGCCTCTAAGGAAGCCCTGTCACTTTCTTCCACAAGCTGCTCAATAACAAAACCCGCTTTTGCCAGGGCATTAATGTACGTGGAAATCTTGCGGTTACACAGAATGATTTCACTGTCATGTACCGGTATCTTAAAATAGGCTTCATCAAAATAACTTTTCGTCATCGTCAGCTGATCATTGTCAAATACTTCCCTTCGTTCATCACATGACCAGGCGATACAATAATTCAAAGTGTGATGCCAGCTGAAAATAAAGATACCGTCCTTTTTCAGATATGAGGCAATCTTGTCAAACGTTCCCTGTAAGTCTGTCGTCCAACCAATTCCATAGATGGAATACACATAGTCGAAATGCCCTTTGGGAACGTCCAATTCCTCTTCCATTTTTGCGCAGAATAACTTTGCCGAACATCCATTTTCCTCTAGAAGCTTTGCCGCATTATCGAGCTGTTTTTGAGATAAATCCACGCCCCACAGCTCTTTCGCGCCTTTTTTTGCATTGTATGCCAAGGAATGACCACTGCCACAGCATATCTCCAGCATGCTTTTCCCGCGCACGTCTCCGAATAAATGCAATTCATCTTCCGTCGGAAAACGTACGCCATATTGCGGCAGCGCCGTGGTTCCATACCACAAATCAGCATGTTCATTCCAATAGTTCTTGTTTTGTTCTATTATTTCATCATCCATCATGGTAAATGACATTGTAAACCTCCTCAGCAAAGAATCAAAGATTTATGCCTGTGTTTTCTTCATGAACGTCAGATGATTGAAGAAAGCAATTTTCTTGAATTCATCCATAGTGCATGCCTTCATCTCAAGTTCAAGCATCCATCTCAACAAATTGAAAGCTGCGCGTTTCTACAAGCGGTGTGCAAACAGGACGGAATGGTCTGCTGGGAGCTTGCTCACAAGCAGACCCATTTCGGACTGATTGCATAGCGCGCCAGCGCGTCATCCGACGAATGCGAAGCATTTGGCGGATGGCACCGCGCAGCGGAATGCGGATGGCACC
>JAFZNO010000005.1 GCA_017552985.1 Lachnospiraceae bacterium
AAAGGCAACTCTCCACGGGCAACAGCGCCTCATTTTCATAGAGATATTCTGCCTCCGTCTTAGGCAACAAAAACAGGTCAGGCCCTTTCCCGCTCATTACGTCAGCCATCGTTCGCGTCCAGGAAGCATCATCCGTTACAACCGTAAGATTCACCTTTATCTTCTTTTGCATGAGGTTATAATTGGTTACTGCCCTGCGTAATCCGTCAACGTATTTTTCGCGGGATACCAATTCTATCTGGATAACCCCTTCTTCCAAAGGCGCGTCTGATTGCATAGTACCGTCATTTCTTCCCGTCGGCTGAATTTCGCAGGCAGAGAAAAAGATGCATGTGACAAACAGCATAATCTGGGTTATAATCTGCCGGATTTTCCTCATGGTTCCAGACTCCTATAAAAGCTTTCGTCCAATCACTTCAAGTTTTCACGACAAATGATTCTACCACAGCTCAGTCATTATGGGTGATTTATGCTATGGGTTTCATGATAATCGTCCGTTACGCTCAACGTTTCACCACAATCATAGCAAAACACGGTGGTTCGCGTATACCATGCTCTTACGTAACATGTCTGGTGATTATAAGTATGGCTGTAAGTCCAACTGCTAAGTTCTTCAACCCCAGCCCCCTGATGAAGATGATCACACCTGTTCTCCTCTGCTAAACTGTATTTCACCGGTGCCAAAACAAATACCATCGTCAAACATGCAACTATCATAAGCTTCATCATTTTCTTCATTGTACTTGTACCTCCATTCCAAGTCAATCAAAATAAACGGGTTACCATAAAATAATTTTCTCACCTCTTTCCTTTCTAAGCTTTATACTCTCATTTTACTTTCATTTATTATTCCTGTCAATATATATTTTGTTGCCCGTAGTATTGATATGGCAAATAATACGTGCTATTATTTATTTAATTCATCCGTACAAACGTCAGCTTATGGAGGCCTTACTTATGGCAGGGAAAAACTATTTTATCAGCGGCATAACGGATATGCTGGTTCTATACTTTCTAAATCAAAAGGATTGCTACGTATATGAGATTACAAAAGCGGTTTCGGAGCTTTCGGAAGGAAGCCTTAACCTCAATCAAAACACCATTTATACCGCAACTTACAAGCTGGAAAAAGAGGGGATGATCAGCGAGTATTCCAAGCTGGTTGGCCGGAAGCGAACGCGCGTCTATTACCATCTGGAAACCCCGGGAAAGGAGTATCTGGAAGAATTACTCACTTCCTATCGCCTGACTTCCGCAAGCATTGACAAGATTCTGGGAAAGGAGATTCGGAATGATGCGCCCGAGTTTGAATCCGCAAGTTCTGCTGAAGAAGAAGTATTTGACTCAGTTGCGTGCCCTGCTCCCAGTCATGCGTAAGGAAGAGCGAACGTATCTGCGCCGCATGGAAACGACAATTGATGAGCGATTGGAAGCAAGTGATTCCGCCGCCTTCTCCTGCATGGAAGATTTTTACGGGGAGTTTGGCGAACCCCGTGAAGTAATTCACTTCTACTATTCCGAGATGGATTCAAAATCCTTTTATTCCATCATGAGCATTCGTCGTTTTCTAAAACGCGTGGGCGTTTTCCTCTGTTCACTACTGCTTGCCGCCACTGTCTATTGGGGATACTTGTTTTGGCAGGAACACCTGGTTTTTCTCCAATCAAAACCGGCAAATATTTATACGGTAACCACTAAATAAAAATCGGTAAACGTGAAACTCGATAAGTTTGTTCGCAATTTAGAACTAAAATGAGGAGGTATTCTTGTATGAAAAGATGGTATTATGGGGTGACCGTCGTCGTATCATTATTGGCAATATTTATTGTGTTTTGGATAATGAAGAAAAATGTACCTGAAACATATGCTATATTTCCACGTAAAATGAATGAAAGTTGTGAAAATCTTCCAGAAGGATTTGAAAATTATCAGATGGAAGCAAATGCAATTACAAATCGGTTTTTTGAATATTTAAGAGAAACAAAAGGCGCAACCCACGACAATTCTGTATATACGGTGAATGGCATACGTGCAGAGAGCTTTCCTGAGTATTATGCTGGAACATATATCAATGAAGAAGGAAGATTAGTAGTACAAATAAAAGATACATACTACTCTTCAAATTATAAAAGCAGCGACTGGTATAGCGAATTTGTTCAAATTGTGAATAGTGAAGCTTTTTATTGTCACCCAGTAAGGTATTCCTATTGCGAATTGGTCAATGCAATTTCAGAAGTTACGCTAGGGGAACTTGCAAAGCAGTTTAAGGCTGAAAATGGGGTAATGATTTCAATTGCGTACATTGATGATTATAGGAATCAGGTAGTGGTTAAATTTGGCAGTCAAGAAGACTATGAAGCCGTAATAGAGAAATTGAATTCAGATATTTATTCGGTTTCAGTTATGGATGGTTATTTTCAAGATGCCACAGGCTTATATCCAGGAACAGGAGTTATTTCTAACGGCGTACCCTTTAGCGTTGCATGTAGGGTAAAAAGAAACTATCCTGATGGTACGTTTACACAAGGAATTTTGTCCTGTGCTCATTCTTTTTCCGGGACGCAAATCGTGTGTGTGAATTTTAATATTCCGATTGGTACGTCATATTCATTTAATCAACATTTGGGTGGAACCGCAGATGTTGCTTTTATTGAAACCAATTCAGACGTTACGTTGTATGATTACGTCAATACGTCTCCTGTTTCACTTTTTTCAAGTTATACTACCAGTTTTAACCAAGGGGCCATTATAAACATGAAAGGTGGAGCAACTTCTGGTATCAGCGGCGGTTATGTTTTGAACAGCAGCTTTTCTGTCATCGTTGGCAATATACTGTTTACCGATTTGGTTAGTACAACCTATGAAAGTACTGGAGGTGACAGCGGTGGAATTGTTTTTGTTCCCTCAAATATAACTAATCATGCATATCCCGCAGGCATACATAAGGGGAGCTACCAAGATGGTTCAGTTGACTATGGTGTCTTTACAAAACTATATAACGATCTTGCGGCATTGCAGAGCGGAACAATAACATACTCTTTGTATTAGTTTTGTTATTTTCAAATTTACTGGCAATCATGAAAAACATCTTCCCAAGAAAGGTGGTGCTTTTGTTGAAAAAACTATTATCTTGTCTTTTATCCTTTGTCATCATTGTATTTCTTCTAAACAACACGGTTTACGCATCTGAAAACAGGCAAAAAATTATCATCGGAAATGAAGTATTCTATCTAATTACCACAACGGAAACCATCTCTCAGGATGATCCCCAAAACATAACAGACCTACATACCACGACGGGAACAAACACTATAGTGATAGTCGATACGTCGGATAATCCTTTATGGTCTCTTTCCATTACTGCGACCTTTATTTATGACGGCACAATGTCCCAATGTGTAGCCTGCTCCCATCAGACAACTTCCTATAACGCTCTCTGGACAACTAAAAGCTCTTCGTGCGGTCACAGCGGAAATCATGCCACGGCATCCGCAACCGTAACTTGGACAAGTCCTACCGGCCCTTATGATTATAACTATTCCGTAACCATTTCTTGTACCCCGGCTGGCGTAATTTATTAATCCGCATACAAAAAGCAGCCCCGCGGACCTTTCACTCGTCCTGCGAGGTTGCTTTTTCACTGCCTTATTTTCAATTACCCGTTATTCAATCCCCTTCAGCGTCTCCACCATGTCCAGCCTGCGGATCTTCTTCTGGAACAGGAACCCCACCAGCACGGAAATGATCAGGACAAACGCTCCGGAAACCAGATATTCCAAGGCTCCCGCGGTCACCTGATAGTCCATGCTGTCTCCGTTGGAATCAAACATAAACTGCAAAAGCTTAGTTCCAAAAGGCGCTCCAAGAATGACGCCCAGGATGGAGAGCCAGAGATTCTGGATGGACAATAGCTTTCTGATCGCTCCCGTCTGAAAACCAAGAACCTTCAGCGTAGCAAATTCCTTCAGCCGCTCATGGAAGGAAAGGATTGAGGATTATTGTCACGCCTGCATGCATCCGGTCGTCGAAACCTTGGATCAGGAATACTTGCGAAAAGCCGTGGCTGCCCTCGTCAAAAACCTGTTAACCTAAAGCAAAAGCCCCGCCAAAGCGCATCCAACGTGCGTGGTTGCCAAGCGGGGCCTTTTTTCGTATTCACGTCATATCTTACTGTACAAATCTGGCATTCTTGAGGGTACAATACATGTACTCTCCTTCCATGTAGGTGTCAAAGACGCCTGCCACGGTAATTTCGGAATTCATTTCAGGATAATCATCCGGGTATTTGTGATCCCCTGCAAGCACAAATTCGATTCCCTGCGCGCAGCATGCCGTTGCATCCTGGATGATGCAGGCATAATACTCGTTGCCCGTATTGGGGTCCTGATAATAACTGAAGGCCCCTTTCATCTTGACATTCTTGCCAACGTAATCACTGGGCGCCGTCATCATGTTATACACTTCTGAATACACCAAGGTACTCGACAGCGTGGTAAGGTCTACGTCGGGAACAATTTCTTCCGAAGCCCCTTCCCCGGACGAAACGGATGCCTGCCCTTCCCCGGAAGAAACGCTGGTCTCTCCGTCTCCAACGGAACTGCCTGTCTCCGCAGAACCTTCCGTCGACGCGTCCTTTGCCGAATTGGATTCCGCAGTCGCCTCTCCCGAACCCTCCTCCGTCTTAGCATCCTGCGCCGCATCACTCTCTGAAGACTTCTGTGCATCGAGAATGTCCTTTACGCTCTTTGTGTTACTGCCCGTTCTTTTCGCCGCTCCCGCATCCTGTCCGCAACCAGTGCTTGCGATAATCATCGCTGCTACCGTCACGCCAACCAAGAACCTGCCAAGCCACTTTTTCATCTTCTGCTTCCTCCTTTAATCATTCCTACCGCATATGCCATCAAAAAAGCCACCACGTCAACTGCCACGATCGTCGATCCCACCGGCGTTCCCGCCAGCACGGAAATGACAATGCCCAAAAAGGCACAGCACACTGAGAGCACGGCGCTGCAGATCGTCACGGCCTTAAAGTTTCCAAACATTCTCATCGCCGAAAGCGCAGGAAAAATCACGAGCGCCGAAATCAAAAGGGAGCCCACCAGATTCATGGCAAGCACGATAATGACGGCGATGACCGTTGCGATCAAAAGCTGATACGCCTCCACCTTCATGCCGGTAGCCTTTGCAAAGCTTTCGTCGAAGGTCACTGCGAATATTTTATGATAGAACAGGATGAAGATCAAAACCACCACAACGGATAGTCCGATGCAAAGCCACACCTCCGCATCCGTCAAGGTCAAAATGGACGTCGACCCAAACAGGGTGCTGCACACGTCGCCCGACAGATTGGAGGAGGTGGAAAACAAGTTCATGAGCAAATAACCAAAGGCAAGCGCTCCCACGGAAATCATGGCGATGGCCGCATCTCCCTTGATCTTCGTGTTCTGTCCGGTGTGAAGAAGCAAAATGGCGCTCAGCACCGTGACCGGCAAAATGAGCAGCATGTCGTTGGAAAGGTTCAAAACGGCAGCGATGGTCATGGCGCCGAAGGCCACGTGAGAAAGGCCGTCCCCGATGAAAGAGAAGCGTTTTAGCACCAGCGTCACGCCGAGAAGCGAGGAACACAGTGCGATAAGAACGCCTACGATCAAGGCTTTTTGCACAAGCGGCATCTGAAAATATACGATCAGCACGTCAATCATGGGCTCCTCCTTTCCCCGCATCCGCGGTATTCTCTTTTGACCTCTGAAGTAAAAACAGCTTTCCCAAATCGCTGTTTAGGTAAGACTCCTTGGTTCCAAAGAAGGAAGGGGTTCCCACTTGAAGTACGTGACTGGCGTATTGTACGGCAACGTTTACGTCATGGGTAATCATAATAATGGCAACGCCTTCCTGATTGAGCTTTTTGATCAGCTCATACATCTCCATCGTCGCCTTGGGATCCAGTCCCGTCACGGGTTCGTCGAGTACCAGCAGCTTATGCGTTGCACACAACGCCCTGGCCAGAAGGACTCTCTGTTGCTGTCCTCCCGACAGTTCCCGGTAGCTGCGCTGCGCCAGGTCCTTGATTCCCATGCGCTCCATGTTTTCCTCTGCCAGCGCCTTCTCTTCCTTGCCGTAAAAAGGCCTCAGCCCGGCGCGCCCAAGGAAGCCGGAACGAACGATCTCACGGACGGAAGCCGGGAAATCTTTTTGGATCACGGTTTGCTGCGGCAGATAGCCAATCTCATCGCTTCGAAGGCCGTCCTGCAACAGGATTTCTCCCGCAATCGGCTTTTGAAGATGCAACAGCGTCTTCATCAGTGTTGTCTTTCCCGATCCATTCTCTCCCAAGATGCAAAGATAATCTCCCTTGTTTACCGAAAAGTTGATATCCTTTTCGATCGCCTGTCCCTCATACCCGACGGACAGGTTCTTTACCGTGATAAGGCTCATTCCTTTGTCCTTTCCGCGCGCCGTCTAGAAAGCTTTTACGGCGTGCTTTATGACTTCATTTCATGGACGAATTATTTCAACGCCTGCTTTAGCGTCTCCAGATTCTCCTCCATGCTCTTTAAATAACTTGCTCCCTCTGCCACGTCCTTAGAGGTGGTCGACTGCAGGGAATCCAGCGTCAGGATCTGCTGGTCCTTTGCATTGGAAGCAGACCGGATGGATTCCGCAATCTTGTGATTCTTGCCTTCGATGGTCATGATTGCCGGAAGCCCAAGGTCATCCAGCTTTCCCGCAAGGAACTTGATGGTCTCAAAGCTTGCTTCGGACTCTGCGGAGCAGCCTGCAAATGCAGCATAGTATTTCAGTCCGTAATCGTCCGTCAGATACCGGAAAGGAAATCTGTCGCCAAACAAAAGCGTCTTGTAGGTTGCGTCTTTGACGGCAGCCTTGTATTTCTCATCCAAGGCAGCAAGCTTTGCCTGATAGCTTTCAAGATTGGAACGGTATGCATCCTTGTGAGTCCCATCCAATTCGCACAGAGCGTCGGTGATCACGCCGCAAAGCACGGATGCATTTCTAAGTGACAGCCACACATGCTCGTCAAGCTCCTCGTCATGGCTATGCGCATGATCGTGATCGCCATCCTCATCGTGGTCGCCGTCATGATCGTGATCCTCGTCATGGTCGCCATCCTCATCATGATCACCGTCATGATCGTGGTCACCATCCTCGTCATGGTCATGTTCATGCTCCATGCCTTCCACGATCTCCTCTGCCTTTACGGCATCGCCAAGTGCCTCCAGAAGATTGATCACCTTCATGTTGGAATTCTTCGACTGCTTTAATACGTCGTCAACCCACTTGTCGGACTCCCCGCCCACGTAAATAAACAGATCGCAGTTCGTGATCTTTACAATGTCATTCACGGTCGGCTGGTAGCTGTGCAGGTCCACGCCGTTATCCAAAAGCATGGTGATCTCCACGTCCACGTCACCCGTTAAATTCTTTACCCAATCATATTCAGGAAAGATCGTCGTGACGATCTCCAGCTTCTTTTCGCCGGAAGAACCCTTTCCGGCCGCTTTTCCAACCGCTCCCTTCACTTCACACGCACAAAGACTGCTTGCCATAAAAATGGCAACGAAAAAAAGAGTAAAAAAACGTTTCATCTATCAAAACCTCCGTTGTTCCAATATTCAATTTCGTCATGGGAAATACTAAAGAATTACTCAAATTTGGGAAGAATTCCCGAATCAAATATTGAGACGGACCCTGCGTGAAACGGGCGTGCCGATGCCAAAAACGTCATCTGCAGCCGCCGGCTTACGTCCAAAAATAGCAGCAAGAACGCATAAGAACCCTGCCAGCACGGCACCGTCCTTGACGTTGTTTACAAGCTGAATGCATGCGTCCAGGCAAAAACAGATCTCACAGTCTTCCCCGGAGCATTCGTGCCCTGATTCATACGCCATAAAGGAAAACATGAAAAGAACGCAGCAAACTACCGCCGCTGCCGTAATCATGGAAAGTATTCTTCTCTCTTTTCCAAAAAAGCGCATCATGTCCTTGGCCTCTGCAAACAAAAAAGTCCTAAATGCAATTCATTTGCATTTAGAACTATATCACTTTCTCAGAATTTGTCAAGTGCTTTCCATTCTCTTTTGCCCCAACTTTTCCTTTCCTTTTGCCCATCCGCGGTCTTTTTACGGTTATGGAATGCTCTCGGACGCACAGACGCTGCCAAAGCCCACCTTCTCATTTGGATAAACCGTCTCCCCGCGGATAGGTTGTGCGCCGCCCCGAAGATAAGCCTTGATCTTTTCACCGTACAAATAGGGATCCTTTCCGCGGATGATCCCCCATTCCATCAAAAGCGCCGCGCTGCCGCTGACGATTGGCGTGCTAAAGGAAGTGCCCGTATTGTAGGAAAAGCCCCCGAGAATGTCCGGCGCCAGAATCCCCACGCCTGGGGCCACCAGATCAGGCTTGGCCGTCCCATATCCCGTGCGCTCTCCCAGGGCGCTCGTCATCCCATAACCTCTGCCCGAAAAATCTGCATAGGATTCAAAGGCCGGATCATACGCCCCAACCGTGATCACCTTCGATGCCGATCCGGGAATGGTCAGCGTCCTCTCCGGAGTTGGTTCCAAAAAGCCAGTTCCCCGGTTTCTGGTCACGGCCGACGGCAGGTAAAAGGAATAGGCACCCGTGACAATCCTGACGGGTTCCAACACAAAGCGCCAGATTCCCTCCTGCAAGAAGGTTCCCGGCTCCTGCGGCAACAGCTCCAAATAAATCTCCTGCGACGCGGAATATGGCGTTGGCTCCCCGAAATAAACCAGGATCCGCGCATCCTCCACCCGCAGCACGTAGCCTCCGCCGTCAGCCCCCTGGCGCTCCGGCATGAGGCTGACCGTCGTTCCCCCGGGGGCTCGGAGCAAAATGCGAAACTGATCGCCGTAATACTTCCAAAGCTGCACGCTTAAGTGGCGCTCATAGCCTGCGATCGCCAGATCGACCAGTTTTCTCTCGGTAAGCCTTCCCGAGACGTGACCCGAGGAATTCCCTTCGTTGCCACTGCCCACGCAGATCACGCACCTACCGATCTCCGCCGCGTTGTCAAGGAAGCGTTCCAACAGCGTGCTGCCGTCATGGGCGCCGTAGGTGTTGCCAAAGCTTAAGTTAATGACCAGCGGCTCCCCAAGCTCCTGACCCTTTCTCACGCAGTAGGTCACGGCCCGCAGGATTTCCGTCGTCTTCGAGTATCCCATGAGATCGCCGTTATTTCCTCCCAGCTTTACGATCAAAAGATCCGCCCCCGGAGCCACGCCCAGATAGGAAGGCGTCTGGGACGCTGCTGCGATGCCTGCGACGGCAGTTCCGTGGCCCGACACGTCAATCGTGGGCATACGCTCGAAGCGCTCCGTCTCCGTCGGCAGCGCCAGCGTCTCATTGATCCATGCCGCGTCAAATTCCACGCCCTCCCGGAAGCCTTGGGGCGGGCCTGGGAGCCGTGTCCCGTCCGGCGTGATGGTCTGGTCCCAGAAATAGCGGATTCTCGTGGATCCGTCCTCCTTCCGGAACTCGCTTCTTTGATATGCAATGCCGCTGTCGATCACGGCGACGAGTACGCCCGCCCCACTCAAAAAAGGGTCCCTGGCGGTCACGCTTGCAATGCAGGCGCGCGCCGAGGGCCCTTCCTGAACAAAATAGAAATTCTTGGGCTTTTCCACGTATTCAATTTGCGGATTGGCGCTGACCTCGTCCACCAGCGATTCCGGCACGGTGAGAATGGCATATCCCGCAATGAGCGGCTCCACAAGGATTCGCGCGTCTTCCAGCGCCAGGGACTCCCCACGATCTCTCAGCGCCGAGGCTTCCCCAGAATCCACCCTTCTGCCAAGGGTTGCCGGATCTCCGTTATACTTCACGATCAGCTCCCAGGTTTTCGCCCCGGGATCATATCCCACGTTCAGGTTCAGCGTCTCCTCCCTGACTTCCTCCGGCGTTTCCAGCGCAAGATTCAACTGATTTTCAAGCTTTTGGGACATTTGTTTCCCCTGCCAAGACATGAATTCCTTATATTCTATGCTTCCTTATTCTCCTGTGCCTCAAAGTAAAGTCTCGCCCCAAAATCAGGATAATACCTCACCTGATCATTATAACCCGTTCCGCCGAAGGGCTGTTTCAGGTTCACGCCGCCCCGCATGAGCACGTCGCCCCGAAGGAGATAATTCTCCGTCTCCCCGTCCAGCTTCACGAACTTCGCCACCATATTGTGCAGCAGGGAATCCTGCTTGACGTGAATGGGCGCGACCGTGTTGACAAGGTCTCCAAAGCCTTTGACGTTGTATTTCAGCTCCCGGTTCGTAAACTGATAGATTCTCTCTGGATCCAGCGCTCTCGCGCGAAGCCGCATGGAATGCGAGTTTGGAATGGCGAAGCGCTGAAGCAACGCAATGAACTCTCTTGTACGATCTTCAGACACACAGTACCACTCCTGCAGATTTCCTGCGCCATCCCATAAGTTGCTGACGCCATGCCCGTCTTGACTTCCCGCGAAACTCTTCCCGCGAATCCAACAACCAAACTGCAAAACGCTGCGCCATTCTTTATAAAGCGAGATCTGTGCCTTGATCGCCTCCAAGTCCTCTTTTTTTGCGTCAATCAAATTAAGTTCATATCCCAGCACGCCAAAGCATGCCACCGCAAAGCGCGTCTCCAATGGCGTAACGCGAAGCGTCTGGTGATTCGGGCAGGAAGATACGTGCGCACTGATCACGGACTGCGGATAACCATGGCCATAACCATTTTGGATCTCCGCCCGGCACAGCGCATCCGTGTTGTCACTTGCCCAGATCTGCGGGAAGTAGCATAAAATGCCAAGGTCAAATCGGTTGCCGCCGGACGCGCAACCCTCAAACAGAATCTCGGGAAAGGCTTCCGTGAGTTCCTTCATGCACCGGTACAGCCCCATTTGATACCGGTGAACCACCTCGCCCTGCCGCTCCTTCGGCAGCGCCTGCGAATAAGCGTCACTGAAAACGCGGTTCATGTCCCATTTTACGTAAGAAATATTGGCGGATGAAAAGACTCTGCTCATCTCGTCAATTATATATTGCTGCACCTCCGGATTACTCAAATCCAGGATTCTCTGGTTCCGTCCCTCACTGTGTGCCTTCCCCGGCACCTCCAGAACCCATTCCGGATGGGCGCGGTAGAGATCACTGTCCACGTTGACCATCTCTGGCTCCACCCAGATCCCGAAATCCAGTCCCATGGCATTGATCTTCTTGGCCAAGCCCTTTAGGCCCCCGGGCAACTTTTTCTTGTTCTCCGTCCAATCCCCCAGCGAGGAGGTATCGTCATCCCTCTTTCCAAACCAGCCGTCATCTAAGACAAAGAGCTCAATCCCGACGCTCTTCGCCGTCTCCGCAAGCTTTAATAATTTCGACTCGTTAAAGTCAAAATAAAAGGCTTCCCAGCTGTTTAACAGGACTGGCCTCTCCTTCTTTTTCCACTTGCCCCGGACAACGTGCTCACGCACAAAGGCGTGCAGGTTTTTGCTCATGCCATTTCGTCCCGCGGCGGAAAAGGTCATGGCTGCCTCCGGCGTTTCAAAGCACTCTCCCGGTTCCAAGTGCCACGCGAAGCCTTGCGGATGGATGCCGGAAACCACCCTGGTCTTGCCATACGGACTCACCTCCATGGCTTCATAATGGTTTCCACTGTAGATCAAGTGAAATCCTACGCACTCACCGTGATCCTCCGAAGTATCACGCTTTTCCAGGAAGAAAAAAGGATTGGCGCGATTTGAGGACGTGCCCGTCG
Organism: Lachnospiraceae bacterium; assembly: GCA_017552985.1. Taxonomy (GTDB): domain Bacteria; phylum Bacillota; class Clostridia; order Lachnospirales; family Lachnospiraceae; genus Acetatifactor. Next base: position 11,767 of record JAFZNO010000005.1, read on the forward strand.
AAGAGGAAAGCACGTACTTCCCGCCGGTCAGCGGGATACGGTTCTCACGCATCTCCCTCGTCCAAGCTCCGGTAAAGCTCCGCACGATCCAATCGTCCTCATCCAGATCCACCAAGAGGCTCAAAAGACGTTCCACCGTCACGGGATCTTTTCCTTCGTTCACCAGCACGACATTTCTGGCAATGACGTTGCAATCTTCATATACCCAATAATACAGTTCCAGCCGAAGCTGCTGCCAGGCGTCCTTCAAGATGACCTTCAGTTGCTGCACCTTCCCTGCTTCATCATAAGATCCAGGCAATGTTTGAAATAGCTGTTTTCCCGTACTGATCTCATGGCTGTCGTAGACGAAATCCAGCGTCCTCACGCCGTCCTTCCCAATGACCTCCGCCATGGGCTCCCGTACGTCGCCCTTGCCGGCTGCAGAACATTCCAGCGCGCAATACTCCGGCGAAAAGCTCTTGTCCTCCTGGTCATAACACAGGGAATTTCCAGGAGCAAAGGCCTGCTTCTCAGCGAGGGCTTCCACTTGACTCTCAACCAGCTTCCCCGCAAGCTCTTCTTCATGCCCTTCGACCAAATTCCCTGCAAGTTCTTCTTCCTGCTCCGCGGCCGCGCTTCTAAGCAGGTCGATTTTTTCTCCATAATAAACATGTTCGAGCAGCCCGTTAGGGCGTGCCCGAAACACGTAAGTCGTATCTTTTGTTGACAGTTCAAACCATCGATTCCATTCCCTGATCATGCCTTACTCCCCATTTCCAATGCCCCAAATGCGACAGGGCATTCCGTTTGCAGTCATGCTCTAGCTTCTTTTTATTTCTTCAGCTGTTCGGTGATTTCCTGCACCTTTTCTTCCGTCAGGATGAACTTCTTTGCAAACACGACGATTGCGATGAATAGTCCGATCACGGGAAGGATGGTCATGGTCATGCGCAGTCCCATTTTTGCGGAATTTGATACGTCCTTCGCAAAGTCAATCACCTGCTCTGCTTCCGTCGTCTCTTCACTGGACAAGTGATTCAGCGACAGGCAAATGGATGCGGCAAATACTGCAATGCCGGATGCCAGTTTCACGACAAAGGTCTGCATGGAAAAGATCACGGATTCATCTCTTCTGCCATTCTTTAGTTCGCCGTAATCCACCGTATTGGCCAGGAAAATCGTCGTCAGTACCTGTAGCACGCCGTTTGCGGCAAAGATGAAAAATCCTGGGATAAACAAAACATAAACATTGGACATGTTGATGAACGCGATGGCAAACAGTACCACGTAGCCTATGATCGCGCTGGCGAGCGTGATATAGAAAATCTTGACGTTTGAGAATTTCTTTCGAAGCAAAGGATATGCCACCATCATGGCCAAAATCTGGATTGCGCCACCAAACATGTTAAACAGAGTGTAGCTATTATACCAGTCCGTTCCGCCAAAGTCATACTTGAAAAAATAGATGACCAAATTGGATGTCACGTAGATGGAGGTGTTGATCAGCACAATTGCGATCACGACTACCATGGCCTGGTCATTACTGACAAGAGCCTTAAACATCTGTCCCACGGAGGGAGATTCCACGTTGACCGTCGATTTTTCCTTAACGGTAAAGCAAGTGGCGGCAATAAAAACCACAAAGAGAACGGCAACGATCACCGTAAACCACATAAATCCCATTCGCTCATTATTTCCACCAATGGCATGCACGATCTGCATCGTAAAGACAATGATGAGTGCGGAGCCAACGCTGGCACAGGATCTGGCAAGCGTCGTCAAGCCTTCCCTCTCCTTTCCCGACTTCGTGAAAGCCGGGATCATGGACCAATACGGGATGTCCATCATCGTGTAGGTTACGCCCCAGAGAATGTAAGTGACGGCAGCATAAGCCACGAGTCCCTTGCCATCCAGCTTAGGAGGCGCCGAAAACATCAAGACCAGGATCACCGCATTTGTTATGGTGCCGATCATCAGCCAGGGACGGAACTTTCCCCACTTGGTATTCGTCTTTGCCACGATCACTCCCATGATGGGATCATTAAAAGCATCAAAGATTCTGGCGGCAAGCAAAATCACGCCCATTGCAAAAGCGCTCACGCCAAGGACGTCCTGGAAATAATACAGCACGTAGCTCGCTGAAAGCATGTAGACCATGTCTTTTCCAACGGCACCCAGACCGTAGGATACCTTTTCCTTCATCGATAATCTCATGTGACTTCCTCCTTGATCCCAAACTTTCTGCTCCCAATCTTTCGGATCCTAAACTGCCAAATCCCCTTCGACCGAGAGCTGCATTACGCCTCGATTGTAAATTCCAATTCCAAAGGTTCTGCTCCCCGGGATTTCACGATCAGCTTTCCGCTGCCGCTCTTTCCAAGGGTTTTTACGTAGGTTCCCGTCATGCCGCCCTGAAAGGCAACGATGCTTGGACCGACAAGTTCAATTTCTCCCTGCACTTCAAAAGTCACGGGATCATTGCAAAAACTCAAAAGATTTCCAAATTCATCCTGCATTTGGATGCGGACGGCCGCCACGTCATAGGTTTGATCCTCCTTCAGCGCCACGTGATCCGCACCGCCAAAGAGCTTCAAACCATGCATGGGTTGTTTCTCCACCGTCTTTACCACCTTGCCGTCCTTGATGGCGTCAAACCGGTATGCCGTGGAGGTTCCTCCCCAGTCGCCCACGTACTTGTTGTAAAGCTCCGTCGCGCGTTCCATGGTGATCTGCTTCGTGGCAATCAGCTTTGCCGCCGCAAGCTTTGTTTCCAAGGAAAGATTATTGAGTCCCACCCTGGCCACGTCGTTCATGATTTTCTTGACTTCTCTGGCCTGTCTGGGCTTCATGCCCTCCTTCGTCACCAGCACGTCGCCCACGAAATCATCAACTACCAACGGGCCATGCGGCAAATAGGGATAAGGGGAATCCTCCTTCCGGAATTCCTGCACAAATTCACCATTCTTATACATTTTCACGGAATCTGCATTCGTAAAAAGATAAACCAGGCCACGATTGCATCCGGGATGTTCCCCAATGTCCATGGAAGAACTCGGCACCAGCGTCGGCACGGCATCCTGCTGGCTCAGGTAGACTGCTGCCGCAAGCTTTGGATTCCGGAACGGATCCATCACGCCGTGATAACAGATCCTGTCACCGCTTCCAAAATCCTTATGCGTGTTATAGTCGAACATACACCAGCCAAAGGAGCCTGAAATGTCTTCCTCCTGCGCAACCGCCTCCAAGACGTTTGCGTGCCGCAGGGCATGCTCCACGCGCCTGTCCTCACAGTCAAAGGCCTTCGTGGGAAACATGTGACCATTGTACTCCGTGATGAGATAAGGCTTCGTCACGTCCGAAGTCACGTTCTTTTTGGGCTCACACCCCTTATTATTTCCTTCATGTACAAATTCGTTATAGGTATAAACGTCCTCCAGAAGATGACTCTTTTTGATGGCACGGACGCCTCCCGTCTGTCTTGTGGGATCCAGGCGTTTCGCCTCAGCATTCGTCCTCTCGTAAAATGCGTCATCATCCATGGATTCATTGATCCTGACGCCCCAGATGATGATGGAGGGGTGATTCCGATATTGCAGGATCATGTCCCTGACGTTCCTGACCGCCTGTTCCTTCCATTCCTCATCACCGATATGCTGCCAACCCGGCATCTCCGTAAAGACCATCAATCCCAGTTCGTCACATCTGTCCAGAAAATAATGGCTCTGGGGATAATGTGAGGTTCTCACGGCATTGACGCCAAGCTCATGCTTCAAGATTTCCGCATCATTGACCTGGAGGGATTTGGGCGCTGCATATCCGATATACGGATAGCTCTGATGACGGTTCAGACCGCGGATCTTGAGCTTTCTTCCATTCAGATAAAAGCCGTCCCTGCGGAACTTTACAGTGCGGAATCCGAACACGTCTACTCGCTCATCCAACATCACGTCGCCTTGGAATAACTGTGTTTTCAGCTGATACAGGGCAGGATTCTCCACGTCCCAGAGAACGATCTCCCCGAGTTCTTCCATGCCGTCCACCGCATAGTCCGTCGCCCCGTATATGCCTTCCTCTCCGCCGAACCTGCTGGCGCGCTTTGCCGTCTTTTCAGGCTCCGCGTCAGAAGAGAGCTTCTTCTCTCCAAGATATACGTATTCTCCCAGATCCTTTCTCCGAAGAAACTGCTTCACCTGGTACGCAACCGGCTCGGCAAGACCACTCAGCCTTGCCGCCGCAAAGCACGCGGAATTCACCTTTATGCGGCTCCTGACACGCCTTCCCGTCATCTGTACTGTAGAGGTAAACACGTCCTCCAAAAAGGCTTCCTCAAACAAATCCAAATACGCGTCGCGGTAGATTCCGCCAAAAGTCATGTAATCGATCACAAAACCGAAGGGCGGCTCGTTTAGCGTCTCCCTGCTGTCCACTTCCACGGCAAGGACGTTATCCTCACCCAGCATTAGCTTTCCCGTTAATTCCATGCTAAACGCCGTGTATCCGCAGTGATGCTCCCCAATCTGCTTACCATTTAGGAACACCCTGCAGGCATGTCCGACGCCGTCAAAGGTCAGCCGGATGCGCTTTCCCTTCCACTCGGCAGGAGCAAAAAGGATCCGTCTGTAGCCGCTGACCATCTGATAAATGCTCTCATCAAAATAGTGCAGAGGCGTCTCCTTACAGGTGTGCGGAAGGCGCACCTCCTCGAGGCTGCCCGCATATTCTTTTTTCGTCAGTTCTTCCGAGAACTGCTCCGTAAATCCCCACCTGTCATCCAGGTAAATCCTTTGTCCCATGCCTTCCTCCAAAATCCTATCTTACTGCAATGCCGTTGACTAAGACGTCAACCACGTGATCCAGGGCTTCGCCGTAGCTCAGATTGTTTACGATCAGAATGTCTCTCTGGAAAAACTGCTCCAGGCTTGCCTCCAACATCATCTTCACAAGGCAAAGCGGCACGGGCCTGATCACGCCTTCCTTGATGCCCTTCTCCAAGAGCGTCAGCGTATTCTCCCAACCGGTCTCAAGTCTTTCCTCCACGCGCTTATACGTGCTGGGATATTTCTCCTTCAATTCATACAGCTTGCGAAGGTCGATGTCACGATAGCTCTCCGGCATTACGCCAAGGATCTTTCTGATCTTTTCAAGAGTAGTCAGGGACTTGTCCTTCATTACCTCTTCCTCGCTGGCCTTGATCTGGTCAAAGAGATAATCTACCATCTCCAGGAACATCTTTTCCTTGTCATCAAAGACCTTATAGATCGTCTTCTTGCTGATGCTCAGCTGCTTTGCAATGTCATCCATGGTAAACTTAAGGCCTTTTTGGTTAAATACCTCCATGGTTCCGTTCAGTATCGTTTTTCTCAGTTCCGTATTCATTTCTTTCCTCCTTTGCGATAACGCAGCAATGGTTAACAGTTCCTTAGTATCATTATATCAAAGCAGTTTCCATTTCGCAAGAAACTCATTTTACAATAATCGTTTCCTCTCTTTGTGTAATTTGCACAAAATAAATAGAGTATGGAGTCCCCATACTCTATTTTGCACCAAATTATTCCATTTTTTCAAACTATTCCGAAAAATATTCTTTCATTACCTTTATAGCCATCAGCGTGTCTTTTGTGCCTCCAGTTTCCACTGCCGAGTGCATGGCCAACTGAGGCAGTCCCACGTCAACGCTTGGAATGGATACGTGGGAAGTGGAAATGTTGCCAAGCGTGCTTCCGCCCGGGACGTCAGAGTGATTGACGTAAGTCTGGCACGGCACACCGGCACGCTTGCAAAGGCTCCGGAACTTCGCCGCCGTAACGCCGTCCGTCACGTACTTCTGCGCACAGTTAAATTTCAGCACCGGCCCGCCGTTTAAGCAAGGCCTGTTGGTAGGATCCGCCTTTTCCGGGTGATTGGGATGAACCGCATGCGCATTGTCTGCAGAGATCAAGTAGCCAGCCGCAATCCATTCCTTTTGCTTCGCCGCGGACATGCCAAGGCTTTCGCCCACGCGAAGGAACACGTCTTCCAGAAACGTGGAGTCCGCGCCCTGATTGGAACCGCTTCCCACCTCTTCGTTGTCAAAGATGGCACAGACGGTAGCATATGCGGCCGGCTGAGTCTCAGCATGACTCTCCGTCAGCGCGTAAACGCACTGAAGGTCATCCAACTTGGGCGAGAGGATAAACTCGCCATCTGCGCCGAGAATCCTTCCCTCCTCACGGACGTATAAAAACAGGTCGTTGCCAAGGATTTGATCCGGCTTAACGCCTGCTGCCTTTGCCACGATCTCCATAAACGCAGAAGCTCCATTACCGTCACTCTTCTTCCCATCGGCCGTCTTTAACGTAAACAGGGGTTGTAGGTCCGTCTGAGGCTTGTACTCCATCCCCTTGTTGACGTCGCGATTCATGTGAATGGCCAGGTTAGGAATGACCAAAAGATCCCTGTCCACGTTCACCAGTTTTGTCTTGATCTCCCCAGTCTTTTCATTTTCGATCGCGATCCTGCCCGCCACGGACAGCGGTCTGTCCAGCCAAGTGGAATGGATCATGCCGCCGTACTTCTCCACGTTCAGCGTCACATAAGCGTCGGCACCCCTTTCCGGATTCTCCTTCACCTTGAACGTCGGCGAATCGCAGTGCGCGGCCGCCACGTGCCAGCCCTTCACTTTGTCCTTTGCGTCAGGCAGCCGGAAAGCGATCAGGGCAGAATCATTCCGGATGACGTAATAACTCTTTCCCCAAGCAAGCTTCCAAGTCTTTTTTTCATCCAGCTCCGTAAATCCATGGTCGCGGTAGTTCTCCGCCACCTTCGCGATCACGTGATAACAGCTGGGACAATCCTGTATGAACCGAAGTAACTTCTCCGCGCACCTTTCGTTTTCCTGCACGCTTTTCTTCACGTTTTCTTTCATGCTTTCTTCTTGCCTTCCTTCATGATCCTTATTTCTCATATACGATCTTTGCTGCCATCTCGTCTGCGGCTTCCTTCCCGCAAAAGATTGCCGAGATTGCAAGGGCAAAATCTATGGACGTGCCCATGCCCCTGGAAGTGATCACGTTACCGTCGATCTCCACGGGACCTGCCGTCACCTGCGCACCCTGAAGCTGACTCTCAAACGTGGGATAACTGCATGCCTTGCGCCCCTTTAGGAATCCCCTGTGTCCAAAAATGCTGGGGGCCGCGCAGATTGCCGCAACGTACTTTCCCGCATTGTAAAAGGCATCAATCTGCTCCATCAAAGGCGCACATGCCTCAAGGCCCTGGGTTCCCTTGCCGCCTCCCGGAAGGACTAACGCGTCATAGGAAGAAAAGTCCGCTTCCTCCAGCGTCTTATCCATGGCCACCAGGATTCCGTGGGAGCCAAGCACCTGCTTTTCTCCGTATGCGGAAACCATCTCCACTTCGATCTCGCATCTGCGGCAAACGTCCACTACGGTCAGCGCTTCGATCTCCTCAAAACCTTCTGCAAAAAAAATACCAATTTTACTCATGCGTCATCCCACTCCTATTCTTTATTATATTTCCATTATGCCTCAAGGATTCCTTCCTCAGTTCCTCCATGGGGTTCAAGCCACAATGCCGTCAGAACAAAGAACAAAAAGCTCAGACACTGGTTTACTACGAAGGCGGCAATAATGCCAATCCATACGTGTCCCAGAACAACGGCAAACACCAATACGAAAATGTCCGGAAGCATTCCAAAATAAATAAACGTGATCTGAATAAACTGTTTGATCATCAGCGCCGCATTCTCCGGCAGGGACACGTTAATAAACGCACCAACAAGCGTTGAATAAACGTCAATGGAAAGAACCGGCAGGATCATGAGCAGTGCCACAAGCAGATTTCCGCCCATGACCAGGGTTCCAACCACCAAAGGAAGGATGACGTCTGCCATCGTGGAAACAATGCTGGCCAACAGGGAATTAAAGAGTTTCGCCCACGTGCTTTCCGGGATCATGATAAAATACGACATCTTCACGTCCGTCTCCAAAGGATTGCCCAGGGAACGGAAAAACACCAAGCCAGCCAGGACCGCCACCAAGAGCAACACGTTGTTCGTCTCAATGGAAAACCTACAGATCAAGCCAACGGCAACGGCCGTTACCAGATAGAATTCCATGGTCTTGGTGAAAAAACCAAAATGGGAAAAGCGCACGCGATTGTACCAGCTCTTCCAGAAGAAAACGTTCGCTCCTGCGCCATGCTTCATTCCATCCCTGAGAAGCTTTTCGCTCCGGTCCTTCTTCCGTCTGATCATGCCATTCTGAGCCCTTGCAGCCTCCATGATCGCGGCAACCTCTTCGGACTTTGCCATGGCATCCTCATAGAAATCAACCTTCAAGCTCCAAATAACATAAATCATAACCACTGCGCCTGCAGCCATTAACGCAAAGAAAATGAGTGAGCCCACAAGATCTGCGTCATACGCTGCCCTGCAAAAGCCCTTCATCCATCCCCAGATGGGAATCCACTGCGTTCCTTTAGCGTTAAAGTAGTTTGACGCTGCTACCGGGATCTCAAGTCCGCTGGTCCTCTGATATACGAAAAACGGGCCGGCGATCAAAGCCAGACACACTACAAGGCCGGGACGCAGCATTCTCTTGAAGGTCGGAAAAACGTTACCGATCAAGTAAAACAGCAGCTGGAATAACGTTGAGAAAAAGTTGGCCAGGCAAAATGCCACAACCAATGCGATTGCCGCCCAAATGCTCATTCCCGCATTTATGATCAGATTGGGCAGCTGGAACAGCATGTAAAACCCGATCAGAAGCATCTGACCAAGCTGGTTTGCGATACGGAACATCATGACGGACTGCGGTTTCAGCGGTGCTGAGAACAAAAGCGTAACGTCCGCCGGCAAAAAAATCTTGCCCGCATTTTTGTCCGCTCCCAGTATGGCCATCACAAGAATAATGGTAAAGACCGAAGCAACGATCAATTCCATAAAATTACCATATCCTAATTCATCGCGGAGCATGATCTGGAACTCGGACTCCGGTTTCTCCGCTTCTTCCGCTTCCGCCTGTTGCTCCACCTGTTGCTCTGCCTGTTTCTGTTCTGCCACCTTAGATACCGACGCCGCAAATAATCCAATGATCACGCCAAAAACAACGCATACCAGGATAAACACGACGGCCCAGGACTTAAATATTTTCTTTAATTGGTTGAGAAACGAATGAACCGCATAATACAAAAACAATCTCATAACGGTCACTCCTTCCCGGCATCTTCAGCTTCCGAATGCTTCATCTCTTCCTGGTCAACGCCTTCCGTCACGTCAAAGAAGAGCTGCTCCAGCGTTCTGCCGTCCTTATCCAATTCTTCCTTGGTAACGTTTGCCTTGATCTGACCAGACTGCATGATCAACGCTCTGTCCCAAAGCATGTCCACGCTGTCGATGATGTGAGTGCTGACAAGGAGCGTCCTGCCCTCTGCGCGCATCTCCTCAAACATCTCCTTTAGCTGCTTAATGGCATGAGGATCAAGGCCGATCATGGGCTCATCCAGAAGGATCATCTGCGGCTGCGTCATAAGTCCCATGCAGAGATTCAATTTCTGCTGCATGCCCTTGGACAGCTCGTCGCCAAACTTTTTCTTTTTGTCAGAGAGTTCAAAACGCTCCAAGAGCGCGTCTGCCTTCTCCTTGTAATTCGTCATGCGGTATGCCCTGGCCAAAAACTCCATGTGCTCGGAAACCGTAAGGTTCGGATACAGGGCAGGCATCTCAGGTATGTATCCCAGGATTTTTCTCGCGTCAACCGTCTTGTTGGGAAAGCCGCCAACGGTGATCTTTCCGTCATATTTCAAAAACCCAATGATGGATTTCATCAGCGTACTCTTTCCGGCACCATTCGGTCCAAGCAATACCGTAACGCTGCCGGGATCCAAATGAAAATCCACGTCGTTACATGCCAACAATTTTCCATACTTTTTTGTTACGTGTGATACGTCTAACATATTTTTTGTCCTTTCGTTTTTTCTTCTTGCATCCTCCGATGGCCAAGTCATTTCTGGCCTCGCGTAAGTTCCGTCTTGATCATTATATCTTAGGTCATTTTCCGCGAAAAGCACAGAAACTGCACGTTATGACTTCTTTTTTGTTCGAATTACGCACGATGCCCATTCCATCACATAGATACTACACGTATCATACGCACAAACGTCCTCTTAGATGGAAACCATGTTGCGAAGCGCTACGTTTTTGTCGTGAATCGCAATTCAAAACAGTTGGAAATAATTTGCTTTTTCACTATTCAACGCCAAAGTTTTATGCTATACTTTAAATGGCGGAATGAGAAAATATATCATTAGTTCATTCTCATTTGTTTAGCAGAAAGGTATTACAAAAATGGAAATAGAACGCAAATTTTTACTGAGAAGACTCCCTGACAATTTGGAATCCTATCCCTGTCTTCAGATAGAGCAGGCATACCTGTGTGTTGACCCGGTAGTGCGCGTGCGCAAGGAAGATGATCATTACTACATGACCTATAAGGGCAAGGGCATGATGACCAGGGAAGAGTTTAATCTCGAACTCACGGAGGATGCCTATTATCACCTTCGCGCAAAGGCGGACGGCAACGTCATCTCCAAAAAACGTTACCTGATCCCTCTTAAAAACCCTGGATTTAAGGAAGGTTTTCCGAAGCCTCCCGCCGATTACACGCTGACCATTGAGATTGACGTCTTTGACGGATACTTCCAGGATCTCATCCTCGCGGAAGTAGAATTCGGCAGCAAGGATGCTGCCGAAGCATTTGTTCCACCTGACTGGTTCTTTGAGGACGTCACCTATTGTAAGGAATATCACAATTCCTACATGGCCATGATGCAGTTTAACTAGCTTTTTAGTCTTCTATCGTCCTGAACAGGTTCTGCTTGCACTTAACACTGTATTTCAGAGTATAAGAAGCAATTCCTCCATCCATGGCTGCCTGTATTTCGGTAATCTCTCTTGTTACGTCTTCGAGATTCCTGTACCAGGCAAGGAAAGTATTTGGTGTCTCCCGCATGACTTGATCAGTCCCATCAGATGCATACAATGCATATTTGGGACTGTTTTTTTTGCCTTTAAACTGCTGGGAGCGCATTACTTTAGACGCACGAATAATCACGCCCTCATTTGGCGAAGTGATTCTGATGGCATCTGACGGTTTGCCTTCCGTAGTTCCGCCTTCCGTACTTCCGCCATTTGCGCTTTCTCCTACCAACAAGCTGTCCAATGAAACATTCAGCTTTTTTGACAAGATTAGAAGCTTATCGACTTCCGGGTACCCTTCCCCAAGCTCCCACTTTGACACGGCCTGTCTGCTCACGCCGAGCATTTCCGCCAACCCCTCCTGTGAAAGATGATTCTGCTTTCGAATGGTCTGTAAATTTTCTCCAAAACTCATATCATCGACCTCCTTTCAAGAAGGAGCATACTGCTTATATCGTTCAAATACCACCAACTATAGTTTGCGTTTCCGCAACTTGAAGTTGCAACTCGCATGAAACTGCATTTATTTTCGATAATTTCATAAAAGCAGTGCATTTATTGCTCTCTTAATCTTCCGTACGTTCTCGCCAGCTTATGGATCTTCTTCAAAAGCTCTTCCGTGCAGGCTCCCTGACTCATTCTCCATTTCCAGTTGTCCCCAAGCGTTGAGGGCATGTTGATCCTGGCTTCATTGCCAAGCTCCAAATAATCCTGCATGGGGATGATGGCCGTGTCGGCAACGCTCGCGACTGCTGCGCGGATCATCGCCCACAGAAGTTCATGGTCATCCGAGCAATTCAGGTAATCCATCAGAAAAGCATTCTGCTCCTTGCTCCTGCCGCGGATCCATCCCAACGTCGTCTCGTTGTCATGGGTTCCGGTATAAACCACACAGTTCTTTTCATAGTTGTGCGGCAAGTACATTCCTTCGCCGTCAGGGCCTTCGTCAAAGGCAAACTGAAGCACCTTCATGCCGGGATATCCCGTCTCTTCCAAGAGTCTGAACACTCCCTCCGTCAAGAGGCCCAAATCCTCGGCAATCACCTTGCGGTCCGCAAGTTTTCCCCTTCTTCCAGTTCCCTTGTTGCTCTTGTCCGCCATCTTGCGGGTCAGAATCTCAAAGAGTTCCGCCCCCGGTCCCTTCTCCCAGTGACCGCCCGCCGCCGTTTCAGCACCGTAGGGCACAAACCAATACTCGTCAAATCCCCTAAAGTGATCTAATCTCACAATGTCATACAGATTATAGCAATAATTAATGCGCTGATACCACCACGCATAGTTCGTCACCTTGTGGAAATCCCAGCGATACAGAGGATTTCCCCAGAGCTGTCCCGTGGCGGAAAAGGCGTCGGGCGGGCATCCTGCCACGCCAATGGGCTTGCCGTCCTCATCCACCTGGAAAAGCTCCGGATGCGCCCACATGTCAGCGCTGTCCGGCGACACGTAGATCGGAATGTCTCCAACGATCTCAATGCCAGCCCTGTTTGCATAAAGCTTCAATGCCTTCCACTGTTTGCTAAATTCAAATTGCTGGAATTTATAGCAGCGGACTTCATCCGCAAGCTGCCTTTGATACTTTGCCATGACAATGGGTTTGCGAAGACGGATCCCTTCCTCCCAGTCCATAAGTCCCGTGCCGGGGAAGGCATCTTTCAGCGCCATGAACATGCAATAATCATCCAGCCAGAAAGCATTTTCCTTGAGAAACGCCACGTATTCCTTGTTCGTCTCCAGGCCCTTTTTCACGGCTCTCTCCCATGCTTTCCGAAGCAGCGGGAATCTGCCGTTATAAAGCTTTCCGTAATCCACGTAATTCGGATGATCCCCGAAATCAACCTCGTCACATTCCTTCTTGGTCAAAAGACCATCCTGGATCAGCGTCTCCAGATCAATAAAATAAGGATTTCCCGCGAAAGTGGAAAACGACTGATACGGAGATGCCCCGTAACCAGTCGGTCCCAGTGGCAGGATCTGCCAAAGCTTCTGTCCCGCCTTCTTTAAGAAATCAACAAACTCGTAGCTCTCCTTTCCAAACGTTCCAATGCCGTACTTGGACGGCAGGCTTGAGATCGGCATTAGTATTCCCTGTCTTCTCATAAATGAATTGCCTCCTAAACCCGATGATTTTTCATTTTTTCTTTATTCTGATACATCAATTGATCCGCACGCTTCGCGGTTGCATTCAAGTCATAATCAATACGATTGTCATACCTTGCGTAACCGCAGGCGATACCGATCTGAATGTCCTTGCTGGCTTTGTTATATTCCTCTATTGTGGCTTCCATCATCTTCTGGCGCTCAGCGCAGGCAGCCATTCCGCCCTCAGGGATCAAGCAGTAAAACTCATCCCCGCCCATGCGGTAACAGTCGCCAATAACGCCAAAGGTGTTCTTGATGATCTCTGCACTGTCCTTGATGTACTTATCTCCCATTTCATGGCCCAGATGGTCATTGCAATATTTTAAATTGTTCAGATCCAAAACCACCACGGAATAATTTTCCGGACGCACCGCATAGGGATCCGTGTCAACGATAAATGCCGCACGGTTATAGAGCCCCGTGAGTTTGTCATGGTATGCACGGTTTTCCATGTTCTGTGCACCCCTGCCCGCATCGATCAGCTTTCCCGATTCACGGAATACGGAAATGCCAAGCGCAATGGAATAGAGCAGGAAACCTACGATAACAAACGGCGTGATCTTTTTACCATCCGTCAGATAATAAGAAGCCAAGTCGATCAACACGCCGAGCGTGACCACCGTCATTCCCAGAAGATTGCTTCGAAGTTTTGCGTTCCATCCACTCCGCTTCAGTTCGCGCGCCGCCATGTACAAGATCACGACGATAGCGATCAAGATGGACGCCTGGATCAGAATCAGGATCTGCCTAAAATCCGCCAGACTGAAAAACTGCAGGAACAATCCAAGTCCCGTCACGCCCAGGCTGATCCAGCAAGGAACGTACCAAATCTTAAACTCACGCGTCGTATACAGGTTCATCATAAACAGCACAAGCGGTACGACGCTCAGCATCATGGCAATAAACGGGATGAGACTAAACACGGGCAGACCGTTAAAGGGCATTTTCATCAGCGCCGTATCCGACGTGCGCCACATGCCCACAAGCGCCGCAAGCCATCCCAAAAGAACCAGATCCTTATCGACTTCCGAGTTCTTGCGGTTGTAGAAAACGTAGGTCATCATCGTGCAACCGGTAAGGATCAGCATGATGCTGGCAATGACGGTCCAAAGTTCTTTGTGAAGATACTGTTTTACGATCTCTCCTTTTTCTCCCAGATAAAAGTCTGGAACGGCAAAGGACAGATTCTGATAAACCGGCGTCAGCTTCACGCGGATGTCTTCCCCGTTTAGATCCTCCGTGAGCAAAACGTCATTCCATACGCAACCCGGCGTTTTCGAGATTGCCTTCCGTGAGGATGGCTCCATGGAATAAATACATTCCGCGCCGTGATACACTTCCACGTTCAAATGAATGGTATAAAAGATCAAGTGACAATACTTGCCGGTAATGCCGTCCACGTGAAGTATTCCCGACCAACTGTCATTTCGTATGGTGATATCCTTTTGATTGTCCGTACCCTTGACCTGCAACAGCTCCTGCCCCGTTTTCGGCAATGCCGTTTCCACGATCACCCTGTATCGGACGCAGTAATAGATCAAAAGTGCTGCCAAAGCCAGACACACTGCAATGTAGGTTCTAAGAACGCCCTTCGTCATAAGCTTTCTCCCAGTTTACGTTCCTAAGTATTTGCCTGTTGCTGTTTCATGCGGAATTTCTCTTCATACATCATTTTATCTGCCCTGCGGATGGTTCCGTGCACGTCCGCATCCTCCACGGGATCATAAATGGCATAGCCGCATGCGATTCCCATGTGGATGTCACCGCTGTTCCGGTTAAACTCTTCCACGCGGGCACGCATTCTCTTCGCACGCTTTGCGCAACCCTCCATCGTGTCATCCATCAAGATTGCACCAAATTCATCGCCTCCCAAACGGAAGCAACGCCCCCTGTCCCCGAAGCAATCCATGATGATCTTGGCACTCTCCTTGATGTAAAGGTCTCCCTTGTCATGTCCCAGCTCGTCATTACACTTCTTCAGATTGTTTAAGTCAAACGCCACCAAAATGCACTTCTTGGGATCATACTCCTTGCCCGCCAAAAATTCAGAATAGGCCGCGCGGTTAAAGAATCCCGTCAAAGCGTCATGGTATGCAAGCTTCTTGTATTGCAATGCCTGCATGCCAACCTCCATGTCCTTTTTGGAAGTGCGGAGGCGGTTATAGATCAGGATCAGAAGGAAGATCAGGAATAGCAACATGCTCATGGGGAAGTTTGTAACTCCCGTTGTTCCAAAATACGTATAAGCATCCAGCGCCATCCATACAAGTCCCAAGAAGGTTACTGCCAAGGCAGTCTTGGCATCCTTGTCAAAGCCCTCTTCCCTCGCATAAACTCCAACTCCGACAAAGCAACACAGGATCGTGATCACCAGGACACCCTCTGAGATAAATATGGTCTCCCTAAAATCCGCAATCCCAAAAAATTGCAGCAAAATGATCGAAATGATCCCGGCCAGGGTTACGACGTCCGGAACCTTCCACGCCGTACTCTCATAAGTATTTAAGATGTCATAGATCAGTTTTTTCATCATCAGCGGAAGGAACATCAGGGCAATGAAAGGCAAAATCGTAAGGATTGGCGCGTTGCTGGCAAAAAGCGCCATGAAATTGCTGTCCAGTATCTTCCATATACCGATCACTATGGTAAACAGGGAATGCGAGATGGCGATGGTCACCCGCTCTTCCTGATCCCTGCCGGCCAGAGCCACGACAATCTGGAAAACGCCGATCAGGATCACGCTGGCGCACAGAATCAGAATTGGCAGATTTGAAATAATAATTTTCTTAATGATCTCATATCCATTGCCGAACATGAGCTCCGGCATGGGATTCACGCCCTTATAGATCGGTTCAACGTCGATGCGGACGTTCTTCCCGTTGTCTATGTCCTGAAAGACTACTTCGTTATAAACAATTCCCGGACTTCTCGGCAGGATCAGGCCCGGTGCCCTCTCCATCCGGTAGATTTCCTTTCCATCCAAATAAACCCTGACGTTTTGATGCTCCGTCATGAAATATAACGTATCATAATCTGCATGCACGTCCTGCAGACAAAACATTAAGATCGTTTTTTCACCCAAGGGAGCTTCATAGTCCTGAACGACCGTGCGGGAATAATCCGTGATCTCAACGCAATTCGTCAGACTTTCCTTTCTCTGAACGGAGAGGCGAAGATTCAACAGACCATATAAAAGCAAGAATATAAACAGAATGCTCACAAAGCCATAGGCTCGAAATATCGTCTTTCTCATGAATACGTTTATTCTCCGATTCGCGCTGCTTGTTACCGTTTCCAATGCGAAAATAAAAGCACGGGAATTTGCATAAAATCCCGTGCTAATTATATCACTTTTTTATTCACTTTTCAATAAAACTATAAAATATATGCAAAGTATCCTGCGTACGCGATCAGCATCACTAATCCACCGAGTCTGCCAAGTTTATGATTCTTTACGACGCAAAGGAAAAGCAATACGACCGTCGCGATGGCAACGCAGCTGTCCACAAGGAAGGAAGAAGCATATGCCACGGGAGTGATCAGTGCAGTGGTTCCAGCCACGAAAAGAATGTTAAAGATATTGCTTCCAACGATGTTACCTACGGCAATGTCCGGTTTCTTCTTTAGGGCAGCGGTTACGCTGGTCACAAGCTCAGGAAGCGAAGTTCCAAATGCCACTATGGTCAGACCGATGAAGCGCTCCTCCATGCCGAACATTTTTGCGATTGCCGTCGCAGCGTCTATCGTCACGTTACTTCCAAGCACGATCATGCCCGCGCCGACCAGCACCATGACAAACAACAGCCAGACCGGCTTTTTCTTTTCCTCCTTCTGCTCTTCTTCCTGGGGGCCATTTCCATTCTTTGCCATCACCAACAGATACAGAAGATATATGATCATAAGACCCCAAAGGATACCGCCCTCAAGCCTGTCAACCGTATTGTCCCAAAGTCCTAAGACTACAAGAACAACCGTGATCAATACGGTGAAGGGGATCTCATAACGCACCGTGGATTTCTGCACGGGTATCGGGCAAAGCAAGGCCGTCAATCCCAAGATCACAAGCACGTTCATAATGTTACTTCCAAGAACGTTGCCTATCGTGATCGCCGCGCTTCCCTTCGTTGCCGCCGAAATGCTGACGGCCGCTTCCGGAAGGGACGTACCCATCGCAACAATGGTAAGTCCGATCACCAGCTGCGGAATGCCCAACCTGTCCGCGATCGATGCCGCACCGTCCACGAACCAGTCCGCGCCCTTTGTCAAAAGCACAAAACCCAAAACTAACAATAATGCCTGAAACCAAACCGTATCCATCATATGCTTTTCTACCTCACAAATAATAAGAAAGACTTTTAGCACCAAAGAGTGCTAAAAGTCTTGTTCTTCCTCGTCTTATCGATGAAGCGCGCAACCACGACGGGTGCGGCCTACCCATGGCCCAGAGCGTCGGGGTATGTTGATTGCGCGATGATAACTACTCCCTCTTAACTAATCTGTAACATAGCATTTTTTGAAAAAATTGTCAAGATTGTTTTGGCCTACTGCTTTGCCCTGGATTCCTCCAGGGAAGAGAACAACATCTCGATCAACTCCTTGTTCAGGACCACGGACTTCCCGAAGGGATTGATCACGACGCCGGAGATCTTTGCGTCCTGAAGCCCGTACGCAAGCACGTCCTGGATGGACCGGTTCACGCACACGCCATGCTTCTTTCCCTTCGAAAGCTCCTGCTCATCCGTAAACATCGGAATCCATTCCTTGCCGCTCTGCTCGCGGACCACGTCGATGACCAGATGCATCTCGCGATTGTAAGTAAGGCCGTCGCCTGCTTTCTCCTTAGCCTTTATGTTGCCAGTAGCCTTATCCCTGGTCCCCGCTTCCTCTTTCTTCTCATTCTCATCACGCATGGGCGCAAAAGCCTGTCCGTCTTCAAGCATGCGCTGCAAAAGCGTATCGCGAAGGAGCATGAAATTGTCTTCATTTCCAATCTCATAAAAAGCATCAACCGCCCTCTTGATCCGGCGATTGTCGTCCGGGGAACTGATCTCCATGACGGGCTCCCTGTCAAGCAGCTTGTCAAATCTCTCCAACACGCGAAGGAGCTTTCTGCTAAGATAAACCTCACCGCGCATGATCATCCCCAAAGGAATGCCGTAAAACGCTTCCGCCATGGAACCTGCAATGGCTGCCAGCGTATCCGTGTCACCGCCCAGGGAAACCGCATTCCGGATCACGTCCTCGAAGTTCTTGCCCTCCAGGAACGCTATGATCGCTTCCGGAACGGTATGCATGCAATCTTCCACGTGATGGTAGCCCGGCCTGATCTCATCCAACGTTCTCGACAGATTATAGCCAAACTCCTTCTCCACGTATTTCTTGATCTCGCTCTTTGAGGTCTCGTTTCTAGCCAAAAAGATCACGCTCGCAGTTGCCTCGGCGCCCTTGATGCCTTCCGGATGGTCATGAGTTACCCTCGCGGTTGCCGCCGCTACTTCCCTCGTGCGGTCAACGGTATTGTAAAGCCATCCTGCCGCGCTCACGCGCATGGCGCTGCCGTTGCCATAGCTGTGATACGGCTTGGCAAGTTCGCCCAGATGAAGCCACTGATAAAATCTTCCGCCATATCCCGCATCCGGGTACTTGTGTCCCCATTTCTGCATGGACGCGGTCACTTTCTTCTCAATCTCCTCCACGGAAGCATCGATCCCGGCATCCATTAACGCTTCACCAACCGCAATGGTCATGACGGTGTCGTCCGTAAAGTAACTCTTCACTGAAAAGAGCTCAAATTCCTTCGATTTGTCCCCCATGTCAAACTCGAAGGGACTGCCTATGATATCCCCCAAAATCGCCCCGTACATTCTACCTCCTCTGACCGTTCAGAGACCGGTCAACGCTCAAAAATTTTTACCCCAATTCTCTTTTATTTTACCCAAAAAAGCGTACCCTTGTCAACGTGCGAAGAGCTAATCCTCGCTTCTTTTTTCTTCTCCGGATTCCCCCTCCGTCATCGCCTTCCCAAACACTCCCAGATCGTACAAATGCCCGTAATAGTCGGTGTTCAGAACGTTTTTGCAGAAGTCATATTTCTTTCCAACAAGATTTTTCACCGTCTTCACGTAATCCTCCGGAATCTCCGCGTTTTCGTCATAGGGTACAAACTTTCCCTTCTTGCAGATTCCCAGATCCGTCTTCCAATTGCTCCGATCAAGAATGGCGATCGGCATGGCGTCAGAAAACACGTCCCTGCCTGGCAAAAGTCTGGAATCCCACTCCGTCCCAAAGAGATTCGAAAGCGTCGGCAACACGTCAATGCTGCATACGGGATCACTGACAACGATCGGATCATATTCCTCCAGACATCCGCACCAAAGGATCAGGCGGTTGTGATCCCTTTGGAACACGTTCTCCACCTTCTCGCCGTATAATTCCGAAAGATATTTCATATTCCCGTAGCCGGCGCTGCTGCCGCCGTCAAGCCCGTAGGGATAGTGGTCCGCGCTGATCACGATCACGGTATCGTTTGCGATCCCTTTCTCCTCAAGCTGCGCCACAAGATACGCCAGCGCATCCTCAAAATCCAGGTTTGCAGCCAGATAAGCCTTGATTGGCGTTGAGCCCTCCACGTCCGCCACCCGGTCCTTATGTTTCTTTGCCATGGCGTTACTGTTAAAGCCATAATTGCTATGTCCGCTCACGGACATGTAATAAATGTTAAAACGCTCCTGATCGATATACTCCGGGATCGTTCCCACAAACATGTCACAGTCGCTCTCTGGCCAGGTCGGCCTGATAAATTTCTCCATGCCGTTGCCATATGCCATATACCCCTCGGAGTAACCGAGATTATTGTGGGTCTTGTCCCTGTCATACATTGTGACGTTACCGTTGTGATAAGCCTTTCCAAAATAGCCTAGGCGGTTCAGCTGATTTCCCATGGTGAAATAATTATTTTGATCCGCCGTCCTCTTCACGGAACTGCCGCCAAGAACCGGAAAAAATCCAAGAATATTCTGGCATTCCCCGCCCGTGGTGCCGGCACCCGCAGGCTGATAGTAATCCGTGAACTGGATTCCCTTTGTCGCAAGACGGTAAAGCGTCGGCGTCAGGTTCTCGTCTATGACCTCCGCCGTAAATGCTTCCGCAGAGATAAAGATCAGATTCTTACCGGCAAAGAGCCCCGTCATGCCATTCTTTTTTGAAGGCGTCAGCGACGCAACGTAGGCGTCAATTTGCTTGTAGTTCGCTCCATCCGACTCTGCCAGGGTTTCAAAATCAATCTCCATCTTATTCTCTTCATCCAAGATGGTCTTCGACAGCGTAATCATATAATCTGACGGAATGGGCGTTGGCGTCGGCTCCGGCGTTGGTTCGGGCGTCGGTTCCGGCGTGGGTTGCGGCGTATTTTCCGGCAAGGGTGCATCGGTTGCCGCCGCTACTTCACTCGTCACCTGCGACGTTTCCTCCGTCCTTTCCCCAATCCCTTCCGTATTCTTTTCACAGCCGGAAAGCGCAACAAGCAATGCCGCGCCTGCCGCCATCAAAGTAATCCCAACCTTTCCGCTCCGACGTTTCATTTTACGCCCTCCGTTATTTCATGTTTCCTCTTGCCCTGCCTGTGTTGTTTCCCCGTCCAGATATTTCCGGTTCTCTTCCTCGATGAGTTTTTGGATCCAATCCTTATCCACCAATTGATCCAATGCGTCTGCCAGTGCGGACTCATCCGCGAATACGTCAAATTCCTGTTGCTTTCGCTCCAGCATCAACACCATGCTCTCATCCACGGTGTTTTCACAGAGCAAGTGATAAACCAATACGTTGCGCACCTGTCCCATGCGATAGACCCGCGAGATTGCCTGGTTCGTCAGGGAAGGTTTGATCTGCGGCTCGCAAAAAACAACGACGCTGGCAGATTGCACGTTCAGTCCCGTACCTCCTGCCTGGATCTGACAGATTACGGCACTCCCCGCCGGGGCATGGGTCAGTCTGTCGATCACTTCCTGCCGCTGCGTGACCTCCGTGCTTCCCGTGATGGTGCCGATGCACCTTTCTCCCAAAAGCGTTTCCACCTTGTCGATGGTCTCGCGGAAGAAGGAATAGATCACCATCTTTCTGCCGTCCTCCATTGCATCGTTACAGATCTCCAAAAGGCGCCGGGCCTTGGAGGACGTCTCCAGTTTCTCCCGTAAAAATGCAACCCGCCGCATGGAATTAAAGCTCTTTGCCACGACGGCGTCAACGTAATCCTCGCGATCTTCCGTCGTGAGCTCACACCATTCCTGCATCTCTTCTATGGGCGGCAGTTCCTCCAATACCTGTTCCCGCTGCCTGCGAAGATATACCGGCGAAAGCAATTCCCGGAATTCCGGCGCGTGACTCATGAACGCATTCTTACGGACTTCCTCCACCATGTCGGGACGAAGGAATTCAATCAGCGAGCACATCTCTTCCACCTTATTCTCCAAAGGCGTTCCCGTCATCATCAGGATTCTGTCCGACTCTTCATTCAGGGCATGCACGTGTTGGGTCCTTTGCGCATCTGGATTCTTTACGTAATGTGCCTCATCGATCACCAGCATGGCAAGCCGCATCTTTTTGTCAATCTCCCAGACGAACTTTCCCATGCTCTCGAAATTTGTGACCGCCACGCCGCCTTCCTCGCGCCATGCCTGAAACTGTCTCTCCCATGAACTTCCGTGAAGCAGGTAAGCTCCCATTTCACTAAACTTCTTGATCTCCCTGCACCAATTAATCAGAACTGACGCGGGACAAATGACCAAGAATTTGCTCTTCGGATCTCCCGCGTAAACGTCGCACATGGCCGCGATCGCCTGCACGGTTTTTCCAAGTCCCATTTCGTCTCCCAAAAGGACCCTTCTTTCAAACAACACGTACTTTGCGCCAAAGAGCTGATAGGATCTGAGATTCCCCTTAAAACAGCTCAGTTCGATCGGTGACTCATCGATGGCTGCCGCCAGCTGGGCCGGAATGCTGCTGTAGATCAGCGCATTCTCCCGCGCCGAGCCGCCACTCTTCTCAAGTAACGCATAATAATCCGCGCTGGATTCTTCAAAATCTTCCAGGCAATTCTCCAACGTCATGGCTTGAATCCCATGATAGGCGTTTGCCCAGTTTCTTACTTCGTCACAATCCCCTCCGTCCAAAAGTCTTTCCAGATCCTGGGCGGCCTTGACCGTGCGCTCCTTGGAATCCTTTGGGGCAAAAAACCAATGAAATCCATTTTTAATCTCAATTCCGGGGAGCACGCCGGTTACGCCTTGGCGGAACCTCTCTCCTGCTTCTTTCGCCATTGACCGTACGTGATTGCCTTTACGCAATCTTGAGATCGCCATGAGAAGCTCTGCATTGGGGATTTCGCCTTCCGCCGTTCTTTCCAGCGAAAACCTAACGTGCACGTGCTTTGCCATGCTGTTGATAAATTCCGTGATAACGTTGTGAATGGCCTCCGCCTGTTTTTCCCCGATGCCGTTGATCGCCGTAAGCTCCCAGTCCTTTAACCTGGCGAGCTGCAGAAGATTGTCATACCCCGCCTCCCGCAGGGCTGACGTCCGGATGCCCGCCTTAGAATTTTTTAACTCGTCCACGGAGATTCCTTCCAGAGCCTCCAATGCCCTCAGCCCGATCAGCCTGGAGCATTCCTCTTCCACTTCTTTTTCCTGACGTTTTTGGTCATCATTCATAAACTGAACGTAATCGTTCAGTTCCTTCGCCGACTGCATCAATTGTTTGACGTGGTTAAAATCTAATTTTTTCATGCCGCCCTCCGCACCACGTTCATTTTATCATTTTTTGTTGTGATTCACAAGGATTTTGCCCGCCGTCTTGACGAAAAAGACGCTTTGTTCTACAATAGTCTCCACGCACTAAAAAGGGAGATAAATTATGACGGAAGGTTCCATTTCAAAAAAAATACTGCTGTTCGCACTCCCCCTGTTTCTCGGGCAGCTCTTACAGCAGTTATATAATATTGCAGACTCCATGATCGTCGGAAAGTATCTTGGCACGGACGCTCTTGCGGCCGTCACTTCCTCCGGAAGCCTGATCTTTTTGCTCGTTGGATTTATCAACGGACTGTTCATGGGTTCCACCGTCATCATTGGCCGTCGCAACGGTGAAAAGGACGAAGCGGGGATCAGCCGCGCGGCGCACACCTCCGTGGCATTCGGTCTGATTGCCGGACTTGTGCTCACCCTGGCAGGCGTAACGATCACGCCACTCCTTTTGAAACTAATGGGAACGCCGGAGAACGTCATGCCGAATTCCGTTTTGTACTTCCGCATTTACTTTCTCGGCGGCCTGTCCAACGTCGTTTACAACACCTGTTGCGGCATCTTTCAGGCCATGGGTGATTCCAGACGTCCCCTGCATTATCTGATCGTCAGCGCCATTACCAACGTTCTGTTGGACCTGTTATTTGTTGCAGTGCTGGGCTTGGGCGTCGGTTCCGCGGCAGCCGCCACGGCACTCTCCCAGACGCTGAGCGCATGCCTTGCCTTCACGCGCCTCTTGCGCGAGAAAGGCCCGCACCGCATTCATCTTTCGAAGATCAAGATCGACCCGTCGCTCCTTGCCGCAGAATTAAAGATCGGCTTCCCGACGGCGATCCAAAACAGCGTGATCGCCATCGCCAACGTCGTGGTGCAGTCCAACATCAATGCCTTCGGCTCCACCGCCATGGCGGGAAGCGGCAGCTATTTTAAGGTGGAGGGCTTTGCCTTCCTGCCCATCATGAGCTTTAGCATGGCCCTCACGACCTTCACCTCACAAAATATGGGCGCCCAGAAGTTCGACCGTGCAAAGAAGGGAACGCGCTTTGGCATCTTCATGGGCGTTGCCTGCGCGGAACTGATCGGTCTTTTGTTCTTCCTGTTTGCGCCGGTCATGATCGGTCTCTTTTCAAAAGAGCCTGACGTCATCGCGATCGGCGTGCGTCAGGCCCACGTGGAAACCTTATTTTACTGTTTGCTCGCGCTTTCCCACTGCATGGCCGGGATCCTGCGCGGTGCCGGGAAAACCTCCGTCCCCATGATCATCATGCTGGCCTGCTGGTGCTTGATCCGCATCACCTACATCACCATCGCGGTGCGCTTTTTCCCGGACATCCAGACGATCTTTATCGCCTACCCGCTAACCTGGTCCCTTAGTTCGATCCTGTTTACCATTTACTACCTCAAGGCCGACTGGGTGCACGCGTTTCAGAGAAAAAACGAAGACTTATAGGATCTCCAGTTTCAGAAGAGCTTCCCTTGCCAGGGAGAATGCTTCAAATCCGGTGAGCTTCTTTCCTTCCTCCACTTGGATGGAGACGGGCTTTCGCTCGAGTCCCGCAAAGCCGTCAAAGTCAAACAGGTGCGGCTCCAGGGACAAAAATCCGCGGAACCCATTTGCAAACATACGGCTCAAAATCTCTTTCACGTTGCCGTCGCCGCATCCTGCGGGCACGACTTTTCCGCTTCCCCAAATGGCATCCTTTACGTGAACGTAATCAACGTGATCTTTTAGGAGTTCATACGCTTCCAGCGTGTTTTGTTCCGCCTGCACGAAATTTGCGAAGTCAAAAATGCCGCGGAAATTTGCGCATCCGAGTGCATCAAAAAGTTCCTTGCATTCTTTTGCCATTTCTCCATAGATGCCCTTTTCATTTTCATGCAAAAGCACCACGTCCGCGCTCTTTGCATAATCCACAAACTTCCCTAGGCGTTCGAGCACTTCCTCCTTTACGCCGTCCTTGATCCAAACCTTTCCCTGTCCGTCCGTCTCTCTCGGAACGTAAAAGCTAAACATGCGGATGTTTCTCGTGCCCATCTTATGCGCGATCTCGGTGGCACGCTTGAATTCCTCAAAGTGTTTTTCAAACGGATCCGTGATGCCAATCTTTCCCAGGGGAGATCCAACTGCCGACAGCGCAATCCCGGCATCCTCCAGTCTCTTTTTGATCTCCTCCACCTTTGCGTCGTCATGATAGATCAGGTTGTTTCCGTCGACGCCGCGCATCTCCACAAAATGCATGTCCAATTTCTTTAAACTTTCGATCTGCACGCTTAAATCCTGAGCGATCTCATCCGCAAATCCAGTTAATTTCTGATACGTACTCATTTCATTCCATCCTCACTTTTTCTTTTTGTTTTCGTCAGATTCCTTCATTACGCGCGGTTTTTGCCGTTCGTTTCATTGCATACGTCGGACTACGCTGACCTCTTATCCCTTCTTCATAGGTCCGCTTGTGCGTTTGGCATTGACCGCTTAGTAAGTCCCCGTGGTATCAAAGGTGATACCCTTGTCTTCCTTCTTCTTCGACGTCTTCCGGCGCTTATTCAGTTCTTCCAGGAAAAGGTCCTCGTCAAACAACGCCTCCGATGCGTTTACAGTTGTCCCCAACGCCGGCATGCCATCAAGCGAAAGCAGCACCGTCTTGCCCAGCCAGGAAGACAAGAACATTGCATTTGAAAGGGTTAGTCCGTTGATGCCTTCCTTGCCCTCGGCAACCAGCGGCCCGCCGTTTAATATCCTGTCGGTGAATGCTTTCAGGACGCCGACATGCTGCTCGTTTTGACCATCCGTCTCGATCTCAGCGCGCTCCATCTCCGGCACTGCGAACCCATTCTCCGCAGTTTTACACCACACTCTCTCATTCGTCTTTAAGCGATCAAAAATCAGTTTTCCATGCTCACAAACGATCTTCCCCATCTCAAAGGTCAACTCCAACCGGTTCGTTCCCGGAGCATCGCCCGTCGTCGTCACAAATACGCCCGTCGCGCCGCCCGCGAATTCCAGGTACGCCGTCACGTCATCCTCCACCTCAATGTCATGCCATTTCGCCTCATGACAGAATGCACGCACCTTGACCGGCAGGCCACAAAGCCACTGCAAAAGATCAAGCTGATGCGGGCACTGATTCAAGAGAACGCCGCCTCCCTCACCGTCCCAGGTTGCCTTCCAGCCTGCCGCGTCATAATAACTCTGTGTGCGGTACCAATCCGTGATGATCCAGTTCACGCGTTTCATTGCCCCTAATTCACCGCTTTCGATCATGTCGTGGAGCTTCCGGTAGACGCAGTTCGTGCGCTGGTTGAACATGATCGCAAAGACCTTGTCGCTTTTCGCCGCCACTTCATTCATCTCCCGCACCTGCTTTGTATAAACTCCCGCCGGCTTCTCGCTGATGGCGTGAACGCCGTGCGTCAGCGCGTAAATCACAAATTCCGGGTGGAAATAATGGGGCGTCGCGACCAATACGGCGTCTACTTCGCCTGAGTCGATCATTTCCCTGCCATCCAGAAAGCGCTTTACGTCCACGGGCAATTCCTCCTTTGCCCAGTCCAGTCTGCTTTGGCGCACGTCAGCCACCGCAGTCAGACGCATCTTGGGCACCATGCCCTTCGCAACGTTCATCGCGTGTCCGCTTCCCATGCCGCCAATTCCAATGATTCCAAGCCTTACCTCTTCCATTGTTCCTCTCCTTTTCCCATATATCTTTTCATTACGCATTCCATTATCCGCGTCCGATCCAAGCTTCCAGTTTTAAGAGTTCCTCGCAGACTCATAAATCTGCATCATGGTCTGAAAAACATTTTCCACGCCCTTCAGGTCATTTTGAAACCTTCCGCCGGTGCGAAGGCTCCGGTAGAAGTCCCGGATGCAAGCCTTATGCCCGCAGCCCCAGTAATCCTTGCCGATCCCCTTTTCCCATTCGCGGATATAATGCTTGGGCGGTTCATCCTCTGCATAGACCGTCACCTCGGAACCATTCAACGTGATTCGCCCCTTCTCGCCCTGCAGTTCCAAAAGAACCGGTGCGTCAGCCGCATATCCGGTAGACGCATAAAAGCATCCTCTCTTATCTCCGCCAAATGCCATCCACGCCTCGACGGTATCCTCCACTTCAATCCTGGATGATAAATGATGATTGGCGATCATGGCTTTTACGGTCTTGGGTTTTCCCAGGTATCGAAGGAGCAGGTCCAGGGTGTGTATGGACTGATTGATCAATGCTCCTCCGCCTTCCGTATCAATTCTTCCCTTCCAAAGACTGCCCTCGTAGTAATCCTTGTCCCGCCTCCATGTCACAAAAGCCCTGCCGCCAATGATCTTACCGATCTGCTTCTCCGCAACCAGATGATCCATAAGAATGGTCGTCTCGTTATACCTGTTTTGGAAACAAAATCCCAGTTTCCCCGGATACCTTTGGTTTTCCTCCCGGAGTTTTTGAAACTGCTCCTCCGTCGTGGCACAGGGTTTCTCCATAAATACCGCTTTCCCGCTTCGCAGAAAACCAATTGCCATGGGCACGTGAAGGTGATGCGGCGTACAGAGGTGAACTACGTCTACGTCCGCGTGACAAACCTGCCGCCAATTATCACAGATCAGAACGTCCTCAAGGTTTCCCATGGTTTCCGCCAGCTCTCTCGCTCTCTCCAAATCCACGTCGCAAAAAGCAGTCACCCGCACGTCTTCCATTCCACCAAGCACCCACGCATGTACCTTGGCAATCCCGCCGCAGCCAATGATCCCAACTTTCCTCATGCCCGTCCTCCCTTCGCCATGAAGCAATTTGTACGTCACGCTTCCTTTTCACTCATGCCTATTGTAATTCTTTCCCACATGTTTTAATATGGACATATAATACTATTTTTATATACTTTCCCGACTTTTACGAAGTCCCGCAATTCACTATAAAGAAAAATCTGCTACCATGCATCCTGTCTGACAAAAATGAAAGGAAATGGAGAAATCATGAGTGAGAACAACGTAAAAAACATTGGCATTTCCATGTTCCCCGTAGCGCCGCCCTTTGACGTCGCCTATCGCAACGAAAAGGCGCCTTATCCCGTGGGCCCTCATTCCCATAATGCCGCGGAACTGTATTTTACGCTGACGGATCTTCCCGACGTGCTCATCAATGACACCGTGTCCGCAGTACCCGCGGGAACTCTTTTGATCCTGCCGTCCTTCTGCATCCACCAGCTCTATCACGAGACGGGCGTGACGTATGAGCGCTACATTCTAACCATTCACACCAAATGGCTAAATGGCGTTCTCTGCGAAGGTGCCTCTGCTTTCTCGTATTTGGAAAACAGCTCGGCTCCCGTTCTCCTTTCTCCAAACGGCGCACAAAAAAAAGAGCTCCTTCGTCATTTTAACGAGTTGCTCTCTTTTTCCGACCGGACCACGCCAGAGGCCATGATCCAGTTCTTTCAGTTTCTTTCCGTCATACGTGACATGGTAAATGAGGTGGCGCCAAACGGCCAGCCTCAGCTGCCCGTCTCCCCTTCCCAAAAAAGGGTAAATGAAATCATCGCCTATCTCTCGGAGCACCTTTCGGAGAACCTAAGCATCTCCGATTTGGCTTCGCATTTTTACCTGCATCCCGATTACCTTGCCCGGCTTTTTAAGAGCCACATGCACGTCTCCATCGGTCATTATGTCTCACTGCAAAAGATCAGTGCGGCTGAAGCCCTTCTCAGGGAAGGTCAAACCGTCGCACAGGTTCAGGAAGCCCTGGGATACTCCAGCTACGCATACTTTTTCAAATCCTTCCAAAAGATCACTGGCATCTCACCCAGCAAATACCGCGATCAGTACCGCTGATCACAAAGTTATTGCGGCTCGATCCTGAGACAAGTGTTACAATACCTGTACGCAGCCACGTCACCATGCGCTTCCACGTATCTCCAGTCATGTCCTCCGGGGATCACGGCCCCGCCTTCCTTGTAACCGCAGACCGTACACTCCTTGCCCGCCTCGTTTCCGTCTTCCGTACAGGTAGCCTTCTTTGCAGGAATGTCCTTTAGCGTATGTCCAGCCAAAGGTAACGCTTCGCCTCCCGACAGTATTTTTCCGCAGGTTGCGCAATTGGTTCCGCCTGCACGCCCTGCGGTCACGCAAGTCGACGCAACCTCTGCATAAGTCTCCACGGCGTGGCCCTTTGCGGGCGTCTTTTCCTGTTTAACGAGCACCTCTCCACATACTGAACAGTGACTGCCTTCCGTAAGGCCTTCCGTTTCACAACCCGCTGCCACTGCTACGTCCTTCACTTCCTTGTGTCCCGTCGCAGGCACGACTTTCTGCTCTTCCAAAACCACTCCGCAAACGGAGCAGTGACTTCCCTCCGTAAGACCATTCTTCGTACAGGTTGCTGCAACTGCCGCATCAGCAACTGCCTGATGTTTGTGCTCCGGCGTCGACGTGGGCTCTGCAGTTGGCTCTGGTGTCGCCGTGGGTTTCTCCGTCGGTTCCGGAGTTGCCATAGGCTTCTCCGTTGCTTTTGGCGTCGCCGTGGGCTTCTCCGTCGGTTCCGGCGTCGACGATGGCTCCGGCGTTACCGCAGTTTCCGTAGTCGGTTCTGAAGTTTCAACCGACTCCGGCGTTGCCGTGGGCTCAGTTGTCGGTTCTAACGTTACCGCGGGCTTCTCCGTCGGTTCGCTGCTTTGCGGGACGTTCGTTGCTTCCACTTGGCTTACCGGCTCTCCTCCCTGCTTTCCGCAGCCTTCACATCCGCCTAAGATCCCGAGGCTTAGCGTCATTACCGCAAGCATGATCAAGGTTCCTTTTCTCCCATTGTTTTTTAATTTCATTCCATTTTCCTCTTTCATTCCACAACCACAAAAACGCCTAAAAGAAAAGGCGAAAAGTCATTGAATGCAATGATTTTTCGCCAAGTGCGGGCAACAGGACTTGAACCTGCACGGGGTTACCACCAGAACCTAAATCTGGCGCGTCTGCCAATTCCGCCATGCCCGCTTATGGTCGCCCGTTTCGCATCAGACGACTTTTATATTATATCCGCCAACATCCGTGACGTCAAGCCTCGATTGGCGTCAATAAAACAGCTTAATCTCCTATGTGAACTATGATCTTGCGATAGATCCTGATCAAGAATATGCTGGTCATTGCCACGCTCATGAATTCGGCGAGAGGAAATGCCCACCAGATCATATCCACGTTACCGGTCAGGGAGAGCAGGTATGCAGCGGGAAGCAAAACGATCAGCTGTCTCGCTATGGAAATGATCATGCTGTAAGTACCATTTCCAAGTGCCTGGAACATGGAACCGGTGATGATGCAGTATCCTGCAAACAAGAAGCTCAGGCAGATCGTGCGAAGCGCCGGAACGCCTTGCGCCATAAGCTCCGGCGTGGGGTTAAAGAAACCAATGAGCTTGTCCGGGAAGATTTCCATGGCAGCAATGCCAAGCACCATGATCACCATGGCATAGGCGATGGCCGTCTTTAAGGTTTCGATCACGCGATCCTTCTTTCCTGCGCCAAAGTTATATGCAATGATCGGCACCATACCGTTATTCAAACCAAACACTGGCATGAAGATGAAGCTCTGAAGCTTGAAATAAATGCCAAACACGGTCTGCGCCGCACCGAATGCGGCAAGGATCAGATTGAGTCCGTAGGTCATTACGGAACCGATGGACATCATGACGATGGACGGCGCGCCCACCGCATAGATCCGCTTGATCAAGGCCTTTTGCGGCTTGAAGCCCTTGAAGGAAACAATAACCTCCCGGTTAAACTTCACGTGGAAGAAGATGGCAAGACCGCCGGCCACCCACTGTCCCATGACCGTTGCGATCGCCGCACCGGCAACGCCCATCTTCGGGAACGGTCCAAGTCCAAAAATGAGCAGCGGGTCAAAGATCAGGTTCGTGATGGCGCCGCCAAGCTGCGTGTACATGGAGAAATGCGTTTTGCCCGTGCTCTGCAGCATGCGGTCAAAGGTAAATTGCATAAACATTCCCAGACCAGCCATGCAGCAAATGGAAAGGTAGGTTACGCCGTATTCCTGCACCTCGGGAATGGGCGACTGGCTCTGAAAGAAGGGCCTGCTGAAAAATAAGCCAACAAAGAAAAAAAGAACGAAACTCATTACTTCCAGAAATATTCCGTTGGCTGCGGTGTCATTTGCCCTCTTATACTCTTTTTCTCCCAGGGATTTGGAGATAAACGCATTGATGCCGACGGCAGTACCGCCTGCAAAGGAAAACATCAGACTCTGTACCGGAAAAGCGAGGGACACGGCGCGAAGCGCGTAATCATTGACGTCGCTGATCCTCGATACAAACACGCTGTCCACCACGTTGTAAAGCGCCTGCACCAACATGGACAGCATCATGGGGATGGACATGGTCAGCAATAGCTTCTTGATCGGCTGCACGCCCATTTTATTCTCTTGTTGCACTGTTTTTTCTTGTTTCATCGTTTCTTCCCGTTTCTTTCATCCTTAAATGCTTGCTACGTCTTCCTGTTTCTTTATCCACACACTGCCCGGATCCTGTTTCGGCAGCGTTTTTCGATCCAAAAGAAAAATGGTGCCGGAATTCCAAATTTCCCAGCACCGCAAATCATAGCATACTATTAAATTTAATTCAATCCCTAATTCCTCTAGGTTTTTCCCATTGCTTTCGTTTATTTCACGTTCATCCTTCTCGATTTCCTCGCTTTTATTCCTGCACGGAATCTGCCTTGAAGAATTCATTCAGCTTCAGGAGGCAATTCATCAGTGCATTCATCTCCTCCGGATCCAAGTCCTTCACGGCCGCGCGGATCATTGCCTTGTGGAAGTCCCTGTGATGGAAGAAGGCCTTCCTGCCCTTTTCCGTCAGCGTGACGTAGACCACGCGCTTATCCGTCGTGCTGCGCTCCCTGAGGATGTACCCTTTCTTTTCCAGGCTGTTCATGTTGACCGTCAGGGTGCCCACCGTGACGCACATGGTCTTTGCGATCTGTGACACGTTGCGCGGCTCACGGATGCCAATCGCCTCAATGATGTGCATGTCGTTATTGCTAATGTCTTTGAATTCTTCCGTGATGACTGCCTTTGCTTCCGTATCCATCACGTGATTAAACAGATCCACCAGCAATTCATTTAACGCAACGCCGCGCTTTCCATTCATGCTACGTCCTCCTCATTCGTCCCAGACAAGCACGCAGGCACCGTAGGTAAGACCTGCGCCAAATCCGGCCAAAACAATTTTGCTCCCTGCAACCATTTTACCACGTTTCCTGATTTCATCAAGTAAAACAGGGATGGTCGCAGATGATATGTTTCCATAGCGGTCCAGATTATATGGCACTTTCTCCATCGGAACGTCCAATCTTTTCGCGATGGTTTCCAGGATGCGAAGATTCGCCTGATGCAGTAAAAACAGATCCACGTCCTCTGCCGTCATGCCAGCCTTTTGAAGCGCCTGCTCAATACAGAGAGGTACCTGCCTCGTGGCAAAGCGATACACTGCACGGCCATCCATGTGGATCTTGTCCAGCGCGTCCGTCTTGCAGGAAAGCGCCACGCCTCCCGGGCCGTCACAGCCCTGCACGACGCTGATGATCCCGCGCCCTTCCGCCGCCGGTTCCACAAATACCGCTCCCGCACCGTCGCCAAAGAGAATGCAGCTACCGCGATCCTCATAATCCACAAGTCTCGAGAGCACTTCACTTCCAACCACTAGCGCGTTCTTGTAGAGCCCAGTCGAAAGGTAGGCGTTCGCCGTCGCCAGTGCAAACAAGAAACCGGAGCAGGCAGCGTTGACGTCAAACCCCGCTGCATTCACCGCACCAAGTCTCGCCTGAACCTGACATGCGCAACAAGGAAAGAATTCCTCCAACGTGCAGGTCGCGATCAAGATCAG
>JAFZNO010000034.1 GCA_017552985.1 Lachnospiraceae bacterium
GCGTGCCATGCGACGTGGGCGTGCCATGCGACGTGGGCGTGCCATGCAGCCCGTTCCTCGTTACACTCGGAATCGCAGACAAGTCTGCGACGTTGGCACGTCACTGACACTGCGCAAGATAAAAAAACATAGTTACGGGATAAGTTACTCGAAAGGAGATACAAGAATGGGAAGAATTTATATATTTACGGGAAAAGGCGGCGTGGGAAAGAGCAGCGTGGCTGCGGCACACGCCATCAAGAGCGCCGAGGAGGGCAAGAAGACCTTGCTTGTCAGCACGGACATGGCGCATAATCTCGGGGATATTTTTGAGAAGCACCTGGGAAAGGAGCCGGAGGAAGTGTTGCCCAATTTGGATGCTTATGAGATTGATCCGGATCACGTCATGGCGAAAGATTACGCGGAGATCATGGATTACGTCAGCCGCCTCATCTCAGATTCAGGAGTGGTTGACATACAGGACGTGGGTATGATTCCGGGGATGGAGGATCTGTTTTCCCTTTTGAAGATTGCGGAGATTTACCACAGTGGCGAGTATGAGCGGATCTTTGTGGACTGTGCGCCCACGGGGGAGACGCTTTCCCTCCTGAAATTCCCGGAGCTGTTGTCTTGGTATATGGAAAAGCTCTTTCCCATCGGCAAGATTGGGATACGGATGCTCTCGCCCATATCTAAGACCGTGTTCAAGGTGGAGATGCCCAATAAAAACGCGCTGAGTGAGATCGAAAAACTATACCTAAAGCTCACGGAACTGCAAGACCTCCTAAAGGACCGGGAGATCACGAGCGTGCGGATCGTGACGACGCCGGAGAAGATGGTGATCGAAGAGACAAAGCGCAATTACATGTATCTGAACCTTTATAATTTCAACGTGGACGGGCTTTACGTCAACCGCATTTTGCCCGAGAGTGCCGATAACCCGTTCTTCGACGGTTGGAGAAAGCTGCAGAAGGAATACCTGGCATATATCAAGGAATGCTTTTCTGCATTGCCGATCTACGAGATTCCATGGTATGACGAGGAATTAAAAGGCGCGGATAACGTCCGCAGGATCGTGCGGGACGTGTTGAATGGAAGGAGTAACTGCTGCGGAAACGTGCGGTACGGGTTAGCCGGAGAGGATAACGAGCATGCCATAAAGCATGACGTAACTGACGTGTTCGAAACTAGGATATTGACGGAGCGTGAAACGTTTCAGGCAGTGGACGACGGGTATGAACTCAAGGTATTCATGCCGGGCGCGGAAAAGGAGGAGATCGATCTCTTCCAGTCGCCGACGGACGTTGTGATCAAAATGGGGAATTTTAAGAGGAACGTGCCACTGCCGAACGTGCTGCGGAAATATACCGTTTCAAGAGCAAAGTATGAAGGAGATACACTGCACATTCTTTTTGAAAAAGAAGAGGTTTAAGGCGATTTGCTTAAGTGATCAAAAGAACGGCAGTGACGGGAATGTGTCAGAATGGAGGAACTTATATGAGAAAAGAGTACGCCAGAAGAGTAAGAAAGGCGATGGAATATCAGAAGAAGGCAGTGATGACTTTGCTGCCGGAAAGCATGGAAGGGCATCTGGAAGTGATCGGGGGAGAGGTCCGGAAGATGATGCTGGAATTGGCAGTGGAGGCGTTCCGGGATTGTAAGGAATCCGATCTGTGCAAGGAATTATTCGGATGCGGCGGAATTAAAGATGAGATAACGGGCTCAGAGAAGAATGACAAAGAATCCAAGGTAAAGAAGGTTAATATTTCGTGAGTTGGTCCTGCGACAGAAACATACCGTTTGCTGACAGGCAGGGATCGAAAGAGAAGCAGAAGAAAAACGCATAGCAAAACATCAGAAATGAAACGTAAGGAACGTAGAAAGGAAATTGCATCATGAGAGTGATCATATATACGGGTAAGGGCGGCGTTGGAAAGACCAGCATGGCGGCAGCCAGCGCATGTAAAATTGCAAAGGACGGGAAAAAGGTCCTGGTCATGAGCACGGATCCCGCACACAGCCTGGGGGATTCCTTTGATCAAAAGATTGGAAGGGAGCCAACGAAGGTCGCGGAGCGTCTGTATGCCATGGAGATCGATACGGTCTATGAAAGCGAGAGAAGTTGGGGGAGGATCAGCGCTTATATGAAAAGGCTTCTCACGGCCAAGGGCGGTGCAGGGATCGAGGCAGAGGAGTTGCTAGTTTTCCCGGGGCTGGAAGAATTGTTTTCGATGTTTAAGATATTGGACGTTTACGAGAGCGGGGAATATGACGTGCTAATCGTAGACTGCGCGCCCACGGGAGAAACGCTGGCGCTGCTCAAATATCCGGAAAGATTGTCAGGCCTGATCAAGAAGGTTCTGCCGATGAAGAAAATGGGCGTGAAGGTGGTGGGCCCCGTGGTGGAGAAGACCATGAAGATCCCCATGCCGGGCGAGGATATTTTTGATGACGTGGAGTATCTCATGGAAAAGATGGAGCGCCTGCAAAAACTACTCCTGAACAAGGACGTGGTGAGTCTTCGCGTTGTGACGACGCCGGAAAAGATCGTGATTAGTGAGGCCAAGAGGAATTTCACCTGTCTCTATTTGTATCATTATAACGTGGACGCTGTCATCGTAAATCACGTGTACCCGCAACATGCGATGGAGGGATATTTTGGAAAGTGGGTAAAGCTCCAGGAGGAAGGACTAAAGGAGATCCGGGAGAGCTTTAGTGAGGTCCCGATCTTTTATCTGGAGCTCCAAAAGGACGAACTGCGGACATTGGAGAGATTGCAGGGAGTGGGAGAGATTCTCTTTCAGAATCAGGATCCCAAGGCTATTTTGTTCCGGAAAGAGATCTACGTCGTGGATGCAAAGGAAGGCGTTTTGAAGGTTTATCTGCCCTTTGCCGACAAGGAGGATCTGCGCCTCGAGCAGGATCACAACGAGGTGATCCTGGGAGTCAGGAATGAGATCCGCAAATTCCAGGTTCCTGCGCAGTTTGCGCAAAAGGAGATTCAGGGAGCGAAGTTTGAAGAGGGGTATCTGAGAATTCAGTTTATATAAACAAGAAGATGAGGCATTTTCAGTACCGGGTTGAAATAAATAAAGACGAATGATATTATATAAATAATCATATAATGCCTAGATTGCGAGGAATTCATAATGCTTATTTTTATCTCTGCAATAGATGAACCAGAGATTCGGTCCAGACTGGAGAAGTTATATGAATTGTATGAGCAGGAAATGCATCGTCAGGCTTTTAATGTATTGCATGACGAAAACGATGCAGAAGACGCTGTGCAAAATGCTTTTTTTAGAATCTGGAAAAGCTTAGATAAGCTACGGGATTTAGGAGATAATGAAATAAAATGGTATGTCATTCGCGCAGCAATAAATGCGGCAATTGATATATATCGCAAAAAAAAGGAGAGGTGGCAAAAGGAGGAGGCATATGACGAAAATGTTTCCTATTTTCGATCTGAAAATTCAGGCAGTGGCAACCATGGACTTTTTGAGAGGATAGCGGAATTACCCGACAGGGAAAGAGATGTTCTCATGCTAAAATACGTTTATGGTTTTCAGTATAAGGAGATGGCGAAAATATTGGAAATCTCCACGGAAACCGTAAAGAAGACATTGTTTCGTGCCAAAGATAAACTCGAGAAACTGTGTAGGGAGGAGGGGCTTTACAATGACTGATGAGCAGATCAGGGAAGTACTGTTGTCAACACAGGATTATATGTTAAGCTTTCTTCCTAAAACAGAATGGGGGCATGAGTTTTCAAAAAAATACATTAAGAATAAAAAGAGCTTGATCGGTCGGGATAAGCATCCTGTTCAATATTGGATGCGGCGAGTTGCAGTATTTATTCTTTTGACGTTATGTCTGTCCGGAGGATTAATCCTAAGCTTCAATAAAGAAATCCGGGCGGAAGTGCTCAAATGGATTGTTGAACAATTCGGAGACAATGCGTATAAATATCAAAGTAACATAGGTGAAAATATAGAAGTTTCCAGTTATTCATTAGAAGGGATTATTTCGAAAGATTATAAGCGCGTTGACAGACTGGAAGGGGAGAATTCCGTAGATGAGATTTACGTAAATGAAAAAGGCGTACTATTGATTTTTGTCGTAAAAAGCTCAGCCTCGGAACAAGAGTTTTACGTGGTATCTGATAAAGACATGAAGCCATATGAGATTGTCAGCGTAAATGGAAACAGCGCAGAATTGTATCTTTCAGACAGTCAGGAAGAATCAAACATGATTGTATGGCGAAATAAAAATGACGTGCTGTTCTCAATTAAAGGAATCATGGAAAGGGAGGAGCTAATTAAATTGGCTGAGTCCATAGAATAAAACAATATTCTGTTTTTTGAAAATCTTTTTTGAAAAAAACTTTTTATGTGCATACCCATTTCTTCTCTCTTTTTCGTTATAGGTGTTAGAACGGAAAATATTGTGGATTGCAGCAACCGAATGTTTCCAGTCATACTCACGTAAGTGAAATTCACAGTGCTTCACATTAACTAGGCGGGGGAGATTATGTCGAAAAGATTTCTAAGTATTTTATTGCTTGCGCTCACGATATTGCTCGCTGGCTGCGCCGGGAGAGGGAAAGTGGATGAGATTAGTACGGCATCTGGGGAGGGAGAGATTATTCCCTCCCTTGTTGGCGAGGACTGGCAGGATAATTCCTTGGATCCTTATTCGGCAGATTTTATCAGGCCCCTGAAATATGCGGAGCCGGAAGGAGCCCTTCATGGAGGGGCGGAGCAATTCTTCTTGGGTAAAGACAGGGCGTTTGCGTTTAAAAAACATCTTTTCGAGGAAACGGGGAATTCTTGGGATGAACTCAAAGCGCTTACGGAAAAAGGGAGCGAACAATCCTTCCGGCTGAACTTTTGGGCAGACCGAACGAATCAGGCATGGGTGGTCGGAAGCTTTTTTAACAATAATCATTGCATGATGATGGACGTGGAAGCGGATGAGGAGGAAAACATACGATACCGATTCTTTGAGACGGATGAGAACATGCAGGTTCTAAGGCAATTCTACGTGGAAGGATTTGCCCAAAAGGAATATGAGTTTCCGAGCCGGATTTTAGTGGATGCTGACGGTAACGTTCACGTCACGACGTCTCGCAATTCGGATGATACGCAGCGATATTACGTCATCTCATCCGATGGAACGGTTGCGACAATGCTGTATCAGAAACAGACCGCAGAGCGCGAGATAAAGCTTTTTTACCTGTATGACGGACGGGTAGGACTGTACGCTGACAAGCAGTTGTTGGTGGCAGACGTGAAATCAAAGAGGACACAGGTCATCGCGGAATTCAAACAGGAATACAAGGCCTGTGTATTGTGGGATGCAAGCACGCTGCTTTATGCGGATGACGAGGGATTACATCGAAGTAATCTTTCAGAAGGCGACGCGGAGACAATCTATCTTTGGAAGAATCACGGCATTACGTGCTCAAAGGTTGTGGATCTGCGGCTTTCCGAAAATCGTGAAATAGCATTGCTGTATATGGCCGGGGGCGGAGTCGAATACGTGAAGATTAGGCCAACAACGGAAGAGGTTACGGTTATAAAAATTGAGTTTGCTACGTCTGCATCATCAAGTCAAAAATATCAGGCGGCAGCCATGGCATTTAATAAAGCATACCCGGCATGGCACGTTGACGTCAAAGAATATAAGAGAAATGATACGGCGCTGTTAACGAAACTGATTGCCGGGGATGGGCCGCAGTTAATTGATTCTTTCTTGGTGGAGTTTAGCGAACACAAGACCTTGTGGGAACCGATGGAGGCATTTTATAAGCAAATCGATTTTGAATGCATCCCGGAGGCGCTGGAATTTGGAAAGATAGACGGTACTTTATATGGCGTGGTGACGGATTTTTACGTTAACACGATGGTAACGATGGCGCAGACACCAGATCAATGGGATTATGAAACGTTTTTGGATTGCCTGACAGAGGATAAATATGCGAAAAAATCCGTATATAATCCAAACAACGGCAGCGATGGTTTCCCTTTTGCAGCCTTGTTCTTTCATGGGTTGGACCAGACTTTTTTGTATGACGCGGAGGATTGCGTTACCCAGTTTGACGGTAAGGCTTTCGCGAAGATACTGCGTTTGGCGAAAAGCTATGACGTGAAGGAAAACCAAGCCGGCTTAGAGGATTTTCTCAAAGGAGAATCGTTATGTGCCGTTGTGGAAATAAGACGGCCGGAAGATCTGGCGACGCTTCGTATTGTAGGACAGGATCAGCTTCGATACATTGGTTTCCCTTCGCAGACGGGATCCGTACATTATCTGGTGGGATCAGATCCTTTATGTATCCGTGCAAACGCGACGGAGGAGGAAAAGCAGGCGGCGCGAGCCTTCTTGCGGTATCTTTTGGCAGATGTCATGACTGATCAATGGAGCGTGCGAAAGGATATCATAAAAAAACAAATGGAACGGATGGATGAATCTTCGGAATCAAATCTCGTAGGATTCCCGCAAGTTTCTTTTCAGGATCATTTGGATCTGGAAAAGGATATGGAAACATTGGATGAACTGCTGAAAAATGCAAAGCCCAAAAGCTATGCGCCAAAGGAATTGAGAGTCATTTTGATGGAAGAGGTAAGCGATTATTTGGATGGCAAAGTCTCAGAAAAAGAGCTTAAGAATCACTTGAAAAATCGCGTGGAATTGTATCTGAAAGAGCAAAAATAATGTTAGGGTCAGGGGACAATCCCCTGACCCTAATTTCGTCTTTATGAACTTCCCAGGCGGTACTTAAAGTCTTGATATCCAAACCGTGCAACTAAGGTCGTGGTGTTGTCGGGATGGAGTACGTGCACGTCGGGAAGCGGCATGCCGTTGAAGGTATTGTTCTTGCAGGTGGTGTAGATGGCCATGTCGCCGAAGATCAGGCGGTCGCCGATCTTTGGCATCTTGTCAAAGCTGTAGTTGCCGATGACGTCGCCTGCAAGGCACGAAGGTCCGCCGAGTCGGACGGGGAAGGCTTTTTCACCGGCCTCACCTGCACCGTAAAGAGGCGGTCTGTAGGGCATTTCAAGGACGTCGGGCATGTGGCATGCGGCAGAGGCATCCAGGATCACGTTGGTAACGCCATTGTTTTCCGTGACGTCAAGCACGGTGGTGATCAGGTATCCCGCGTTGAGTGCGCAAGCCTCGCCGGGCTCAAGGTAAACCTGCAGGCCATATTTGTCTGCATAGGTTTTCACCAGCTTCTCAAGACGGGGCACGTCATAGCCATTTCTGGTGATATGGTGACCGCCGCCCATGTTGAGCCATTTCATGTCGGGCAGAAACTGTCCGAACTTCTTCTCCACGGCTTCCAGCGTGATCTCAAGATCATAGGCATCCTGCTCGCAGAGCGTGTGGAAGTGGAGACCGTCCAGCAGCGCGTAGACGTCGGGAGTCATCAGCTTGTCCCACTGCGCGCGGGTCACGCCAAGGCGGCTTCCCGTGGCACAGGGGTCATAGATGGAATGGCTTTCCTCCTGCGTGGAGCACTCCGGATTGATGCGAAGGCCGAGGCTCATGCCGGAGGATTTCGCGGCAGGACCAAAGACGGCCAACTGTCCAATGGAGTTGAACACGATATGATCCGCGTAATTAAAGAGGGCTTCCATGTCTTTGGCCTTATAGGCGGTGGAGAAGACGTGCACTTCACCGTCAGGCATTTCTTCGCGTCCAAGTCTCGCCTCGAAGACGCCGCTTGCCTCCGTACCTGCAAGGTAGGGCGCGAGGGCGGGATAGAGGTCATAGTTGGAGAAGGCCTTCTGGGCAAGGAGGATCCGGCATCCGGTATGCTCCTGTACTTCCGAGAGAATCTCTCCATTCTGTTTGATCACTTTTTCATCCAATACGTAGCAGGGCGTTGACAGCTCTTGCAGGGCCTTTGCAACAGCTTCTTCGCTCAGCCTGTCAAATACGCCTGGCATTAGTCCACCAGCACCGGAGAATTGTTGATGCTCCGGGGCAGTCCGTATTTGTCAAGCGCGTCAAGGAAGGGGTCGGGATCAAACTCCTCGACCGTGTGAACGCCGGTAATGGCCCATTTACCGGTGAGCAGCATCAGCGCTCCGCAAGTGGCGGGTACGCCCGTGGTGTAGCTGATGGCCTGGCTTTCCACTTCCTTATAGCAGCTTTCGTGGTCACATACGTTGTAAATATAAAAGGTCTTATCCTTGCCGTCCTTCTTGCCGGTGAAGATGCAACCGATGTTGGTCTTGCCCTTGGTGCGGGGACCTAAGGAGGCGGGATCGGGCAGGAGTGCCTTTAAGAACTGGATGGGAACGATTTCCTTGCCCTCAAAATTGATGGGCGTGGTGGAAAGCATTCCAATGTTCTCCAGACACTTCATGTGGGTTAAGTAGCTTTGACCAAAGGTCATGAAAAAGCGGATGCGCTTTACCTCGGGAAGGTTCTTCGCAATGCTCTCGATCTCTTCATGATGGAGGAGGTACATGTCCTTGTCCCCCACCTGGTCAAAGTTGTATTCGCGCTTGATGCTCATGGCGGGAATCTCGATCCAATGGCCGTCCTGCCAATAGCTTCCGGGAGCGCTCACTTCGCGGAGGTTGATCTCGGGATTGAAGTTGGTGGCGAAGGGATAGCCGTGATCGCCGCCGTTACAGTCCAGAATGTCGATGGTGTCAATGGTATCGAACTCATGCTTCTTTGCGTAAGCCACGTAGGCCTGCGTCACGCCGGGATCGAAACCGCAGCCAAGCAGGGCGGTAAGGCCTGCTTCCTTGAATTTCTCCTGATATGCCCACTGCCAGCTGTAATCAAAGTATGCAGAGAATCCGGCCTCCTTACAGCGCTTCTCGTAAATGGCGCGCCACTCTGGATCATCCGTATTCTCGGGCTCATAATTCGCCGTATCCATGTAGTTTACCTTGCAGGCAAGGCAAGCATCCATGATGGTGAGATCCTGGTAGGGGAGTGCGATGTTCATCACCAGGTCGGGCTTGTACCCGTTGATCAGGTCGATCAGCTGATTCACGTCATCAGCGTCCACCTGGGCAGTGGTGATTTTTGTGGTCGTCTTGGGCGCAAGTTTTGCAGCCAAAGCGTCACATTTGGATTTGGTGCGGCTGGCGATGCAGATCTCCTGGAAAACTTCCGGGATCTGGCAGCATTTGCTGATCGCAACGCTTGCCACGCCGCCGCAGCCGATGATCAAAACTCTGCTCATGCGTATCTTTACCTCTCTTTCTGCCAAACGTGGCATATATTCTAAGTTGTTGAGCTTTTCTAAGTTATGGGGTTTCTCCAAAATCAAATCCCGTATAGAGAAACAGGTCTCCGTCGCCGTCCGTGGCGGAAGAATCTTCAGTAGTGATTTCGTTCGTGCCAGTAGCGGAAGATGCTTTCGCGGTGGTCTCGCAGATGGGAGACTTATCGCAGATGGCCAGCATCAGTTCGCGGGTGATCTTGCAGGCGAGGGCGGTAGAAGCGCCGCTCTGGTCTAGGTTTGGCGCAAGCTCATTTACGTCTGCCGCGATGACGTTGCCTTGGGTGACCGTCAGGATCGCGTTTAACAGTTCCGGGAAGCTGACGCCGCCAGCCTCAGGCGTTCCCGTGCCGGGAAAGAAGCCGGGATCCAGGCAATCCAGATCGATGGTGAAGTAGATCGGAACGTTCTTTTCTTTGAGGTCCGCGATGGTTTCCGTAAGACCGTCAAAGCTGAACTTATGCATGTCCGTATGCTGGGAGGCGAAGCGGAATTCCTCGCGCTCACCGCTTCGGATGCAGAACTGGTGGA
This sequence comes from Lachnospiraceae bacterium, assembly GCA_017552985.1. GTDB lineage: Bacteria > Bacillota > Clostridia > Lachnospirales > Lachnospiraceae > Acetatifactor. The sequence goes on from JAFZNO010000034.1 coordinate 9,761, forward strand.
TCCGTCCGTCGCCGACAAGGTCATGACATCTTCTTAAAACGCAGGCGTGGCTAAGAGGCACGCCCAGGTATTCGTCCCGAAGATCCGCATGCGCGTCGAAGTGGATGACGTGGAGATCCGGGTATTTTTTCAAAGCGGCCCGGACGGCGCCAAGCGTCACCAGATGTTCCCCGCCGATCATCAGCGGAAATTTACCGTCATTTAATATGATTTCGGCTCTTTCTTCAATGTCTTTTAGAGCTAGTTCGCTGCTTCCAAAACACAGCTCCAGGTCACCGCTGTCAAAGATCGCATAATCCTCTAAGTCCTTGTCCTGGTAGGGACTATAGGTTTCAATGCCAAAGCTTTCATGCCGGATCGCCGACGGGCCAAACCGGGTTCCCGGCCGGTAGCTCGTCGTGGAATCAAAGGGTGCACCGAAGATGACAAGCTTTGCAGCTTCATATGCACTGTCACATGCTAAAAACGTTTCAACGTTTGGTTGCAACATAAGGATACCTCATTTGTTTCTGATTAGTGATTGCCACGTTTCTGGAAGAGTGAGAGATTACTCGACCTCTTTCAGCATCTCCTCTAAGAAGGCGGGAAGATAGAAGGCTCCCTTGTGAAGACGCGTGGTGTAATATTTGGTGCGGAGGTGGAGACTGGTCCAACGCTCTGCGTCCATGTCGTCGATGGGGTGGTACTTCTTGCTGGCAAAGCCGAAGAGCCAGTAGCCTGCGGCGTAGGTGGGGATGTGGGCCTGGTACACGCGGCTGATGGGGAAGGTGCTTGCGATGCGCTTGTGGCTTCGCTTCATGGCCTCCGCATCCTCAGCGTAGAAGGGGCTTCCCTGCTGGTTTACCATGATGCCGTCTTCCTTCAAGGCCTTATAGCAGTTGCCATAGAATTCCTTGGTGAAGAGGCCCTCGGAGGGACCGAAGGGATCGTTGGAGTCAACGATGATCAGGTCATATTTGTCCTCGCAGCGGCGCAGGAACTTCAGGCCGTTCTCGAAGAAAATGTTCACGCGCTTGTCATCCAGTCGGCATGCATTGCCGGGAAGGAATTGGCGGCAGACCTCCACCACCTGTTCGTCCATTTCCACAAGGTCGATGTTCTCCACCTGCTCAAAGCGGGTGAGTTCGCGCACGACGCCGCCGTCACCGGCACCGATCACCAGGACGTTCTTTATTCCGGGGTGCACTGCCATGGGAACGTGAACGATCATTTCATCATAAATGAATTCATCGCGTTCCGTCAGCATGATGTTGCCGTCGAGAACGAGAACGCGCCCGAATTCGGCCGTGTCCAGCACGTCGATCCGCTGATAATCGCTTTGCTTGCTGTATAATTGCTTGTTGACCCGGAGGCTGAATTTGACGTCCGGGGTATGAAATTCGCTAAACCAAAGTTCCATGGAGGACCTCCTGATATATGAAAATAAAAATCAATAAATCACTTAATAAATCACCCGGATTGCTTCGCGCGTTGCGCTCGCGCAATCCGCAAACAACATTCGGAATCCGCTGATTTGCTTCGCAAATCGCTACTTCCTCATGTTGTTTAGGGTCTCAAATCGCACACGTCCCTTTCGTGCAAGCACGAGGGCCGTGCACGGCTTGAGTTATGTTGGTGTATAGTTAAATCACCCGGATTGCTTTGCGCGTTGCGCTCCCGCAATCCGCAAACAACATTCGGAATCCGCTGATTTGCTTCGCAAATCGCTACTTCCTCACGTTGTTTTTGGTCTCAAGGTATGCAAGCTCCTTTCGTGCAAGCACGAGGAGCTTGCATACTTTGAGACCTGTTATTTATCGTGCTGACTTTTTTGAAACCCCCACTTCTTGACGGTTTCGCTTTCGTCGATGAGGCCGACGTAGTAGGCGGTGATGTCGGTGATCTCGGGGGAGATGGAGTGGTATTGGTATCTTCCGGTATTGACGTTCCAGGTGATGCGCATGATGTCATTTAGGTTTTCGGATGCGGCCTTTTGGGCATATTCCTTGGAGATGCCGTATTCCAAACGGTAGTTGGCGTATATGTCGGTCCAATAGAGGTCGGGTGCGCCGAAGGTGTGGAGCATCTCGTGGGCAAACACCGCAGGCGGCGTTTTTTCACGACGGTTGTACATTTGAAGATAAACCATCTCGTAGGGATAGGGCATGCCGTAATAGAAATTCCTGGTACAGCAGGGACCGTCATTTGTCTCGGGAGCGTCAACGTAGATCATGTAGATTACGTTGTCCGCATTGAGGGTGTGACGGACGTTTTCGCTGTCGACGTTTTTTTCGATGCCTTCCCAAACCAGTTGATCCGTTACGGTGTAATTGGTCAGTGCCTGGGTGAGGTCAGTGTTTACTTCAATCTCATAGTAGAGTTCCGGGTGTTCAAGCCAATCCCAAAGGAAAGTGACGGTTTTGTCATATTTCGCGCTTTCCGTCGTCAGGTAATCGCAGGCGATCTTTAGATTGTTGTACACGCGGCTGTAGGTGTTACGGTCTTCCCTGTCTTCGTAATCCCACTTACTATGCAGATCGTTCGCGAAGATGGAGATGACGGCGATGGTACCCTCCAGCTTTTCCGCAGAGCCGTGGGGGTAGAGTTCGCGCCAGTTTTCGGGTGCGGGATAGCTTTCCGGCTCATGGAAATAGTATTCGGAGGATTCCTCATAGTAGGGATCAAACTCCGTATGCTCATCGTAGGAGGAGCTTTCCTGACTTTCATCGGGGACGGAAGAGGATTCCGTGCCGTCAACAAAATCATAGGACGGCTGCGAACTTTCCGCGGGATCCGGGGTTTCATCTGAACCGGACGCAACCTCGAAACTCTCATTGGATTCAGAGCTTTCTTCCTCCGTCTCAGCCAAATCCAGCTGCAGGTAATCCAAATGTTCTTGGTCACTGCAGGCGGTCATGGAAAGGAGCAGTGAGAGGCAGGCCGTAAGAACTGCCGCCCGGAGTTTTCCACATATTCTTTTCTTTTTTCCAAATGGCAATTTTCCAATCATCATAGGCATTTACCAAAAAAATGAGTTAGCGGATGAAGTTATTTCAAAACGTTGAGGTTGGCGATGGTGGGATCCTCTGGCCCAGTCATCTGACAGCCCTTTTCGTGCGCATATTTGATATACCGCAGAATGTCTCCCGTGATCTTCTCGCCAGGGGCAAGGATCGGGATTCCGGGGGGATAGCACATTACGAATTCGCTGCAGACCCGTCCTTCCGTCTGATCGATCGGCAGGCTTTCCTTTTCCGCATAGAATGCTTCCTGAGGGCTGGCAACCACGATGGGATCGATGTATTCCTGCGTGAGAAGGCCGCTCTTGGAATGCTTGTGGAGTCTGCGGATCTCGGCGAGAGCGGAGCAGAGGCGCTCAACCTCCTGGAATCTGTCGCCAATGGAAAGGTAGGCGAGAATGTTGCCCAGGTCACCAAACTCAATCTGGATGTCATAGTCGTCGCGGAGGGCGTCGTATACCTCGATGCCGGCCATGCCGATGTCCAGCGTGTGGACGCTCAGCTTTGTGGGATCAAAGTCATAAATGCTGTCCCCGTTGACCAGCTCATGTCCAAAGGCGTAGTAATCGCCGATGGCATTTACCTCATTACGGGCGTATTCCGCAAGGTCCTTCACCTGGGAGAAGATTTCCTTTCCGTGAAGGGCAAGCTTTCTGCGGCTGATGTCAAGGCTGCTCATGAGCAGATAGCTTCCGCTGGTCGTCTGGGTCAGGTTGATGATCTGACGGGCATAACCCGCGTGTACCCTGGGGCCTACCAGGAAGAAGCTGGACTGCGTCAGGCTTCCGCCGCTCTTGTGCATGGAGACGGCTGCCATGTCTGCCCCTGCCGCCATGGCGGAGAGAGGGAAGTTGTTTCCAAAATAAAAATGCGTTCCGTGGGCCTCGTCGGCGAGACAGAGCATGCCTGCCGCGTGCGCCATGTCCACGATGGCCTTTAAGTCACTGCAGATGCCGTAATAGGTCGGGTTGTTCACCAGAACGGCCACGGCATTGGGATGCTCCTTGATGGCCTTCGCCACCTGTTCCCGCTTCATGCCCAGCGAAATGCCAAGGCGATGGTCCACTTCAGGATTGACGTAGACGGGAATGGCACCGTTTAACACCAAGGCATTGATGACGCTGCGATGCACGTTTCTGGGGAGAATGATCTCTTGACCGCGCTTGGTTGCGGTCAATACCATGCTCTGCACGGCGCTCGTAGTTCCGCCCACCATAAGAAATGCCTGCGCGGCGCCAAAGGCATCGGCTGCAAGCTCCTCAGCCTCGCGGATCACGGAGACGGGATGGCATAGATTGTCTAGCGGCTTCATGCTGTTGACGTCAACGCCAACACACTGCTGGCCAAGAAAAGCGGCAAGCTCCGGGTTTCCGCGTCCGTGTTTGTGGCCGGGCACGTCGAAGGGTACGACGCGGGCCTGACGGAAGCGCTCTAAGGCTTCATGAATGGGTGCTTTGTTTTGATCGAGTTTCATCTGGGTCATGGTGCAAGTGCCTTTCTACAATACTTTTTAAAGATACAAAAAACCCGCGACGGCGTTTTCCGTTGCGGGCTTGTTTTCATCTTAAGGATTGCGGCACGGCGCAAGATGCGTCATCATAAAGGATTTCGTGCCATATGCAATGTTCCGGGATAGGGCTTTCGAGAGTCTTTCCTGCAAAAAAAATCTGCGTACTCTTATTGACCGTTTCACAAGCCAGCGCGGATGCGCTATTTCGGTTTTAAGAAACCAACTTATAAAATTTGCCGTTCCCTTTCAAAATAAGCGAAAAGGAAATGCTTCAATAATCATTTTAATGCATCGTAAGACTTTCAAAAAGCTTAACTAGGTGCATTCTAACATGGCTTAAGTCAAATGTCAATATAGTACATTCAGGCCACAATTTTCTACATTCCTTTTTTGACGGATCAAGCTTACAATATCGATAGAATGTTAGTAATGAAACTATTTTGGAGGAAGCCAGTGGAAAAAGAACGCCGTTCGAAAATGAAATTTATACTGGACAACATGAAGGGCTACCGGATCCTGTACGTGATCACGTTGATCGGCGCGGTAACCTACAATGCGTTGCAACTCGTGGTTCCGCATTTCACCCAGAGGATCCTGGACGAATTCCTGATTGGGGAAAAAGCCCATGAAAATCTGGTAAATCACAAGGAATTATTGTATCAGCTGATCGCGGCGATGGTGATCCTGACGTTGGTCCGCACCACGATCGTGTACCTGACCTGTATGGGAACCGAGGTTGTGTCCCAGAGCGTACTGTATAAGATCAGAAATTATCTGTTCCGCAAGATTGAAACACAGGACATGAACTTTTACGGAAAATACCGCACGGGTGACCTGATGACCCGCGTTACGGGTGACCTTGACGCGATCCGCCACATGATCGCATGGGTGCTCCGCACCATCGTGGAGTCCCTGTCCCTGATGATCGCCGTGGCAATCTATTTCTTTAGCATGAGCTGGCAGCTGACCCTTTGTCTGTTTGCCATTGCACCCTTTATCTTTATCATCGTCATCCTGTTCCGCAACAAGGTAGCCCCCAGACACAGGGAGCTCCGTGAAAAGATGGCCCAGATGAATACGGCGGCGCAGGAGAACATCTCCGGCAACCGCGTGGTAAAGGCTTTTGCCCGTGAGGATTACGAGATCGAGAAATTCGACAAGTGCAATGAGGATTACTCAAAGACGAACCGCAAGACGGCCATGACCTGGCTGACCTATTTCCCTTACGTGGAGTCCTTTGCAAACCTCATGCCGATCGTGCTTTTGGTGGTGGGCGGCTTCTTTATCATGGACGACAAGATCACCATGGGACAGTATGTGGCATTCTCCGGACTGATCTGGGCAATCGCCAACCCCATGAGAATGCTGGGCAACATCATGAATGAGTTCCAGCGCTTTGCGGCGGCTTCCGACAAGGTAATGGAGATTTATTATTCGGAACCGGAGATCGTGGATCTTCCCGATGCCATCGACCATCCGGAGCGCTTCAGGGGCAAGGTGGAGTTCAAGAACGTAAGCTTCCAGTATTCTGACGGCAAGTTCCCCGTGCTGCACGACGTGAGCTTTACCATAGAACCTGGGCAAACCGTTGCCATCATGGGCGAGACGGGATGCGGCAAGACGACGCTGATCCAGCTGATCCCCAGATTCTTTGAACCGACCAACGGACACGTATACGTGGACGACGTGGACGTGCGCAAGTATAAGCTCCATCAGCTCCGCAAGAACATTGGACTTGCAACCCAGGACGTGCTCCTGTATTCGGATACCATTGACAGCAACATCGCCTACGGCGATTCCAACATAAAGCCTGAGGAAGTGGAGAAATTTGCGAGATACTCGGCGGCGGCAGACTTTATTTCCAAAATGCCCGAGGGGTATGAGACCATCGTCGGCGAGAGAGGCGTAGGCCTTTCCGGCGGACAAAAGCAGAGAATCTCCCTGGCGAGAGCCCTTGCGGTCAGACCCGCCATCCTGATCCTGGATGACACGACGAGTGCCGTGGACATGGAGACGGAGAAACAGATCCAGCACAGCTTGAAGGAACTTGATTTCCCCTGCACGAAGATCATTATTGCCCAGAGAATTTCCACCACGAAGTCGGCAGACAAGATCCTGGTCATCCAGGACGGCAAGATCGCAGAGTGCGGCACCCATGACGAACTGGTGGCCCTGGACGGCTATTACGCAAGCCTTGTAAAGCTTCAGATGGGTGAGGACGCCGTGATCCGGTCCGAGGTGGCAAGCCTCGCAAACGAGGGCGTCATGGAGCATGACTTCGGCATGGCCGAGGGCTTTGTGAAGCATTACGGCGCAGAGCGCGGGAAAGGGGGCGATCGGTAATGGCAAGGAGAAATACCTACAAAGAAGACGAAATCCTGGAAACCCCATTTGAGTTCCGACACCTGCTCCGGGCCTCCGTATACGTTAAGAAGTACGTGGGAAAGATGATCTTTGCGCTGATCCTTAGCGCCATCGGCGGCATCATGGCGTTATTCTCGCCGAAGCTGACGCAGCTGGCTCTGGACAACGCCATTCCCAATAAGGACAAGCAACAGTTATTTATGCTGGCAGGTCTTTTGATCCTGACCTTTGTCATCAGCATCATTTTTACGACGATCCGTTCCAGGATCATGATCGGCGTCAGCCAGAACATCATTTACGACATCCGCAAGGATATTTTCGAACACCTGCAGAAGCTGTCGTTCCAGTACTATGACGACAGACCTCACGGCAAGATCCTGATCCGCGTGGTAAACTACGTGAACTCCGTGTCGGACATGCTGTCTAACGGACTGATCAACGTGGTTCTCGAGAGCATGAACCTGATCTTTATCGTGATCTTCATGCTGATGATGGACGTGAAGCTTTCACTGGTAGTGTTGGCGGGCGTGCCGATCCTGATGGTGTTCCTGCTCTGGATCAAGCAAAAGCAAAGAAAAGCATGGCAGATGGTTTCGAACAAGAACTCGAACCTGAACGCCTACCTTCAGGAGAACATCGTGGGCGCAAGGATCACCCAGATCTTTGCGAGGGAAGAGGAGAACGCGGAGACGTTTGAAGTGCTCTCCAATAACTGCAGAAAGACCTGGATGCATGCCCTGAGATACACGAACCTGGTTTGGCCCGGCATCGACAGCATTTCCGTCTTTGTCCGCGCGGCGATCTTTATCTTCGGACTCGTGGTGTTTGGCGGCTCCGTAAGCCTTGGCGTGATCTTTGCCATCTCGTCCTACGCGTCGAGATTCTGGCAGCCCATCATGAGCCTTGGCAACATTTTTAACAACTTCCTGAATAACATCGCTTATTTGGAGCGTATTTTTGAAACCCTGGACGAGCCCGTAAAGGTTGCAGACCAGGAGGAGGCAACGCAGATGCCTCCCATCAAGGGTCAGGTTACCTTTGAACACGTAACCTTCAGCTATGAGGAAGGCAAGCCCGTGTTAAAGGATCTTTCCTTCCAGGTGGAGCCGGGCGAGAGCGTTGCCCTCGTTGGACCGACGGGAGCAGGAAAGAGTACCATCGTGAACCTGATCTCCAGATTCTACAACGTGGACAGCGGACGGGTACTCATCGACGGACAGGACATTTCGAAGGTGACGCTGAAGTCCTTAAGATCCCAGATGGGCATCATGCTGCAGGACAGCTTTATCTTCTCCGGCACCATCGAGGACAACATCCGTTATGGAAAACTGGATGCGACGGAAGAAGAGATCAAGGAGGCAAGCAAGCTTGTCTGTGCGGATGAATTCATCCAGCGCTTCCCAGATGCTTACAAGACCGAGGTGAAGGAGAGGGGATCCCTTCTTTCCCAGGGCCAGAAGCAGCTGATCTCCTTTGCGAGAACCTTGCTTTCCGATCCTGCGATTTTGGTTTTGGATGAGGCAACCTCCAGCATTGACGTACAGACGGAGAAGGCTTTGCAGAAGGGCCTGAACGCCATGATGATGCGCCGTACGAGCTTCGTCATCGCACACCGCCTTTCCACGATCAAAAACTGCGACAAGATCATGTATATCGATCAGGGCGGCATCGTGGAGTGCGGAACCCACATGGAGCTCATGGCAAAGAAGGGTGCGTACTATCACCTTTACACCGCGCAGATGGAAGACATCGCGTAATCTTAAAGTTGCATTTTACTCTTCATTTTTTATACTTTCATATCTATCTTCCCCCAAGAAGGAGCGCCCGAAAGGGTGCTCTTTCTTAATTTCCGCGATACGGTGCCCTTTTCCAGCCCGATTTGTTGTTTGCGGTTGACGTGCTTTCCCAAAAAGAATTATAATTCTTTATATTCAAGAGAATCTGAGGAAGGTTAGATGGAAAAGCTGAAAAAATTGTTGGAATTCACGCCGGATCAGGCGTTGGAGGCGCTGCGCCGCAAGACCATCGACAATAAGGATGCGTCGAGGATTGCCCTGTTTTCCCTGATCACCTGCGTATTCTGTTATTTTTATGAGATGATCGAGGGGTATGGCTGCCCGGATGCCGTGGCGGAGGGCGTCTACTATTACGTCGGACAAAAGAATGCCTATTCCCTTGCAAGATGGCTGATCCCGTTTTTGAATAAGGTGCTCGGCAGCAACGTCGTCATCCCGTTTATCATTATCCTGGTTTATTGTGCGCTCATTGCGGTCGCAACGTATCTGCTCTGCAGGGAGTTCCAGATCAAGTCGCCCTCCCAGCAGATTTTGCTTGCGGGTCTTTCCATCAGTTTTCCCGTGGTGATCCGTCAGTTCGCTTATCTTTACATGGCGACCAGCTACGCCTTTTCGTTCCTTTTGTCCGTTCTTGCGGTGCTTTGTTTCCGGAAGAACACCATCTGGGGCTACGTAAAGGGTACGGTATGCGTCGTATTGATGCTTGGGGCGTACCAGTCGAACGTGGCGTCCGTGGCGACGCTGGCCCTGATTTTTCTGGCAAGCGACGTCTGCCAGGGAAAAAAGCCGGAGGAGATTGTCAAATGGTTTGCGGCGACGGTGCTCTGCGGCGGGCTGGCAAGCGTGATCAACCTTGGAATTGCAAACGTGATGGCGGGTCTGGCTGACGTTCCCGCGGCGGAGAAGGTATCCGCCTTTTCCATCAAGGAGATCGTAAAGTTCCTGTATTTCACCATTCCGTGGTCTGCGAGATGGTTCTTTGCCTATTTCAAGTCGGAGGTATTTGCTAGAAATGCCGTCTATCTGGCACTGTTCCTGGTATTGCTGGCTGAGACGCTTTGCATGGCCTGGGTGCTTTTCCGGGAAAAGAAGTGGATCCGGGCGATGGCGCTAATCCTATGCGTGGCGGCGGAGCCGTTTCTTATGAACCTTTGCGTGATCCTGTTCCCGCACAACGGCATCATTGATTACATGCGGTATCACTACGTGCTGTTCTTTGTGCAGATCGTTGCCTGGCATGGGTTCCTTCGCGGAAGGCTCGCGGGGAATCTGGTCCGCTGGATCGTCAGCCTGTGCATCCTTTATCTGGTCAGCACCTACGTGATCTCGGCCAACTCCACGGCATTTTTGTATCGCCTGGAATATGAGAGCTGTCATGACCAGGCAGTGCAGATGCTCTCCGAGATCCATCACCTGGAGGGATATGACCCGGAGGAGACGAAGATCGTGCTGGGATCCGCCATTCTCTATCAGGATACGTCGGCGGCCTTTGGACCTTTGCTCCGCTATGCCGTGATGGACGGCGGGCCGATTTTCTGGAATGACTTGCATGGCATGACCACCTGCAGATATTGGTATTTCCTGGATTACCTTGGCGTGAACCCGAAATGGATCGATTCGACGGAGTATCTCCACGTCATCTCCACGGAAGAATATGCCGAAATGCCTGCATGGCCGAAGGAAGGGTCCGTTAGGATGATCGACGGGTATGCCGTGATCAAGACGTTGGAGTAAGGCTTGAAAATGGGGCTCATATATGATAAGCTAGGTAAGTACGAGACAATGATAAAGAAAAACGGCCGGAAAGGGTCGCGGGAAACCGGAGGAGAGAAGCATGGAACAATATAAGCAGGAATTCATTGAATTTATGGTGGATTGCGGCGTGCTAAAATTTGGCGAATTTATTTTGAAGAGTGGCAGAAAGTCCCCGTTCTTTATGAATGCGGGCGGATACGTGACGGGCTCCCAGCTCATGAAGCTTGGCGAGTATTACGCAAAGGCCATTCATGACAAGTACGGCGATGATTTCGACCTGCTGTTTGGTCCGGCCTACAAGGGCATTCCCATCAGCGTTGCAACTTCGATCGCATTTAGCAAGCTCTATGGCAAGGAGATCCGTTATTGCTCCGACCGCAAGGAGGAGAAGGATCACGGCGCGGACAAGGGAAGCTTTCTTGGAAGTAAGCCCAAGGACGGTGACCGCGTGGTGATGATCGAGGACGTGACGACCTCTGGAAAATCCATGGAGGAAACCGTGCCGAAGGTGAAGGGTGCCGCAAACGTGGAGATCATTGGACTGATGGTATCCTTGAACCGCATGGAGGTTGGCCTCGGCGGAGAGAAGAGCGCACTGGAAGAGATCAAGGAAAAGTACGGATTTGACGCCAACGCCATCGTGGACATGGCAGAGGTGACGGAGTACCTTTACAATAAGCCCTACAAGGGAACGGTCTACGTGGATGACGAGATCAAGAAGGCACTGGACGCATATTATGCGCAGTATGGCTGCAAATAAAATTTGCTCTGAAAAGAATGGAGGGACGTGGCATGGAAGAAAAAGTGTATAAGACCATGGGCGGCGCCGGCGCCCTGAACGTGGTGCTGGGGGTAGTGATGTTGGTTGTTGGCATTGCGACGGGAGTTCTTTTGATCATTAGCGGATCAAAACTGATCAACAGAAGATCAAATCTTACTTTCTGATAATTAGAAGGCATAATCAAAGGCATTTTCCCTTTTGGAGGGAAATGCCTTTGTCCGTGTTAGGGAAAAGGGAGAAGCATGCAGCGAAAGAGTGGAAAAAAGAAGCCCGTGACAGGCAGGGGCTATAAGTTTACGAATAAGACGCATCCCGTGAAGGGGATCTGTTCGACCATTTTGGGCGCGATCAGCTTGCTGGGGATCTGTGCCGTGATCTATCAGTCCTTTTTGGCGGGCGGCGCGACGAAGCCCGGCTACGGTCTGACGGGGCTTTTGGCGGTGATCTTTTCCCTGACGGGCATTATCCTTGGATTGCTGTCCTTCCGTGACAGGGACAGCTTTGTACTGCTCAGCTGGGTTGGAACCATCTTGAATTTCGTGGTACTGATCGGCATTGGATTCCTGTTTTCACTGGGAGTCTAAATCATAGTTGAAGTGAGGATTTTGAATGGGATTGGATTTAGAAATGGAACTGGAATTTCTGGAAGAGAGGCTGAAACTGGCAGGCGCGCGCATCCGTGAGATCGCGCAGGAAGGACTTGGTTACGCGCTTTCAAAGGCGAAAGCCGAGGACGCGGAGACGGTGCGGGGGCTTGATGAGTATTTCCACCGCATGGCGGAATTTCTTCTGCTGGTGAATGAGAACAGAAAATTTGTGGCGAAGGGAGGCCTGAAAAAGGCCAGCCTGGAGGAGCTTGGAAAGAGGAATCACGCCCTTTACGAGGACGTGCTCCCCGAAAACTATGACAAGAGCTTTGGCAATCCGGATTACGCGGCAGCGCGCCTTGGCGAGGGATACGGCAAGCTCCTTGGCTTTTTGCACGTGGAGCTGTTTGCGGCCATAGAGTGTGCGTACGTTGGAATGCTGGAGGACCTGGTGATCCGGGAGGAATTATTTGTTGAGACGTATGGAGTCTTTGAGGCGAGCCTGCGGGAAGAGGGAGTGCTTCCCTCCGTGGAGAGCATTCGACAGATCCTGTACTGGTTTGTCAGCGACTATTCGGATCACGGGAAGGAGCTGTATGTTGCGCAGATGGTAACGCCGGGTGCGTCAGCAGCCGTTTGCGTGCTGAAGGAGGCGGATCTTTCCGACCTTCGCTATCTGTATGCCTATGGACAGTATGTCAGCGAGAACGAGCTGGAGATCGCAAAATTCCTTGCCAAGCAGCCCCAGGAAACCATTGATACCATGGCGGACACCTATACGGAAGGGTATCGCATTGGATTTGAGGTTGCGGGAAAGGACCTCTCCAAGAAAAAGACGGCTGAGATCCTTTGGCCCATCGGTTTTGAACGCATGATGAAGAAGGCCGTGGAGAATCTGAAAAAGATCGGCCTGGACGTGGTGGGACGAGATGCGCTGCACGGATATTGGTATGGCGGTGCGGCAGGCTTTGGCACCAGCCCGAACCGGCAATATGAATTCGACCATCGGGAGGACCAGGCCCTGTTTGTGGACAAGGCGCTGATCCAAAGGAGCCTCGAGGTGCTAAGGACTGCCTTCGAGGAGCACAAGGAGGATGCCCTTGGCTATGCGGGTCCCGCCGTCGTTGAAACCTTCGGGGAGAAGGACTTTGAGCCGCAGTTTAAGGCGACTGCCGCAAAGATGACGGAGGAGCAGAACGAGCTCTGGGTGGATTACAAGATGCGCGCCCGCCAGATCCAGATGGATTACGTCATCGAGGAGGAGCGCAGCTTTACCATCATAGCGTTCCCGTTGCCGGAGATCCGCCAGGCCCTGCCGGATCCCTCCGAGGAGACGTACGGAAAGTTTTTTGAAGAGATCATCAGGATCAACACGTTGGACTACAAGACCTATCAAAACATTCAGGCGACCATGATCGCCGCCTTGGACCAGGCAGATCACTGCGAGGTCAAGGGCATGAACGGGAACCGGACGGACCTTAGGATCAATCTGCATAAGCTAGAAAATCCCGAGAAGGAAACCATTTTTGAAAACTGCGTGGCGGACGTCAACATCCCCGTGGGCGAAGTGTTCACTTCACCCGTACTTGAAGGGACAAACGGCCTGCTCCACGTAAGCCGCGTTTTCTTGAACGGGCTGGAGTATAAGGATCTTTCCATCCGTTTTGAGAACGGCATGATCACGGAATATGACTGCAAAAATTATGAATCGGAGGAGGAAAACCGCGATTTTATCCGCGACAACGTGCTGTTTAAGCACAAGACCCTGCCCATCGGTGAATTTGCCATTGGAACCAACACCACGGCCTACGTGGTGGCAAGAAAATACGGCGTGCAGTCGAAGATGCCCATTCTCATCGCGGAGAAGACGGGCCCGCACTTTGCGGTGGGAGATACCTGTTATTCCCATTCCGAGGAGGTAAAGGTTTACAATCCGGACGGCAAGGAGATCGTGGCAAGGGACAATGAAGTATCCCTGCTCCGCAAGACGGATCCCTCCAAGGCGTATTTCAACTGCCATACGGACGTGACCATTCCGTATGACGAGCTTGGGGAGCTGACGGCGGTAAAGAAAAACGGCGAAAGGATCCCGATCATTCTGGAGGGAAGGTTCGTTCTGCCGGGGACGGAGGAACTCAACAAGGCGCTTCAGTCCTAAAAATTCTTAAGAGAATCTTAATTAAAATTGTTGAAAATGACCTTGCATACTGTCCGCATTTCTAGTAAACTATTGACTAGATATTGTGGACAGCTATGTTTTGAAGTGGCTTATTTAGTAATACGGGAGGAAGTTCAGAAATGGCAGTTGCAAAGAACAAAAAGACGGCAGCAAGCACGGCCGTGAAAAAAGAAACCGTGAAAAAGGCAGTTCCGGCCAAGGTTGGCATTGTCATGGGCAGTGATTCCGACATGCCCATTATGGCAAAGGCGGCAGACATTCTTGAAGAATTGGGCGTGCCCTATGAGATGACCATCATCAGTGCCCACAGGGAGCCGGACGTATTCTTTGAGTATGCCAAGAGCGCAGAGAAGAAGGGCTTCAAGGTTATCATTGCAGGAGCAGGCATGGCGGCACATCTGCCCGGCATGTGCGCGGCGATCTTCCCGATGCCCGTCATCGGCATTCCGATGCACACGACTTCCCTGGGCGGCAGGGATTCCCTGTACTCCATTGTTCAGATGCCCTCCGGAATCCCGGTTGCGACCGTTGCCATCAATGGCGGCGCCAACGCAGGCCTCTTGGCGGCAAAGATCCTTGCAACCTCAGACGCAGCCCTCCTGAAGAAGCTGAAGGCTTACTCCGAGAAGCTGAAAGACCAGGTCGTTGCCAAGGACGCAAAGCTGCAGGAAGTTGGCTATAAGAAGTACATGGAGAAGTAATTGCACTTCACTTTGACGATTTCGTGAGTTGTTATTGTAAAAACGGAAGAGTTAAACGTAGGTAAGCATATAGAAATGGCTGCGGAAGCGGCAGAATGAGAGGAAGAAAATGGATTACAAGAAAGCAGGCGTGGACATTGAAGCCGGTTACAAGTCGGTGGAGCTGATGAAGAAGCACGTGAAGGAAACCTTACGTCCCGAGGTGATGGGAGGACTTGGCGGATTCTCAGGTGCATTCTCCATGGCGAATTTTAAGGGTATGGAGAATCCCGTACTCCTGTCCGGTACGGACGGCGTGGGAACCAAGATCAAACTTGCGTTCCTGATGGACAAACATGATACCGTTGGCATTGACTGCGTGGCAATGTGCGTAAACGACGTTGCCTGCGCCGGCGGCGAACCCCTGTTTTTCTTAGACTATATCGCATGTGGCAAGAACTATCCCGAGAAGATCGCTGAGATCGTAAAGGGCGTTGCAGAAGGCTGTAAGCAGGCCGGATGTGCCCTGATCGGCGGCGAGACTGCGGAACATCCCGGACTGATGCCCGAGGATGAGTACGACCTTGCCGGATTTACCGTAGGCGTTGCTGACGCGAAGGACATTATCGACGGAAGCAAGATCAAGGCCGGCGACGCACTGGTTGGCATCGCTTCCTCCGGCGTTCATTCCAATGGCTTCTCCCTGGTGAGAAAGGTCTTTGAGATGACGAAGGAAAGCCTTGACACTTACTATGACGAGCTTGGAAAGACCTTGGGCGAGGCACTGATCGTGCCCACCAGAATCTACGTAAAGGCACTGAAGTCCGTGAAGGATGCAGGCGTTGTCATCAAGGGATGCAGCCACATTACGGGCGGCGGCTTCTACGAGAACATTCCGAGAATGCTTCCTGACGGCATCCGCGCCGAGGTAAAGAAGGACAGCTATGAGGTTCCTGCAATCTTTAAGCTTCTCCAGAAGACCGGCGACATTGCTGAGGAGATGATGTACAACACCTACAACATGGGTCTTGGAATGGTACTTGCGGTGGATGCGGCTGATGCGGACAAGACCATCGCTGCACTCAAGGCAGCAGGCGAAGAAGCTTATCTTGTTGGTACCTGCGTGGCAGGAGAAAAGGGCGTGACCATATGCTAAAGATTGTTGTGTGCGTATCCGGAGGCGGAACAAACCTGCAGGCCATCATGGATGCCATTGACAGCGGAAAGATCACCAATACGCAGATCCTTGCCGTGATCAGCAACAATCCCGGCGTTAAAGCCTTGGAGAGAGCTGAAAAGTACGGCGTTCCCGGCATTTGCATGTCACCCAAGTCATATCCTGACAGGGCGGCGTTCAACGAAGCCTTTACCCAGAAGATGGTAGAGCTTGCACCGGATCTCGTGGTGCTTGCAGGCTTCCTTGTGAAGATCCCCGAGCAGATGGTGGCGAGATTCTCCGGAAGGATCGTCAACATTCATCCGGCACTGATCCCTTCTTTTTGCGGCGTCGGCTACTATGGCCTGAAGGTGCATGAGAAGGCGCTGGAACGAGGCGTTAAGGTGACGGGCGCCACGGTACACTTTGTGAACGAGGGCATGGACGAAGGTCCCATCATCGCACAAAAGCCGGTGATGGTGGAAGACGGCGACACGCCGGAGATCCTGCAGAGAAGAGTCATGGAGCAGGCGGAATGGATCATTCTTCCCCAGGCAATCGACGACGTTGCAAACGGCAGGCTTGAGATCGTGGACGGTCACGTGCGCAAAAAGGCATGACGAAGGCATCAAAGCCAAAGAAGAAATAGAAATTTAGAGCGAGGTGGGACGATGAAAGTATTGATCGTGGGTGGCGGCGGCCGTGAACATGCGATCGCAGTCAGCATGAAGAAGAGCAAGAGAGTTGAAAAGCTCTACTGCGTGCCCGGAAATGCCGGGATCGCGCAGATCGCAGAGTGTGAACCCTCCATCGGCGTGATGGAATTTGACAAGATCGCACAATATGCGAAGGAGAAAGCCGTAGATTTGGTATTCGTGGCACCGGATGATCCGCTGGTTGGCGGTCTGGTGGACGTGCTTGAGGCAAACGGACTTCGCACCTTTGGACCGAATAAGGCAGCGGCGATCCTTGAGGGAAGCAAGGCCTTCTCTAAGGATCTGATGAAGAAGTACAATATTCCCACGGCTGCTTACGAGAACTTTGACGATCCCGAGAAGGCCCTGGAATATCTTGAGACGGCGGACATGCCCATCGTTCTCAAGGCTGACGGCCTGGCACTCGGCAAGGGCGTTCTGATCTGCAATACCTTGGAGGAGGCGAAAGCCGGCGTCAAGGAGATCATGATGGACAAGCATTTCGGCAGCGCCGGAAACAAGATGGTCATTGAGGAATTCATGACGGGACGCGAGGTGTCAGTGTTATCCTTCGTGGACGGCAAGACGATCCGCATCATGAGCTCCGCTCAAGACCACAAGAGGGCGAAGGACGGTGACCAGGGTCTGAACACGGGCGGCATGGGAAATTTCTCCCCGACCCCGTTCTATACCAAAGAGGTCGACGAGTTCTGCAGAAAATACATTTATCAGGCGACCGTGGATGCCATGGCGGCAGAGGGAAGGCCTTTCAAGGGCGTTATTTTCTTCGGATTGATGCTGACTCCCAAGGGACCGAGGGTTCTGGAGTTCAACGCAAGATTTGGCGATCCTGAGGCGCAAGTGGTCCTTTGCAGAATGAAGAATGATCTTATGGACGTGGTGGATGCCTGCATCGACGGAACGCTGGATCAGGTAGAGCTGGAGTTTGAAGACAAGGCTGCGGTTTGCGTGGTGCTTGCATCTGACGGATATCCTGTTTCCTACAAGAAGGGCTTCGAGATCAAGGGCCTCGAGAACTTCGAAGGTAAGGAAGATTACTATTGCTTCCATGCCGGCAGCAAGTTTGACGAGCAGGGAAGGATCGTGACCAACGGCGGCAGAGTGCTTGGCGTGACTGCCAAGGGCGCAACGCTGAAGGAAGCCAGGGCGAAGGCATATGAAGCCACGAAATGGGTGGATTTCGAGAATAAGTATATGAGAACGGACATCGGCAAGGCAATCGACGAAGCATAAGAGAACGAATTGCAGATGACGAACAAATGACTAAAAAGAAAATTACGGAAAAACGATAAGAGGAAGGAAGGCTGAAAAAGATGGCGGGGAAAGCACAGGGGATGAAAATTTGGCGAAAGTTGATCGTAATGATCGCATTTGCATTCGCGCTTGTGATCTTTGCGGATGGTTTTAAGACCGTAAGTAAGGCAGAATCCGGCACGACCAACAATGCCGTAAACATGCGTAAGACTCCCAGTAAGAACGGAGATTTGGTTAAGAAGCTTGAAAAAGGAACGGCGGTTGAACTGGGGAATCTGGTTGACGGCAAGGACGGAGACGGAAAGAAGTGGTATGAGGTTACGGTAGGCGGTTCCAGCGGCTACATTCGTTCCGACCTGATCTCTAAGGGAAGCACCACGACTGTTTCTGACGGAAGCGAAGTTCAGACTGGAACGGAAGAGGACGTTACTCCGGTAAGCGCCACCGTGGCTGGCAGCAATACCGTAAGGGTCCGCACCAGTGCATCAACGACTACGAGCAACAACATTCTGTGCACGATCAACAAGGGAACGGAAGTTACCGTGATCGCAAAGACCATCGGTTCTGACAAGAAGACCTGGTACAAAGTAAAACTGACGGTGGAAGGCAGGGACGCGACCGGTTACATCCGCAGCGATTACCTGGTGATCTCCGGTGAGGTTAAGCCTTATGAGGTTGATACCGTAACGACGGATCCCGTGGAAGAAATCACTCCCTCAGAGCAGGATACGAAGCCGGAAACCAAGCCCGTCGTGACCGAAAAGCGTTATGAGACGAAGCTTGTGAACGACGTGTGGTGGCTTCAGGACATCGAGCAGGGACAGCAGTACAAGATCGAAGACATCTTTAGCGCGGCTGACAAGCTCCAGGAACAGTATGAAAAGGCAAATAAGAAAGCGAAGTCCAGCAAGGGTTGGATGATTTTCTTCCTGTTGGTTGCACTTGCAGCCTGTGGTGCCGTTGGATATTTGATCTTCAGACTGAAGGAAGTAAAAGAAGAGGCGTTTATCGCATCCATCGAAAATAACACTCCGAGAAGAACGGCAGAAAGACCCAGAAGCGACGCGAGAACGCAGAGCGTATCCCGTGACAGGCCTGCCATCAGCAGGGACGGACTTGAGCCTCGCCGCAAGGAAGAGGGCCAGCGTCCTGCAAATGGCCAGAGATCCACTGGAAACCGTCCTCAGGGCCAGAAGCCCGCTCAGCAGCCTGCACAGGGCCAGAAGCCTGCTCAGCAGCCTGGACAGGGCCAGAGACCCGCACAGCCCGGACAGAGACCTGCACAGCCCGGACAGGGCCAGAGACCCGCGCAGCCTGGACAGGGACAGAGACCCGCACAGCCCGGACAGAGACCCGTGCAGCCTGGTCAGGGACAGAGACCCGCGCAGCCTGGACAGGGTCAGAGGCCCGCGCAGCCCGGACAGGGCCAGAGACCTGCAGGCGAACAGCCCGCACAGAGGCCTGCGGCACCTCAGCAGGCACCTGCAAACAATCGTCCCAAGAATTTCGTGCAGGACAACGATGACATGGAGTTCGAATTCCTCAATTGGGACAGCGATGAATGATCAAAAACTGAACGTCTTGTAAAATAGTTATGAACTTTCAAAGGGGCAGGTTGACACTGCCCCTTTGTTATTATACACTATATATAACAGATGCCATGAAAGGAGGAGGCCCTCATGTTTATAGAAATTGATTTTAACAGCGACGAGGCTCTGTATCTGCAACTGCGGAACCAGATCATCCTTGGCATCGCCACGGATCAGTTCCACGAGGGAGAATCCTTGCCAAGCGTTCGCAATCTTGCGGATATTATTGGGATTAACATGCATACTGTGAATAAGGCGTACACGCTTTTGAAGCAGGAGGGTTACGTTAAGGTAGACAGACGCAAGGGAGCGGTGATCGCCGTGGACGCGGATCAGGCGTTGATCATGGAAGAGATCCGCAGGGAATTACAGGTGATCCTGGCGAAGAGTTGTTGCAAGAACGTTTCCAGGGAAGAGATACACAACTTAGTTGACGAGATTTATGATGGGATGGAGAGATAAGGAATGCAGTCACAGTCATTTACTGAAAAGGCAAGGACGGCCCTGGCCCAGGCGGCAAAGTGCGCAGGGAGTTTGAATCAGGGCTACGTCGGAACGGAGCATATCCTGGCCGGTCTTTTGAAGGAAGGCACGGGCGTGGCAGCCAAGGTGCTTACGGAAAACGGCGTGGAGCTAGACAAGCTTTTGGACATGATCCGCGAGCTGATCGCTTTCGAGAATGGCACGTCGGTGAGAGACCGCGAGGGATATTCCCCGAGAGCACAGAGAATTTTGGAAGAGGCCCAGACACAGGCCAAGAGATTTGGACAGAAGGAAGCAGGAACGGAGCATTTGCTCCTGGCGATCATTAAGGAGGGCGAGAACGTTGCCGTCCGGCTGATGAACGCCATGAACGTCAATCTCCAAAAGGTTTACGTTGAAACGCTGCAGGCCATTGGACAAGACGGAAACCTTTACAAGGAGGATCTTGGAAGGAAGAATCAGGGAAAGGGAAAGACCTCGACCCTGGAACAATACAGCCGTGATCTGACGGCGCTGGCACGGGAGGGAAAGTTGGATCCCGTGATCGGCAGGGAAGAGGAGATCCGCAGGGTGATCCAGATCCTGAGCCGCCGCACGAAGAACAATCCCTGTCTGATCGGTGAACCCGGCGTCGGAAAGACTTCCGTGGTGGAAGGTCTGGCGCTACGCATCGTATCCGGCGACGTGCCCTTTACGGTGCAGAACAAGAGGGTATTAACGCTGGATCTTTCCGGCATGGTGGCGGGAAGTAAGTACCGCGGTGAATTCGAAGAGAGAATCAAGAAGGTGATCAAGGAAGTCATCGATGACGGCAACGTGGTGCTTTTCTTGGATGAGATCCACACGCTGATCGGTGCAGGCGGAGCAGAGGGTGCCATCGACGCATCCAACATTCTGAAGCCTTCCCTGGCAAGAGGCGAGCTTCAGCTCATCGGTGCCACTACGATCGCCGAGTACCGGAAATACGTGGAGAAGGACGCGGCCCTGGAGCGAAGGTTCCAGCCCGTCAACGTGGAGGAGCCCACCCAGGAGGAAGCCATTGCGATCCTTGAAGGCGTCAAGGGCAGGTATGAGGAACATCACCGCGTGACGATCACGCATGAAGCAGTGGAAGCGGCCGTAAGGCTGTCAGAGCGGTACATTAATGACCGTAATCTGCCGGATAAGGCGATCGACCTCATTGATGAAGCCGCTGCCAGCGCGAGACTTCAGGTTATGGAGATCCCCCAGAAGGAAAAGGATCTCATGGCGGAGATCAAGAAGAAGGACCAGCAGATCGAGCGTTCCATCCGCATGGAGGTATTCTCACAGGCAGCTGAGCTGAAGCAACAGCAGGCACAGCTCCTGAAGAAATATGACAAGATGGTGGCGCAGCGGGAAGCCCAGGAGAGGGAAAAACGCTACGCAGTCGGTGAGGAAGACATCGCCAGGGTGGTTGCCGTTTGGACGAAGATCCCCGTGACGAAGCTTGCGGAGAAGGAGAGCGAAAAGCTCTTAAAGCTTGAGAGCATTCTTCATAAGCGCGTCATTGGGCAGGAGGAGGCCGTGAAGGCCGTGGCAAAGGCCATGAGGCGAGGCAGGGTTGGATTGAAGGATCCCAACCGTCCCATCGGTTCCTTCTTCTTCCTGGGACCTACCGGCGTCGGAAAGACGGAGCTTTCCAAGGCACTGGCCGAGGCAATGTTTGGCTCGGAGGATGCCATGATCCGCGTTGACATGTCAGAGTACATGGAGGGTCATTCGGTATCCAAGATGATTGGTTCGCCGCCAGGCTACGTCGGATTTGAGGAGGGCGGACAGCTTTCCGAAAAGGTGCGCAGGAATCCTTATTCCGTGGTGCTCTTCGACGAGATCGAGAAGGCACATCCGGACGTGTTTAACATCCTGTTACAGGTGCTTGATGACGGTCACGTGACGGATTCCAAAGGCCGTAAGGTTAGCTTCAAGAATACGATCCTGATCATGACCTCCAACGCTGGCGCACAGAGGATCGTGGATCCCAAGAATCTGGGCTTTGCGGCGGAAAAGAATGAGCAGAAGGATTACGAGCGAATGAAATCGGCGGTGATGGAGGAAGTGAAGAAGAACTTCAAGCCGGAATTCATCAACCGAATTGACGAGATCATTGTTTTCCATCAGCTGAATCAGGAGAACATGAAGGAGATCGTAAACCTTCTTGCAAAGAACCTGACAAAGCGGTGCGAGACGCAGATGGAGATCCACCTGACGCTGACCGCGGCGTTAAAACAACATCTCGTAGACAAGTATTCTGACGCGAAGATGGGGGCAAGACCCTTAAAGAGAGCGATACAGTCCGTTGTTGAGGATGCACTTGCAGAGGAGATCCTTGCCAAGAGAGTACAGCCTGGAGACACCGTGAGCGCAGGATTTAAGGGAGACAAGATCACTTTTCACGTTAAGAAATAGTTTTAAAATGGAATAAAACACCACAAGAAAAAGCCAAGAAAGGACGTTTAGGAGGAAAAAGAAATGGCAGCAGTAAAGGAATTGATCCGCAGTGAGGCAAACGGAAGCATCAGCTTTGGTAATCATGAGCTGAGCGCAAAGTCAAAACTAGAGGATTTTAAGCACGGCGGAGACCTTTTCAAGGTTAAGACTTTTAATGAGATCACAAAGCTGGAGAAGAACGGCGCGTTTTTGTATGAGTCCGTTCCCGGCACCAGCGTGACTTCTTTCCTTGAGAAGGAGGATCAGGTGGAATTTACCGTTGAGGGTGACAAGGATGCACAGATCACCATCGGACTGACGGAGGATGCTGATTACGAAGTATTCGTAGACGGCGAGAGCATTGGCATCATGAACTCAGGCCTCGGCGGAAAGCTGTCCTTGAGCGTTGAGCTCGCTGCCGCTGATCAGGTAAACGTAAAGATCGTTAGACAGTAAGGGGTTAAAATGGCAAAAGGAAAGATGACCAGCGTCTTTTTCTGCCAAAGCTGCGGATACGAGTCCGCAAAATGGATGGGACAATGCCCGGGATGTAAGGCGTGGAACACCATGGTGGAAGAGGTCGTGGACAGGTCAAAGCTACAAACGGGCGGAGGAGCGCATCATCGTCAGGGGTCAGAGTCTGAGGTGTGCGTTCTTTCGGAAGTGACCATCAGGGAACAGGACAAGGTTCTTACGGGCATTGAAGAGTTGGACCGCGTCCTTGGCGGCGGCATCGTACAGGGGTCGCTGACTCTGGTGGGCGGTGATCCCGGAATCGGAAAGTCCACCCTGCTTTTGCAGACCTGTCAAAAGGTTGCGCAGGCAGGGCATAAAGTGCTTTACGTCTCGGGAGAGGAATCACAGGTTCAGATCAAGATGCGCGCGGACAGGCTGGGAAGCTTTTCACCAAACGTCTTGTTGTTATGCGAGACTTCGCTGGATGCCATCTCGGAGACGATCCGCAGGCAAAAACCGGAGATCGTGGTGATCGACTCCATCCAAACCATGTACAGCGAGAGCATCTCCTCCGCACCGGGAAGCGTTTCCCAGGTTAGGGAGGCGACGGCGGCGCTATTGCAGTTGGCGAAAGGCCTTCTCGTATCCGTGTTTATCGTTGGACACGTGACTAAGGAAGGAACGGTGGCCGGTCCCAGGGTTTTGGAACACATGGTGGACACCGTGTTGTACTTTGAGGGTGACAGGCATGCTTCCTACAGGATCCTGCGCGGCGTAAAGAACCGGTTTGGCTCCACCAATGAGATCGGCGTCTTTGAGATGCGGGAAAACGGCCTGGAGGAGGTAAAGAATCCTTCAGAATACATGTTATCAGGACGGCCGGAGAATGCGAGCGGATCCATCGTGGCCTGCTCCATGGAGGGCACAAGGCCACTGCTCATAGAGATCCAGGGCCTGGTGTGCCACAGCAGTTTCGGTATTCCGCGCCGGCAGACGACCGGTACGGACCTGGGCAGGGTAAACCTGCTGATGGCGGTATTGGAAAAGCGTTCCGGCATTCAGCTTTCCGGTTGTGATGCGTACGTAAACGTGACGGGAGGGCTCAAGGTCGTGGAGCCGGCCATTGATCTGGCCATTGTACTTGCAATTGTTTCCAGTTTTCGCAACAAGGCATTGCCTGCGAAGCTGATCGCTTTTGGCGAGGTGGGCCTGTCCGGTGAGGTAAGGGCCGTCAGCCAGGCGGCGCAAAGAGTTGCGGAAGCCAAAAAACTTGGATTTGAGATCTGTCTTTTGCCGAAGGGGAATTTGGGCGACTGCAGGGCGGAAAATGCTTCGAACATGAAGGTGATCGGGGTTTCGACCGTTGCAGATGCCTTAGAGTATATCAGTAATTGTTAACTTACGGGTGAGGAGGTGGCAGGCATGACGTATGAAGACATTGTTTACATGGTGCGGGCTACGTTTGAAAACGCGGATGCCAGAAAGGTATTGGAGCATGTGGCGATCCAGGTGAACGTTACGGGAGAGGGTGCCGGGATTTTTTACGTGGAAATAGCAGAGAGGCAGATTTGCGTGGAACCCTATGATTATTATGACAGGGATTGCCTGCTGGAAATTCCGAGCAACGTTGTTCAGGAATTGTGTGAAAGAAAGTATACGTTAAGAAGCTCCATAGAGAACGGATTAGTGAAATTTTACGGCGATGAACGCAAGATGAATCTGTGTTTAAGCAAGGTAAAAGTCCGCTGAACGATCAAAATGGCGAAAAACGTAAAAAAATCTTAAAAAAATGCCCATTTTTCGTAATTTTTTTGAATATTTGTATTGCGAAATCTTTACAAATTTGGTATGCTAGTACCTAAGAAAGGGCATAAGCCTTTTTGAACAAAGATTGCTGGGCACGCAGAGTGCTCGAAATAGCAAAAGAAGGAAGGAGATCCATTATGAACAAGACAGAACTTGTAGCAGCAGTAGCAGCAAAGGCTGAGATTACCAAGAAGGATGCAGCAGCAGCGGTTGAGGCAGTTTTCGAAGTAATTGGTGATGA
>JAFZNO010000035.1 GCA_017552985.1 Lachnospiraceae bacterium
GCGCAGCCGGAAACAATCCGGTGGCGGCAGGCTACAAGATCATGCACGGCGATACGGACGTAACGGGAAATTACGTAATCACGGCAGTGGCGGGTACTCTGACCGTCAAGCAGCGGGAGGTGAAGGTCACCGCCCGGAACAAGGAATTTACCTATAACGGAAAGGCGCAAAGCCTGAACGAGTATGACGTGACGGGGCTGGTGGGAACGGACGAGATCACGGCGGTTGTGACAGGTTCGATCACTTATCCAGAGGAAGGCACGGTTGTAAATCAGCTGGCAAGCTATGAATTTAAGACGGGAAATCCCGGAAATTACTCGGTAACCACCGCGGACGGAGCCCTGACCATGAAAAATGCAAGCGCCGCAATCACCATTACGGCGGCAGACGGCGAATGGGTATATGACGGAATGGCCCACGGAAACGACGCCGTGAGCGTGACGGGCGGAATGCTGTTTGCGGGCGATACGCTGGTAGCAACGGCGAGCGGAAGCGTGACGGGCGTGGCGGACAGCGCAGCCGGAAACAATCCGGTGGCGGCAGGCTACAAGATCATGCACGGCGACGCGGACGTAACGGGAAATTACGTAATCACGACGGTGGCGGGCACTCTGACCGTCAAGAAGCGGGAGGTGACGGTTTCCGTCAGGGATGAGACGAAGGAGTATAACGGATCCGAGCAGACGGGAAGCACGGGCGTTGTGTTTGAAAACATTGTATTGGGACAGACGGCAATCATTGGTTACGTTCCGCCCAAGGGGATGCTGGTTAACGCATATGATAACGGTAGCTTTGACAAGAATAGTTTCAACGTTGTTGACGGAGAGGGCAAGGACGTTACGGCAAACTACGTGCTGGGTGCTTTGACGGCAGGAAAACTGACGATAACGGACAGAAGCGAAAAGTATCAGATCATGGTGACGGCAAACAGTAATACGGCAAATGTTTATGACGGGAACGAAAAGAGTGCAGCCGGATTCGAGACGCTGAGATTCACCGTGGATGGCAATGTTTACGTCGTGGAAGGCTTAACGACGTCTGACCCGAGAAGCATCAACGTATGCAATCTGGAAAACGCCATCAGCGGAACGGCGATTGTAAGGGACGTTCAGGGGAATGACGTGACCGCGCAGTTTATCGTGAAAACGACAAATGGCAAGCTAGAGATTACGGCCAGAACGGTTACGGTCGTGGCTGACGGAAAGATAAAGGATACGGAAAAGAAGGATCCTAAACTCACTTATACCGTATCGGGACTTTTGGGAAGCGATTCCTTGACGGGAGAGCTGACCCGCCAGACCGGAGAACTGCCGGGAACTTATGCAATCCTGCAGGGCACGCTGAAGGCAGGGGATAATTACCGGATCCATTACGTTGGTGCGTATTTGACTATCCTGCAAGGGGATTATCTTGATCCGCTGCGCGAGCTTCTGAAATATGCGATTTCCCTTGGCGGGGAGCGTACGGTAACCTGGGATAAGGGAACGGGTCTGACGTATGACATTATGAAGACTTTGCAGGATCATCCGCAGCTCACGCTGATCTTCCAGTACAATTTTGCAAACGTGAGTTATGAAGTGACCATTCGGGGGAAGGACGTAGTAACGGATCCGGACGTACCGTGGTATGGACCGATGAATTTGTATGGACGTTACGGATTGAGAATTTCTTCCTTCAATCCTTCTACAGGCGAAAGAACCTACAGGGTAGTCCGGGGCGACAATCTTACCAAGATTGCCCGTAGATTCAACGTGACGGTGGATTGGCTGGTGAAGAAGAATCTGATCAAAAATCCGAATCTTATTTGGGCAAATCAGATGTTGAAGTATTGATATTAAAAGGTCTGTGTATTTCTAAATGAATTGACAAGCGGGCCGTTATGGCTTGCAGAGAGATTTCTCGGTCAGTGAGGAGAAAACAGAGACTAGGCAGTTGAAGTAGAAAACGGGGAATGATTTTGACGTGACAAAAGTCACGTTGAAATCATTCCTTTTTTCACTACAAAAATCATTAGGGAATTGTTAGGATGGGATTGTAAACGGGAAAGCCGCGGCGGAAAGCGCGGGAGCCGTGAGAGCGATACGCAAAGAAGTGAGGGAACAAAATGGAAGTCATGCTGAGAACAAAGGATCTGACCAAAAAATATGACAACAGGGTGGTTGTTGATAATTTAAATCTGGAAATCCAAAAGGGCGAGGTCTTCGGGCTTTTAGGACCAAACGGCGCGGGAAAGAGTACGACCATGAACATGATCTGTGACATCGTAAAGCCGACGCTGGGCACCGTGGAGTTTATGGGAAAGGACTTTCGGAAGAATAGAAAAGAATTGGTAAAAAAGCTTGGTTACGTTCCCCAGGACCTGGCCATCCACGGGAATCTGAAGGCCTGGGAGAACGTGGAGCTGTTTACTTCCCTGTACGGGATCAAGGGCGCGCAATTAAAGTCGGCAGTGGAGGAATCCCTTGAGTACGTGGGACTTTCCGAGCGGAGAGGGGACTACGCGAAGAGTTTTTCCGGCGGAATGAAGCGAAGGCTGAACATCGCGTGCGCGATCGGACATCATCCGGAACTCCTGATCTTTGACGAGCCCACGGTCGGCATCGATCCGCAGTCAAGAAATTTTATCTTGAGCAAGATCAAGGAATCCAACCAAAACGGCGCAACCATCATCTATACCAGCCACTACATGGAAGAGGTGGAGGCGATCTGCACGAGGATTGCCATCATGGACAACGGAAAGATCATTGCGTGCGGCACAAGCCAGGAACTGAAGAAGCTTGTAACAAAGGACGCGGAGGACATCTCCCTGGAGGAAGTGTTCTTAACGCTGACGGGAAAGAAGCTTAGGGATTATTAAGGGGAAGCAAGAAGATGATAAGATATTTGATCAAGAATAATCTAAAGTTAATGTTCCGGAGTCCGGCCAATTTGTTTTTGTATATTCTGTGTCCGTTGGTGATTTTGTCCGTGCTGTCGAATGCCTTTTCCACCTTGATGGAATCCTATCAGAAGCAGGGGCCGTTCCAGGTTGGCTACCGGATCACGGAGAAGAGCTTTTTTTACGCAGGCATGGAGACGTTTAAGGCTGCGGCGAAGGAAGCGGACGTCACCTTGGAAGAATATGCGGACGGAGATCCCCAAACGCTGATGGAAAACCTTGACCTGAAAGGCTTTGTGGAATTTGGCGATGATTCCTATGTCGTATGGACGCGGGAGGACGCAAAGGTGGAGGGAATGACGCTGGAATATCTGCTGAATGCATACGTGGAGGAAGCAGACCGCATGAAATTACAGATCGTCAGTGCCATGGCGATGGGCCAGGCAGGAATGCCAGGAGAAATGACGGAAGTGAGGAAGGCAGGAGAAAGCGGCTTAGACGGGAAGGTCGCCTTGACTGGAGAAAGCAGCTTAGACGGGGAGGTCGCCCTTGCCGTGGAGCGGCCAAAGTTTATGCCGGCCATTGATTCCACGGATTATTACGGGATCGTGGAGATCGTGTACTTTGGATGGTGCGCGCTGATCTGCGCGACGGGGATCCTTGGAAATGAAAAGAAATATGGCATCCGGAAGAAATATCAGGTTGCCGGTATGTCGCAGCTGCAAGTCTATCTTGGAAGGCTCCTTCCCATGTTTGTCATGGTTGCCGTCTGTGAGTTTATTGCGGCGCTGATCTCCCAGACCTTGCTGGAGGTGCATTGGGGAGAGCATCTTGTGCAGAGCGCGGCGGTCATGCTTTTTATGGTGCTTGCGGCGTCAGCGTTTGAATTGATGCTTTACGCGCTTACGGACAGCATGGTGCTTTCGATCATCCTAAGCTTTGCCATCGTTTGGGTGTGGGGATTCTTTGGGGGGACGTTTGAAACCTATATGTTTTCAAGCCTGCCGGTAACCCTCAAGACGATTTCCCCGATCTATCACGGGAACCGGGCGCTGACGGAATTATCTTGCATGGGGCACAGCGATTACGTGTGGAGATCCCTTTTGATCTCCGGCGGAATGACGATTGTTTGCTCCGGGCTCGCGCTTGTGTTTGGCGCGGCAAGAAAGAGAGGTTAACCATGGGGAATCTCATCAAGACAAGCTTAAAATTATTGCTGCGGAATAAGGGCTTTTGGTTCTTTTTGATCACAATGCCGGTTCTGTCCACGTTCATTTTGTGCATCAACGGGAATGCGGATCTGGCATATTTCCGCGAGGATCGCACGCAGGAAGTAAAGGAAATTGAGAGCGCGGATCAGAAGGTCGCCTATTACGGAAAGAATGGTGAATTTTTGATCAAGGCATATGATGCGTCGGGGAGCGGGCTTTCAGAGGCGTTCCTGAACAACCTGGCGAAGAGCGGCGCGTTTTTGGTCTGCAGGGCAAGGACGCCCGGGATGACGAAAGCTGACGCGGACCTGCGCATGGAAAAGGATGGTTTTGAGGATCGCATGGGCGCGGCATTGTATCTCTCGGAAGAGTTTGACGAGGCGGTCGCGGAGGGCGACGCGGCCAGGGCCATGACCATCTACGTGCTTTCGGAGGACGAGCGGTTTGAACTCCTTGAAAGGGAGTGCAAGGGATTTTTGCAGGAAGCTTTGGACTTGGCCCGCTATTCCGGAAAGCAAGGAAGTGAACTTGCGAAGGAAATGGAAAAGTTTCACGAAGAGGATCCTGCAAAGGAAATCCGATCCATCGCGAAGAAGGGTGCGGCTGACTTAACGAGAAAGCAGGTCAATCAAAAGGCGCAGATGGGATATGCCTTTTCGTTCCTCACGCTTTGCTTCGTCTTCTGCGGCGTGATCGTGGCGCATACCGCGATCGAGGAGGAAAAACACAAGGTGTTTACCAGGATCCAGCTTACGGGAACGGGCACTTTTACGTACTTTGCATCCAAGTTAGTGACCTCCGTGATCGTATCCCTTATGATTACGGGAATCCTGGCGGTGCTGACGCTCTTTCTGGGAAAGGATCAGCTTGGCATGAGCAGGCCGGCATTTCTTTTCATGGTATTTTTGATGGGAATCATTTTTAATTCCATGAGTCTGCTTTTGGGAATCCTTTCCGGCGAAGTGATGACCGCGAATTTCGTGGCATTTACGATCTGGTCCCTGTCCAGTCTGCTGGCGGGCCTTTACTTCCCGCTGGATGACGCGTCAAAGATCGTGAAGACCATATCGTACGTTATGCCCCAGAGATGGTTTATGGACAGCATTGATCAAATTTTTATGGGAGACAAGTTGGGTTATTTTGTGGTATTATGTATTACGGTAGCATATTTGATCATCATCTTGAGCCTTGGCGGCGTGGGACTGAAGATGAAGAAGATGGAACAGTGATGCGGGGGCAACCGTGGGAAAAAGGCTGAAGGAATCTTATTTTTTGGCAGTCCGCATAGTTTTGCTGCTTTGCTTTAGCCTGTACGGACTCACATATCGGACGGAGGAAGCAGAGGCATCGGTGACGATGCTTTTGCTTCTTGCGCTTTTTATTGGCGTGATCTCCCTGAAGGAACTGTTTAATGATTGGAAAAAGGGAGCGTTTTTGCTACTGGGGGCAGGATTTGCCTGCGCAATTCTTGTCATCGGCGGGAACGCTTATTTTCTGCTCACGTACTTTATGGCGTATGAAGTGCTGTCTTTCTTGAAGGAGCGGTTTGACGTTCCGCCGTTTTGGTATTTCCTGCCATTGGTCCTGACGTTGCAGCCCAGTCCCATGGAAATGCTTGCAAAGTGTCTCTTGCTGGTGCTGACCATGATCTGCTATTTCCAGCATGACTTTATCGTGCAGACCTATCGCAGGCAGACCATGGAGGATACCATGCTGGAGCAACGCCTTAAGAAAGACATGTACCAAAAGGAATTTGAGACGAAGGCGCAGCTGCAGAGGAACATGTTAAAGGCGGAGAACCAGATCCTGGAGGACCGGGCGAGTCTGTCCCAGACCTTGCATGACAAGCTGGGTCACGGCATCAACGGTTCCATCTATCAGCTGGAAGCGATCAAGCTGTTGATGAAGAAGGATCCGGAGAAGGCAGGGACCATGATCCAGGCCGTGATCGATCAGCTTCGCGTCTCCATGGATGAGATCCGCGGGATCCTCCGGAAGGAACGACCGGAGAAGAAGGAATTGGCGCTGCTCCAGCTTTATAAGCTCTGCGAAGATTGTAATCAAAAGGGCGTGGAAGCTACGCTTGAGACGGAGGGCGACGCATCGCTGGTGCCGGAGGGAGCTTGGGAGATCCTTTTGGACAATGCGTTCGAGGCCGTCACCAATGCCATGAAATATGCGAAATGTAAGAAGATCGAGATGAAGATCGTCGTGATGAATCAGATGATCCGGTGCAGCATTTCGGATGACGGAAAAGGATGCAGCGAGGTCAAGGAAGGCATGGGCATCGCTGGGATGAGAAGGCGCGTGAGGGAAGCGGGGGGAACCATCAGCTTCGACACGTATCCAGGCTTTACGGTGAACATGCTGTTGCCTTTCTGATTTCAGTGATAAAAGGAAATGACGTAAGCCACCCCAACGGAGTGAGGGAAGTCTGGCGTAAAACGTGAGAGGGTAAACATGGACAGGATTAAGGTGATCATAGCGGATGACAGTGATTTTGTGAGGGATGGAATGAAGATCATCCTTGAGGTGGATGAGGATTTTGAGGTGCTGGGGTGTGCGGCGAACGGACGCGAGGCCGTGCGGCTTGCGAAGGAAAAGCACCCTGACGTGATCCTGATGGACATTCAGATGCCGGAGATGGACGGGATCGAAGCGACGAAGCTGATCGTGGAGCAGGACCTGGGGAAGGTGCTCATCCTGACTACGTTTGATGATGACCAGCTGGTGCAAAAGGCGCTGCAAAATGGCGCGAAGGGGTATCTCATCAAGAATCACACGCCGGAACACCTGAAGCAGATGATCAAGTCCGTGTACCAGGGGACTGGCGTCATGGAGGAGAAGATCCTGGAATCACTGGCGAAGGGCGCCATCTCCGGGGCAAAGGAGTTTGGCGGCGGGTTTGACGCATCGGGATATTCGGAGCGGGAGCTGGAGATCATCAAGGCCGTTGCGGATGGGCTCTCGAATAAGGAGATCGCGGCAAGATTATACATTTCCGAGGGAACCGTGAAGAACTATATCACGACGATCCTTTCGAAGGAGAATCTTTCCCACAGGACGGCGCTTGCCGTGTATTACCTGACGGGGAAGAAGGCGTAAGAACGATAAAGGGAAGCGTACGGCAGAGCGGAAACTCACGGCGAATTCAGCTGAGAAAATGGTGGACAAAAGGAAAGCTGGCGATTATACTTAGTTCAATTACGAAACGTTATGGAGAAGGGAACCGATGAAGGGTCCGGGACTTAGACATGGCAGGAGGAGCAGAAGGTTATGGTTGTTAGGGAAGAAGCAAGAAAGATGAAGCTGGCGGCACCGCACATGGCGGCAGCGTCTGAGGAGACAAGGAATGCGGCACTGGCAAAGATCATAGAAACCCTGGAGGAGAATCGTGACGCGATCTTCCGGGAGAACGCGGCGGACGTGCAGGCGGCAGAGGATGCGAACGTGGCAAAGGCCGTGATCAAGCGCCTGAAATTTGATGAGAATAAGCTGCGGGATGCCATTGCCGGCATCCGTCAGATGATCGGACTGGAAGATCCCGTTGGAAAGGTGACGCTGAAAAGAGAGCTGGACGAAGGCCTTGTTTTGCAGCGCGTTTCCGTGCCCATCGGCGTGATCGGCGTTATTTTTGAGGCGAGACCGGATGCACTGATCCAGATCTCCGCCCTCTGCATCAAGAGCGGCAACTGCGCGATCTTAAAGGGCGGCAAGGAGACGGCGCGGACGAATAAGATCCTGTTTGGACTCGTTCACGGCGCGGCAGTGGAGGCTGGTCTTCCCGAGAGTTGCCTTTTGCAGGTGGAGCTTCACAATGAGATCGACGAGCTCCTTAAGTGTCAGGGCGACGTGGATCTTTTGATCCCGAGAGGTTCAAATAAATTTGTGCAATACATCATGGACAACACCAACATTCCCGTGATGGGACATGCTGCCGGCATCTGCCATATTTATCTGGACGAGAAGGCGGATCTTGTAAAGTCCGTTCCCGTCATTGTAGACGCGAAGACCCAGTATCCTGCGGTATGTAATGCCGTTGAGACGCTGCTTGTGAACAGGAAGATCGCGGCAGACGCGTTGCCCGTGGTGCTGGAGGCTCTGGTTAAGGCGAACGTGAAGCTTCGCGGAAGCGCGGAAGTGGCAGAGCTCGTGCAGGTTTTGCAGGCAGCAGGAAAGCTAGCAGGCGGCGAAGCTTATGCGATCGAGATCATGGGCGAGGAGGATTTCGCCACGGAGTATACGGACCTGATCATTTCCCTGAAGCTTGTTGAGAACGTGGCGGAGGCTGCGGATCATATTAATAAATTTGGATCTCACCACACCGACTGCATTCTCACCGAGGATGACGCTACGGCAGAGTATTTCCTGCAGATGGTGGACTCCGCAGGCGTGTACCGCAACTGCTCCACTCGTTTTGCGGACGGATTCCGCTATGGCTTTGGAGCTGAGGTTGGCGTCAGCACGGGCAAGCTCCACGCGAGGGGACCCGTTGGCCTGGAAGGTCTGGTAACCTATAAGTACCGCCTGATCGGAAACGGACAGTTGGTGGGCGACTACGTCTCCGGCAAGAAGCAGTTCCATCACAAGGACATCTAGAATAAATTCCCCCCTCGGGCGGACCCTGCCTTAGGGTCTGGAAGACGATAGCGAGGCTTTCGTTAGGAGGTCTGCGCTAGCCGCTGCCACCGAGCGCGTGCCCGCGTTAGCGGGTGAATAGCGCGAATGGCGGCGAAAAAGGCGCGCGGACCGAGTAGAAAACGCAGCGTGTCTGCCAGACCCTAAGGCAGGGTCCGCCCGAGGGGAATTATCTGAGAAAGTGACAGGAGGGAAAGAGATGCAAGAAGATTCTTATATGATCATTATTCCGAAGGATCCAGGGCTGATCAATGATCCGAAGGCGTTTTTCGTTAATATGAAGGAGAAGGAGAATATTGTTGTCGAGAGGGCTGGATTTGATGAAAAGCGGGGCGTGGAGATCGATCTGAAGATTGACGAGAGGCCGTATCGGATCTGGGTGGCGCCGACGGACATTGAGATTCCGGGCTTTGTGCGCATGGGACATCAGTTTTCGGAAGAAGAGATCAAGCAGATTGACGCGGTAAAGCGCGGACTTAGCATGAACATGATCTATGAAGGCGATTGCAGGCAGTGTTATTATGACCAGCTTCGATTGATCGACGCGATGATCCCGGAGAAGCTGGCGGTGCTGGATTGTCCTTCTGAGAAGCTTTTGTCGGGCAGATGGGTTGAACTTACGGCGAGATCCAGCGTGCTGCCTGCGCCGAAGTACCTGTTCACCGTGCAGGCGATCAGTACGGAGTCAGAGGAACTCTGGCTTCACACCCATGGCCTGAAGCGCTGCGGCATGTATGAACTGGAGATCCTGTATTCCAACAATGAGAGCTCCAACGACCATTATCACATTATCGAGACCCTGGCCTATCGCATGATCGAGGCGAAGGAGCCGATCAAGCCCGGCGACGCGACGTTCGTGGCACAGCTGGCGCAGGACATGTATCTCGTGGTGACGGCCGTGCCCTGGAAAGAGGCGCTGGAGCACTATCCGCAGGCAACGCTTGGCGTGGCGGAGGACCGCGAGGATGAAGTGCATGCGGAGGATACTTATGTCGTCATGGCGTATCGTTCTCCCCAGGATGAAGAGAAGAGGAATTATTCGCCCGTACAGATCTATGACGAGCACTTGAAGAGAAACCCCATGTTTTATATCTCCACGTCTGAGACGGAGAGGATGAGCAGCCTCGCAAGAGAGCGCATGGAGTACATGGTGAAGGGCTTTGAGAATAAGGATAACGTGGTGCTGGCGAAGATCGGACTGACCACGGATGAAAATTATTGGGACGAGGACAATTCCGGATCTAAGCGGGAGCACATTTGGTTTGAGGTTAAGGAGATTCAGGGAGACAAGATCACGGCCGTCCTGACGCAGGAACCTTATTACGTTTCCGGCATGAAGGAAGGGGACGTGGGAACCTACTCCTTCGATGACGTGACGGACTGGCTTGTGTTTACGAAAGAATGCCGGATCTCACCGGATGATGCATATCTGCTATAAGCGATAGAATGGGCCACGGGGACGTGTCAGCAGACATATCTCCGTGGCCCGCTTTTGACCTAATTTTAGGTTATTTGAAAGCAATCTGGGCGAAGTTGTAGAAGCCGAGGTACCAGATATTGAAGTCATGGTTGCCGGGAAGCTCTTGCCAAGTAAAGTTTTCGCCGGCAATGAACTGATCGCAGACGGCGGGAAGGTTCTTGGCCGCGGCGGAAGCAGCCCAGTAAGCAACATTGTCCTCCGTGCCGCAAATATTGTAGAAATAGTGGATTGGCAGCGTATTGTCCTTAAGGATTTCAGCGGTCGTGGCAGCAGGATTGCTGGTGGGAGCCGCGGAGAAAGCGCCAAAGTAGCTAATGAGATCGACGCATTCGCCAATGCCAATGTTGATGGTCTGCATGCCGCCCATGGAGAGACCTGCCATGGCTCTGTGATCGCGGGTGTCCTGCAAGGCCTTGTTGATCAAGGCTGGATCTGCAGCGAATTTCTGAGCCGCATAAGCTTCCTTGTCCGCCTGGGCGTCGCCGGTCTGATTCGTGATGGCATCGAGGCCTGCCTGTGCCAGAGCTTCGCTTGCATAGGTGGAATAATGGCTTTCAATATAAGGCATCAGGTCGTTTCGGAGCTCCTTTCCAAAAACATAGAAGGAGTTGAAGTCGGATCCGTTTGCCGCATGATTTGTGGCGGAACGCCCATTGGGAGTCACGACGATGAAGGATTCCACGTCACCATAGTAACTAAGGTTGTCCATAATGCACTTTACGCGCGAGGTGCTTCCAGTCATGCCCCATTCGTTCTCGTCGCCGCCAATGCCGTGCATCAGATAGAGCACGTTATATTTCTTGGAAGGGTCATAGCCAGCGGGCAGATAGACGTTTGCCGCTTTTTCCACTTCATCCGTGCCATTCCCAAAGTAATCATAAGAGGTGTAGGTGATCTTTTCGATCTTGCCGCAATCCGTTACGCGCAAGGCCGTGTATTTCCCAGGAATCTTTTCACCGATTTCTGCCGTCGGAACGCGTTCTTCCTTTTGGTCTGCAGCCACCGGGGTTTCGTCAACTTTTGAAGTCTCTAAGGCAATCGCCTCATCGATGGGGTTATTTGGCATCGTACTTTCCTCCTTTTGTTCTTCCGTTGTGGTATTTGTGGAAGCCTGGCCCGCGCATCCTGCAAGGAGCATGCCCGCAGTCACCAGAATTCCCATATTGAGCAAAAATCTTTTTCTCATAATTTTTCCCTTATTTCTCTTTTTTGTTTTTCTACACGATAACACTATATTAGCAAACGGAAAAACATTCAAGCTTTTTTCATAATGAATCTGATCATGTTCCATTTGATTCGCAAACTTTGTGTTACGGGGACGTGTCAGTAGACATGCCCCGTGACCCACCCATCCCGAAATTGCACGATAGGGGGTGGTATCGTGCAGGATATAGGCTTTCACTATATATCGCCACGTGATATACTGATGAAGTAAGCCGCGTAAACGGGAGTTTCCGCGGCGGGAACGTGAACTGAAAATTTTGACTTGAAGGAAGGAAAAGGGTACAAGCATGGACTATAATTTTAAGTTTCCGGAGAATTTGTATTCGGAAGTGCGAATGGAAGAGAAGTATGGCATTTGGCTGACAATCCAAAACGGGGAGGTTGAAAATGACGGAGAGTCTGCCGAGGTAGGCGCAATGGTGCGCGTTTTTGACGGGAACATGTGGTATACGGCCACGACGAATTCCCTGGATGAGATTCAAAGCCAGCTGGATGCGTTGGCGGCGATCGCTGCGCCAAACCCGCAGATCATGGAGCATCCGATCGTTAAGGAGCTTGACGTCAACCGGGATGAGAGATTCCGGTATGACGGAGAGACGGATTTAAGAAAAGTGACCCGGGCGCAGTGGAAGGAGATCCTGGACGGATACATAGAAAAGTGCGTGGATCCGGAAGACAAGGATGTCTCGTTTTGGAGCTGCGGAGCCGGCGGCAGGCATTTGATCAAACGACTGTACACCAGTAAGGGAACGGCGATCGCCTGGGACTACCAGTGTGCAAACCTGGGAGTTTTCTTTGGATTTACCGTGGACGGAGTCACGTCCTACGGCGGAAAATATCACGTGGGGATGACTGTGCCGGATCTTTTGGGGCATGAAGAGGAAGTATTGGAGAAGAAGGCGCAGTACTTGGATTATGCCAAGAACGCGAAAGACATTGAGCCGGGAGATTATGAGTGCGTGCTTGCACCCGTCGTAACGGCAATGTTCACCCACGAGAGCTTTGGACATAAGAGTGAAGCAGACTTCATGCTGGCGGATAAGACGCTTGCAGAGGAATGGGTGCTCGGCAAAAAGGTGGGCTCAGAAAAGGTTTCCATCTGTGACGTGGGTGACATGCCCAATCACGGTTACGTGCCCTATGACGATGAGGGAACGAAGGCGGGAAAGACTTATCTGATGAAGGACGGAATCCTGACGGGCAGGCTTCACGACGCGAGATCTGCCAGCATTATGGGAGAGAAAAAGACGGGCAACGCCAGGGCACAGGATTATCATTATCAGCCCATTGTCCGCATGACTAATACTTACATGGAGGCTGGAACGGATAAGCTTGAGGACATGATCGCTGGGGTTAAGGACGGCGTCTATGTGATGGACGTATCGAACGGAACGGGAAATTCCACGTTTGTCATGAATCCAACGCTGTGTTACCGGATCCGGGACGGAAAGGTTTGCGAACCCATCCGGGTGCACATGCTGACGGGCAGCGTGTTCCAGACGCTCTTTGACGTGGATGCCGTGGGAGATGATTTTGTATTATTTGATACGTATTCCTGCGGAAAGATGGGGCAGGGCGTGGACGTTTCCGCCGGGGGACCCAGCATTCGCGTAAAGAAGCTGTCGATCAGTTAGGAATGGGGTATGGATGCATTGATTCAATAAAATGGAAGAGAAGGGAAACCGTATGAATAAGGCGAAAGAGACTTTGACGGAAAATAGAAGTAAGTTTGTTTTTAAGGAGGGAATGCTGTCTTCGTTTAGCAAGGAGAGCAATTTTCAAGCTTCCTACAAGGTATATCAGGATGGGTTTGCGGGAATCTATTATCACGTCGGCAAGGTGGACGACGAGGAGGGATTCCGCAAGGCGCAAGAGAATCTGGTGAGGGAACGGCCTTATCCGTTTGCGTTGGAGACGGGAAAAAGATCGCGGGACAAGCGGGAAAAGATCCTGAGTGATCAGGAGCTGCGCGCGACTGCCGAGAACTGTATAAAGTATCTGAATGAAACATATCCGAAGTTTCGCTGCGAGGTGACTTTTATGGGTACGGAGTATGACAGAAGGACGGAAAATGATCTTGGCATGGACTATGAGGTAAAGGATTACGCGGTGGGCGTCAGCGCCATATACAAGCATGAGGCCAGCAAGAACATTTCCGACGGGGGTTTTTCCTTCAACATGCGGGATTTTGACGAGGCACAATTCCGCAGTATTGCGGATGATTTCCTGGGACAGTATGAGACCATGCTGGAGATCCCCGACGAGATCCTGTTGGACATGACGTATTATGGCTTCACAGGCTTTTTCTCCAAGCATCTGGATGGCGAGGAGCTTGCAAGAGGGACGTCCCTGCTGACGGGGAAGGTGGGAGAGAAGCTTTTTTCGGAGGACTTTACCCTTGCGCACGTGGTTTCAGACGAAGAAGCGTGGTTCAATCCCTTCTGGGACGGCGACGGCTGCGTTTTCGAAAATGATGAGCTCGTTTTGATCGAGAATGGCGTGGTCAAGACGGGATATGCGGACAAAAAGACGGCAAAGAAATATAACGTAAAGCATACGGGTCCTGCTTATCAGGATTTTACGGACGTACCGGGGCCCGGAGGACTTACCCTGAAGATCAAACGCAGCGGCAAGACCGTAAAGGAGCTTTTGGACGGGCGCGTTTGCGTGGTGCCCGTAGACTATACGTCCAGCGGCTTTAATGAGAAGGGCGAGTACACCATGGTCATTCAGAATTCCATGCTCTTCGACGGGGAGAAGGTGCTTGGCAGACTGCCGGAATTCAAGATTTCAACGAATATTTTCGACCTATTCGGCAAGGATTTCATTGGGGTGAGTTCAGATCAGCCCATCTATTACGACAAGCAGCTGATATTCAGAGTTAATAAGGTTTAACTCCTCACGGCACGTGTCTATTGATATGTTATTGATAATACTAAAAAAATAGCCCTCTCTTGCAGGCGCATGCCACAAGGGAGGGCTTTCTGATTTGTTGATTTATTTGGCGGATTATTTGAAGAACACCTGCAGCGCATGGTAGAGATGGAGCTGCCATGCCTTCATGTCATGAACGCCGCCCGGGATGACGTAAAAGTCATAGTTTTCGCCGGGTTTAAGCTGAGGACACTGGGGCAGGACCTTGCCCATGATATCCGTATGCTCCGCATAGGCAATGTCCTTGTCGCCGTTGCCGCAGAACATGTATTTCAGGGGCAGGCCGCCGGCCTCGCCGTTCTTTAAGGTCTCCAGGATACGGGAAACCTCCTTGTCATGATCGCCGAAGGGACCACAGCATCCGGAGAAGGGGCCATACCACGCGAACAGGGCGAAGTTATTGTAGAAAGCCGCGCGGTAAGTGGTCATGGAACCGAGGGACAGTCCGGCGAAGGCCCGGTGATCCCTGGTTCCCGTGAGGACGGAGACAAGGGAAGTGTCCTTTTTTGCAATGTCTTCAGCATCATAAGTTGCATCGACGGGCGTAGCTTCAGGAAGCGTTAGGAGCGCCTCGCGGGCATAAGTGGAATAACGCTTTTCCACGGCGGGGATCAGGTCTCTTCGAAGCTCGACGTTAAAGTGCTCCGTGATATAATCCGCCTGCTTGTCCACGGCCTCGTCGCCGCGGTAGTAGGTGGGCGTCACGATGATGCAGGGATCGCAGATGCCGTCCGCAAACATGTTGTCAAGGATGGTCACGGTGTCGGGAAACATTTTGAACCACCAGTCTTCAGTCACTCCGCCCCCGTGGAGCAGGTACAGCACATTGTATTTCTTGCTTTCGTCATATCCAAAGGGCAGATAAACCCAGGCGCCTTTGTGCATGGGCTTGTTTTCGTTTTCGTCATAGGTCTGGGTGTCATACTCAAAGCGCTCCACCCGGCCCGGTTTCGTGCATTCTTTCAGCATTTCCGTTGGCATTTCATAAACGTAATTCATTGATAACCCTCCTGTTTTATGGAAATTCGCACAACCATATGAAATATTATAGCAGGGCGCAAGGTGGTTTACAACAAAAAGCGGCAAGCAAAGAGGGCGGTTCTGACAAGAAAAGATTGGTTTTTCACGGGATAGTGCGGTAAAATGATAACAGAAAGGTGGGATGGTGGATTTGAGCAGGGAAAAAAGAGAAAACGGTGGATGGATTCGTGAAATAGCGGTGCGGCTGGCGGCGGGGCTGGCGGTGGGAGTGATGACCGCGTGCATGGCGGGCTGCGCAGGCAAGTCGGACGTGGTGACGCTTCCGGAGCTGAGTAAGGTCACGGATAAGAGCCTGAAGGATGTCTTTGCGGAGCATGGGCTGAAGGTAGGGACTTGTCTGTCGGGCTACGTGATCGGGCAGGACCGTACGGCCAATCTCATCAAGAGTCAATTCAGCAGCGCCACCATGGAAAATGCCATGAAGCCGGACGCAATCCTAAATCAGCGGCAGAGTCAGGTAATGGGGGAGATCGTGGTGGAATATAGTCAGGAAGCCCTTCAGGTGCTGGACTTTGCGAAGAAGAACGGACTTTCCATGCGGGGACACACGCTCATCTGGTACAGCCAGACGCCGGAATGGCTTTTCCGCCAAGGCTTTGACGAGCAAAGCGGGTTTGTGGGCAGGGAGGAAATGCTCTCCCGGATGGAGACCATGATCCAAAAGAATTTTGAGGAGCTGGAGCGATTGGGATACCTGGATCTTTTCTATGCCTACGACGTGGTGAACGAGGCATGGACGGAGGACGGAGAGCTCTATCCGAATCACTGGCTGGAGATCATCGGAGAGGATTATCTCTGGTACGCCTTTTATTATGCGGATAAGTATGCGCCGGAAAGCGTTGACCTTTATTACAATGACTATAATGAGCAGTGGAAGGCGGACGTGATCGCGCAGTTTGTGGAAACGTTAAGGGATGAGGACGGAAGAAGCCTGATCGATGGCATTGGCCTGCAGGCACATCTCTTTACATCGGACGACCTGAGTCAGTATTTTGAGGGCCTGGACCGGCTGGCGAAGACGGGACTCAAGCTGGAAATCACGGAGCTGGAGGTTAGTCTTGGAAAGTATGGGGCGCCCCTGGCGGCGACGGAGGAGAATTTAAAGACCCAAGGCAAATTCTATTATCAGTTGATCAATGGAATCTTTGAGCGCGTGGATGCGGGAAAACTTCGCATGGATGCCGTGACGTTCTGGGGCTTTTCAGATGCATATTCCTGGCGGAGTGAGTACAGTCCGCAGCTGTATTCGACGGAGCTTTTCCCGAAGCATGCGCTCTACGGCGTGATGCAGATCGAGGAGTATGCAGGGTTCTAGGGCGAGGGCGAGTGATGCAGATCGAGGAGTATGCAGGGTTCTAGGGTACGTGATGCAGATCGAGGAGTATGCAGGATTCTAGGGCGAAGGCGCGTGATGCAGATCGAGAAGTATGCGGGGTTTTAGGGCGAAGGCGCGTGATGCAGATCGAGAAGTATGCGGAGTTTTAGAGCGAAGGCGCGGGATGCGTGGAAAAGCATGCCGGATTTTGTGTTGGAAGGAAAGCTTGAAAAATAAAGGATGACAAATCCAAACAATTGTGTATAATGGATACATGGGTAATTATGGACAAGTCGTTTGGAGGTTTTGAGATGGAAACGGAAAAGAAGATCATGTTATCGGGCATTCAGCCCAGTGGCGACCTGCATTTGGGAAATTATCTGGGAGCCATCAAGAACTGGGCGGACCGCGTCAATGATTATGATTGCTATTATTTTATGGCGGACATGCACACGATCACCGTTCGTCAGGATCCGAAGGAGCTGCGCCGCCGTTCGTTTGAGATGCTGGCGCTGTACATTGCCTGCGGCCTGGATCCCGAGAAGAACACGCTGTTTTTACAGTCCCACGTGCCTGCGCACGCACAGCTTGGCTGGGTTTTGGACTGCTACACCATGTTCGGTGAGCTCAGCCGCATGACGCAGTTTAAGGATAAATCGGAAAAGCATAAGGACAACATCAATGCGGGTCTGTTTACTTACCCGTCCCTGATGGCGGCAGACATTCTGCTGTATCAGCCTCACTATGTTCCCGTGGGCGAGGACCAAAAGCAGCACGTGGAGCTGACGAGAGACCTTGCGATCCGCTTCAACAACATTTACGGTGACGTATTCCGCGTTCCTGAGCCTTACATCAGCAAGGTCGGCGCAAGAATCTACGGCCTGAGCACCCCTGGCAATAAGATGAGTAAGTCTGAGCCCGAGGGATGCGTATTCCTGATGGATGATCCGAACGTGATCATGAAGAAGTTTAAGCGTGCCGTGACGGATTCTGACGTGGAGAATTGCGTTCATTACGATAAGGTGAATAAGCCTGGAGTATCGAATCTGATGAACATTTATGCAACCATCACCGGCAAGACCTTCGAGGAGATTGAGAAGGAATTTGCGGGTCAGGGCTATGGCGTGTTTAAGCCTGCCGTTGGTGATGCAGTCGTTCAGACGCTGACGCCCATCCGCGAGGAGGCACAGAGACTCATCGCTGACAAGACTTACCTGGAAAACGTTTACAGGGAAGGCGCGCAGAAGGCTTCCTACATTGCAAACAAGACCTTGCGCAAGGTATACAAGAAGGTTGGTTTCTATCAGCTTCCCTAGGAATTTGGGGGATCTTAAAACTGACGAAAAGTGAGATTAAGGACCGCGACCGAAACGGATCGCGGTCTTTTTTTTATCCAATTTTTAGGAGGGGCTTTCAAAAACGTAAGGTTTTGGTATATACTTAAATAGTGGTTTTTGTTTGTATGACGTTGCAAATGGGGAACAAAGTTTACGAGAGAAGGGCGAGGGGTACGGCAGAGACATGAAGAAGGAAAACAACAAGCAGGAAGAAGTAAAGCAGGAAATCAAGAAAGAAGAGACCAAGGGGCAGGAGAAGCCGAAGCAGGAGGCCAAGAAGGAAGAGGTCAAGAAGGAAGAGGTCAAGAAGGAAGATTCCAAGAAGGAAGATTCCAAGAAGGAAGATTCCAAGAAGGAAGAAGCCAAGAAGGAAGATTCCAAGAAGGAAGAAGCCAAGAAGGAAGATTCCAAGAAGGAAGAAGCCAAGAAGGAAGA
>JAFZNO010000036.1 GCA_017552985.1 Lachnospiraceae bacterium
ATGCTGGTAATACAGTTATTGTTACGGAGCATGATATCGATGTTTTATCCTGCTGTGATTATCTTTTTGAGTTGGGACCCAAAGGCGGAGATGAAGGTGGTTATTTAATTGCGGAAGGCACTCCGGAATCATTAAAAGAAAATTCCAATTCTATTATTGGCGGCTATTTAAAGTAAAAGACAATGGGGTACAGGTAAATATGTTTGAACTGTCAGAAGGCGGATTGTCGGAAAACGGATTAGATGAGAATCTTATCTGTTCAATTGATGATTTTATACAAGCCCGCAAATATCGATTGATGAGAAGTGTTCTTATCATAAAAGATCAAAAAATAGTGTATGAATGGTACGGTGAAAAATGTAACAGAGAAACAAAGCATGCACTACATTCGATAGAAAAAAGTGTTACGTCGACGGCAATAGGAGTATGCCTTAAAAATAATCTGATTGAAAGCCTCGATATACCAATTACTCAGATTTTGCCGGAGTATTTTAATGATGAGGCAAACATATTTCATAAACTGATCACTCTAAAGACGTTACTGACAATGACGTCCGGATTTTATTGGAGAAATGGACCTCACTTG
This sequence comes from Lachnospiraceae bacterium, assembly GCA_017552985.1. Taxonomy (GTDB): domain Bacteria; phylum Bacillota; class Clostridia; order Lachnospirales; family Lachnospiraceae; genus Acetatifactor. The sequence continues at coordinate 587 of JAFZNO010000036.1, forward strand.
AATGACCCGATGCGCGAGCAGTTAAAGCGTTCAAAAGATTGGCTGCAGGCAATTTCGGATTGCAATATCGTGAATACACCGAATACAGACTTTAAGTATAAGGTGACAGATATTTATTTGATGAATGCCTGTATTGAAAGATTAACCGGGAAAACGGTATACGACATATTAAATGAATACATGTTTCCGTATGTTGGGATTGACTGTGACCCTTTTATTATGACGCCGACCAGTACTGTTTATCATGACTTAACACAGGTAAAAGACTGCATTGAGTTATCTGCGATCGATCTTGCGAAGTTTGGCCTTCTTTATTTGAATCATGGTAGGTTAAACAACAGGCAGATTATTACGGCTGAATATGTAGATGAGGCTACAACCGCACATATTGAAAATTATGGTTATTATTGGTGGATTAATGAGGACGGCAGCGGATACAGGGGACTAGGTCGTGGCGGTCAAGAACTGCATGTTTATCCCAAGCATGATTTGGTTGTTGTGTTGCAGGCACAGGATTCTCCAAGATCGAAATTCTATACTCCGATCATTACAGACATAATCTTAAGAGCTTTGAAATAGCATAAATGAGAGGATGGATTGTTTGAGAGTTGCGTGACTTTTTGCGTGACTTAAAGAATAGGGTGCTGCCCTCTCCTTTCAAAGTGTTGATTTTACAGGGGTTTCGGGACTTTGGACGATTGACTTCCACCTTCGATTCCCATCACCCGCGCTTTATTTGGCTCGTAGGCGTTGCCTGTGGGCCATTTTTTGTTGCCAGTGTTTTTGCTTTTTCGTGGTTGGAAAGCTGAAAGGGACAAAACGGGGATAGAACTTAGAAATTGTCCCTTCTAGGGGCGAGGTGGAAGGGTAAAAGGGACAAAACGGGGATAGAACTTAGAAATTGTCCCTTCTAGGGGCGAAGTGGAAGGGTAAAAGGGACAAAACGGGGGAAGAACCTAGAATTTGTCCCTTTCATAGTAGGAGGTTCCCGATGCCGCAAAGCCACTTTCTATAAGCGCTTTCGCTTTTTTAGTTGCTTGACTGCTCGTGACTTACTAGAATGATTCCTTAAATAGCGGCCATGACCCCACGGTAAACCATCTTGTTCTTGGAACGAGACTTGTCATAATGCATGGTCATTTCCAGGGTAGCTTTGGAGAGATGCGGAACTTCACGTGTGAGAATTATCACGTTGACACGTGAAAAATTATGTGATAATATTCATAGTGAATATACAGATACAAATATTCACGAGAATGAATCGGAATGTCGTTGATATGGACTAGCTGCAAATGATTTGTGAAAGGATGATAAAGAATGTCTGGTGGTTTTTCAGAAAAAGAAAGAGAAGAAATAAGACAAAGGCTTTTGGAGTCAGGATATGAATTAAGTACCGAGGTGGGTCTCAAGAAAATGACGGTTGCCATGATCGCAAAAAGTTCTGGCATTGCAGTTGGTTCGTTTTATAATTTCTATGCGTCTAAGGAAGACTTTGTAATTGCGATGATCAGGGATACTGAAGCGGGTTTTGAAAGGAAAATGGCATCGCATTTTTCCAAGGATGGTACTATCACTTTGAAAAAATTTCTCAAGGTTTTCCGCGAGAACTTTATGCCTGAAAATAATTTCCTTCTCAGGATGAAGCTGGATGACTGGGTATGGCTTAAATCTCACGTCAAAGACAGTGCCTATCTTAATAAAACAAATGATTTGAAGAAATATGAATTCATGTTTACCAAGCTGAAAGGAATCAGACATGATGCGGAACCGGGCGTGGTTGTCAATTTCATCAAATCGATTTATGCCCTGTATCAAAACAGGGATACTTTGTTTGAAGAAGCTCTTCAGACAAACGTTGATTTGATATTTGATTCCATTTACGGATATTTAAGGGAGGAGCATTAAACCATGATCATAGCTATGATTCTATTTGAGGGTATCGTGTTAAGTTTTGTAGTACTTGTTGCCTGTGTGGTCGGAATAGCCAACGGGCCCGTAGGTCTGGTTTCTTTATATGAAAAAGAGGTTTGGGACAGATGTATGGAAAATGGTCTGACCACGGAAGCGAAGATTAAGAAAAACGCCGGCAGATTTAAACTTTTCTGTTTTCCCTTAATGCTTGTGGTCGTTTTATTCTCTGCCTATGGAATCAACAGTGCAAAAACATTTTGGGAAGGCTTTGTCCAGATGACGATCATTCTCCTGATCGAAGGTTTATTTGACCGCCTGTTCATCGACTGGTACTGGGTGGGGAAGACAAAGGCCTGGAACATAGAAGGGACAGATGATTTGAAGCCTTATATCTACGGGAAAACGTTGATTGGGAAATGGGTCTTCACCCTAATCGGATATCCGGTGATTGCCGCAATACTGGCTGGGATTATGTCTTTGATTTTGAAATAATAAAAACATTGAAAACTGCAACGAGCTGTTGCAGTTTTTTTACTGCCTGCTTTGAATTGACCGGAGTTTTCAATTTTGATATACTCGAAATGATGAGACTGCGATTAAGCGTATCGCAACTGTTGCTAACGGGGGGAACGTGCAATGAGCAATTGGTATACGGCAGATCCACATTTTGGTTCCGATTCATTATCGGTATTAAAACGCGACAATCGTCTGTTCAAAGATAATGCGGAATACACGGCTGAGCAGGTCAGGATATGGAATGAGCAGGCTGCGCCAGATGACACAATCTATGCCATCGGCGACTTCTGCAATTACAATGCGACGGAGAAGGATTATGTCAGCGGTCTTGCAGTATCAAAGCAGATCAATGCCCACGTAATTCTTATTACCGGGACGTCGGAAGGCCGCGTGATCAGAGACGTCTTCGGCGGCGATTTCGAAAAGTTCAGAGAGTACTGCCTGACGAATCCCGCGTTTAAGTTTCAAGACGTGTTAAGGGACGCTTACGTCGACGTCCAGGGCGAAAGGTTTTTCCTTACGCATAAGCCAACGGACCACCATAAAGAGTATCAGACTTTATTTGGCCACACGCACAGATACGGCGGGCTTTGGAAGCCGTTCGGATTTAACGTTGGCGTTGACTTAAATCATTTTAGATTATTTGGAGATGACGACATTACGTATATGCTCAGGGAAAGGAAGATTTACTGGGACGAGGACATGGCGCTTAACAGTTGATAACGGTAGAAAGACGCATTGAGAAAAGGAGAGAAAAACAGATGGGTTTATTTAGTATTTTTAAGAAGGACAAAGGGAATGAAAATATTGAGGGAAATGAGAATTTCCTGGAAAACTATTTTAAGTCAAGATTTAAAATAAACACGGATAACGTTAATTATTCAAGTAATGATATTGCCAGAATAGAAAAGAATTGTGAAATCCTTGAAAAAATGGGAATACCCAGCTATAAAGAATTGAAACTCGTACCGGTTGATTCCATTGTAGAAATAGAGGAAAAACAGGAATTGGCATTACGTTTCATTTTTGATTTTTTTGTGGGAAGAAAGGCACTCAACAGATTAAATAACAGGGGGGACGCAGATGATGCAGACGTTATGATGCTGGCATTGAAATACGTTCCGGAATTTAATCAGTTAGCGAATGCTTTATCAGAAATATCAAAAGGAAACATGGGGGAAGATCAATTAGGCGAGTTGGCATTTCTGGGTGAACAGGCCAGAGTGCTGGCATGGGTATTGGGATTAGCTGAAAAGCCTGTGGAAACGGAATTGACGTTAGGAAGTAATTTAGTAAGTATATTTGAGAACTATGATGGCATCAGGGCTCTTATTGATGGAAGTAACATGATACCGAAAGATGAAATCATGGATTATGCCGATTATATTTCAAGATTAGATTTCTATTGTATGGAACTTACGTTATCAAAAAAAGATACAAAAGTATTAAAGGATTTGAAATTGGATTGCATTCGTGAGCATAAGTCTGCAACTGACATGGTAACGTCCTTTAGTATTGATAAGTATTTAATTGCAAAGTAGTTTTCATTTTGACGGCACGGAAAGAAACATGTTCCGCAAAAAGATAGGCTTGCTTATGGATGCTTCCGCTGACGAATCTGTTGAAAAGGGTATTATGTCAACTGGCGCGCGACAAAATTCCACTCAAAGATGGTTTACTTTCTGATGATAAAAAGTGTATGATATTCTTGCAAAGGAAATGGATGCAAACTATGGTTGGCAGGAAATGGAGGGAATGTCGTGACGCTTGGAAATAAAATTCAGGAGATCCGCTCATCGAGAGGGATGAGTCAGGAACAGTTTGGGGAGCTATTGGATACCACGAGGCAGACCGTTTCTAAGTGGGAATTGGATCAGGTGGTGCCTGACGTCAGGAAACTCATTGCCATCAGCAGGATTTTCTGCATATCGATGGACGAGTTGTTGCTTAACGTGACAAACTTTGAGATGGAGGGCGTTCCCTTTTCCTGTGGCATCTACAAAAAGGGAATGACGGAGATCGTGGAGACGGAAAAGCTTGCCCTGGAGTATTATGCGGAAAAGAAATACGTGATGGGGGCAAAGGCATATGAGGGAGCCGGGGATCAGAAAACCTTGGTTGCCATCTGCGAGAAGAACGTAAAAACGAAGCAGATCACGTACGCATATTATTATCTTGATGAGAGAGGAAAGAAATGTGTGGTTTCGAACTGCAAGGATTACGATGCGCGCCTGGGCGCGGAGAAATTTGACAGGAAGCGCCTTGAGAAGATGGATCGGATCGACAGTTTTTTGATCAATCACGGCGAGTATCCCCTTCACACGGTGTATGAGCTCGGGATCCGGAAGTGTCTGGAGGAATGGAACCGGGGCGTGAGGGCCTGCGTGGGACCGGAGAGCTTCTTCATCAATCTGCACACGGACAAAAAGGAATACGTTTATCAAATCCGGCAGGAGGGCGATGACGTTTACTGCGGGATCAGTTATAACGTGCCTTTCGACCTCGGCATCCGCTCCTATGGACAGTATTACCGCCTGCGCAATTTCCAGGATAATTCCAAGCCGTTTTGCGGTTGCTTCTTTGACTTTGACTATCAAATGCCAAAGGAGCAATACGGCATCGACTGCACCAAGATGGCATGCTCTTTGACGGGCGGGGCGAATCAGGGCGAGAACGGAGTATGGTTTATCAAGCGTTACTCCAATGATGAGATTGTTCTGGACGGTTGCGGGGGAGACGAGTACGTCTACTGCAAAAAGACGGACATGCTGGAAAGGTTTACGAACTAAGCGCAGGGGCGCAAGGACTAAATAGTTAGACATATGAGTTGACATTAATGGTCTACCGTGATAGACTCGAGATAAAGAGATCTATCGAGATAGACCATTTGCATTTTAAATGGACGAGAGAAACACGGAAAAGAGGAAAGCAAGTGAATCTGGAATTAGGTGACGTTCAAACAAAGTTTATGGGGCTGGTATGGGACAGGGAGCCGGTCGGGTCCGGGGAATTGGTCAAGGTCAGCGCCGAGGAACTGGGCTGGAAAAAGTCCACGACTTACACGGTGATCAAAAAGCTCTGTGAAAAGGGGATTTTGAAAAACGAAGACGGCGTCGTGACGACGCTGATCAGCAGGGAAAAGTTCTTTGCGAAAAAGAGCAGGCAGTTTGTGGAAGAGTCCTTTAACGGATCGCTTCCTGCATTTATTGCGGCATTTTATTCCGGGAAGAAGTTGACAAAAAAAGATGCGGAAGAGATACAGCAGATGATTGATTCCTATATGGGGGATAAGAAATGACGCTACTTCGATCGGCGTTTATCAACGTTATCAACGTAAGCATTGCGGCGAGCTTTCTGATGCTGGCGGTGATCTTGCTGCGCCCTTTTCTAAAGAGGGTTCCGAGATGGCTGGTCTGCATCTTGTGGGCTTTGGTTGCGGTGCGCCTCGTGGTTCCGTTTTCGCTGGAGAGCAGATGGAGCCTGGTTCCTGCGTGGAAGGTATCCGTGCCAGGCGGGGATGGAGTGCAGACGGCAAACAATGGGAAGCAGCCAGGTGGCTTAGGGATACGGCTAGGTGATTCCAGGAAGGACGGCGGACTGGGTGATACCGGGCGGGAAGGCAGGCAGGATAGTATTGAGGTGGCAGACCAGTTAGGTGAGGGCACGGCGAATCGTCCGGCAGAGAATAATTATGCGGATCACGTCGGGAACCCAAGCGCGGATAAAACTGCGGCTAATAAAGCAATTGCTCAGCAGGCAGGGGGCCAAGGCGATACTTTGGCGGCAGAGTCAGGGATAGATGGGGGCTTTGCGGCAACGGATGGGAGCATCATTGCAAAGGGTGAGAGCTTGCTGGGTAGGAAGTTTGAGGGACTGCCGCTGACGGTTGGCAGCAGCATTTGGCTTGTGGGCATCCTGACCATGTTGGCATACGTTGTGATCAATTCCGTGCGGCTGCGACATAAAGTGAGAACGGCAGTGCGCATGGAATCAGTTGTTTCCGCGGACGCTTGGAAGTGTGACGCGATTGGCGAACCCTTTGTTCTGGGAATCATCAAACCTAGGATCTATCTTCCTTCCAGCCTTGGAGAGGCAGATTTGGGGTGCGTTCTTTGCCACGAGCGGGCGCACGTAAGGCGCGGAGACTACCTGTGGAAGCCGCTGGGATTCCTGATCCTTTGCGTCTATTGGTTCCATCCGCTTTGCTGGATCTCGTATCTTCTGTTTTGCAGGGACGTGGAGATGGCGTGCGACGAAAAGGCAACAAAGGATTTCACCAAGGAGGAGCGAAAGCGTTACTGCCAGGCCCTTCTAAACCTGGGGCAAGGGAAAAAGGATTCCCTGATTGGAACAGTGGCCTTTGGGGAGAATGGAACCAAGTCGAGGATCAAAGCGATTCTGGACTACAAAAAACCAACCTTTTGGGTTATTCTGGCAGGAGTGTTGGCATGCGTTGCGCTGGGAATCTTTTTTATGACGAGTCCGAAGGTGGAACCCGAGGAATCGGGCCAGCCATCCGATACTCCGTCTGCGAGCGTCGCTGGCACGGATGAAACGGTGAGCGAGGATCCGACAACAATTGATGAAACTACTTCTTCCATGCAGGAGGAACTCATAAGCGTTAGCGAAAAAGAGTATAACGAGATCTATGAGTTCATGCAGGAGTTCATGGTATTTCCAGTGATCTGGGATTTTGATCAGGAGCATATGTCCGGGGCGGTGGACTATTTCGCACAAAAGTGGGCGTGGACGGACGTAACGGACCTGGAGTATGATGCCGCGGCACAGGCATTTTACGTGAATGCCGATGAATTTGCCGAGGAAATGGGACGGTATTTTGTGATGTCCGACAGCGTGTTAAAGTCCATAGACGATAAGGCGCCGCAGGGCAAGTTCAAGATTTACGTCGATGGTTACCTGCCGTGGTTCTGGGGATTTTCCTTCGGGATTGACAGGGTAGAGGAAAAGGATGGAACCTATTTGGTGCACGGGTACAATGCGGAAGATACGGGGAACCGCATCAGAACGGACGACGCATTGATTTATGGCGGAAGTACGGATCCGTTCCTTGAGTTTAACGCGGTGATCGTTAGGGAGGAAAAGGATGGAAGATTAAGGTTAAAGGAGCTGGACGGTCTGGAATCCGGTCCGGGCAGCAAGGTAAACGTATCGCAAATAAGTGACGCGGAAATGAAGGAACTTTTGGAATTCGCGGAGATTATCTCAGAGGGGCCGGTTCTTGAACAGTATGACGTAAACAACCTTGCCGGAGTCTTCGACTTCGCCGCACAAAAGATTCTTCAAACGAATCCGAAAGCCATTCGGGAAATGGATGACGGACGCTGCGTCGTACCGCTTTCTGAACTGATGAGCTATATGGAACAGCACTTTTACTTGCCGCGAGGATTTGAAAAGTGCCTTCCAAAGGAAGGGGAAGGGAAGAATGCGTACCCGTGCCTTGCGGAGGACGGCGTTGTATTCTTGAAGAAAGAAAACGCGGAAGGCTTTGATCTGCGGGCGGATCTCCCGGTGACTCAAAACGAAAGGTATTATAGGTTTGGCGTTTTTAACCTGAACGCGGAAACACTGAGAAGTGAATTGGCAGCAGATGGAAAGGATCTGACCACCATAGATTCGGCCGTGGAGGAACGATATCCATTTGAGTTGGCGATCCTGGGAGTTGTACGCGGCGCGGATGGAAAACTTAGACTTTTGTTCTTCAAACCGTATTATTTGTAAAGAATTCAGAGCATCATTTGATCTTCAAAATCCCGCAGGCAAGCCTGCGGGATTTTTTGTTCGCACGATAGATGTTGGATTTGCTGAATCGGAGGCTGGTGTTAGGTAGTGAACAAGCTTCCCCCAAAGCGTTTGTGCCTTGGAAAACGATTTTTTGAGGATAAAGCACAAAAAATTAGTTTACAGAGATGGTGTTGGTCAGAAAAATTGGCTTTGAAAAAAGCATATGTGCCCTAGGAAGCAATTTCCTGTGTGTAGAGCACAAAACATTTTGTTATTGGAGCCGTTGATGGATGGAAAGGAAGGGGACGAAAGAAATTTTTGTGCCTTAGGAAGCGTATTTGTTTGGATAGAGCACAAAACGTTTTTTTCCAGAGCCGTGGATGTACGTAAACATTGGGAATGAAAGAAATTTTTGTGCCTTGGCGAGCCGTTTCGTGTGGGCAGAGCACAATGCGGGTAATTACGTGTCTGAAAATTGGAATTTTAGGGATAGGCGGCGCATGGAAAGTTAAAAAATTGAATCCTTAATTGAAATTTGAAATTATGGTTTTTATGTTAAAACCATAAATTACTCAGACAATGATATAATGGGTAGGTATCCTCCTGAGAAGGAGAAAACATGCCTGCTGAAGAACGAGAAAAGGGAAAGCATTTAACAAG
>JAFZNO010000037.1 GCA_017552985.1 Lachnospiraceae bacterium
ATGCATTTGGAGCGTAGAATGGTGCAACGCATGGCCGTTGTGATCATCATGCTGTTTGTGTATTCCGTTGCGTGCTACGTGGAGGCATTTCTGGGGAATCAAGTGGAATGTTCGCCGCTTAGACCCGTTTTGATTGCCTTAAATTACAGCTTGGTTACGATCGTTCTCGTGAACGTGATCATGATCGTGTATCCGGAGCAAAAAAGATATCTCTATATTCCCGCTGCGATCAACGCGCTTCTTTGTTTTATCTCCATTCCGACGGGTTTGGTATTCTCCATCTCAGATACAAATCATTTTTTGCGGGGACCATTGGGGTATCTGGCGTACGTTGTTAATGCGTTGTATTTGATCTACTTTATCGGTAAACTGTTCATGAAGGGCAGGATTCAAAAGGAAGATTATCCGGTATTGATCTTTTTGGCCCTGACTGCCGTCCTTTGCCTTACGATGCCACTGTTTATGGAAGACGTGGCCGCGCACTGGTTTACGGTGACGATCGCGATCGACTTGCTGCTGTATTACGTTTACCTGTTGCAACAGTTCACAAAGAAGGATCCGCTGACGAATCTCCTAAACCGTCAGAGCTATTACATCGATGCCGAGAAGTATATGAATGAGATCACGGCATTTGTCGCAATGGACATGGATGGTTTGAAGGAGATCAATGACAATTTCGGTCACGTGGCGGGCGACGTTGCGCTAAAGACCCTTGCGGACTGCTTCTGGAAGGCGGCGCAGGGGAATCAAAGGGTTTATCGCATCGGCGGCGACGAGTACGTGATTCTGTGCCTGGGCTCTTCGGAAAAGGACGTGAAGGAACTGATCGCACGCATGAAGAAGGAGGTCGTGAACACTTCTTATACCTGTTCCATGGGTTATGCAATGAAGACGAAGGGAAGCACCATCGACTCTCTGTATCAGATGGCTGACGCAAATCTGTATGAAGAAAAGAAGCTGTTTTATGAGCGTACGGGAAAGCAGGGGCGTAAGCGTTAAAACTTCAAAATGGAATGAATATGCATTCGGAGAGCCTAAGAAGACGGGCTCTCCGTTTTTTATAAATTTTTAAAAAAAGATTTTTTCTTTAAGGACTTTTTAAAAAGTTCTGTTTTATACTGACTTCAGTTTCGAAACTATGCTACAGTAAATACAGAGAAAATCGCTTCGGCGACGTTAGGAGTAATCTTATGTTTTTTCGAATGATCAAAAAGGATTTGAAGGATGGCAGGGGACTGAACGTCATCATCCTGCTGTTTATGGTGATCGTATCGACGCTGATCACCGCGAGCATGCTCCTGATCTTCGCGAACACCAGGGGAGTGGCGGTGTCGCGGGAAAGGTGCAAGCCTTATGACGCGATCATCGGCTATCAGTTGTTATACGCGGACAGGGACCGGCAGCGGGAGAGAATGGAAGGGATCATAAAGGAATTCTATCCGGACGCAAGGATCGAGCATTCCGAGGGGATCACCTTCGATTGTACGAACATTGACTATGAGGGAATTGACTTAAACAGGCTCAGCCAGAGCTTTGGCTCACATTATCATATTCTGGTCAAACAGCCCAGAAGCATGAATCTGGTATATGACCAGGACAACTTCCCGTTCTACGTGGAGAGCGGGAAAATCGCCATTCCCTATGCATTTGCTGCGGAGTATGGACTAAAGGTTGGGGATGATTTTTTCATCACAATGCCCAATGGAAAGCAATACGGATTTGAGATTTCCCACGTTACGAGGGATCCGGTCCACGATTTCGTGCAGCGGTTTATTTTGTCAGACGCGGATTATGAGTTCTTGAGCGCACAGGCACCGCAGAAGCTGGGCATTACCGGTTTCCAGACGGACGAGGAGTTTGAACCGAACGACCAAAAGATCCTAAATTCCAGGCTGGCGAAGGATGAGGAATACGGCGCGTATTTCAAGTCATGCCTCATGGATGGTCATTACTACAGTAACTCAGCCCTGATCTCGGCGTTGGTGATGTTTTTCCTGTGCGTCACCGGGGGCTTTATGTTGCTTATTGTCTTCTTTGCCATAAGGTTTACGATCAGATCCATGTTGAAGAAGGAAGAGCGGGAGCTCGGCATCATGAAGGCGCTGGGAACGGATTCCCGTTCCTTCCGGATGTTGGTGGCCGCGAAGTATGTGGCCTTTGCGGTGATCGGCGGCATCGTTGGCGCCATCCTCGGCGTGATCGCGGGAGGCATGCTGATCGGCAGGTTTTATTACAATATTTCCTATTCCCTTTCCGCATTGGATTTTGTTGTTGCCATTGTAGCCACGATCTGTACCATCGGCATGGTCATGCTCTTTATCTTCCTTTCCATGAGAAGGATGGACAAGATCTCGGTGATGGACGTTCTGAGTGGGGAAGCGCGGCAGGAAAGGATCAGGCACAGCGACCGCTTCCAGCTAAACTGCAGGAAAAAGATGGGGATACCTCTTTTCCTTGCATTGTCGGACATTTTTGGACATTTTAAGAGGTACGTGCTTTTGTTTATTGCGTTTACCATCGGAAGCATCGTCGTGATCTTGAATATCCAGATCCGGGATTCCGTGATCAGCTCAGACTTCCTCTACCAGTATTATACCTTTAAGCAAATGGATTTCGGAGCCAGCTTCGATGAAGCCACGTATAACGATCTCTCCCTGGGGACGGGCAGGGGAGACTTGTTTGTCAAGAATTTTGAGGCAATGATGATGAAGGAAGGCATTGACGTGACCTTGGAAATGAAAAAGGCGCACAATGCGAAGATGCTATTCGGGGATCAGACGGAGATGGTGCTCTTGAATTTTGGATTTGATCCGGAAGGGCTGAGGGTCCGGAAGGGCGGTCAGATACCGAAACTCCGGAATGAAATCCTAATGGATTATGATACCGCAAGTATGCATGGACTTGTGGTGGGCGAAGTGGTGACCATAGAGTATGACAAATATGATCAGGACCGCCTTGGCACGCAAAAGGCGCAGGAAGAGTTTGTGATCACCGGATTTGTGGATCGTCTTTCGAAGTTTAATGAAAAGGACGTGATCATGGCGAAGGAATTTAACGACGCGCCGGGAGAGGGATCCACGCTCCAGGGCGTTGGCATCCGGATCAACGTACCCGATTCTGAAAAAGCGGCAGTGATCGAACGGATGAAGGTACTCTTCCCGGATCAGATCTTTGATACGGAGGTGATGATCGCGACTGGATTCCTTGGCATGTACAACGTACTCTTTACGTTCATGCGAAACCTTATGGTTGTGGTCGTTGCCGGCGTGCTTGCGTTCCTTGCGGTGATGTACCAGACGATCTTCATGAAGGACGAGGAACCGGAGATCGCACTTCTTACAAGTGCAGGCTTTGGGGAGAAGAGCACGAAGGGCTGGCAGTTCCTTCGCATGATGATCCTGTTTGGGGCGGCGATGGTGCTTTCGCTGATCCTGACGCCCACGGTGGTCGTATGGCTTATAGGGGGACTGTTCAAGATGATCTTGGGACTGACGGGCTTTGGCTTCACGAGAGGCTTCCTGAAGGCTTGTCTGTGGACGATTTTTATAACTGCAATGATTTCCGTGGTGATGCTGATGGTGCTTCGGAAGATCCGGAATATTGAGATTTGGAGGATTCGTAATGAGTAAGGTTTTGGAAGTAAAAGATCTATGTAAGACCTACGTGATCGATGAATATAGCAATAACGTGCTGCAGAACGTGAATTTCAGCATGGAGGAAGGAGAATTTGTCTCCATCATGGGACCCAGCGGATCGGGAAAATCGACGCTCCTCTATACCGTGAGCGGCATGGATGACGTGACCTCGGGAAAGGTGGTATTTGACGGCGAAGAGCTTTCCGGATTAAGCCGCAAGGCCATGGCGAAGGTGAGGCTCCACAAGATGGGCTTTGTGTTCCAGCAGATGTACGTGATGAAGAAGCTGAACGTTATGGATAATATTGTGCTTCCCGGATATCAGGCGAAGAAGAAAAAGCGCTCGGAGGTCAATCAGGATGCGGAGGCGCTGATGAGAAGGCTTGGCATCATTGAGACGGCAAACCGGTTTAGCACTGAAATCTCCGGTGGCCAGTTGCAGAGGGCATGCCTTTGCAGATCCCTGATCAACAACCCGAAGATGGTGTTTGCGGATGAACCTACGGGAGCATTGAACCAGAAGGCTTCCCTGGAGGTGATCAGTGAGCTTGTGAAGGCGAACCGCGAGGGTACCTCCATCATGATGGTAACCCACAGTGAGAAGGTGGCCTCCTTTAGTGAGAGAGTGATCTTCCTCGTGGACGGAAACATTCAGGGAGAATTGTATCTTGGAAAGCTGGAGTCCGAGGACGAC
>JAFZNO010000038.1 GCA_017552985.1 Lachnospiraceae bacterium
ACCCGCATGCCTTCCGCCGCTTCCCCTTCCAGCCCCTTCCGCATGCCTTCCGCCGCTTCCCATTCCAGCCCCTCCGCATGCCTTCCGCCGCTTCCCTTCCCGGACCGCTCGCTTGCCTCCCGCCGCTTCCCTTCCGCCTCAGTAAGCCCCCGCACCTGCCATGGCTTCCTTTCGGAACAATTAGCCGGCAGCACTTAGCGAACCGATGACCTCAAAAGACACCTCCTGAGGTTTATAACCGAAGGAGTGTCTTTGCCTGAGGGCAGAAGGTGAGCTTAGTGCAGTCCGAGCCGTTCCGAAAGAAAGCCATGACAGGTACGCGGGGCGCGCCGTGGTTAACGCCAGCGGCAGAAGACACGCGGGGCGTGCCGTGGTTGCCGGAAGCGGCAGAAGGCACGCGGGGCGGGCCGTGGTTGCCGGAAGCGGCAGAGGCACGCGGAGCGGGCCAAGGAAGCCTAAGGCGGCAGAAGACACGCGGAGCGGGCCGGAACTAGTAGTCGACCTTCAGGAGACAAAGCCCCTTGGCGGGGGCGGTAGGCCCTGCCAGGGAACGATTCTTCGCTTCGATGAGCTCAGGGATCGACTTGGGATCACGCTTTCCGAATCCCACCTCCAAAAGAGTGCCCGTCAGGATGCGGACCATGTACTGGAGAAAGCCGGAACCGTGATAAGTCAGGCGGAGATAATCCCCTGAACGCTCAATATCGATCTTGTCCACCATCCGCACGGTAGATTTCTTCATCTTCGGATTGCCGCAAAAACTTGCAAAATCATGGGTTCCAAGGAGATAGGACGCCGCCTCCTTCATGGCATCCACGTTTGGCACTCCTTCCAGCACGTGGACGTACTTTCGGTCAAATACCGGTTTTGTCTCTCCGACGTAACAAGTATACTGATAGGTCTTCCCCTGCGCCTTATAGCGGCTGTGAAAGCCGTCAGCTGCAATCCGCACCTCTCGCACGCAGATGTCATCCGGCAGATATTGATTCAGATAAGCCCGGATCTCGTCAACGGTTTTGTCCGTTTCAAATTTCGCGTTGGCCACCATGCCTCTCGCATGCACGCCTGCGTCCGTCCGTCCCGCTCCAATGACCTCAACGGTTTCCCCGACCATAGCGGATAGAACGGATTCCAGCTTTCCCTGGATCGTCATCTCCTGCCCCGGCTGATGCTCCCAGCCATAAAACCTGGATCCGTCATATTGTATCACCATCTTATAATTCACTGAACGTTCTCCTTTTTCAACCCATGTCATGAATCTGCAAAAACCATGTCATAATATACAAACAAAAATCAGTCCTGACCGGCTGCCGCGTGTTCTCCGGGATTGTCATCTATGTTTGCACCGAGACACCGGCAATGCGCCAGGCGCACTCCTCCCAGAACCAGCCAAGACCGACGTATTCATTATATCCAATCCCTTTATAAAAAGCAAGGAGAGGCTTCCCAGACCTCTCCTTGTCACCCATGTCTCGTTCTTAAAAAGTGCTTCTTGCGCCGTGCGCTGCATAAAGATTGTCACGTCATGGATGCCCTTAATCCCAACGTGGAGCGTTTTACCGAAAAGCATGCTGTAAATGTAAGTGCTTACAGCTCCTATTCTTACACCAACAGATTAATAAAGTCGATAACCGAATTTACGCGTTTTTTATTTCCTTTCTTGCTTTTTCAGTTTTCTTGCGTTATAATAAAACCATGTTTTTTGTAACTGCTTACAGCATTACGTAAACAAAAGAAAATTCTACGTAAGGAGATTTCTGATCCCATGGCACTTACCATCTATGACATCTCAAAAAAAGCCGGCGTATCCATCGCCACGGTCTCCCGCGTCTTAAACGGAAGCGACAGCGTGAAAGCTTCCACCAGGGAAAAAGTCTTAAGCGTCATCGAGAAATATGATTACACGCCAAATGCTTACGCACGCGGCATGGGCCTGCACTCTCTGCGAACGGTCGGTCTTCTTTGTGCCGATTCCTCCGACCTTTATCTGGCAAAGGCCGTCTACTACCTGGAGCAGGAGCTTCACGCCAACGGCTACGAATCTCTCCTTTGCTGTACCGGCTATGAGCTGGAGGACCGTCAAAGCTACATCAAGCTGATCCTCTCCAAAAAGGTTGACAGCTTAATCTTGGTCGGTTCCCATTACGTGTCAAACATTGAGAAAGAAAATAACTACATCCGGGATGCCGCAAAACAGGTTCCCGTCATGCTTCTGAATGCTTCTTACAATTGTCCAAACGTCTACTGCACGCTGTGCAACGACTACGCCTCCACGTTTGAGGCAACGTCCAGCCTCATCCGTGCAGGAATCGACGACATTCTCTATTTATATGACTCCAACTCTTACAGCGGAACCAAAAAGCTCAGCGGTTATAAGGCTGCCATGAAGAGCTACAAGTTGGCGGATTATGCCCCTTTCGTAAATTTCTATGGCGGTCGCACGGATCAAATTGAATCCATCACGAATTTTATTCAGGATATTGCCGATCGCGGAACGACTTTCCACGGCGTGGTTGCATCCGATGACCAGCTCGCCGTCGGCGCCATCAAATATGCACAAAAGAACGGACTTCGCATTCCCGAGGATTTATCCATCATCGGTTACAACAATTCCATGCTGACCGCATGTTGTCAGCCGGAACTCACCAGCGTTGACAACCGTTTGGAGACCATGACGCATCAGTTGGTACAAACGCTTCTTCGCGTCCTTTCCGGCGAAGAAATGCCTGCAGAATCTGTATTCTCCGGTAAGCTGATCAAGCGTTCCACGACGCCTTAACGTAAGTCTTCAGGTACACCTTTCAAGTTTACCAAAAACACAAATCATGACAACCCATGCAAGGAGGATCTAGCATTGAAAGCTTTTATGGACAAGGATTTCATCCTTTCAAACGACGTGGCAAAGAAATTATATTTTGACTACGCGGCAAGCATGCCCGTTCTGGATTACCACTGCCACATCAACCAAAAGGAGATCTGGGAGGATCGCAAGTTTGACAACGTGACACAGGTTTGGCTCGGCGGCGACCACTATAAATGGCGCTTTATGCGTTCCTGCGGAGTAGAGGAAAAATATATTACGGGCGATGCATCCGACAAAGATAAATTCCTAAAATGGGCTGAGTGCCTTGGGAAGGCCATCGGTAATCCCCTCTTTCACTGGAGTCACTTGGAGCTTCGCAAGTATTTTGATTATCAGGGCGTTTTGAACAAGAACACTGCCGAGGAAGTCTGGGAGCTCTGCAATAAGAAGCTTGCTGACCCCTCCATGAGCGTTCGCAACATTATCCGCAATTCCGGCGTCACCTTGATCTGCACCACGGATGATCCCGTGGATGATCTGGAATGCCATAGAAAGATTGCTGAGGATCCTACCTTTGACGTACAGGTTCTTCCCGCGTGGAGACCTGACAAGGCCATGAACCTTGAAAAGCCGAACTATCTCGATTATCTTTCCACCCTCGAAAAGGTTTCCGGCATTGCGATCGACAGTTTTGCATCCCTTTGCAAGGCGCTGTCCGCAAGAATGGATTTCTTCCAGGAAAGAGGCTGCCGCGTTTCCGATCACGGTCTCAATTACGTTTGCTACGCTCCCGCTTCCGCCGAGGAAGTGGAAGCCATCTTTGAAAAGCGGAAGAACGGACAGACGGTAAACTGTCAGGAAGAGATCCGTTTTAAGACCGCATTCCTTCTCTTCATGGGTCGGGAATATGCCAAGAGAAATTGGGTGATGCAGCTCCATTACGGATGCAAGCGCGACAATAACACGCTTCGCTTTGAGCAGCTCGGTCCCGATACCGGTTTTGACTGTATCAACAACTACGCTCCCGCCGCGGAGCTCACGGATTTCCTGAATGCGTTAAGCCGCACAAATGAGCTTCCCAAGACCATCCTGTACAGTCTCAATCCGAATGACAACCAAACCATCGGATCGATCCTCGGATGTTTCCAGGACAGCTCAGCCGTTGCCAAGATCCAGCAGGGCAGCGCATGGTGGTTTAATGACCATAAGACCGGCATGCAGGATCAAATGATCTCCCTTGCAAACCTTGGCAATCTCTCCGGATTCGTGGGCATGCTGACGGACTCCAGAAGCTTTCTCTCCTACACCCGTCATGACTATTTCCGCCGGATCCTCTGCAATCTCCTGGGCACCTGGGTGGAAAACGGGGAATTCCCTGAGGATTATGAGATTCTCGGCGAGATCGTAAAGGACGTCAGCTACAACAATGCCGTAAAGTATTTCGGATTTGACCTCAAGACAGTATAAACTTCAAATCTCGAACATATCGCTCAAAAAAAGCGGGTTAGGGAACGTCTCCCTAACCCGTTTCTTTGTTTTACCATAAT
Source organism: Lachnospiraceae bacterium (assembly GCA_017552985.1). Classification (GTDB taxonomy): domain Bacteria; phylum Bacillota; class Clostridia; order Lachnospirales; family Lachnospiraceae; genus Acetatifactor. Next base: position 4,351 of record JAFZNO010000038.1, read on the forward strand.
CCCTTCAGCCGGTTTTCCGGTGCCACGTAATATGGGCTTTCCGGATCTACGTCATAAGTGTCATAGAACTCATCAAATTGCGCCAGAATGCAATTCGTGCGCTCTTTGTCTGGCAAATGCTCATTCTCCACCATTTCCTTCATCATGCTCTTTGAGTAATTTGATGCATTCAGCTTTGCATAGGAGCGGAAAAACAGGTCAAAATCCGGATCGTCTCTCTTCTCCAGCATCCGCAGACAACATCCCATGGACATTAAGTCGGCAAACGCCTCGTCACTGACTAATTCCCCGTCAAGTTTATATCCGTATTCAACCTCCATGTCATTAAAGAACTGGATGATTCCGTCTACGTATGCGTTATATTGCTCGATTTCCCTGTCTCCCATCCAATCCAAATTGATGCCGCGGAAGTTATAGTAATGTCCACAGTCAGGTGAATAGGCATGCCCAATCTCATGTGCCAACATGGATCCCAGCCAAGCCAGCGTTTCCTCATATTGCAGGCCGTCTCCCTGAAGCTCTTTTTCCTTCAAGTCTGAATACATGCTCAGCCACGCACTGTTTACCATAACGGAATTAAGCCTTGGAACGTAATAAGCATTGGTTTCAAACATGTTCATTCCCGTCATGGTTCTGTCATCCAAGGTTTTTTTCAGTTGTTTTCTTTCAAACCTTTCCTGACTGACCATCAAGGCAACCACGTTATCGACGGGATCCTCCGTCAGCTCAACGTCCGAAAGATCATTGTAATCTCCGTTGCGTCCTACGTATACCTTAAGGTAATCAAGCTTTTTCTCCACGAACTCCTTGCCATAGTAGGGGAAATCCCATTTTAAATTATCAAAGCTTTCCCGCATGGAAACCTTGATTTCACCCAATAACTCTTCCGTCTCTGCGTAAATGCTCTTATCCGATACAAACCTACGGTCATATTCCGCTGCAAGCAAATCTGCGGCACAATATAATAGAATACTTTTTAGGTTTTGCTCATACGCGTCTTTCGACGTCTCCTCCCACATAACCGTTATGATCGATTTTACGGTTTCAGGATCAGCCCACATTCCTAATCTGTACAAAGCCGTGACCATCATGTAATCCTTTAATGCTTCCAAGTTTTCAGGCTGATATAATTCGCGATAAAGACCATATGTCTCTTCAGTCCCCACGTACTCTCCGCTTGCAGGGATTGCATCTAATTTTATCAAGACGTCTACAACCGGAACCGGGATTTCTTTTCGTTCCAAAGTCTTTTTAGATATGTATGCTTCGGAGTACGTCTCCAGCTTGCAATACTCTTCGACCCGTTTATCAACCGTCATGGCGCCATCCACAATTTCTTTCGCCCTTTTTTTGTCAAAGCCAATCTGCGTTAGGCAATTTGTCATGCAAATGCTCTGCACCTTACTCATCGCGGTATCATCATAAGTGATCGTCGCCGGTTCCACAAACGTAACGTAGGTTCCGCTACCCGTCAAAAAAGTGTTCATGGAGATAAGACGGTTATATCTGGAGAACTCTTCGTCTGAATAGAGTTCATAGAGTTCTTCCAGCGATTGTACGGCATCAATCCTGTCCAATCTGGCCTTTATGGACGCATTCGTACTTTTACCGCGATGCTTATAATCCTCCAACTGATGATATACGTAAAGAGCTTTATATAATCCGTCGTCTTTTGATAGTTCATCAAGGTTCGTGTTTTCTACGATGTCATTAAGATAATCCTCCATCGCTTTCGAATAATTTCCCACATATGTGCTTCCCTTCGGATGCTCTTTCTTCTCTTGTTCCTTCCACTGCGCATTGACAAGATCATCAAAGTCCCAGACGTATTCTTTCGGTTCCCCCGGATCCTTCACCGATTTTCTCGTTTTCGTGCTCTCGGCCGGCGTGCTCTCCCCGCCATCGGAGGACGCACTCTCCGAACTCTCCTCTGCGGAAGACGACTCGCTAACCGCCTGGCTCACCTCCGAGGAAGATTCCCCACTATCTTCCGGCGTCGACGCCACTTCCGTAACAACCGATTTCTCTGGTTCCATGGAACTCTCATTTTCATTTGGCATCCCACAGCCAAGCGTTCCAATGACCAAAGTCATCGCCAAAGCCCCCGCCAATGAACGATAAATCTTACGTGTTCGTCCGTCACCCATAAAAAATACCCCTCCTTTTTCTTTTGTCATCTCCGTTCGCGCTTATGCGCCGCTTCTCAAAACCTAATTTCATTGTAACGCAGAAGCTCATTTTCCGCCATTTGGAATAAGACGTCATATCCCCGTTATCGTGCATTTTTACGCACGATAAGAAGGTACTATCGTTCATTCCGTTAGGATCACGTCGACAGTCACAAATTCATAGCCTTCCGCCAACAATTCGTCAACGATCATAAGAGCCGCCTCCACGCTTGTCGGATAATAATCATGAAGCAAAATAATGGCATTTTCCTTAGCCTTCTTGACCACCCTGCGCGTTACGGTTTCCGCATTTAAGCAGCTCCAGTCCGTGGGATCAATGGTCCAAAACACTGGGAACATGTTTAATTCCTTTTCCAGCGTACGGTCCCAGCTGCCGTAGGGCGGCCGCACGTAAAGGACCTCCTGCCCCGTAATGCCGTAAAGGACGTCATTTGTTTTTTGAAGTTCTTCCTTAAAGCTCTTCTTATTACTGCTCCGGAGCTGCACGTGACTGTAGGTGTGGTTTCCGATCAAATGTCCCTCCTCCTGCATCCTCTTGATCACGTCAGGATGAAGCTGCGCATGTTCTCCCGTAACAAAAAACGTGGCTTGTACGCCACGTTCTTTTAGTCCGTCCAGTAATTCAATTGTGTACGTCGGATGCGGTCCGTCATCAAAGGTCAGGGCAATTTTTTTTGCTTCATTTCCAGCATTTTTGCCCTTAGCCGCGTCTTCCCTCCAAACGCTTCCGGAGGCTTCAAGAAAGGCTTCCCTCGCTGCTTGGTGCGTCTCCGCGCGCTTTACGCAAAGCATTGCAAATACAAGTACAAGACAAAGATCCAAGGCCGCCATGCCGCATAAACACTTTTTCATAGACTACTCCATCCATTCCCTCATCCCATGTCTATGAAGCGAAGCCTGGCCCTTATGCCTCGTCTTCTATACAAACTGATTGCGCCCCGCGTCGTAGTGATAGTCGATCGCAGCAAGCGTCTTTTCCACTTCTTCCCGTTCCACCTCGAGATCCTCGCATAGATCCTCAAGATTTTTTCCATAATCTCTCAGTTTCAAGTTCATGAAACTAAGAAGCATTACCGGATCCTTTGGAATCATGTTATTTCCTCCCCTGCTTTTTCGCCATCTTGTCCGCATACATGTTGACGTCAGCCCTGCGAATGCAGTTGGAAATCTCCTCGCCTCTCTTGTAGGTGGAGTATCCGATGCTTCCGGCAATCTTGTATGGTTTATCCGTCTTCTGATTAAACGCTTCGATGCCTTCCTCGATCTGCCGGGTGATCCATTCCCCGTCCTTCTTGCCATCCGCATACGCCAGGATCATAAATTCATCTCCGCCTACTCGGAAACAAACTCCGCCGTCCTTCGTCGCATCAGTGATCACGTCCGCGAACGCGCAAAGTGCCGCGTCACCTTCCATGTGCCCATAGGTGTCATTGATCGTCTTGAGCCCGTCCATGTCGAGGCTATATACGTATATGCTAGTGCTCTTACCTTTAATGGCCACGAGCATTTTGCTGAGCTCCTGCTCAAATTTCCTTCGGTTATAAAGTCCCGTAAGCTCATCGATCGTGGAGAGCAGGCGAAATTCCTGAAGTGCCTTATTCTCCTCATAGAGAAGCACCTTATCCAGGCAGCTGCAAAGCTCCGACGTCCAGCAGTTAAAAAACTCCCTGAGTCCGTGCCTGTTCTTTGACTTCAATACCAGATATCCAAGGCATCTGTTCTTGTGGTGCATTGGATAGAAATACAGCGGTTCCGAATCATGACGGTATTTCTCCGGAAGAAGTTCACGCCTTGCAAAGCGTTCCTGCGTCACCTGAAGTCCGTCCGTCTTGCTCATGATGGCACGCAGCGTCATGTATTCCGTATACTGCTGCGGCTGCAACAACCGTTCTTCCGCGGCATCCGTCGCCTCGCAAAGACACACGTAAATCTCATCATATACAAAATTGCCGGAATATTGATAGGCAACGTTAAACAATTCCTCGATGGTGTCGCAGCTCTCATAATCCGCATTTAGGAAACCATTTTGCATGATCGCCACGCTGAGGTAATTTCTCTGAGAATACAATTGTTCCGCCCAGTGACCGTGTTCCTCCACTTCACATCCGCAGCTCTTGCGGCGGGCAAAATCCGCGGGAAGCCGCACGATCTGCTTTGACTTGCCGCCGTGATTCAGCTTATCGATCAGGTATAAAGCTTGTCTGCCGATTTCATAACAAGGCATGTGTACGCTGGTGATCGCAGGCTCCAGGTAACGAACCTCTTCAAGGTCATCGAAACCTGCAAGAGCCACGTCCTCCGGCACGCGCAGATTCCGTTCCTTTAATGCCACCAATACGGAAATGGCCATAAAGTCATTGGCGCAGATGATTGCCTCCGGCATCTCCGGCCCCGACAAAAACCATTCGACTGCCTCCTCGCCGTGATCTCTCCAATAATTCCCCTGGAACAGCATGTGCTCCGTCACTGACAGGCCGTTTTCACTCATGACGTCCAGGTATCCCTGCAGACGCTCCTGGGCATCCTTCAGGTCAGCTCGGCCCTTCATAAAGCAGATCTTCCGATAACCGTGATCCTTTACAAAATGCTCGGTCAGACTTCTCATGGCCAGGTAATTATCGATCTGAACGCTGTAAAAGCAATCCTTCTCCTGGCGAAGGCTGACGATGGGCTTGGTCTGGGCCTTCTGCAACAGAAGGATGTCCAGTTGCTTTTCCATTTCCGGAACGCCAAAGGTGTCCGGTCCAATGATCACTCCGTCATAATCCTCTAAAAAAGGGAGATGAATGATATTCCTCTCCCCTTCCGCGTGGAGATAGTTTTGGCCGTAGGAACCAAATTCCGAAAAAATGTCGACAACATACCCAAGCTCCCTCGCAGTATCTACGACGGCGCCAGCCATCTCACTCGTATAATCTTGATTAATTTGTCCAATAAAAACGGCAACCCTTTTAGTCATAAACCCTCCGGCATCTTTGAGTTTATCTAATCATGGTTCCCTTTAAGGATACAACTTTTCACTCAAAAATGCTAGAGGGTTTCTTGAAAATTCCCAACTTTATCCTTTATTTACAACGGCTTTCAGCGCATCGCCGTCCGTTTCGATCCGGATGACGTCATCCACTCCCACCTGGCCTGACAGGATCATTTTTGCAGCCAGCGTCTCCACGTTCTTTTGGAGGTAACGCTTTAAGGGTCTCGCACCATAAACGGGATCATATGCCTCTCTGGCGATCAAGGCCTTCGCGTCCTCACTCAGCTCGATGGAAACCTCTTTCTCTGCAAGTCTTGCGTTTACGTCCTTCATGAGCAGGTCGACGATTCCGCCGATATTCTCTCTGGTCAGCGGCTTAAAGAGGATCGTCTCGTCAAGACGGTTCAGGAATTCCGGCCTAAAGTGCGCCCGCAGGTCCTCCATCACTGCCTTTTCCGCCTCAGGACGAATGCTTCCGTCCTCACTGATGCCATCCAACAGATACTGTGCGCCGATGTTGGAGGTCATGATCAGGATCGTGTTCTTAAAGTCCACGGTGCGTCCCTGGGAATCCGTGATGCGTCCGTCGTCAAGCACCTGCAACAGGACATTAAACACGTCAGGATGTGCCTTCTCAATCTCGTCAAACAAAACCACGCTGTACGGCTTTCTGCGGACTGCCTCCGTGAGCTGGCCGCCCTCCTCGTATCCCACGTATCCGGGAGGCGCTCCGATGAGTCTCGATACGGAGAACTTCTCCATGTATTCACTCATGTCAAGTCTGACCATGTTGCTCTCGTCGTCAAACAAAACCACGCTGTACGGCTTTCTGCGGACTG
>JAFZNO010000039.1 GCA_017552985.1 Lachnospiraceae bacterium
AAAACATAAGCCGGACGGAACAGAGGACGGAGAACAATGGATGTGGCAGCAAGGAAATACTTATACGCGAATTGATTTTGACGGAACAAAAGAAGAATTGTGTGAGGCATATGCATCCTTTGTGCAATCCATGGTCGCAGCTGATTCCAGCGGGAAAGAGGTAAGCGACATTGTTTGGCAGGAGATAGAAACGTATCTTGAAGGGAAAAAGAGCGCACAGGCGACGGTGGAAACAATTGACCGCCGCGTACAACTGTATTTTGATGAACGATAAATTCATGGCATGCCGCGAGAGTTTAGCTTTCGCTACATGTTTAGGATGGAAATATGAAAGGAAATGGCGGTATGCAAAAACTGCGCGGGAAACGATGGATACATGTAACCGCACAAACAGGAATAGCATGTTAAAATGACGCATTAGCATAAATTGGGTTTATGTTGACAGTTTGGTTTAAATGATATTTGAATTTCTATTTTTTGTTTTTACTGTCCGGTTTCACTTTTGAAAATCGTCATATATATGACGGGCAGTAAAAAGACGCTTTTTGTCACGGCATTCTGTCCTTTTACTGCAATAAATCCGTTAATAAGGCAGGATGTACGTTCTGCTGGAAAGGGGTAAAATGTTACTGTTTCTTGCGGCCATAGAAAACGAAGAAGTTCGAAGCGTGATGGAGATCATATGTGAAGAGTATCTGGAAGACATGATCCGGGCGGCAAATTCCATTTTGCATAATGAACAGGACGCGCTTGATGCCGTTCAAAACGCTTTTCTCAGGATGCTTAACCATGCGGACGTGCTGAGGGGGTTAACGGATCCTCAGACAAAGTGGTACGTGGTCACGGCTGCTTTCAATGCGGCAAAAGACGTTTATCGCATAAGGAAAAAACAGAATGAGATACTGATTTCTGATGGCATGGCTGATGCGGATCAGTTTGAGAATTATGAGACGAAGGATCAGGTCGAAAGAATGATCCTGAAGCTTTCCGCAAAAGATCGGGAGTTTCTGATCCTAAGGCACGTGTACGGGCTGAAATATGCCGAAATAGGAAAAATGCAAGATCTTTCAGAAGAGGCCGTAAGAAAAACCGTAAAGCGCGCTGAGGCAAAATTGGAAGAAATGTGTAAGGAGGAACAGCTTTGATGGATGAAGTTGCGTTAAAAAAGGCGCTGTCAAGCGTCATGGAACGTCAGGTAAGAAGGTTTCCTGAGCCGTCCGATGAGGATCGCATGATGGCAAGGCGCCTTCGCCCGAGGATCAGAAGAATGATCGAAAAAGCGGAATCGCCCGTTACGTACTACGTAAAGAGGATTGTTGCGGTACTGGCATTGCTGTTGGGGATTACGGGAACCGCTTTGTTTGTATTTAACGAAAGCGTGCATGCAGGAGTAATGCGGTGGTTTCAGGACCGTTTTGGAACGGACGTATATCGATACCAGAATCAATCCGGCGAAAATGTTGACGTTACAAAGTATTCCCTGCAAGGATTGGTACCTAAAGGCTACCAGCTTTTTGACCGTACCGTTGACGAAGACGGGATCAATGAGACATTTGTTAACGAAAGCGGAGACATTTTAAGCTTTATAGTAATGAATCCGGCATATGACGGGGAAGTGTACATCGTATCTGATTCCGAGGAACACTTCGCACGCGTTGGAAGATTCGATGCGGATGTATATGTGTCAAATGATCTGGGGGAAGGGAACGAGATCATTTGGAAGGACGAGAGAGGGATTCTGTTTGTCATTCAGGGATTTCTTTCGGAAACGGAATTAATTGAGATTGCAGAGCAAATAGAGTAGCATGCCCGCTTTATACAAATTGACGGGGAAACTGGGAAACAGGTACCGGAGGAGGATGACGGCATGAAGAGGCATAAAGGGAAGAAATCATTAGGAGTACTTATTTTGGTTACGGTACTCATATTGTCCTCATGCGCGAATGGCAACAAATCTGAGGAAAAACAGACGGAGACGGGAAATGAATCATCAACGGAATCGCAGGAATTTAGTTTTCTGGAAGAAAAAAGCACTGAAACAACTGAGAACGATTCTTCGGAAAAAAGACGCATTGATGAATTAAGCATTTCCTGGGACGGAAGCGCTGTTTGGAACGATAATTCCACGGATGATCTGCGTGCCGTCATCAACCATCCGATGGAAAAGACGGAAGCAGAGGGAGAGATTCACGGCAGCGGTGAAATCTTTGTCTGTGAGGCCGGATGCGTAAGGCATTCGAATCACACCTTTTCGAACTATAAAGAGGATTGGGATGGCGTCAACGGCATAACGGGGAACGGAGAAAAATTCTCCCTGAAGATAGAGGTGGATTCAGGGCGTGAAGGAGCACAAATACGTAACCTGGGATCCGTGTCCGGGGAAAAGGGATACGTCGCGTGTTATCACGGAACCAACAAAAACGGAAAGCCGGCAGACTATTGGTTTTACGAACTGGACGAGGCATTTGCCGTGGTAAACGCAATACACCCTAATCTCAACGCAAATGCCTTTATTAGGTCGTTGATGGGGGATTCGAACGGGAATTTTCACGTAACGTATGACGGGAATGGAGGCAAGAGAAATTACGTAATCATTTCTTCCGCGGGGGAGATTCTTTTTGAAAAAGAGGCGGAAGTAAATTCAAAATTGTGCTCTTTTGGGGGAGGACGCGTTGCGCTGTGCGAGACCACGCTGGAAACGAATGAACGAAGATTCATGGAAGCAAACGCGGAGACGGGCGAACTGTCTGAAATCGCCGTTTCTAAGGACGAAGCCGTAAAGAAAATGCTGACGTCGAGTGACGTATATGACGCGGTGCCGGTTGATGACCATCAAATCCTTACGTGCAATAAAGAGGGGGTATGTTTTTATGATTTGCGGGACAGGAAACTGGAGCTGGCATATAAATGGTCGAATCACGGAATTATTCCCCTGGCAGTCAGGGAATTAGGGATGGCGTCAGACGGCTCGGTTTCGATTTTGTATGAGGAGAAAGGTGAGAAAGGCACGTTATTTCTTTTGCTGAAACCCACCGGGGAGAAAGAAGAATTAAAGTCGATCACAATCGCCGTTTCTGCGGAAAACGCCGAAAAGTATGGAAAGGCAGCGGCTTATTTTCAAAAAAAGTATCCTGAATACGTAATAAACGTTAAGGATGATTATGATGAAACCAGTTTATTAACGCAGCTTGGTGCGGGGAAAGGGCCGGTTCTTGTTGACACGGCATTAACGGGTTTTGAGGATTTGGAGAGACTTTGGCAGCCGCTGGACGGATTCCTTGAACAAACGGGAATTGCGGAAGAGATGCTCCCGGGCGCGTCGGAATTCGGTAAAATAGGAGGCGTGACGTATGGAATCGTGAGGGAATTCCAAATTAAAACGCTGCTGACGACGGACAATGCGCCGGATGACTGGAATTATGAAGGATATTTGAATGCGTTGGAGAATTTTGACGGGAAGATATTCACGGGCAGGTACGTCGAAACGGCGGCTGACTGGAGGGAGAAATATTTTGACGCCTTGATGAACGGTCTTGGTGATAATTATTATTTTAACGTTGAAACGGGCGAAACCATTTTTGGAACGTCAAAGTTTGAGCGCGTGTTACGGATATCGCGAAAAGCCATGCAATGTCCCCCGGCCGCGTCCGGAGAGGCCATTAAAAAGGGAGAAGCTTTCTGTGAATGCGTTGACGTGTTTTCCGTTGAGGGAGCGGTTAGGCTTCGCAGGAGAATGCAGATAAACGGAGAGAAGATAACTGGTTATCCGACAAACGCGGGTGCAAGGAACTTGCTTTGCGCAATTTCTCCGGTGGCACTTTGCCGCACGGCGACGGACGAAGAAAAGACGATTGCCTACACCTTCTTAAAAGTGTATCTTTCCAAGGAGGCCATGCAGGAAGACATATCCTTCCTTCCGGTAAGAAAAGACGTTTTGACGGACGCGTTTGCCAGATATCAAGCTACTGCGGAGCAGGACGCGGAATTCGGAATCTACAATCCGGAAGTAATGCCGGAACTTGATTGGGACGAGGACGTAAAGTTCCTGAATGACCTTATTGAAAAGGGCGCAGTAAAAAAGACCTTCCCGGCGGGGCTTCAGAAGGTGTTTGATGAAGAACTTGGGGATTACCTGAACGGCCGGATTGATGAAAAGGCGTTAACAAACCATCTGAAAAGCCGTGTATGGCTTTATTTGGAAGAAATGAAATAGGGAAAAAATGAAATAGGGAATTCTATTACTAAAAACATTAAAAGCTTGAGGTTAACGCGAGTGACTTTTCCCCTGACGAGAAGGAGGTTCTTGCAATGCGAGTGAAGATGCGAGTTAGCGTGTTGATAATACTGGCTACGGTATGTGTTCTGTTTTCGGCATGCGAGTACGAAGCCACAACAGGCGTTGACGGAGTTGATGACCTAAATGCGACGGACATAGCCATGGATTCTGAGAATGGCATTGTTCAGTTGGAACTGGCAGTTATGGGAAAATGCTATGGCCCCCTTTATAAATTCACGACAAATTTTAACTTGACTCATCAGGATATTGCCGTGAAGCAAATTACTGCAACGGCTGATGAGGTCAGAACGAGAACAATGGCGGACGTCTTGAGCGGGAAGGGCCCGGATCTGCTGTTAGTGTCGCGGGACGACATGGAACGGTTATATGCTTACGGCGCGATTCTTCCGGCGGAGGAGTTGATTTCTAAAGAGACTGCGGGCATACTGTTAAAAGGAGTTCTTGATTACGGAAGCGTGGAGGGAAAACTCGTTGGCGTGCCGCCATACATTCAAGGCATGCAATCCTTTGTAGCGCGAAGGGACGTGATAAGCAAGGATAATTTTACCCTCGAGCGACTTATGGAACTCAAGAAAACACGAAAGGACGTCAGAAGAATACTCACTTATCCGCGAGGGGAGATGGACATTTATTACGAGTTCTATGCTCTTGTCGGCGCCGATTTGCAACACTCAAAATTCCTGGATTGGGAAAATGGGATCAGCGCGTTTGAAAAAAACGGATTTACCGAGGTGCTGGAATTGTTAAAAGAGGAAAGTGAAGCTCACGTGGGCGGCGAAGCGCTCGTCACGTCAGGCGAAGTATTGGCGGAATTTTCTGGGGCAAATGAACCGTGGCAGATTTTTCGGGCATATTCCATGTATGGGAACAATGGCTGGCTTGTGGGATTTCCGACGGAAAAAGGAGGAAAGAACTATTTTCAAACGGACGGATTGATGGTTGTCAATCAGAATTCCCCTCACAAAAAGGAGATCAGCGAGTTTTTCGAATTCATTCTGTCACTGGACAATCAAAGAAGCAGCACGGATTTTTTGAGCGTCAGACCAGACGTTGCGGAGCATTCTCTTGTACTTACTGAAGAGCGTGATCGTGAGGGAAACGTGAAGGGAGAGACATGGGCATGGGCAATTGAATTAAATAGAGGGCATGAAACTACGTTCCTTTCCGTGACGGGGAGTAAAGAAGAGCTTGTTGCCGTTTATGAATCCGTCATGCAGTCCCTGATTGCCGATGACAGGAGTGAAGTCGAAGCGGTTAACATTATTTGGGATGAAATAGAACCGTATCTTGAGGGGAAAAAGAATGCACAGGCGACGGTAGAGTCCATCGACCGCCGCATACAGCTTTATTTTGACGAACGATAAATTTATGGCATGGCTAATTGTCAATGATGGAACTTTTTTCATTCATTGGCAATTAGTTTTGCAATTACTTGAAGTGAGAGGTAGTTCATTGAAAAAGAAACAGATTTCGTATTTGAGTATTCTTATTGTTTGTATTCTTTTATCGGCATGCCAATTAATAAAACATAATCATTTGATGAATTCGGCAGGCGATGATGCGAAAAAAAAGAATTGACTTCGAGGATTTTAACAATGGAAAAAATAACTTGAATTATTTGTCTTTCCGTGAAAATGACAGCGTTATATATCTATATGCGGAGAATGGAAACGTAACGTGTTACAGGTATTATTTTGAGGACGGGACAAACGTAAAAATAGCTGAATTGCAAGATTTAGACGGTTATTCGAGTACAGTCGCAGAGTTAAATGAAGACATATACTTTATAGCCGCGAAGCGATGCGAGGATGGAGAGATAAAGAATGAATTGGTTAACCTTTCACTGTCAAACAATACGTTAAAAGTGTTGTCGGAATGTGATGATAAGTCCCTGCCGGGTTTGGAAGTATACTTATGGCAAAACCAAATCGTTACGCTAAAAAACATTGTAAATTCGGATAAATCCATTGTTACGCTTTTGGATGGATATGATTTAAACCATGACAGATGGGAGACTGGGGAGAAGTGTTTGTGGAAATCCTATCAGGAGGAAGGCGCCGCATTATATGCATTTTATTCTGATGGAGATAAGCTATATGCCATTAAGGATGAATATACGGAAGAAGGATCAAAGAGAAGATTGATTTCATATGGTCCAAGCCATGAAGAACTTTTTTCAATACCGTTTACAGGGGATTTTCTTGATTATTCAAACAGCGGACGTATTATTCAATTATTTGTTGATGATGATTTGATATATATTCGGAACACTTCGAATTACGGTTGTGCGGCCAGAATAACGGATGGTACGTTTGAGACGGTGAGGGAAAATCAGAAAAACCTAACGAAAGCTTGGATAAGTTCCCGCCAAGGGGAAAAAGAAGACGTTTTTTATATACGCAGATCAAACGTTCTTTTACTGTGGGATCCGAACCGGAAAGCATTTAAGGAGATATGCCTGGATTTGGACGAGGACGAAAGCATTCACGTAGCAATGATAGACGGAAAATCCCTTTTTTTGTCATGCTATGTTCAGGATAGTCAAGGAAATCCGTTGGGGAAACATGTTTACGTAATTAGTGATTATTTGGATTACCTTTCCAAATTGTAACATGGAGAAAAGGCGTGGGAATGCCAAAAAAGATAGCGATAGTGCAAATTATTAGAGCAACGGCAAATTGGGATTATGGTATTTCAGAGGATACGTGCAATTTTGTTTTGGAGGGATGGAAATGAGCGGAAAATGCGTTAGGAAATTCATGTTTTATATGTTTTGCCTGATGGTTTGCACTGCTCTGGGAGCGTGCGCGAAAGAAGGTGTGAGAGAAGAAATCGAAGCAGCGCATGCGAAGGATATCCTTTCTGATAATCAAAACGAAGAAGATGCCTTTTTAACAACTTATGGGGGAACAGCGGAGTTACCGTATACGAGCTTGGCATGTGGTGCCGTTGCTCCCATGCCGAAGGGCATTGCCTTAGAGTTATGCGTAAACAGTAAGAGATTTATTACTAGCGGCATCGCGCATCCTTTGGTGGTTGTCGGCAATCAGTATGGTTTTTCCAACACGCATTATGGCATTCTTCCACAAGGCTACGAGTATTACGGCACCGTTTCGTCCGTTACGGAGAGAGAACCACTGGAGGAACTGCAAATGATGGCGGGGGGTGACGTGAGAGGGGACGTTTACGTAAACAAAGATTACCCGGGCGTGGTATATGCCATGCTTTATCCGTCATGGATGGAGGACTCAGAACCTTTTTGCTATCGGTTTGTATGCGATGAGATGCATGACAATCGATGCATATGCTTTGGCGGATCACGGTATTTGTTTTACGTTGACCCATCGGATGACATGATAACGGAGTGCCCAAGGGATGATATAAGCTTACGGGGGAATTTGATTTTTGTGGGAAGAGACTGCATTCCTCAGGCAGATCTTGAGACAAATCTGACCAATGGAACCGTGAAATCAGGAAATGTGTTGAGTTGGGAATTATACTCTGATTCTAAAGATGATTCTATTATTTGGCTTAAGCGGGAGACAAAGGGGCTGGATGGAATGAAGGAGAATTGGGTGGAATGCAAAAAGATTATACAATAGTGCGTAATGATTACTGAGCGAACGTAAGCGCATGCTTACAAAAAAGACCCTCCTTGCCATATGGCAAGGAGGGCTTTTCTCATTACAGATTTTTAGATTTCAAACATGTCGCTGAACTCTTTCAGTGCGCCGTCGGTCTCGTGCGCAAGTACTTTCTTTGCAAGTACTTTGCCGAGCTGAACGCCTTCCTGGTCGAAGCTGTTCACGTTCCAAAGGAAGCCCTGGAACATGATCTTGTTCTCGTAGTGGGAGAGGAGCGCGCCCATGGTTTCGGGAGTGAGTCTCTCGCCAATGATGATGCTGGAAGGACGGTTGCCGGCGAATTTCTTGTTGTTGTCCTCGTTGTCCTTGCCGCAGGCGAAGGCCATGATCTGAGCCACAACGTTGGCGCAGAGCTTCTTCTGGCTCGTGCTGCCCTGAATGTTCACGTCAACGCCGAGCTGGCTCTCCTTGAAGCCAATGAACTGCAGGGGAACGATATCGGTTCCCTGATGGAGCAGCTGGTAGAAGGAGTGCTGGCCATTGGTGCCGGGCTCGCCGAAGAGCACGGGGCCGGTGGGATAAGTTACGGGCTCGCCGAAGCGGTTTACGGACTTGCCGTTGGACTCCATGTCAGCCTGCTGCAGGTGTGCAGGGAAGCGGCTGAGGGCCTGGGAATAAGGCAGGAGCGCCGTAGCGGGGAAGCCGAGCACGTTTCTCTCATATACGCCGATGAGGGCATCGAGAAGCGCGGGATTCTTCTTAAGGTCAGCGTTAGCAGCAAGCTTGTCCTCTGCGGCTGCGCCTTCAAGGAAGCGGGCAAATACTTCAGGAGTGTAAGCAAGGGAAAGGATCGCACCGCCAACCGCGGAGGTGGAGGAGAATCTTCCTCCGATGTAATCGTCCATGAAGAAAGCTCTCAGGTAATCGCTGCTGGTGGCAAGGGGAGAGGTCTCGCTCGTTACGGCCACCATGTGCTTGGAAGCGTCGAGGCCTGCGTTCTTCAGCGCATCCTTTACGAAGGATTCGTTGGTCAGGGTCTCCAGGGTCGTGCCGGACTTGGATACCAGAACGAACAGGGAGTGTGCCACGTCGATTCCTGCAAGGACTGCTGCCGCGTCGTCAGGATCCACGTTACTGATGAACTTAGCTTCCATATTGAAGTTGCCGGTCTGCTTTGCCCAGTTCTCCAGTGCCAGGTAGATGGCGCGGGGACCAAGGTCGGAACCGCCGATGCCGATCTGAACAACCGTCGTAAACTTTTCGCCGGCGCCGTTCGTGATCTTTCCGGAATGTACGTCATTTGCAAATTCTTCAATCTTCTTCTGCTGTGCGAGATAGAAATCTCTCTTATTTACGCCGTCCTTGATCACGGCATCGCCGAGCTGACCGCGGGTTAACTGGTGAAGAACCAGTCTCTTCTCGCCGGTATTGATCACCTCGCCGTTATACAGAGCGGCATATTTCTCCAGAAGCTGAGCCTCGTCAGCGAGCTTCTTCAGACCATCCAGAACGTTCTCGTCTACGGCTTTCGCTGCATAGCAGTAGGTCATGCCCTCTGCCATGGGCATCTGATAAGTCTTAACTCTCTTTGCGCCTGCTTCGCCGCTCATCACGTCCTTCAGGCTGACCTTGTCCTTTTTTGCAAGCTCCTGAAAAGAAGCAAGCGTATCAAGGTTTTTCCATGAAATCATAGTACGTACCTCCTTACGACTTTCCCTATATTTTCAATGTTTTTAATTGCTTTAGTTTCATATGGATTATAACTGATTGTTTCGTGATATTCAAGAGAAATCACAAAATCGACTAATAGTCGAAAAAATATCTTGACGTGAATCCAAAGGGGTGTTATTATAAAATCGACCGGTGGTCGAAAAAGGAGAAAACGATAATGAAAAAGGGTGAAAAAAGAAAATTAGAACTTTTGAAGATCGCATATAAAATGTTTCTTTCCAAGGGGTATGAGAATACCAGCGTGGATGAGATCATAGAGGAAGCGGGCATCGCGAAGGGCACGTATTACTACTATTTCGAGAGCAAGGAGCAGATGCTCGAGGAAGTGATCGAAATGATGATTGGGCAGGAAGCGGAAATGGCAAGGCAGGTGTTAAGCTCCAACCTGGACGTGGTTCAGAAGATCCTTGGCATCATGGCGGCCTTCCGCCCTGCGCCGGAGGAGGCAACCATTGAGAATGCCCTGCATCAGCAGGAGAACGCCCTCATGCACAATAAAGTTCTTAAGAGGCTGGTGGCGGAGGCGATCCCGCTTTTGTCGGAGGCGGCAGAGGAAGGGATCCGGCAGGGAATCTTTAACTGTGACCATGTCCCTGAGAGGGTAAAGATTTTGTTGATCGTGGGCAATGAACTTTTTGATGACGGGAATTTCACGGAAAATGACGTGACGGTCTTCATCGACATGGCGGAAAAACTCTTTGGTGCCAAGCCCGGCAGCATGGAGTACGTGAAAGGATTGATTGGGCAAATGGAGATGCAATGATGGAAAAGAAGAGCAACTTCAAGAAGTTTTTGCTCCTGTGGTCGGGAGAACTGATCTCGTCCATCGGCGGCGGCCTGACCAGCTTTGGGTTGGGCGTTTACGTTTTTCGGCAGACGGGAAGCGCGGCCAGCTCGGCGCTGGTGACGCTCCTTGGATTTTTGCCGACACTCCTCCTAAGCGTTCCTGCAGGCGTTTTGGCGGACCGGTTTGACAGAAGGCTTTTGATGATGATCGGTGACGGGTGTTCGGCTTTGGGCGTTCTCTTTATTTTGTTCTGCATGATGAATGGCGGGGCTTCGTTAACCCAGATCTGCATCGGCGTAACCGTGAGTGCAGTATTCTCTGCCTTGCTGGAGCCCTCGTACCGCGCAACGGTTACGGATCTTCTGACGAAGGAAGAGTTCTCCCGGGCCAACGGGCTGGTTTCCCTGGCGGGGAGCGCGAGATATCTTTTTTCACCGGTCATCGCCGGCTTCCTTCTCACCTTCAGCGACATAAAGCTTCTTCTGGTGATCGACGTGGCAACCTTCCTCCTGACGGTAACGGCCGCGGCAGTTGTGCGGAAAGGTCTTGTGGCAAAGATTTCGGAGAAGAAGGAAACGTTTTCGCAAAGCATCAAGGGGGGCTGGCAGGTCCTGTGCGCCAAGAAAGGTCTTCTCGTTTTGATCGCCATCTCCTCGGCAATCACGCTGTTCATGGGAATGTTCCAGACCCTGGTTGGGCCGCTGATCCTTTCGTTTGCGGATGAAACGACACTGGGCGTGGCGGAGACCATCTGTGCCAGCGGAATGCTGGTGAGCGGCATTCTCCTTGGCATAAAAGGCTTAAAAGGCCGGTACGTAAGGACGCTCAGCATGGCGTTGGTCCTGTCGGGATTGTTTATGGCCGGATTTGGCTTATTTGAGAATCTGATTCCGGTCTGCGCCTTTGGGTTTCTTTTCTTCGCGGCGCTGCCCTTTGCCAATAACTGTCTGGATTATCTGGCGAGAACCAATATCCCTGACGACGCGCAGGGAAGGGCATGGGGCATGATCGGATTCCTGTCGCAGCTTGGATACGTTGGGGCGTATGCGATCTCCGGCGCGGCGGCGGACCTGATCGGTAAGCAAACTGGTTTGGGAGTGGGAAGAGGATCGGCCATCGTGATCATCGCCGCAGGCGTTTGCCTGGCGGTTACGGCAGCAATGATAGGAAGATTTAAGAGCGTCAGGGAATTGGAAAGTTCCGCAGAAAGCGGAAATGGAATGGAGTCTCCCGCGGAAAGTGGGATATAAATGGAAAGCCTTGTGGAAGAAGGAGGAAAAGTAGAATATGAAGTCAAATAAAGTTGAAAATTATAAGTATCGGCCCGTGTTGTTTTTTGCAGTGACGTTTGTGTGTACCTGGATCTTTTGGATCCCCGCGATCTTTATGTCAGAGAATATGGCGGTGGTGTTCATGCTTCTGGGTCTGATCGCTCCGGCGGTTGTGTCTACCGTGTTTATCCTGTGCTCAGGATCCGACACGTTAAAGAAGGATCTGCGCAACAAGCTGATCGGCTTTTATAAGGTGAAATGGGGCAACGTGGTTTTGGCAATCTTTGTATTTGCCCTCATCATCGTTTGCACGATTCTTTTGTCTCTCCTCTTTGGTCAGTCTCTGGATCAGTTTTCCTTTACGGAGGATTTCACCTTTACGGGAGTGGGCATTGCATCGGCGCTGGTTGCGATCATCGTTGCATCCATCCTTGAAGAAGTGGGCTGGAAGGGCTATTGCGAAGATTCCATCGGAAATTACATGAACTGGTTTTGGGAGTCCGTGATCTTTGGCGTGATCTGGGGATTTTGGCATTTCCCGCTGCTCTTCATCCAGGGTACCTACCAGGCCGGTCTGATGGTGAATCCCCTGTTTGCGATCAACTTCTTTGTCAGCGCGATCCCCATGGGCTTTATTATCACTTGGGTTTATCTCGTAAGCGACAGGTCAATCCTTGCCTGCATGATCTTCCATCTGTTCATCAATTTCATGCAGGAAAAGATTGCCATGACGCCGGAGACAAAGTGTGTGGAAACCATTGTTGTGGTTATCGCTACCGTGATCATCGTGATCGCAAAGAAGGACATGTTTTTTGAAACGCGTCACGTGGGAAGACTCTTGGAGGATCTTTCGGAGCAGCAGGAAGCCTCTGTGGTAAAAATGAAGGATTGTCTTAACTAAGCGTGAGCGTTTCCGATCTGTCGGCCGTAAGGTCTAGCTTGGCGGAGAGGGTACCGCAGCTCAGTTCGTAATTTCCCTTAAAGCCTTCCAAGTTCACCCGGCCGTCCTCATCCGTCCGCAGGGTAACGTTGGTGGACCAATCCTCGTGAATGAGCTTTCGCAGCGCATGATAGGAAGGCTTTTCCGTATTGTCCACGTGTAGGAACCCTGAAGGTGCGTGAAGCCAGCAGTCATCCGTGAAATCCCAGGTGGTGATGGCCTGCACCTGGGGATGCTCAAAGAGGATCGTATACATTTCAGAGATCTCAGCTGCCTGACGGGCCTCTCCTTCAGGCGTGGAAGGCCAGCTGTCCACCTGGAAGTCATTGAGGTCTACGATGTGGGCGGGCATGATCTCACCGGAGATCAGCGTGTTTTCCGTGAAGTGAATGGGCAGGCCAAAGCGTGAGAAGCGGCGCAGAACGTCATGCAGCTTTTCCGCACCCCAATAGCCTTGATGCTGGTGGGACTGGATGCCGATGGCGCTGATGGGAACGCCGGCCTCCAACAGGCCGTCCAGCAGGATCTCGTAGGCTACGCTGGTATTAAAGTCATTGATCAGAAGCGTTGCGTCAGGGTTCATGGCCTTCGCTTCGTCGAAGACCGCTTTCACAAGCTTGATCCGTCCCATCTCCTGACAGATGCGGGTGATGGCGTTATCATATTTATCAAAATTCGGCATGATCACGACTTCGTTGATCACGTCCCACATGTCAATGACACCCTTGAAGGCAGTTACGTCGCGGTCGATGCGTCGTAACTGTTTTTTTAGGATCTCTTCGTTTGAATACTGCATCAGCCAGTCTGCGCAGGCCGTATGCCAGCAAAGGGGATGGCCTTTGGCGGTGACGCCGCGGTCCTTCAGCCATTTGGCAGCAGCCATGGTGGGGGCTTCCATCGTCTGTCCCTCCGTGGGCTCGTAGCGTCCCCAGTAGAAGGGAAGCGTGCCGTAATTGAAGAGCTTCATCCATTTTTCCATGCGTTCGCCCAAAAAGGCGGCAGCCTGTTCATTGCCGGATTCCTTTGCCCGCATCAGCGCAACGCTGTCAAAGACGCCGCAGCCAAAGAGAAACAGGTGAGAAGTCTGTTTTGCGGTGACGGCAGAGTTCGCCAGGGGCGTGCCGTCCGCATTTACGAGACGTAGGTTGGCAGTTGCTTTTCTGTGGGATAATGCGCTCATGATCTTCCTCCTTTTTCTTGATGACAGGTTACTAAAATCATTCTATCGTGCCCGCGCCCGCAAAACAATGCAGTAATTGTCCCAGTATATGTATTATTTTGCCACGGTTTGAAATAAGGTTATATCAAGGCTTGGGTCACGGGTACGCTGACGTGTTTTCATTTTTGTAGGTTCGTGTTATACTAATAGAAAATCCCCGTGACCCAACCGTGGCCTGGCTTTGAAGAACGTTGCTGAGAAGGAGAAATCCATGAAAGGCGAATTTTGGAAAAAATATGGATATGGATGTCTGGTGGCGCTCGGCCTTACGGTGTTTACGGGATATGCGTTGTTAGATTCGTTTGTGATCCCGCGCCCCATGGAGACCATCGTGGAGTCAGAGGATCGTCAGGGCGCCGTCAGCCATGAGGCCATCAGGGAAAGCGACGAGATAAAACCATCGGAGGAATTGGTGCCGGAGGAGATGACGACGGAAGAGCCGGAGTATTCGGAACCCGTCATTACGGAAAACAGTTATCAGGACCAGCATATTTCGATCAAGATCAATACCTATCGCGAAGAGGATACGGATATTTACGTGGCAGAGATCTTGCTGGATTCAGCGGAGTATTTGAAGACGGCCTTGGCGGAAGACACCTATGGCAGAAACGTGACGCAGACAACCTCCGAGATCGCGAAGAACCATAATGCGATCTTGGCCGTGAACGGTGATTTTTATGGCGCCAGGGATACCGGATACGTCATCAGGAATGGTGAGCTGTACCGATCAGCTTCGGGGAAGAATGAGGATCTGGTGATTTATGGGGACGGGACCATGGAAATCATTTCTGAGAAAGAAGTGACGGCAAAGACGCTTTTGGAACAAGGTGCCCTTCAGGTGTTATCCTTTGGACCTGCACTTTTGAAGGAAGGCGAGATCTGTGTGGGCGTCCGGGATGAGGTTGGCAGGGCCATGAATTCGAATCCCAGAACCGCGGTTGGCACGTTGGGGGAAAACCATTACGTGTTTGTGGTCAGTGACGGCAGGACGCGCCAGAGCGCGGGCTTAAGTTTGTACGAATTGGCCAAGTTTATGCAAGGACTTGGCGCCGTAACGGCATATAATCTGGATGGCGGCGGATCTTCCACCATGTATTTTCTGGGAAACGTGATCAACAATCCAACGACGACTGGCTGGAAGGATTCGTCGGAGCGGAGCGTCAGCGACATTCTGTATATTGGTTATTAGTTGGGGGCGATGCGGATGAAGGTCGTGAGAAACTATCTTTTGGTAACGATATTATGTGCCGCGTTTGGCGCAATTTACGAAGCATTTAGCTTTGGCGTGTATTCTAATTTTATGATCTATGCATTTGGATGGCCATTGGTTTTTGGCGTGATCCCGGCTTTGCATTTATACGTAAGGGACCAGGGAAAACAAAGGAAGGGCGCGGCAGGAGCGGGAAAATGGCCAGGGAGGCTTTGGCATACGGGAGTTGCCGTTCTGACCGTCGGAAGTATCTTTCGCGGCGTTCTGGACATTTACGGGACTGGCAGCAGGCTGACCATGGTATATTGGATTGTCGGTGGAATTACGTTATGCTTAGGTTTGACAATGATCGCGCGGACGGAGTTAAACAGATCAAGAAATTTGACGAAAACGGATATATAAGATAAACAGATCATGGCGGAGGTGAGAACATGAGAATTGGCGGTGGGATTGAGAAGGAATATCATAACCCGGATGAGTGGCTGCGCCTGGTAAAGGATCTTGGATACAGCGCCGTGCTCTGCCCCGTGGACAGCAGAAGTGACGGGCAGACGCGCCGTGCATATCTCCGTGCGGCCAGGGATGCAGACCTTGTGATCGGCGAGGTTGGCGTTTGGCGGAACTGCCTGTCCAAGAATGACAGGGAGCGCAAGGCGGCCATGGAATATGCGAAGGCACAGCTGGCGCTGGCGGACGAGATGGGCGCAAACTGTTGCGTGAACATTATCGGAAGCCACAGCGACAAGGCATGGGACGGTTTCTCGGCTGAGAATTACACGAAAGACTTTTATGCCCTTGCCGTGGACAGCGTGCGGGAGATCATTGACGCCGTAAAGCCGAGACACACCTATTATTCCATAGAAACCATGCCGTGGATGGTTCCGGATTCCCCGGAAAGCTACGTTAGGCTGATCCGGGACGTGGCGCGGGACGGATTTGCGGTGCACCTTGACTTCGTGAACATGATCAATTGTCCGGAGCGGTACTGCAACAGCATGGAGTTTATCAAGCATTGCTTTGATACCCTGGGACCCTTTATCTGCAGCGTTCACGGCAAGGACGTGCTGATGGAGCAGGCCTATACGACGCTGATCCATGAGACCATGCCCGGCAAGGGTTCGCTGGATTACAAGAAGATCCTTGCCATGGTGGATAAACTCGGCCCCGACATGCCTCTTTTCGTGGAGCATCTCCCGGACCATGAGACCTACCGCGAGGCAGTTACCTACTTGCGCGCCCAGGCCGAGGAGGCGTACGTTTTCATAAAATAAGCGGGGGCGACCGCGAAAGCGCGGGCTAGCGGGCTAGTAAAAATATGGTGAGAGTAACAAGACAGATGCGTTGAAGAGGCGCCGTCGGTTATGCTAGAATAGATCATGGGCATAGGCTCATGATCTATTTTGATTTAGGGGGATACGCAGGATGGGTAGTGAAAAACAGGATTCCAATCAGATCACAAGAGATTATTTCGACAGTCTGATGATCGAGATGAGGCATATTGACAGTGAGATCCCGGATACCAGGATCAGGCTTTTCGGCGAGGAGTTTTCCATGCCCGTGGCAACGGCCGCGCTGTCTCATTTGAACGGCACGGCGCCGGATGGCATGGCGAAGATGGCGGAGGGCGCACGCATGGCGAATGCCCTTTGTTTTTCCGGCATGGGCGAGGCGGAGGAGATCCAAGCGATGTGCGCAACGGGGGCAAAGGTCATTAAGATCGTGAAGCCCCATGCGGAGAATGAAAAGGTCTTTGCGAAGATCCGCGAGGCGGAGGAGGCAGGTGCATTTGCCGTGGGCATGGACATTGATCACGCATTTTCCGGGAATGGAGAATATGACAATGTTGTCGGTTTGCCGATGAAGCCAAAATCATTGGAAGAGATGAGAAGCTTTGTGGAAAGCACGAAGCTGCCATTTATCGTAAAGGGCGTGCTGAGCGTTCAGGACGCGAAAAAGTGCCTCGAGATCGGTGCTACCGGCATCATTGTGTCGCATCATCACGGCATCATGGGAAGCGCGGTGCCCCCGCTCTTTATCCTGCCCAAGATCAAAGAGGTCATTGGCGACAGGATCCCCATCTTTGTGGATTGTTGCATCGAGTCCGGCATGGATGCCTTTAAGGCGATTGCACTCGGTGCGGACGCCGTCTGCGTTGGCCGCGCGATCATGCCGCCCCTGAAGGAAAAAGGCGCGGAGGGCGTTTGCGAAAAACTCACCGCCATCAACCAGGAGCTTAAGGCAGTCATGGAGCGCACTGCCTTCACCAAACTGAGTAAAATTGACAGTAGTGTCATATACAGACGCGATTTCTAAACACTTTGGGACACGGGGACGTGTCTACTGACACGTTTTACGCAGTGGTTACCGGAAACGGTTTTCTGACGGAATAAGAGGAGGATACTATGAGAATTGGCGGGGGAATCGAAAAGGCATGGCAGAATCCGGAAGAGTGGGTAAAGCTTGCGAAGGATTTACGATACAGTGCCGTGCTCTGTCCCATTGACAGTGCCAGCGATTCGGCAACGAGAAAGGCTTACTTGAAGGCCGCGAAGGATGCGGATTTTTTGATCGGTGAGGTGGGGGTATGGCGCAACTGCCTTTCCAAGGATGACAAAACCCGGAAGGACGCCATGGACTACGCCAAGGCGCAGCTGGCGCTGGCGGATGAGATGCGGGCAAACTGCTGCGTCAACATTATCGGAAGTTTTTGCGATAAGGCTTGGGATGGTTTTTGCGCGGAAAATTATGCGGATGACTTTTATGCTCTTGCCGTGGACAGCGTGCGTGAGATCATCGATGCGGTAAAGCCCAGGCATACCTTTTACACCATTGAGCCCATGCCTTGGATGATCCCGGATTCTCCCGGACAATACTTGAAGCTCATTCAGGACGTGAACCGGCCCAGGTTTGCCGTGCATCTGGATTTTGTAAACATGATCAACTGTCCGGAGCGTTACTGCAAGAGCACGGAGTTTATCAAGTATTGTTTTGACCTGCTGGGACCCCATATTAAGAGCATTCACTGTAAGGATTCCATTATGGATCAGGCCTATACTTCCGTCATTCACGAGACCATGCCCGGCAAGGGAACGCTGAATTACAAGAAGATCCTGCCCATGGTGGAAAAGCTCGGTCCGGATACGCCGCTCTTTGTGGAGCATCTTCCCGACTATGAAACGTACCGCGAGGCTGCCGCTTACGTGCGTTCCCAGGCAGAGGCGGCAAACATTTTCGTGAAGGGATAACGTTCGAAAAAAGATAACTTTTGAAAAAGGATAAACGCATAACATACCAGATGAAAAAGGCACGGGGCCATTAACGGAACCCGTGCTTTTTCGCGCAATTGAGGCAGGATTTTCCCTGCTTGAATACATTCATGACTTTATGTTTATAACCGGAACAGCAATGCCAAAATCAATAGGTGCAACGGATAGAAAACGTAAAAGAACCATTTGTGGAAGGGATGGCGGCTTCCGGATTCTCCGTTATACAGCAGGAAGAAAGGAACGACCAGAATCACGCCGACTTGGAATAACTGGCCAAGGTAATTTTCCATGATGAAAATGGCAGCTAACTGTGCAAGCAGGACTTCCGAGATGGCAACGACTGCAAATGCAATCCATTTCTTCTTTGGATTGTCACGATAAATGACGAAGAACAGGGGCCAAAGAATGTCGAAAATGGGCCAGTCACCAAAGATGGAAAGTGCACAGAGCAGGGTAACGATCACAATTTTCCATACCACGTGGAGCTCGGTTTTATCCCATATCCAAATTGCGATCAGACCAAGGAACAGGGTAAAGATCACTCCCAAGGCTGGCTGGGGCCACGTCCCGGTTTCGAAGAGGCTAAATGGTACCCAGGAAATGAGTGCAAAAATCAAAAGCCGTATGCCGTATTTCTTTACGTTGCGCGTGTGCAGATAGCCTTCCGCAAGCATGAACGCCATGATGGGGCCGGTGAGTCTTCCGATGGCGTGAAGCGTGAATCCCAGAGGATCCGTTGTGGTGCAGAGGCACCAGGCCAGATGGTCTATGAGCATGGCGATGATGGCAATATACTTAAGCTGATTCCGGTTGAGCGAGATTTTCACGGCGAGTCCCTCCTTATGATAACGTCAGATATGATCCGACATATAGTTTCCAACAAGATTATAAATTCAAAAGCCATAAAAAGCAATAACAATCAATTGGTTTCCGAAAAACTTAAGAATTTCCTCGCATGGCGCAAGTTTGTTTTCAACCGTTTTTGAGGTTGCAAAAGAAGCGAAAACCAAGTATAATAAGCTTGATCCAAGTGAATTTTGTTTTGCGCGAAAGAAAGGAGCATATTTTATATGACCAGAAGATACGTTATTGCTCAGTAGTCTGAGCTTAAATATATGATATGATGAATCGTGAGCTCAGACGAATCCTAAAGGAAATCAATTAGGAGGAGCAAAATGAGCTATATCA
Organism: Lachnospiraceae bacterium; assembly: GCA_017552985.1. GTDB lineage: Bacteria > Bacillota > Clostridia > Lachnospirales > Lachnospiraceae > Acetatifactor. The sequence continues at coordinate 19,494 of JAFZNO010000039.1, forward strand.
GGGCAGAAGAAATCCTGCCGAAGGAATTAATCGAAGCGATTCAGCAATACGTGGACGGAGAGTCAATTTACATACCAAGTAAGGAAAAGCAGGACTGGGGCACCAAAACGGATGCCAGACGATTCTTTCAGGAGAGGAACGAAAAGATTTTTGAAGGTTCCCTTCGCGGCATGAGGCCGTTTGAATTGGCAGTCAGGTATTCCTTATCTGAAAAGAGCATACAGAGAATTCTGCACAAGCAAAGGATAGCCCGGACGGAATGCGTTGAGCGAGTTTAACGCCAGTAGTGGATCTGGGGATTCCTTGCGAGAGATCAGGGTGTTTCATAAGTGCGGGGGTTGCGGAAAGAAGAGGGAGTTTGTGAATTCCGGAAAATTTCGCGTGAATGCCAACGGCAACAGCGTCGACGTCTGGCTGATCTACCGGTGCAAAAAGTGCAAGCACTCCTGGAACCTTACCATCTACGAAAGGACAAGGCCGGGAAAAATCCCTGCAGAATTGTTCGAAGCTTTTCAGGAAAATGACGAAGAGACTGCATTGCGGTATGGCAGTAACGCTGCGTTCTTAAAGAAAAATAATGCTGAATTAAAATAATGAATTTCATATGGAAAATGGTAAAGGGTCAACCGATGGGTTGACCCTTTGTTTGTATGATCCAGTTACTTAACGTCTAATTCTGGCGGTACGTCAATTTCATCTGAGACGTACTTGCCGTTCTTTTTTCTTTGTCTGACGCATTCCGTCAGGAGATATTCAATCTGGCCGTTGACGGAACGGAAATCATCCTCTGCCCATGCGGCAATCGCATCATAGAGCTTTGCGGAAAGGCGAAGTGGAACTTGTTTTTTATTGTCTGCCATGGGCTCTCCTCCTATCTGTTTTTTCAAAGCCTGCCACGTTTGGGCGAGCTTAAGGGCAGCTCGTCCTCACTTCGCTCGGATCGCAGGCATAGCCTGCGACATTAATATAAACTGCCGGAATTTACAACAGGCTGTGCATCCTTGTTACCGCAGAGCACTACCAGAAGATTGGAAACCATTGCTGCCTTGCGCTCCTCGTCAAGATTCACGATGTCCTTTTCGTTCAGTCTCTCAAGAGCCATTTCCACCATGCCAACGGCACCGTCCACGATCATCTTTCTTGCGTCGATGATTGCGGAAGCCTGCTGTCTCTGAAGCATAACGGATGCGATCTCGGTAGCGTATGCCAGATAAGTGATGCGGGCCTCGATGATCTCGATGCCGGCCTCGTTTACTCTCGTCTGGATCTCTTCCTTGATCCTCTTTGCAACGGTCTCGCTGGAGCCGCGAAGGCTACCCTCGTCTGCCACGCCGTCACCGGTCGTATCAACGCCGGATGCCACGTCATAAGGATAAATCCTTACAATGTTACGAAGTGCGCTGTCACACTGCAGGGAGAGGAATTCCTTGTAGTTCTCAACGTTGAACGCTGCCTTTGCGGTATCAACGATTCTCCAAGTCACGGCGATGCCGATCTCAATGGGATTTCCCAGGCAATCATTGATCTTCTGGCGGCTGTTGTTCAGCGTCATGATCTTTAGGGACATCTTCTTGGAATATGCGGCCTGCGCCTGAAGGGCTTCCGTCTTGGCCTGCACGTCGCCGCTCTGCTTGAGGTTCGTGCCTGCAGCAGGGTTTACTGCCGAGCAGAAAGGATTCACAAAATAAAATCCTTCTTCCTTTAAGGTCCCAATATATTTTCCAAAAAGCGTAAGAACCAGTGCCTCTTGGGGCTTTAGGATCTTAAGGCCGCACCAAAGGAGCCATCCGAACATAAGGAACAAAACAAAGAAGATCGTTAACGGAATGAGATCCATGGACGCCGAGATGATGATTCCCGGAATTGCAATAATATATAATACGATTGACAGGATCAGTACAAACATACCATTTTTCTTTGAAGTTAAAATGATCTCTTTCATAAGAGCACCTCCTTTTGATATCATAATGATATCATTTGAATTTCTTTTTGTCAAGATATTTCAGACGAAATATTTTTTTACGGTAAGTTGCGATATTTACTGGATAAGTTGCGAAATGAGAAGGTAAGTTGCATTGCCATGAGACTTTGACCCGTGATATACTCGGTTTAGCGTTGAGCTTGGGAGTTGACGGGGGGATGCTGCCAGGCTGGCAAGCAAGCACGGTAATGGAATACGTCGTATCATAAATAGGAGCGCAGGCATTGGGGGGGACAGGAAATAAATTATAATGCTTGCAATTTTATTAACCCGTGATATAATATCACTTAAGTAGCTTTGACGGAGACCGAGTTCGTTAGAACCTCAGTTACAGAGAGTTGCCGACGGGTGAAAGGGTGACACGGGGATACGAAGGAGACCGCTCCTGAGCTTCATGCGAGAAAGACTGGATTGGCAGGTGTAAGATGCAAGCATCTTAAAAGCGCCGGCGGATTTGGCCACAAGTATGACGAAATGTCCATCGTTACTGGATACCCGAGTGAAAAATCAAGGTGGTACCGTGCTTAATTGAGCACCCTTGGAAACAGGGGTGCTCATGTTATTTTAAACTGTAGTTACCCTGAAACTCAGCGAAATGAAGCGAGGCGACCGAAGAATATTGCGGCGCCGTACTTGCGACGAAATATTCTTCGCTGTTATGGAGCCGAGTGGAACGTAGCCAATCATCGCGAAGCGATTATATCAGAAAGGAGAAACCCATGAAGATTATTTACAAGGACGGAACGGTTGGCGAGTGTCCTGAAGAGGAGGTAACGCACGTACTGCGTCACTCAGCCGCACACATCATGGCACAGGCCATTCAAAGACTTTATCCCGAGGCAGATTTTGCTTACGGCCCCGCAACTGAGAGAGGATTCTACTATGACGTAGACCTCGGTGACAAGAAGCTCACCGACGAGGATCTTGCAGCCATCGAGGCAGAGATGAAGAAGATCACGAAGGAGAACCTTCCCTTCAAGTCCTTCATCCTTGGCCGTGAAGAGGCTGTTAAGTTCATGCACGAGCGCGGCGCAAAGTATAAGGAGGAGCACATCGGTGACCTTCCTGAGGATGCCGTGATCAGCTTCTATCAGCAGGGCGATTACATTGACATGTGTATCGGACCTCACGTTTGCTACACCAAGGCGCTGAAGGCCTTCAAGATCACCGGACAGAGCGGTGCTTACTGGAAGGACAATGCTAAGAACAAGATGCTCACCCGTATCAACGGCGTTGCGTTTGCTTCCCAGGAAGAGCTTGCTGAATATGAGAAGCAGCTCGAGGAGGCAAAGGCCCGCGACCATCGTAAGATCGGTAAGGAGATGGGTCTGTTCATGTCGGATGACCTGATCGGTAAGGGTCTTCCCATGTTCCTTCCCAAGGGCTACACCGTATGGCGTGAGCTCGAGAATTACATTCGCGACAAGGAATTAAAGCTTGGCTATCAGCACGTGCTGACCCCTTGCGTCGGCAGCGTTCAGCTGTACAAGACCAGCGGTCACTGGGATCATTACCGCAAGAACATGTTCCCTCCCATGGAGGTGGAGGGCGAGACCTTCGTGCTTCGTCCCATGAACTGCCCTCATCACATGATGATCTACGCTAACAAGCCGCACAGCTATCGTGAGCTGCCCATCCGTATCGGTGAGATCGCGCATGACTTCCGTTTCGAAGCCAGCGGCACCCTGAAGGGCATCGAGCGCGTAAGACACTTCTGCCAGAATGACGCGCATCTGTTCGTAACTCCTGGACAGATTGAGGAAGAGTTCAAGAAGGTTGTGGACCTGATCCTTGACGTTTATAATGATTTTGGCATCACGGATTATCGCTGCGTACTTTCCCTGCGTGATCCTGCAGATACCGAGAAGTATTATCCCGATGATGACATGTGGAATACCGCAGAGGCATCCCTTCGTCAGGTGCTCAATGACATCGGCATCGAGTACACCGAGGAGATCGGAGAGGCTGCCTTCTATGGCCCGAAGCTTGACGTAAACGTAAAGCCCGCCGTTGGCGCAGAGATCACCCTTTCCACCTGCCAGCTTGACTTCTGCCTGCCCATGAAGTTCGACCTGAAGTACGTAGACAGCGACAGCACCGAGAAGACTCCCGTGGTTCTTCACCGCGCAATCCTCGGAACGCTGGATCGTTTCATGGCTTACATCATTGAGCAGACCATGGGTAAGTTCCCGACCTGGCTTGCACCCCTGCAGGTAAAGGTTCTTCCCGTCAGCGAGAAGACCAACGACTACGCTGCAAAGGTGAACGAGGCACTGGAGAATGCCGGCGTTCGTACCTTCCTGGATGACAGAAGCGAGAAGATCGGTTACAAGATCCGTGAGGGTCAGCAGGTTGACCGCGTACCTTACATGCTGATCATCGGACAGAAGGAAGCCGAGGACGGCACCGTCAGCGTTCGTAAGCGTGACTGCACCGAGAACGAAGTCATGAGCCTCGACGACTTCATCGCAAAGGTGACCGAAGAGATCCGCACCAAGGCAAGATAAAGGGATACTTCTTCGAGAAAAACCTTTATCTTTCGAGACGAACCTTTATTTTCGAGATGAACCCCAAGGAATTTCAAGATATACACTGATATTTATTTGAAATTATGTTATTTCATTCCAGTGCCCTGTTTCCATTGGGCACTGGAAATCTTTATATTCTATCGTATCAATGCCAATTCTATTGTATCAATGCCAATTCTGACGTATCAATGCTAACTCTGACGTATTTCTGCAATACTCCATTATTACTCTATTTTTTTTCTTTACCAAGGAAGCCAATCATGCTTTCAAGCAACAAAATTCCCCCATTTTTATTCAATAGTTGCCCGCAAGAAGCTAAAGACTGTCAGGAAACGGCGAAAACCTGGAAAAACAATGAAATTGCCGTCCGCAAGAAGCCAAAGACTGTCAGGGAACGGCGAAAAGCAGAAAAAACAATGAAATCGCCGTCCCGAAGAAGCTCAAAATGGTCAGGGAACGGCGAAAAGCAGAAAAAACAATGAAATCGCCGTCCCGAAGAAGCTCAAAATGGTCAGGGAACGGCGAAAAGCAGAAAAAACAATGAAATCGCCGTCCCCAAGAAGCTCAAAATGGTCAGGGAACGGCGAAAAGCAGAAAAAACAATGAAATCGCCGTCCCCAAGAAGTCCAAAGCCGCCAGGGACGAAGAAAATCAGAATAATAGGGAAAATCATTCCTACAAAGGAACTACACTGTATAGGAGGAAGAAGAATGAAAAAAATGATACCACTTCTGAAATCAACGAACTTATATGATGATGCTATCAGAAGATATCAAGAGCTTTTACAATTGAAACAAGTAAAAGAAAATGCAATAACGAAAGCACCGCCTGGAAAGATACATATTAGTCATAACAAGAATCATGAGCAATTTTATTTGAGGGAAAATAGAGATGAAAAAACTGGAGAATATATATCTAAATCAAATAGTTCTAAGCTAAAGAGTTATTTGCAAAAATCATATGACGAAAAGGCGTTAAAGCTTATCAATCAAGAAATTGCCGTTTTGGAACTGTTTTTAAGAAAATCTAATTGTTTCGCCGAAAGCTCAACGCTAAATCAATCAAATCATTTCGATGAAAACTCAACGAAAAACCCGCTAAACCATCCCATCGAAAATCGAACTCAAAGCCAAGCAAACCATATCAACAAAGGCAAAAAGCCAATCAATCTAATTCATCCCGTCGTAAGAATTCAACAAATCTACTCAAGTTATCCCGAAGAAGCAAAAAAGTATATTAATCCCATCGATATGTCGGATGAAGATTACGTGAAACACTGGCTTAACATACCATATGACGGGAAAGGAATCTTAGATTACGTACCCTATTATGAGACTGACAGAAAAGAAAGAGTAAGGTCAAAATCCGAGCTAAACATAGCAAATGCGCTGGCGGTAAAAGGAATCCCTTATAAATATGAGTGTCCGTTGCTATTGAAGAATGGATTCACGATCTATCCGGACTTTACGGTTCTCAACGTAAAAGAGAGAAGGGTAAAGTATTGGGAGCACAGAGGGATGATGGATGATAAAGACTATGCAAAAAACGCAGTTTCAAGAATCAAAACTTATGTGAACAATGGATATTATCTAGGAATCGACCTGATCATAACCGAAGAAACTTCGTCAAGTCCATTGGGAACGGATGAAATTGATGCAGTTATTAACAAGTACTTTTAAGGCTGCGGAAAAGTAAGGAGAAGGGAACGTGAGAAATAAGCAAAGGGAAAGGAATCATAAAGGAAAAAGAATCACAAAGGAAAAAGAATCACAAAGGAAAAAGAATCACAAGAATTACAAAGGAAAAAAGGATTACTAAGGAAAAGGGATAGCAAGGGGAATGCGAGGAAAGGGGAAAGCCAAGGTAAGGGGAGTGCGTTGACGAATGCCAAAGGGATGGTTATTATAATAATATATCATGAGATTAGGATTCTGGCAGAGACGAAGAAGACAGGATTCTTTCCAAATTGTTAATTAGTGAATATCGCAGACTACATGCAGATAAGCTTGAGCAGGAGGCCGCGGCGTGTTAAAAAAGGTTAGTAAAACATTTGAATTTACGATATTGGTAAGGTGGCTGCTCTTTGCAGAAATCTTGTATTTGATCGTGATGAGTCTCATCAAGCTTGACAATCAGGCGTTTACCAAGTATCAGGGTTTCGTGGATGAAGACGTACACGTGGTTCGGGTTTCTGACGTTCAATATGACCAGAATAGATACAAACCCCGCTATTTATTGTTAACGTGCAAAACGGAGCTCAGCGGTAAGGAATATGTTTTTACCGTAGATCCAGCGGAATTTAGCCAGGAACTCGATGAAAAGTCGCTTCGCGAAATGGCGGAAGATAAGGCGAAACTGCATGGATATCTGTATAGCACGCAAGACAGAAAATATATGTTTTTTTCCCGAAGCTTCTATCACGAACGTGAATTTTTATTCAAAAAATATTTGGAGGAGATCTATACTCTCTCAAGATCTGCGTTATTGGTCAAGATAATTTGTTATGTTATTTTTGGATTCTATGCATACTTAAAACTTAAGGCTCCGTCCAGGCGGGAATGGAAATTCTATAGGAATGAGACCAAAGCCCATCCTACGGGCGACCAGTATACGAACAGGGCGATCAAAAACAATCCGGAATACAGCTATCAGGCGAAGGAGATCTTTGCGCAGAATTACCCGCGAGAGATCGTGACAGTCGCAAAAGCACTGCGCTCCGGCGCCGCAAAAGTCTCGGCGCAGCAGACGAGGGCCCTTAAGGAAACGGGAGAATACGTGCCCGAGGAGGAAGAGTGGGTATATGGAAGATCCGTGATGACGGAGCTTTCCACTACTAGCCCCGCGGATGCGATCTACCGAGTTTATCGGGAGGGGCATTTAGACGAGGAATCCGAAGAACCTGAAGAAAAAGTGCTATCGGAGAGAACGCTGGAAGGTCCGATCACTAGCGATTATGCCGTGGCCAGGGAAGCGGTTTTGCTCAAGGCAGAACCGAGAAAGTTATTCCAGAAAAAGAGAAAAGTTCTTTTGGTTGAACGCACGAGGGAAGGCGATTACGCGTTGCATCAACTGGAGCCGGATTATTTTGTGGCGCGGGAAATGCCGGGAAATTACGTGTTGTTCATCAAGGATAAGGACGTCGTCGGAGTTTATGAAAACGTTTTGAAAAATAAAGATAATCCGATCATGCTTGAGTATGATGATCGCATAAAGAAAATCCGAAGTAACGAGAAGCATTACCATTACGTACAGCACTCCTGGATTTTTGGTTCTTTGATTCTTTTGGTGCTTGCGTGGCGTTTTACTTGGACGTGGTTTGCGCCCACCGCTTTTGGGATTTATATGATTGCCGTGCACAGCTTTAAGAGATTTGCCCTTTCGGTTGCGAAGGATCATGAGAAAAAGAATGGAAATTTCATCTTCAACAGCATGTTCCGCGTTAGATGGGGCATCCCCTATACGATCCTAAAGGTCATCGCCGTGATCTTGTTGATCGTAAGATTCATATGTGTCGGAATCGCGTAAAGGAAAAGCGCAGTAGCCTGTTATCAGGCCAGCTGCGCTTTCTGCATGTTATAATAGATTCCCTTTTTCTCCATCAGTTCCGCATGGGTGCCGCGTTCCGCGATCTCGCCGTCATGGATGACAAGAATGAGGTCCGCATTCATGATGGTGGAGAGGCGATGCGCGATGGCGATGATCGTGCGCTTTCCCGCGAGCTCTCCGATGGCTTTCTGGATCTGCTGCTCCGTTGCAACGTCAACGGATGCGGTAGCTTCATCTAATACGATAATGGGACTGTTCCTGAGAATGGCGCGGGCGATGGCTACGCGCTGTTTTTGTCCTCCGGAGAGGCGAAGTCCGCGCTCGCCGACCTGCGTCTCGTATTTGTCGGGCATGTGCAGGATGTCCTCGTGAATGTGGGCGGCCTTCGCGGCAGCTTCAATTTCGGCCTGCGTGGCGTCGGGTCGCGCATAACCAATGTTTTCCGCGATGGTTCCGTTAAACAGGAAGGTGTCCTGCAACACGGGAGAGATGTTATGACGAAGGCTCTCCAGCGTCACGGTCTTGATGTCCTGACCGTCAATGAGGATCCGCCCGCCTACGGGATCATAAAATCTTGAGATCAACTGGGTTGCGGTGGTTTTTCCGACGCCCGTTGGGCCAACCAACGCCACCATCATGCCGGGATCACAGGAGAAGGACACGTGCTTCAGCACGGGAATCTGATTCTCATAATGGAAGGTCACGTCGTCAAAGGTAAGGGCGCCCTTTACGTTCTCCAAAGGCTTTGCATCCTTTGCGTTCTGGATCGCGGAAGGCGTATCAAGGATCAAGGTCACGCGCTCCGCGCCGGCAAGGGACTGCTGCAGGCTCTCGAGAAGATTTGCAAGCCCTGAAACGGGTGCGTAAAAGAGTGAGAGATACAGGACAAAGGCCACGATGTCTGCCACCGTGATCTGACCTTTATAAGCGAGATAACCGCCAAAGAAAACAACCAAAACCGTACCCGTGGAGGATAAGAGTTCCACGCAGGGATGGAAGATGGCGCTGGCGCGAAGCGCGCGCAACATGGCAACTACTTGCTCAAAGCTCTTCTTGCGGACGCGCTCACCCTCGTATTCCTCCTGGCCGAAGGCTTGAATCTCATGGAGTCCGGAGAGACTGTCCTGGAGCTGCGCGTTCAACTCGCCCATGACCTTCTGAGATGCCTTGAAGTAAGGTCTAACGATTTTTGCGAAGATCACGCCGGAGATGAGGATCAGCGGGATGGGACAGCAGGTGATCAGGGCCAGCTTCCAGTTGATGGTCAGCAGGATCACGAGCACGCCGACAAAGGTGACAAGATTCGTGATGATGTCGGGGATCATATGGGCGTACAGAAGCTCGAAATCCCTGGTGTCATTAACGACGCGGCTCATCAGGTCGCCGGTCTGTTTGTCATGGAAAAAGCTTAGGTCCAAACACTGGAGCTTGTCGTAAAGCCTGCTCCGCAGGTCACCCACGAGGTACCATGCAGCCCTGTGGGCGAGGTAATTGCTGAGAAACCGGAACAACACACGCAGCAGGTATAATGCAAGCAAAATATAGGCCAGGCGCATGACGTTTGGGAGCGTGGATTCATCCACGCCTCTTTCCACAAAGCCTGTCATGGCGGACAAAACCTTCGGCGCGGAAAGATTGACGAGCGTCAGTCCAAAGGTGGAAAGGATCGCGATCACGTAAAGCCCTTTATAACGGGCAGCTTCCTTTGTGAGTTTCCAAAGTGTTTTCATGTTTGTCTCCTCATTAATATGCGATACGGCCGCCAAGCAAGGATTTTTCTTGCACGGGTACCCACGTGACAGAAATAAGCACGGACTTCGACATTGACTTCATAATTTTAGTTTAGGAGAAGAACGGCGAAGTGAGAATGGAGTATTTTGCTTTTTTCCTGAGAATATTGTTATATCGCGTAGAGAGGCTTGTCAGGAAACTCCGAATCCTGTATAATCATGAATGCGGCAGGAAGCCGTCTAGGTGATGCAGAAGCATCGCGAAAGCAAGTTGGATCATAGTTATTTATATTGTATTATATTCATGGAAAATCGTATGTCAGAAGGCGCACGCATCCGCAGAAGCTCGGATCAGTGCGCCTTTTATTATGCCGCAGAAGCCCTTTGGGGTGATGAAAGAGAAGGTGGTGAGAGCATGAATCTGAAGGAATTTTTTCAAGAAAATCCAAAGGTAGCCATTGCATTTTCGGGCGGGGTTGATTCCGCCTATTTGCTTTATGCCGCAATGCAATATGCCAATACCGTCAGGGCCTACTACGTTGCGTCGGAATTCCAGCCGGCCTTTGAGCTTGAGGACGCAAAGCGTTTGGCGAAGGAATTGGATGCGGACGTAAAAATCTTGAGCGTCAGTGCCCTAAGCATTCCGGGAGTGAAGGAGAATCCTGCAAACAGATGCTACTTTTGCAAGCAGGGAATTTTTGGCACCATCTGGAAGGCGGCGAAGGAGGATGGGTTTGAAGTGCTACTCGACGGAACCAATGCCTCTGATGACGCAGGGGACAGGCCCGGAATGAAAGCGTTGCAGGAACTCTCCGTGCGTTCGCCGCTGAGGGAATGCGGACTTACCAAGAATCAGATCAGGTTGCTTTCCAAGGAGGCCGGACTCTTTACCTGGGACAAGTCGGCGTATGCCTGCCTTGCGACAAGGATCCCGACGGACGAGCTTTTGACAAGGGAGAAGCTTGCGGCGACGGAGGCGGCGGAAGGGTATTTGTTTTCTCTTGGCTTTCGTGATTTCCGGGTCCGCGCAAAGGACGGACATGCGCGGATTCAATTGCCTGAGGCACAGTGGGAGCTCCTTATGCGGCATAGGGCAGAGATATTGAAGGAATTGAAACAGTACTATGTGACGGTATCCTTGGATTTGGAAGTGAGAGGATAGAATTAGGAGGTACGGGATGAGCGAAGACGTGCGCGATTTGTTGGAGGGAATCAAGGAAGGATCAGTATCCGTGGACGAGGCGCTTTTGAAGCTTAAGATGAAGCCCTTTGAGGACGTCGGATATGCCAAGGTAGACATGCACAGAAAGCTTCGCCAGGGCGTGGCGGAAGTGATCTATGGAGCAGGAAAAACGCCGCAGCAGATCATCGGGATCGCTGACGTGATGCTCAAAAATGGGCAGAAAACCATTCTGATCACGAGACTTTCGAAGGAGAGCGCAGACGTCGTGAAGGAAGCGCATCCCCTCGAGTATTTTCCTGAGGCCAGATGTGGCATCATCGGAGAGATCCCCAAGGCAGACGGCCTTGGTAAGGTTGTCATCGCGACGGGCGGAACCAGCGACGTGCCCGTAGCCGAGGAGGCTGCCGTTACGGCCATGGTGCTTGGCAATGAAGTGGTCCGGCTCTATGACGTGGGCGTGGCGGGCTTGCACCGTACCTTAGCGCACCTGGAAGACATCATGAGCGCCAACGTGATCGTTGCCATTGCAGGCATGGAGGGCGCGCTTGCGAGCGTGATCGGCGGACTTGCGGATTGCCCCGTGATCGCAGTGCCCACCAGCGTTGGATACGGCGCGTCCTTCCACGGACTTTCGGCGCTTCTGTCCATGCTAAATTCCTGCGCCAGCGGGGTTTCCGTCGTCAACATTGACAATGGATTCGGCGCCGGATACCTTGCCAGCATGATCAACCATCCAAAACGCTGATGACACTGCCTGGAAGGAAGATTTGAAGAAACAGTAGTGGAAAATCGCAGGAAAACACTGCCTGGAAGGCAGATTTGAAGAAACAGCAGTGGAAAATCGCTGGAAAACACTGCCTGGAAGGCGGATTTGAAGAATTAGCAGCGGAGAATACAAAAAAGTTGCGGTAAACAAGGAAACGGAAAAGGAGGATTCGCGTGAAAACACTGTATATAGACTGTGGCATGGGAGCGGCAGGGGATATGTTGACGGCAGCATTGCTGGAGCTTTTGCCGGATAAAGACGGATTCGTGGATGAATTGAATGCGCTGGGGATTCCCGGGGTAAAGTATGTGAAGGAAGCTTCCGTAAAATGTGGCATCACCGGTACGCATATGCGCGTGACGGTTGACGGCGCGGAGGAGGAGAGCCACGATCATGATGACCACGAGCATCATCATCACCACGACCACGATGACCATGATCACCACCACCATCACGACCATGATGACCATGACCACCATCACTACGATCATGATGATCACGAGCACCATCATCATGACCACGATGACCATGACCACCATCATCACAACCATGATGACCATGATCACCACCATCATCACCATCACCACGCCTCCATGGGAGACGTTGAGCATATCGTTAGGGATCACTTGCATCTTCCGGCTTCCGTGCAGGATGACGTCATGGCGGTTTATGGATTGATCGCAGAGGCGGAGAGCCACGCCCACGGTGTTCCCGTGACGGAAATCCATTTCCACGAGGTGGGAACCATGGATGCCATAGCAGACGTGGTTGCGGTATGCCTCTTGATGAAAAAACTGGCGCCGGAAAAGATCGTTGTTTCCCCCATTCACGTGGGAAGCGGTCAGGTGCGTTGCGCACACGGCATTCTTCCCGTGCCGGCACCTGCTACGGCCTTTATCCTTAAGGATGCGCCAATCTATGGCGGCGCCATCAGGGGAGAGCTTTGCACGCCCACGGGAGCGGCGCTGTTAAAGCATTTTGCCACCGAGTTTGGAAACATGCCTGCCATGAACGTTAATGCCATCGGTTATGGCATGGGCAAGAAGGATTTTGAGGTCGCAAACTGCGTCAGGGTGATGTTGGGAGAAAACTGGACTTCCGCAGGGTCAGACGAGGAGAAGACTTGTGAGAGCCACTGTAACGAGAGCAGCGAAGAGGTTCGCGAGCTCAGCCGTAACGAGGGCGACGAAAAGGTTTATGAGCTCAGCTGTAACGTGGATGACATGACGGGCGAGGAAGTGGGATTTGCCATGGAGCGCTTATTTGAAGCGGGCGCGCGTGACGTTTACACGATCCCGATCGGCATGAAGAAAAATCGCCCGGGCATACTGATCCGCGCACTTTGCGTGCAGGCACAGAAGGAAAAGCTTGTGGAAGCAATGTTCAAGCATACGACGACCATTGGTATCCGGGAATGTGAGTTAAACCGCTACGTGTTAAACCGGGAGATCGATCACGTGGATACGCCCTTCGGGGCCATTCACCGCAAGACTTCCAGCGGTTATGGCGTTAAGCGGGAGAAGCTGGAGTTTGAAGATCTTGCGAAGATTGCAAGAGAGCAAGGCATCAGCCTCTGGGAGGCAAGATATGTTAACACAAGAACAGATCAATGAAACATGGACCATCCGTTCAGATAACTACAACAAGTATGTTTGCGAGGAGCTAGCCACGGATCGTCCTGCGAAATGGATTTCCCTGATCGAGGCGAATGCGCCAAAGAACAGGCCGCTTCGGGTTTTGGATCTAGGCTGCGGACCTGGATTCTTTTCCGCGATCCTTTCCAAGGCAGGGCATCAAGTGACGGGAATCGACGGATCCCTCCGCATGCTTTCGCATGCAAGGGAAAATGCAGAAAAGCTGGGCGTATGCCCGGAGCTTCTCGAGGGAGATTTTGCGAAACTTCCGTTTGCCGGCGAGACCTTTGATCTCTTGATCTCGCGTAACGTAACCCATACGATCCGCGAGCACCTAAAAGTGTATGGCGAGTGGAACCGCGTGCTAAAGCCAGGGGGCGTGCTCCTCATTTTTGATGCCAACTGGCATCTGCCCTATCAGCCGGGACCCGTCCGCGAGGAAGCCATTCGAAGGGAGCGGGAAGGCCTTGAAAAATATGGCAAGGGCTTTACCTATGACGGGTCTTACGAGTACATTGACAGTGCCCTGGATCCAGAAGAGTTTCGCGTGTTTGGAAGTGCCGTCCGGCCGGATTTTGACATGGGCGTATTAAGACAGCTTCCTTTTTCGGAACTATCCTTTGACAGGGACGTAACGAAGGAACTGTGGAGCGTAAAGGAAAAAGACTTGTACGGCGCAACGCCGCTTTATGTGCTGCGGGCAGTCAAAAAAGCATGAACGTGCCCGCATAAAAAGGGTTACGACCGCGAAAGCGGTTGATAATAGAAACTAAAAGGAAAGACACAAAGAAAGAGGTAACATAAAATGAAAAGCATCAAAAAACTATGTAGACTAGTTCTTGTATTGTCCTTGCTGTTATGCCTTACGGCATGCGCAAGCAGTGCGGGAGATTCTTCCGATCCGGCATCCGGCTCAAGCGTTGATTCCCCGGCATCCTCGCAGAATGCCGGTAATCAGGGGCAGGTAGACAATGCCGAGCCCAAAACCATGAACATGGCGGTCAGCTTTTTCTATCCCAGCCTTGACGTTCACAAGGATTATTATGGCTGGTATACTTCCATCTATGGCATTTCAGAGACCCTGTTCCGCGTGGGCGATGACATGTCCATCCAGCCCCTTCTGGCTAAGAGTCATTCCGTAAGCGCAGATGGAAAGACCTGGACCTTCGAGCTTGCAGATGCGAAGTTTTCCAATGGTACGGCTTTAACTGCAGACATGGTGATCAAGAATTACAAGCGTCTTGCGGAAGTGAATGAGCGTTTCGCATATCTCGCTGATTTCACCTATGCGGCAGAGGGCGAAAAGACCTTGAAGATCACGACTCCCGAGATCTATCCCACGATGCTCAGCGACCTGACTTCTCCGGAGCTTGGCATCATGGACCTCGACGGCACCAAGGATTTTGACAACGCGCCGGTATGCACGGGTCCTTTTGTCGTAAGGACTTTTGACGTTGACGGCACGGTGGTCGTTGATAAGAATGCCCAGTATTGGAATGGCAACGTAAATCTTGATACCGTAACCTTTTACTACATGCAGGACGATGACACCAAGTTAAATGCCATGCAGGCAGGCGATATTGACGGTTATACGTCCGTAACGGCGGCAGCAAAAGAGATTTTCGCTGCGGATCCTTCCACCTACGTGTTGACCGTGATCCCTGCAACCCGTTTGCAGTTCTACGTACTGAACAAGAATACCTTGGATGATAAGGTTCGCGCGGCGATCAATCTGACCGTGGACGGAAGCGAGATCGCAGCTTACCTTGGCGGCACGGTTTCTGCAGCAGTTGGTCCCTTCAGCGCATCCGCGCCTTATGGCCAGGTGAAAAAGCCTGCGGTAGACACTGCAAAGGCAAAGACACTTTTGGAGGAAGACGGTTACGTAATGGGTTCTGACGGGTACTATGCAAAAAATGGAAAGACCCTGACCGTGAACGTTTGCTATTATGCGGCCCGTTCCCTGGACACCATCGCCGTGATCATGCAGGACGAGTTTAAGAACGTCGGCATCAAGGCAAACCTTACCGTACAGGAGGATCCCGATGCCACCTATGTTGCAACGGGTGATTATGATCTTGCGCTTTATTGCATGATCGCAGATAAGGCAGGAGATCCTTACTATTGCGTCAGCGCCTTGTTCCGTCAGGACAGCAAGTGGGCTCTCGGCGGATTCGCAAATGCCCAGATCGAAGCACTGATCAATGAACTTCAGTATGAGACCGACGTTAACAAGCGTGCAAAGCTTGCAAACCAGATCGTGCAGGCCAGCATCGACGACAACGCATTTGGCTATGTTGGACTCTTCAACAAGACGACGGTAACTTCCAACGGCCTCACCGGCATCGCAGAAAATTGCCCCTTCGACTTCTACGGAGTAACCGCGGCTACTGACAAACGATAATTGAATCTTATTTTTACAGCTTTGCTTTTATGATAATTTTTACGTGACTTCGAGGGGAAGGCCCCGAGACATTACAAGAAAGGAGGGATGGAAAGATGGGAAAATACGTTGTCAGACGCTTGTTGCACGTGGCGTGGATCATGCTGGCAGTAAGCTTTCTCACCTTTCTGTTATCCTACCTTTCTCCGGGCGACGCCGCCATGAAGAAGTTAAACGCCCAGGGCGTGGCCGTCTCGGAAGAGGTGTTGGAAAAGACAAGAGAAAATCTGGGACTCAACCGTTCGTTTATCGTACAGTATGCAGATTGGGCGTGGCATGCTCTCCGGTTTGATCTGGGGACTTCGTTTAAGGACGGTTTTCCCGTTTCGGAGAAATTGCTCAAAGGATTAAAGAATACGGCCTTGTTGACCGTGACGGCAATCCTTTTGGCTTTTTTGATTTCCCTGCCCCTGGCAGTGATATGTGCAATAAAGAAAGATTCCTGGCTGGATCATTTGATCCGGCTAGTTAGCTTTATAGGGAATTCCTTGCCGAATTTCCTGATCTCCGTCTTATTGATCTATTTCTTGTGCGTGAAGGCAAAATTGTTGCCCGTGGTGGCAAATAACAGCGTTCGCGGACTGATCCTGCCCTGCGTTGCGCTTGCAATACCGATTTGTAGCAGGTTTATCAGACAGTTCCGCGCAGAATTTCTAGAGCAGCTCGGAAAGCCTTACGTTGCGGGCGCAAGGGCGCGGGGCGTTAAGTCACGGTACGTTCTGTGGAACGTACTGCATAATTCCTCCATCGCCATTCTGACGATCGTTGGCCTTTCCGTGGGAACGCTCCTCGGCGGAAGCGTCGTGATCGAGACGATCTTTCGCTGGCCGGGGCTTGGAAAGCTTGCCATGGATGCCATTACGAATAGGGATTATCCGGTGATCCAAGGATTCGTCCTGTTTACTTCCGTGATTTACGTGTTAGTGAATCTGATCACGGACGTAAGCTACCATCTGATCGATCCGAGACTGCAGGAAAGGAAGGGTGAATAGCGTGAAACAAAAGAAAGCCTCTTCCACGAAAACCAAAGTGCGGTTTTGGATATTTTTTGCACTGGCCATGGCATTGGTGATCCTAAGTCTGATCGCGCCTTTGCTTTGCCCCAATGACCCTTACGCGACCTCCGCGGCGGCCATGAATCAGGCACCCAGCGCGCAATTCCCCATGGGCACGGACCGCTACGGGCGATGCATTTGCTCACGGGTTTTGATGGGGGCGCGGACCTCCATTTTTTCGGCAACGGCGCTGGTTGCCATCACGTTTGTCGCGGGCTCCGTGCTTGGCATGTTGG
>JAFZNO010000040.1 GCA_017552985.1 Lachnospiraceae bacterium
GTTATAAAGTCTTTTCACGTATCCTGTCCTGATGGCGACTAGTTTACAAAATCTATATTACCTTGTTAATTTTCTTATTTTGAAAAGAGCAAAATTACATGCTTAACGAGCAAAATTAATTACTGAAACATAAAAAGAACCGGCAGCGAATTCTAAAATCCTCTGCCGGTTCCGTATGTCATACCATTTGTCTCATTGAAAAATTTATAGTTTATTTCGACTCCTGCAAATATAATGTTACCCTGCTCTTCAAATGCTCCGACAAGGCCTTGCCGTCGATCCGGCCGCTCAAGTAATCGCCGAATTCCTCATCAAATACCTTTTTAAGTGAAGTAGGCAGAGTTTTTTGTGGCGTGCTCTTAAGAATCAGTTCGTATAAAAGTGGCACGTCCTTCTCACGATTTAAGGGAGGTATATGGAATTGATCCCCCAACATTTCCACGGTATACTCATACGATGCAAACTGTTCTTCCAAGGCATCACGCCGCACAAAAAAGGTATGACGTACTGATGACGTCTGACCTTCCTTCGAAAGAAGTAACTGAAGGAACGTATACGCTATTTTCTTTTCTTCCTCCGTTGCCGTCACTCGCATTGTAAGTGGCGCGCCCGCGACCAAAAGGTGTCGTGCTCCATTTTTTGTTGGATATCCTATTAGCTTATCTCCGTTTGCCTCCATACGTATACGAAGCTCGACTATACCCTGAATGCTTAATAGTTCCACGTGCTCGCTAATCGCTTTCCCGTCATGAATTGCCTTTCCTTCTTCTGCCGGCGGGCACTTCCTTGCCTGCTCTGAAAGCTTAAGAACTCTGTCAAATTCCTCCGTTCCGAAAATCGTACTCCCTTGCTCCATATTTAAGTAATAAGTATCGTCAACGCCATTGCATAATGCTTCGAAATATTTGCTCCTAAAATCATATGGTATCGACAGCTTTTCATATGAAAACGGTGCCATTTCACCCGTCTTTTCCAAGACATTTAGAAAGTCCCCGTAATCCCAATCAGTTGGACCTGCCTGAGACGTAACAAGCGTTTCAATTGAAAAATCTTTCACTACGCCGTATTGCGTTTCCCCAATCTTTCCAAAGCTTAACGTTTCGGGAATCAGATCTTCGCGAAGACCCGTCTGCTCCAAAAAAGAGTCCAATGGCTGCCATAACTTTTCCAAATCCTCAAACCCTGTAAGCGCAGTGTCAACAAGCACCGGGCCATCTCCTGCCCCGAGCTGGGTTAAAAGACTGGTTTCATCCCATCCGTCCATTACGGTGACGTTATACGCCGGATACTTTTTGTTAAAATATGCAGCAATGGTTAAATAAGCGTCCTTGTTGTCCCTGGATGTTGCCAAAATAATTGACTTGATTTCCGTTTTCTCATCTGTCGCTTCTAAAAGAAGAAATCTTTTCTCTTTTTCTTGATACAGGATCCCGATGCTTCCATCACTTGCCTTTGCAATGCGAAGGACAAAAGGTACGGCAATTCCGTGATTTGACCACTTATACGCCAGTCTCACGTCACCATTTTTTACGTCACACAAAACTAATCCCTCGTTAGTGCACCATGCAAGCTTGTACTCGTCTATTGGTACCGCACACATAACATTGCCCTTCATCTTTTTCCTGACGCCATCGTCTGCAGAAGCAGCAAGTTCCCTTAACTCTCCCTTCTCTAAATCAGCTTCATAGAACCACCACTCGTTGTTAGCAATTCGCTGCGTTGTTTCACACAGAACAACTCGTCCCTTGTCAATCGTACACAGCGACAATTTGTTTTCCCGTCGAACGTCAAACAATACTTCACCTTGCGAAGAAACTATCACGTATCTCTCTTTTCCATCCTGCCCCAAATACGTCACGTGAAATCTTCCATCTGCATCCCCCGCTACCTCATTCAAATATGGTTCTGTCTCACTGGATAATAGTTCTGTTCGGACGCTCCGGAGCAATTGAAAGCTTTCATCTAATTCGTACAATTGATAAACGACTCCTATGCCTTCCTCATTTGTTTTTCTGCCAGCAACATATCTGTCCGATCCTGCTTTTAATCCAATTACGTCAATATATTTCTCATTTCCGTCTGATTTTAAGTTGATTGGATAAGCAAATTCGTTTCCCAGCATGGTAATTCCATTGACACCGCTCCATGCCTCTTCTTGCTCAAAAAGATGCGTTTTATAGATGACACATCCGCCGTCACCTATCACGATTCCTGTTCTTCCCCCATTTAGCTCTCCTTCTGCCTTCAACGGAGAAACGGTAACATTCAGAACGGCGTGGAGATCATCTAAGGTATTATCCGACCAATTCAGTTCTTCCTCGCTCAAAAATTGAATCTTCTCGGATTCTTGTATACTTACGCTTCCCGATTCCGACTGAGTAAAGGCGGTACCGCCATTACATCCACAAAGAAATAAGATTAAAGCGTAAGCCATTAAACTGGCCATTCCTTTTTCTAAAATCTTCACGCCATAACCTCCATCTGATCTATTTAAATTTTATTCTACAACCCACAGGCACTGTGTGTTACGCTCTCTACGTGTATTTGTTGAGGATGCGAATAATCTATGTAACCACAGACCACGCATTCATCATAGTAGCATGAACAGAATTGAGTAATTTGACAAGTACCATAAACCGGTCCTTGTAACCCATTTTCCATTAAATAGGGGTGCGAACTGTATGTATAGCAATTCCCTGGAATTGAGTGGAAATGATGCACTAAACACGATACCCTTGATATTTTTTCTGCTGCACAGGCCGTCTCCGGAATAAGAATACTGCATGCTACTATCATTACCGCCATACACAACGCTATTACGTTTCTTTTCATAGAATACCTCTCTTTCTCAAAATAATAACTTAACAAATCTTGCCATGTCAACATATGCTTAGGTGCATCACTCCTTTCTTATAACCCACCGCATCTCTCTTACTCAAGTTCCTTTGGCATTTCTGGCTCGTACAATACAAGACTGCACGCTGAGTTCGCCGCTACTAACGCAGCTCCTCCTGCCACTGCCGCGATGATACTTAACAATCGCAAGTACAACGTCTTCATGACCTCACCTCCTTCAAGACCATTCTAGCCTTTGAAA
>JAFZNO010000041.1 GCA_017552985.1 Lachnospiraceae bacterium
GGGGCAAGGCTTGCAATGTCCGCAGTAGGTACACTGTCCTGCGTAAGAATGGAGCGGCGCGGAAGCAATCACGGAGGCATAATCCTTCTCGTCCTCCGTTGCCGTCTCATATTTTACGGCCTCGTCCACCTGCTCCTTCGTGTCATATCCGCAAAGGACGGAGGCGACGCCAGGCCTCGTCAGGGCATAGTGATTGCACTGCACTGGCGTGAATGCCACGCCAAAGGGTGAGGTTTTTGCATCAAACAGTCTCCCGCCAAAATACGGCTTCATGACGGTGATGCCAACCCCCTTTTCTTCACAGAGCTGATACAGGGAGGTGCGCTCAGGGTCGATGCCGGACAGCTCCGCGTCATATTCACCGAACATTTCATCAATGTCCTCCGTTGCAGGACGCATGTCGAATGCGGGATTGATGGAAAACAGGATCATCTCCACAAACCCTGATTCCACGGCAAGCTTTGCGACCACGGGATTGTGCGTGGACAATCCGATATGGCGGATCACTTTTTTCTCCTTAAGCTCCTTCACGTACTTGATGAATTCAGAATTCTGGAGCTTTTCCCATTCTTCCCTGGCATCCACGTAATGAATCATGCCAAGATCAACGTAATCCGTCCGAAGTCTCCGCAGCAAGTCCTCAAACGCAGGGACAACGAATTTCATGTCCCGCGTCCGCACGTACTGACCATTTTGCCAAGTGGAACCAACGTGCCCTTGCACAATCCAGTGCTCGCGGCATCCTTCCATGGCTTTTCCGATAACGTCCCGCGACTTCGGATCCGCCATCCAGCAATCAATGATATTGATCCCCTTTGTCGCGGCGTATTTGATCAGTGCAACGCCATCCTCCTCGGGATGGCGCTCCAGCCATTCCCCGCCAAAACCGATCTCGCTGACCTGCAGTCCCGTTTTTCCAAGCGTTCTGTAATTCATGCATTTCCTCACTTTCCCATAACCTGACAATCATGCCCACGCGGGCGAGTATCGTAATTCCATTCGCGAAATCACTCTTCCAAGCAAGTGATTTCGCTTTATCATATCATAATCCTTCTGCCTCATTATATCATACTTCTTCCTGCTCCCGCCAAGAGGTTCGTAAAAAAATGAAAACATTCAGCTTTTTTGCGTTAAAAAACTGAATGCTTTCATTTTTTTCACGTTTATTCTTTTTGTGTTTTGGGATCTTGTCTGTTTTTCTTACTCCGCTTCAATCCCCTTCACTTCGATGTTTCCGGAGGAAACATGTACTTTCAAGCGGTTTGCTCCATTACCGCATACGTAGTTGTCTCCATTTTTTGAGAATGCCAAATCATAGGACACCTTGCCGCTGGATGCCTTAAACTCTCCCGTCAAATTGCTCTCTTTGGGAAGATAGAACGTTGCGCTCCCGGAGGAGTGGGAAACGTCGATGGTTTTAGGCTCGCTTGCGAACTTATATTCTCCGCTGCCGCTGGAAATCTTGGAGCGGAAGTCCTTTACCGACTTTGCTTCCACCTTTACGCTTCCAGAGGAGGAATGCACGTCGAGCACTCCTGCGTTTTCGGCGTTGACGGAAATTTTACCGGAGGACGTCTTCAGCTTGATCTCTTCGCTGTCACCGCGCTGATTCACCGTAACGTCGCCGGAGGAAACCTGCAGCTCCATCTTCTTCGCTGCGCCGCTCACTTCCACGTCTCCGGAGGATGCATGCATGTCGACGTTTTCCGCCTCAAGGTCCTTATAAATCAGGTCTCCGGAGGATACCTTCACTTTCACGTCCGAAAGCTTTACGTCTGCCGGAAGCTGAATCTCCAAATTCTTTTTCAGAAAGTTTACGTCCAGTCCCTTTGCAGAAGCACAATATCTAACGTACAGCGTCGTGCCGTCCACCCAGGTGTGGACCTTTCTCTGATCATCCAGCTGTTTTTCCGAGGTTTCCCGGATGATCACGGCGTTTGCATCCGCTCCAACAATCGTAACATCTCCTGACAGGTAATCCACGTCAATGGTCTCAATCTTCTCCGCGATCTCACGGTCTCCCGCCACGTATTTGTCACCATTCTGATAAATATAACTGGTTTTCCAACCAAAATTGCATCCGCTAAGACAACAGATCAATGCCACCGCAGCGGCCAAACAAATATATTTTCCAAGCTTTCTCATTGCTTCTTTCCTCCTTTTTTCCCGAAAAGCAGTCCGATCACTGCAACAGCCGCGCCAATTCCAACACCCGCAAGCATCATGGGGAAGGAAGGCTGCGAATGAACCAGTACGTCATTTTCTTCCATGCTTCTAAGGGTAAGCCACAGACCTATTTCACTTCCTAAATACGTGAAAGCGCTGAAGGCTGCGATGCAAACGCCGGTTTTCACCCATCCGTTTGCGGGAAGGTAACGGGCGATCAGGAAAATAGCCCAAGCCGCCACGAGCATGATGGCGGAGGTGACAAGCATCTCCATTAAGATATCTGCGTAAAATCCGATGCCAAGCGCCATCAGGAGGAACGTAACGGTATACGCACACATTACGGCCAGGCCCTTACGGTTTTTTAAGTATGCGTTCATGGGTCTTCGGCAGGCGATAAAGGGCGCGAAGCAAACCGTCAGGCCAAACAGCACTGCCGGCGCTGCCACAAAGAACCAATCCCCTTGAGAGTAGATGCAGCATACCGCAAGGAGAAAGAGAATGCTTCCCGTAAGGGAGGTCATCGTCAGGAACATCCTGTTTTTCGGTGCCATCAGCGGCACCACAAAGAGGGACGTCGGGATCAGCATTCCCGCCAGCACCAAAAAGAACCAGGTGAGCCCGTGCCCCGTTACCAGATTTACAATCAGGCTGATCAGGATCGGCAGCGCAAAAATGCCTCCGACAACGCTTCCGGCCACGGCACTCTTTCTCTTAAAATACTTTGACTGCGTGCCGATCACGTTCTCTTTCTCCTTGATGATCAGTTCATCAACGGAGGTATCATTCAACTGATCCAAAAACTTTTTACATTTTTCGCATTCATTCAAATGCTCCTGCACGGCGAGGGCACTTGCCACGCTGCAGGCACTGTCTTTATATAAAGGCAAAAGATCTTGAATTACTTCGCATTCATATTTCATGACTCGTCCATCCTTTCTTTGATCATGAGTCTTGCACGGTGGAAGGTTACCCGGGCCCAGGTTTCCGTTTTTCCGAAGATAGAGCCTATCTCCTTGAAGGACAGTTCACCAAACACGCGGAGCTGGAAGACCTCCTTGTATGGTTCTTCCATGCCATGAAGGATCCGGTGGATCCGAATGGACGTGTCTGCATCCATCAGGCTTTTCTCGAAGCTTTTCTTTTCGTCAGGCTGTTCATCAAGTGGTGCGTCCTCAAATCGGGACTTGCGCCGTTTCTCGTCGATAAAGAGGTTCTTGGCGATGGCGCATAGCCAGGTGAAGCTTTCGCTCTCGCCCCGGAACTCCCGCTCGGTGGAGATCGCCCTAAAGAAGGTCTCCTGGGTGATCTCCATGGCGTCATTCTGATCTCTTGTGAGCGTCATGACGTAAGAAAACACCTTCATGTAAAACGCTTCATAAAGTTTTTCAGCGGTGTTCTTATCCATGTACTGCCGTGCTTTCCTTTCTGTGATCTCATCGATT
Source organism: Lachnospiraceae bacterium (assembly GCA_017552985.1). Taxonomy (GTDB): domain Bacteria; phylum Bacillota; class Clostridia; order Lachnospirales; family Lachnospiraceae; genus Acetatifactor. The sequence goes on from JAFZNO010000041.1 coordinate 3,612, forward strand.
AGACGGAGAAGCTTTGAA
>JAFZNO010000006.1 GCA_017552985.1 Lachnospiraceae bacterium
CTTATCCTCCAAATACAAAACATTAGCCTTGCCAACTTGATTCCAGCCTTCACTAATATTTTTATACGGAGCAGTTTCTTTCAGATCATGATTGTTACATACGATCCGTATCTCATATTCATCCCCAAGATAATCAGCAAAATTGCTGATACTCGTAACGGGGCCCCCATATTTTTTCCCCGGAAGATACCCCCCGATAAATATCATTATTTTTTTCATTTACCGTTCCACCGCTGTTTTTTCATAGATTTTTGCATCTACCAAAAACCGATACCAATACGCCTGAAGGAAGTGAAAAATCTTGCCTTCCTTCCCATCCAGAAAACCGAATCTAAAATAATACCGATAGACGAAATACCAATGCGCCCTGATGAAAAGCGGCGTTTTATAATACGCCACGTATTTTAGCCATCTTTTTCGCTCCGCAGAATTTCCAAACAGATTCTTCTTTACGTTTCCCGCATTCATCTGAACCTTCTTAGAAATATAATCACTGCACTCCTTACCTGAATACCAGTTATGTTTACTGATCCACCATTCCAGAGGCTTCGTGTTTTTGTCAATAAGATCGTGGGAAAACACCACCGTATTTCCTTCCTCCAGGACAAGATGCTCATCCATTGTAATGAATTCACAATGCCCCTTCCCCCTGCGAAAGATCCGTAGCAGGTAAGTCGGATAGACACCCCCATGCCTTATCCACCTACCCATAAAATAGATCCTTCTCCGAAGTATAATTCCGTTAACGGGAGCTTCCAGCGTATCTAGCTTCGTCTCTATCTCTTCAGCCAGCTCCGGCGTCAATTCCTCGTCGGCATCCATTCTAAGAATCCATTCCGTATCTATGTCCGTATTACAAAATCCCCAATTAAGCTGCGCCGCATGGTTTTCAAATTCATGTTGGTAAACGTCCGCTCCAAGCGACCTGGCAATTTCGCACGTCCGGTCATTGCTGTAACTGTCAACTACGACGATCCGTTTCGCAATCCCGGCTAAAGATTCGATACATTTCTGAATGTTATTCTCTTCATCTTTTGTTATGATTAACACCGTCAGATCAACCACGCTATTGCCCCTTTTCGATTTCCCTGATCACTTTAGCCGGATTCCCGGCTACAACAACGTTACTTGGTATTATGCCAGACACAACGCTTCCCGCCCCTATCACCGTGTTATCTCCAATTTGGGTTCCCTTTAATATGTATGACCCCATTCCAATAAAAACGTTTTTCCCTATTTTCACGGGTTTTTTGACGACTCTGTCGTAATTACCCTCGATTCGGTCTTCCGGGAAAATGGGATGAAAATCATTATCCACGATTTTCACGTTCGCTCCAATGATTGAATAATCACCAATTTCAATAGTATCCCATGCATAAATGGTTGCTCCCGAAATACCCACGTTGTTCCCAATTTTAATCTTTGCATTATTTTTTGCAATAATGATCGTTCTTTGATGTAACCCCAAGAGATTGGACCAAAAATTGGATCTAATGATAACGTTATCCCCTATTTCTATGGATGCATTTGGAAATCTGTAAATAAATGGCCAACCGATCATCCTTAATTTTTTTCCATGCCTTATCTTCTGCAACCATAACGAAATGCGCGGAAGAAAACAATTTAATTTTAACATTTGTCCCCCAATCTGCCATAATTCCATGCCGTCTTCGAACAGACTATTGGCAGTTCCTTATAATCGCCATCAACGCATGCCTTCAATCCTTGTCTTTTACCTTCGGCAATATATTATAGCATCTTTTTCTATTTTACGCCACCTCTAAAGTACAAACACTATCCTCCTTCACAAAAAAAGAGTAAACCATTGGTTTACTCTCTTAATCATCTCCTTTATACTGTTTCGATCCACTCCCTGTCCGGCGTTACTGTCTCAATGATTCAGCAAAGGCCTTTGCCGAGTCACCGTATCTCATCATTGCGTGCAGCAACCGCGGCAGGTTCTCAACCGTGCTGTTTGACTGCGAAGCCGCATAGGACTCGATGCTGTAGCACATCGTGTTGCTGACTGCCTTTGAGCCCTGCATCACTGTCGCGTAAACCGTCTTTCTCATCTCGCCTGCGTTCAGGTTGCCAAAGGTCACGTAATAGCGGCCGTTTGTATCCTTATCCGAAGGATTCGGAGTCAGCTCCTGAAGCACGCCCGCGTCGTCGCTGATCACCACCTTAAGTCCGTTCAGGTCATCCGCCGTAAACTTAAACTGGATGTTCACCGCCGCCTCCAGGTACAAAGCTGCCGTCTTGATCTCCGCCTTCCTGTCAGCTTCGTCAATCGTCTCATAGTTCACGTCCTTCACGTTGTTATAGACCATGGGCACGGTTACGTCAGTTCCCATCGCGCGCTGCGCGCTTGTCAGGTTCCGGCTGGGAAGCTCGTCCGTCTTGTAGCCAACATACTTTTGAGCCGCGTCGCCGTAGAGCAAAATGTCCACGAGAAGCCTTCTAAACGGTGCCCACCGCTCGGTCTGATACGTTTCCTTGCCAAGCTGATTGTAGCAATACTCCGTCACGGAATAGGTCATTGCGACGCCAGTCACGTCCACGCCGTCCGCGTTCAGCGCGTGAGGCACTGCCGTCACGGCATCGCCCATCACGTGCGGCGCCACGCGGTACGTAAAGATCCTCAGGCCGCCCTCCGTGCGGTACTC
>JAFZNO010000042.1 GCA_017552985.1 Lachnospiraceae bacterium
GGTCCTCGTCCCGGTTCCACCATGGAAGGCCTTGCAAAGCTTCGTCCCATCAATGCTGACGGTTTCGTTACCGCCGGTAACGCATCCGGCATCAACGACGGCGCTGCTGCCATCGTAGTGATGAGCGAGGAGAAGGCTAAGGAGCTCGGCGTTAAGCCCATGGCTACCTTCGTGGCAGGCGCTCTTGCAGGCGTTCGTCCTGAGGTTATGGGTATCGGCCCCGTTGCAGCAACCAAGAAAGTTATGGCAAAGACTGGCATGAAGATCGAAGACTTCGACATCATCGAGGCTAACGAGGCATTCGCTGCACAGTCCGTAGCAGTTGGCAAGGATCTTGGCATCGACGTTGAGAAGCAGCTCAATCCTAACGGCGGCGCGATCGCACTTGGACATCCCGTTGGTGCATCCGGATGCCGTATCCTGGTTACCCTGCTTCACGAGATGCAGGCAAAGGGCGCAAAGACCGGTCTTGCAACGCTTTGCATCGGCGGCGGCATGGGTTGTGCAACCATCGTTAAAATTGAAGACTAAGTCCTAAATGGCAGACGCCGCGGCGGCAAACGCAGCCGGGTGACTGAAGCGGGCTAAAACCTAAGAGAATGCTTCCTTCGGGGGGTATTCTCTTTGGTGCGTAAATAGACAATCAATAACAGCCGTGAAAAAACGGCAGAAATGAGGACGAAATGGATTTTATTCTTTACGAGCAGAAAGGTGCTTACGCAGTGATCACCATCAATCGCGAGAGAGCACTGAACGCACTGAATTCCCAGGTTCTTGACGAGTTGGATGCAACCCTGGACGCAGTTGACCTTAGCACCGTTCGCTGCCTGGTACTGACCGGCGCAGGCGAGAAGTCCTTCGTGGCAGGCGCAGACATCGGAGAGATGAGCACCCTGACCAAGGCTGAGGGCGAGGCTTTCGGCAAGAAGGGCAACGACGTATTCCGTAAGCTTGAGACCTTCCCCATCCCCGTGATCGCAGCCGTAAACGGCTTCGCACTGGGCGGCGGATGTGAGATCTCCATGAGCTGTGACATTAGACTTTGCTCCGCAAATGCCGTATTTGGACAGCCTGAGGTTGGCCTTGGCATTACCCCTGGTTTCGGCGGCACCCAGAGACTTGCACGCCTCGTTAGCCCCGGCATGGCAAAGCAGCTGATCTACACCGCTCGCAACATTAAGGCTCCCGAAGCATGGCGCATCGGCCTCGTAAACGAAGTGTTTGAGGCAGAGGTTGACGCAGAGGGCAACGTAGTAAAGAGCGCAAAGGAAGTTCTGATGGCAGCAGCCGAGAAGATGGCAGCTACCATCGCAAAGAACGCTCCCATCGCCGTTCGCAACTGCAAGAAGGCCATTAACGAAGGCCTTGACGCCAAGATGGATGACGCCATCGTGATCGAGGAGAAGCTCTTTGGCGATTGCTTCGAGACCGAAGATCAGAAGTATGGCATGGCATTCTTCCTGGACAAGAACAAGGAGAAGGTAAAAGAGCCCTTCAAAAACAAGTAAAAAATTTTAGTTAAAAAATATAAGGAGGAACTATCAATGAAGGTAGGTATTATTGGTGCTGGTACCATGGGACAGGGCATTGCAAAGGCATTTGCTCAGGTAGACGGCTACGAAGTTGCACTCTGCGACATCAAGCAGGAGTGGGCTCAGGGCGGTAAGGACAAGATCGCTAAGGGTTATGCAAAGCTGGTTGAGAAAGGCAAGCTTACGCAGGAGGCAGTTGACGCCATCCTTGCTAAGATCACTCCCGGCCTGAAGGAAGACCTTTGCGCAGATTGCGATCTGATCGTTGAGGCAGCTTTCGAGGATATGACCGTTAAGAAAACCACCTTTGGCGAGCTTGACAAGATCTGCAAGCCTGAGTGCGTATTCGCTTCCAACACTTCCAGCCTTTCCATCACCGAGATCGGAAACGGACTGACCAGACCCATGATCGGCATGCATTTCTTCAATCCTGCTGACAGAATGAAGCTGGTTGAGGTCATCGCAGGCGTTAACACTCCGCAGGAGACCGTTGACTGCATCAAGAAGATCTCTGAAGAGATCGGCAAGACCGCAGTTCAGGTAAACGAGGCAGCTGGTTTCGTAGTAAACCGCATCCTGATCCCCATGATCAACGAAGCAGCTTTCATCAAGATGGAAGGCGTTTCCAACATCGAGGGCATCGACGCTGCAATGAAGCTTGGTGCTAATCATCCCATGGGACCCCTTGAGCTTGGCGATTTCGTAGGACTTGACATCTGCCTTGCGATCATGGACGTTCTCTACAAGGAGACCGGCGATTCCAAGTATCGTGCATGTCCCCTCATCCGCAAGATGGTTCGCGGCGGCAACCTCGGCGTAAAGAGCGGCAAGGGCTTCTACGTTTACAACGCAGACAGAACCAAGACTCCCGTTGACGCTCTATAATAAGCGATATTAAGATTATCAAGCAGACCGATGCTCATGCTTGCATGAAGCAGCGGGATGATTTGATAATCAAACCGACTTGAGAATGGAGCGATTTGCATAGCAAATCAGAGGAATTCGAAAGGCGGTAGGATTGCGAGAGTTTCGAAGAAACGAAGCAATCCGAAATATTGCATAAAGATATATTAACAATTAAATGGAGGAAAGAAATCATGGATTTCACTTTGAGCAAAAAGCATGAGATGGCACGCACTCTGTTCAGAGAGTTTGCCGAGAAAGAGGTTAAGCCTCTTGCAATCGAGGTAGACGAGACCGAGGAATTCCCTCGCGTAACCGTTGAGAAGATGGCAAAGGCTGGTTTTATGGGTATTCCCATTCCCAAGGAGTACGGCGGACAGGGCTGTGACATCTTGACCTACGCTATGTGCGTAGAGGAGCTGTCCAAGGTTTGCGGTACTACCGGCGTTATCGTTTCCGCACACACTTCCCTTTGCTGCGATCCCATCCTCACCTTTGGTACCGAGGAGCAGAAGCAGAAGTACCTTCCTGACCTGGCAGCAGGCAGAAAGATCGGCGCATTCGGTCTTACCGAGCCCGGCGCAGGTACTGACGCTCAGGGTCAGCAGACCAAGGCTGTTCTGGATGGCGAAGAGTGGGTTCTGAACGGATCCAAGATCTTCATCACCAACGGTAAGGAAGCAGACGTATACGGAATCTTTGCGATCACCGGCATGGTTGAGAAGCGCGGCCGCATGACCAAGGAGATCTCCGCATTCATCGTTGAGAAGGGCACCCCTGGATTCACCTTCGGTACGAAGGAGAAGAAGATGGGTATCCGCGGATCATCCACCTACGAGCTGATCTTCACCGACTGCCGCATTCCCAAGGCAAACCTTCTTGGCCAGCAGGGCAAGGGCTTCAACATCGCAATGCACACCCTGGACGGCGGCCGTATCGGTATCGCTGCACAGGCTCTGGGTATCGGCGAGGGCGCTCTTGAGAGAACCATCGCTTACGTTAAGGAGAGAAAGCAGTTCGGTAAGGCAATCGGTTCCTTCCAGAACACTCAGTTCCAGCTGGCTGACATGGCTACCAAGGCTCAGGCTGCTCAGTTCATGGTATACAAGGCAGCTACCACCAAGGATCAGTACACCAAGGATCACAAGACCTCTTACAGCGTAGAAGCTGCAATGGCTAAGCTGTATGCTGCAGAGATGGCAATGGAAGTTACCACCAAGGCAGTTCAGCTCCACGGCGGTTACGGCTACACCAGAGAGTACGAAGTAGAGCGCATGATGCGTGACGCAAAGATCACCGAGATCTACGAGGGCACCAGCGAAGTTCAGAGAATGGTCATCTCCGCAAATCTGCTGAAGTAAGACGGATAAGCTGAGAAACCATAACATATCAAAAATTATAAGGAGTGAAAATACAATGAAGATCGTTGTTTGTATTAAGCAGGTTCCTGATACCAAGGGCGGCGTTAAGTTCAATCCCGATGGTACTCTGGACAGAGCTGCGATGATGACTATTATGAACCCCGATGACAAGGCAGGTCTTGAGGCTGCCCTTAGATTAAAGGATCAGTACGGCGCAGAAGTTACCGTTATCACCATGGGTCTTCCCAAGGCTGAGGACGTGCTTCGCGAGGCTATGGCAATGGGCGCTGACAAGGGCATCCTTGTTACCGACAGAGTACTGGGCGGCGCTGATACCTGGGCTACTTCCCAGACCCTTGCAGGTGCAATCCGTAACCTTGAGTACGACCTGATCATCACTGGCCGTCAGGCAATCGACGGTGATACCGCACAGGTTGGTCCTCAGATTTCCGAGCACCTTGGCATCCCCGTAATTTCTTACGCACAGAAGATCGAGATCGACGGAGATTCCGTGATCGTTGAGCGTCAGTATGATGACCGTTATCACGTACTGAAGGCTAAGATGCCTTGCCTGATCACCGCTCTTGCAGAGCTGAACGCACCTCGTTACATGACTCCCGGCGGAATCTTTGATGCTTTCGACGCAGAGCTTACCGTATGGGGCCGTGCAAACCTCGTTGACGTTGAAGATTCCAACCTTGGTCTTAAGGGTTCACCCACCCAGATCGCTAAGGCTTCCGACAAGGTTCGTAAGGGCCAGGGCGAGAAGATCAACAAGGACGTTACCGAGTCCGTTGACTACATTGTTGGCAAATTAAAAGATAGACACGTCATTTAAATATTCGCGGAATGCAGCGATGCACCCCGATGAAAATTATGGCTCGTAATTTGAGACAGAATTTTCATCGCCTAAATGGGTGCAGAGCAAATGAAGCGTTCCATTCGCGAAGCGAATTTAATTAGGAGGATAAAATAATGAATTTAGAGGAATATAAGGGCGTATATGTCTTCGCGCAGCAGGTAGACAACGTACTGAACAGCATCGCCTTCGAGCTCATTGGCAAAGGTAAAGATCTTGCTGAGGCTCTTGGCGCTGAGGTAACTGCTGTATTGGTTGGTAGCGACGTAAAGAACCTTGCAGACGAGCTGGCTGAGTACGGCGCAGACAAGGTTATCGTTGTTGACGATCCCGAACTGAAGGAGTACAGAACTGAGCCTTACGCTCACGCACTGGCATCCGTGATCAAAGAGTTTAAGCCTGAGATCTTCCTGGTAGGCGCAACCGCAATCGGCCGTGACTTGGGTCCTCGCGTATCTGCAAGAATCCACACCGGTCTGACCGCAGACTGCACCCAGCTGGAGATCGGCGACTTCCCCATCAATCCCATTCCTGGCAAGGAGCAGAAGCACAATCAGTTGCTGATGACCCGTCCTGCATTCGGCGGAAACACCATTGCAACGATTGCTTGTCCTGACTTCCGTCCTCAGATGGCTACCGTACGTCCCGGCGTTATGCAGAAGCGTGCTAAGGTTGCCGGCGCAAAGGCAAACGTAATCGAGTTCAATCCTGGATTTACTCCTGACAACAAGTACGTTGAGATCCTGAAGGTTGTTAAGGCCGTTTCCGATACCGTTGACATCATGGATGCTAAGATCCTTGTATCCGGCGGTCGTGGAGTTGGCTCCGCTGAGAACTTCAAGATCCTTGACGATCTCGCTGCTGTTCTGGGCGCAACCGTTAGCTGCTCCCGTGCAGTTGTAGATGCAGGCTGGAAGCCCAAGGATCTGCAGGTTGGTCAGACTGGTAAGACCGTTCGTCCCAACGTATACTTTGCAATCGGTATCTCCGGTGCCATCCAGCACTTGGCAGGCATGGAGGAGTCCGACATCATTATCGCCATCAACAAGGATGAGAGCGCTCCCATCTTTGACGTGGCTGATTACGGCATCGTAGGCGACCTGAACAAGATCGTTCCCGCGCTGACCGAGAAGCTGAAGGCTGAGCTTGCTGCAAAGTAAGTTGACGTCAGACAACTAAAAAACAAATAAAGAATCTGAAAGCTCCCGACACGAGGCCGCCGTTGGCCTCAAGCCGGGAGCTTTTTTGTATAACGCGCAGTGACTGACGAGAAGCATTCTTGTGAAAAAAGATGCTTTTACGGCAGAAGTATTCATGTTATACTGATACGGGAACAACATGTCCAATCAACTCATGAATAAAGGGTAACGCAATGAAGCGATACGTGTCACTGGAAGAAATATCGGATGGAAAACTATATACCGCGAATGACATGGTGAAGGCGGACTGCCTGGGATGCCAGGGGTGTTCGAGATGCTGTCATGAGATGGGAGACACGATCCTGCTGGATCCCTATGACGTTTGGCGCTTTCAAAAGGGCCTTGGGAAGGATGCGCAGACGCTTTTGGCAGAAGGCAAGATCGCGCTTCGGGTGGTGGACGGAGCCATTGTGCCGCATATCAAGATGCAGCCCATAACCCGTGCCGAAAAGGAATCCCTTTCCGCACAAGGGAACAAGGTGCCGCAAGGCGAAGAGGAGAAATGTCCATTTCTTGACGCGCAGGGATGGTGTACGATCCATGCGTACCGCCCGGGCTTTTGCAGGCTGTTCCCGCTTGGAAGATATTATGAGGGGGACGGTTTTAAGTATTTCCTTCAAAAGAGCGAGTGCGATCATCCAAAGGCAAAGGTGAAGATCAGTAAATGGTTGGACGTGCCGGAGCTTCCTAAGTATGAGGCTTACGTGCTCGAGTGGCACGGCATCCAAAAGCAGGTGGAGGCACTGCAGCAGGAGAATGCGGACGATGCCTTTGCAAAGAATTTGAACCTGTTTATGTTAAAGACTTTTTACCTGGCGCCCTATGACGGCGAGCAGGATTTTTACGTGCAATTTGAGAAGCGCCTAGACGCATGGCGCGGGATCACTTCGCAATCTTAAGAATTGTTTAGAAAGAATTATGATTAATTTTGTTGAATTCTTTACGGAACGCTGTTAAGATGCTAAGTGGATTGAAAGATAAAGGGTGTGGGATTATTTGGAATTTGGCAGCATAGAATTTTTGTTGTATTTTCTTCCCGTCTTTTTCCTCTTCTATGCGATCACGCCGAAACGATTAAAGAACGTCGCACTGCTTGCGGGCAGCTACGTATTTTACGCTCAGGGTACGCTGAGCCATGGATTGGTATTGGTGATCTCCATTCTCGTCAATTACGGCGTGGGGAGACTTTTGGATCAGGGGGAGAAACCTGATGCTTCGCAGCAGGGAGATTTCGGAGAAAAAAGGGACAAGAAAAGAGAATTACTTTTTATGGTGGCCGTCATGGGGAACCTGGCGGTCTTGTGTCATTTTAAAATATGGGCCGAGGCGATCCCACTGGGACTTAGTTTTTATACCTTCCAGGTGCTGGGATATCTTGCGGACGTTCATTACGGCGAGGTGCGGGCAGAGCGCAGTCTTGCCAGGTTTGCCCTGTATTTGGGCATGTTCCCGAAGGTTTGCTCGGGACCCATCACGTCCTATGCCGAGCTGAAGGATCAGCTTGAGAGCAGGGAGATTACGATCGCCAAGGTTCAGGACGGACTACGCTTATTTGTGCTTGGATTGGCCTTTAAGACGCTTTTGGCGGACAGGATAGGGATTTTATGGACGGAGGTCGAAAAGACCGGCTATGCCAGCGTATCATGGCGCTACGCGTGGCTTGGCGCGTTCGGATACTCACTAATGCTGTATTTTGACTTCCAAGGCTATTCCATGATGGCGATCGGTCTTGGAAAAATGACGGGCTTTGACCTGCCGGAGAATTTCAATAAACCGTATTTGGCAAGATCCGTACGTGAGTTTTACCGCCGCTGGCACATTACCATGGGCACGTGGTTCCGGAAATACGTTTACTTCCACCTCGGCGGCAACCGGAAGGGGGAGGGCAGGACGGTCCTGAACCTTTTGGTGGTATGGTTGCTTACGGGATTTTGGCACGGGATCAGCCCGAATTTCTTTATGTGGGGCGTATTCCTGTGGAGTCTTATCGTGGCGGAGCGTTTGATCGAGCGCATTCCCATCGTAAAGCAGCTGATGCTTTGGCCGAGACTCTATCTGTGGTTTGTCATCCCGATCTCCTGGATGTTTTTTGCGATCACGGACGTGCAGGACCTGCAGGCATATTTGATGCGAATGTTTGGCATGGGACACGGGATCAACGTTTATTACGGAGACTGGCTGGTCTGCCTAAAGCGCCATGGCGCGTACCTGATCGCGGGCGTGATCTGTGCCACCGGCGTCGTGGAAACGATTTTCGAAAAGCTGCGCAATAAATTCCTTAGCAATTTGATCTTGGCGATCCTGTTTTGGATCTGTGTTTGGAAAATCATGGCGGCGGGGAGCAACCCGTTTGCCTACGTAAGTTTTTAACGATGAGAGCGTTGTCATGGCTGGAAGCCTGACAACGATGGAAGGATGAGAATGATGAGGGCGAAAAAAGGGGAATCCTTTTTGAAACGATATCAGTTTATCCTGTTCCTGCTTCTGTATGGCTGTATTTTTATGACCGCGGGCAACCGCTGGAACTTGTATTCGGAGCCCATAAGTCACCTGATCCTGCAGGCAAAGATTTTGCTTGGCAAGGAGGAGGTGCAGGCAGCAGGGCCTGAGGAGGAGCAACCGGAAAAATACGTGTTCCGTGCGGCCTTTGGTGACGGAAAGACAGCGGAAATGTTGGGGCTCTACTTGGATGAACTGGAATATGACGAGACCGTCGAGGCTGATCTGGAGAATGGCCCCTTGGAGCCGGGAAACATGGACGCTTGGTTTGAAGAGGCCTTTGCGAAGGGGCTGATCGATGACGTGCCTGAGCTGGCTGAGACGGGCTACGTGGAAACGGACGTTGATGATCCGTTCTGGGTAGACGAGCCTTGGGAACCCGCGGCTCCGACTTGGGGTTCCGTGGAAGAGACCTATTTTGACGATGCATTATTCTTGGGAGATTCCCGCGTGGTTGGACTGCGTGACTACGGCAAGATGAACGGGCACGGTACGTTCTATGCGGAGGAAGGCCTGAGCATCTATAAGCTTCTTTCGAAGAAAATCGTGCCGGTTCCGGGACAGCGTTCCAAGATTTCCGTGGAGGAGGCCCTGGGGCAGACGCAATATGCCAAGATTTATATCATGGTCGGCATCAACGAATTGGACGTGGGCACGACGGAGCGGTTTAAGGAGGCGTATCAGAAGACCATCGAGCGCATCCGCGAGCTGCAGCCTAACGCGAAGATCATCATCCAGAGCATTATGATGGTGTCTAAAAGGCGCTCAGCGAAGGGCGATTTCGTAAATAACGCGAAGATTCAGGAGCGCAATGAAGCGATCAAGGAACTGGCGGACGACGTGAACGTATTTTACCTCAACGTCAACGAAGCGGTCATGGATGAAGACGGCAGCCTGAACGCAAAATACACGGGTGACGGCATACATTTAAAGGCACAGTACGTGCCCGTTTGGACGGAATATTTGAAGACGCACGCACTAATTTGGTAATCTTTTTAGTTGCTCTTGACTAGCCCTTTCCATGCGTGATATTGTGTTATAGGGTGGGCGTGAAAGAGAAGGCATCGCCCCCCAAAAACGAAGGTATTGCAAAAATACGGGAGGAAAAAAGATGAGCAAGAAATCTGTGAGTACTGAAAAGAAATCTGCCGTAAATGATGGCATTTACGACGCCATGACGTTGGGAGCGCCGAAGGTTGCCGTGCTGGGTTTGCAGCACATGTTCGCCATGTTTGGAGCCACGATTCTGGTTCCCATGCTGACGGGTTTGGACGTATCCACGACGCTTTTGTTTGCGGGTCTTGGAACATTGTTATTCCATCTTTTGACAAAATGGAAGGTGCCCGCGTTCTTAGGATCTTCCTTCGCATTTCTTCCCGGTTATTTTGCCATCGCTCCGAAAGGTGAGGCAGAGCTTTTGCCCTATGCCTGCGTCGGCGTTGCCTGCGCTGGAATTCTCTACTTGATCCTTTCAGCACTGATCAAGGCCTTTGGAAGCGGAAAGGTCATGAAATTCTTCCCGCCCATTGTGACGGGTCCCCTTATCATCGCCATTGGTCTTACGCTTTCCCAGACTGCATTGGACAGTTGTGCCGATAACTGGATCATTTCATTTGTTGCCATCCTTTTGATCCTGGTATGCAACATCTGGGGTAAGGGCATGGTCAAGATTGTGCCGATCATCATCGGCGTCATCGGTTCTTATCTGGTTGCCGTTGCACTTGGCGAAGTAGATTTTACCGGCGTAATGGACGCTGCATGGATCGGTTTACCCGTCCACTTCGAGAAAACCGCATTCTGGGCCTTTAAGGACGGCAATACGGGACTTCTGATCACTTCGATCATCACCATCGTACCCATAGCGCTTGCGACGATCGTGGAGCACATGGGAGACATTTCTGCCATATCTTCTACCGTAGGCAAAAACTTTGTTGAGGATCCCGGCCTTCACCGCACCCTTCTGGGAGACGGCCTTGCGACCATCATGGCTGCACTCTTTGGTGCACCGGCTAATACGACTTATGGAGAGAACACGGGCGTGCTTTCCCTGACGAAGGTTTACGATCCCCTGGTGATCCGTCTGGCGGCAGGTTTCGCAATTCTGTTCTCCTTCTGCCCGAAGTTTGCGGCTGTCATCGGCAGCATGCCCAACGCCACCGTCGGCGGCGTGTCTTTGGTACTTTACGGCATGATCTCCGCAGTCGGCGTTCGCAACATTGTGGAAGCTAAGTGTGATTTCACGAAGAGCCGCAACGTTATCATCGCCGCTCTGATCCTGGTACTTTCCATTGGCATTAAGTTTAATGCATTTTACGGTGACGGCGCGATCAAGATCCCGGTTACCATCGCTGGTGAGCCTACCACCATCCTTATTACGGGTCTTGCAGCCGGTGCGCTGGTTGGCATCATCCTAAACGCCATCCTGCCCGACAGAGAGTAGCGTGTCACGGGGAAACGTCTGGGATGCTGTAGGAACTAATAAAATAACGATGAGAGGACTGGAACAAATTTTGTTTCAGTTCTCTTTTTTGTTACGCGGAACGTTATTTCAAAGATTTATTAGGATTTCACGTAATATCATCGGAAAATATGTTAGTATATAAATATAGGTTTTTATCCAAAAGAGGGAACGTGGGAACAACATGGAAGACAGAGAGATCGTGGATCTGTTTTTTCAAAGATCCGAGGATGCCATCGCGCAGTTAATAACAAAATACGGAAGCTTGATGCAGCGCGTGGCGTATCATTTGTTGCAAAATGCAGAGGACGCCATGGAATGCGTAAATGACGCCTGCCTTGGCACCTGGAATGCCATTCCGCCGGCGAGGCCGGCCGTTTTATCCGCCTATGTTTGCCGCATCACAAAGAATCAGGCACTTAACAGGTTAAGGTATCATGGCGCGAAAAAGCGCAGCATTGCATTGGAGCAGTCCTTACAGGAGCTGGAAGAGATGGAAGGCGCACTTCCTTCCGCAAAGACGGTGGAGGAAGCGTGGACGGAGAGGCAATTGACGGAGACCATCGAACGCTTCCTTGACGGCCTGGATCAGAAAAACAGGGTGATGTTTGTGAAAAGGTATTGGTTTGCCCAGTCCGTGGAATCTATCGCGAAGGAGCTTGCCATGCGGGAAAACAGCGTCGCGGTGCGGCTAAGCCGGCTTCGGGAGAAGCTAAGGGAATACTTGGAAAAGGAGGGAGTCTGGCTGTGAAAGAAAATGGAAAACTTGAAAAAAGCATAGATCAGTTGGATGACCGATACCTTTTGGAGGCTCTGGAATATAAGAAGGTAAGGCCCTCATGGAAGGCATGGGCGGCGTTGGCGGCATGCATCGGCCTTTTGCTTGGCGGAGGATGGCTTGCGTGGAAGACGTTTTTCACGGATGCCGGAAAAGAAGAAATTGTGAACGCCAAGATGCCGGAAGCCCCAAAAGAGTCGGTGCAGGCGGAGACAACCATGTACGTGGATGCTCACGAATTACTTGCGGGAAATGAGGGTGAGCTTTCGATTGAAGTCAAAAAACAGACCGAGGATCAAACGACCATAGAACAAATCGATGAACTGGACGTTGCGGGGCAGGACGTAATCATCACTTGGGCGTATCAGAGCATTGGCGGTGAAGACGTTTCCTATGCTACCGTGCAGGAAATAAACAGAAAGCTGAAAGAAGACGGATATCATTTCAGCGTCCGTTTTAAACAGATTAGATTGCCGGAGGGGAACTATATGGACGGCAAAACCTATCAGGAATATCTGTTTCAAAGCGGTGCAGACATTGCGTTTTCTGGATTTCATGAAAAGGGCGATCACAGCGTTCAGGATGCCATCCGCGCTGGAAAATATGAGCCACTGGATAAGTATTTGGCGGAGACCTCGTACTATGCCTGGCTCCCCGAGGATCTGTGGAAGAGTACGACTTATCAGGGACAGATTTACTTTTTCCCGAACGAACTGGCGCAGGACGGGGGACCTGCATTATATTTGCGAAAATCTTCCTTTACTCAGGAGGAAGCGGAAAGCTTTGACGGAGACCTGTTTTCCCTCGGAAAGTACTTTGAAGAGGGAAAAGTATTTTTAGATGCTTCTGCAGACTATGATTTTGCAGAGACCTTTGGGTATTCGGATTACCAGGGCGTCTTGTTCACAAGTGACGGTAATGCTCTAAATCCCTTGGAGGAGGAACGGTGCGTCCGATGGTTAAGACTCCTGAACGAATACAAGGCACAGATTACGCAAAAGGCCGCTTACAACTGGGATTTTTCCCTGTCGTTGAGTTTCCCGGGAACGGGGATTGGAGAGGGAAACAGACCTGAGGATTTTTACGTTTATCAGTGGAAAGGCTACGTGATTCCTAGGCTGAATTGTCAGACGGGAATTCTGGCATCTTCAAAGTACAAAAGGGAAGCGTTTCAGTTTTTGCGGTTAATCCGCTCGGATGCTTCTTATGCGAAATTGTTGTTATATGGGAAAGAGTATCTTGACGGGACGGGAGAGAGCCGCTACAGCTTTGCAAACCAGCTGATCTTTGGATTGGATACTGGTCTTACGTCCGGTCAGCAAGGTGATGGCCTGAGGCATTTCTCGTCTGCGAATGAGAAAAAAGCGTATTACAGAGAATGGATCCTTGCTTCGCCAGTGCTTTCCCTTCAAAACCCGGAGGTCTGCGATGAGATGAACGTTGCGAATGACTATCGGGAGCAATTGGTCTATGCGAAAGATTTCGATGAAACGTTGAAGGAAGCGAAACAGAAAACCGGGGAAGCAATGCAAAGGGTTTTGAAAAAGCTAAAGTAATGGGATGAGTGAGAGGAGGACGAACGTGAAAAAGGAAGCTATTATCAGGATCGCCTGCATGGCGTTGATCGCGGTGATGAGCTTATGTTGGGCCGGATGCAGCCTGGACAAGGGAAATGCCGGAATGCAGGCTACGGAAGGCACGACAGTGCTGACGACGGGAAATGGTAAGATCACAGTCAAGGCAGAGCATGAGGACGGCGCTTACGTGGCAGAGCCGGTCGAGTTTTCCGTGCCGGCGGATGCCGGATATCAAAGGAGCGTAGCGGAGGACGGAACGCTTTGGGGCGTAAAGGAGGGCGGGGAGATCTGGGGAAATCCCGGGATTGCCGAAGAGTTTGATTTTGCCAACGCCAGTGATTTTTTGATGGAAAAAGATTACGTATGCATTGTCCGATATCCCTTGGAAAAGGAGTTTGAACTGCGGAGCCTGCAGGGTGAGCTTTTGGGAAAAATCGACGGAAAGGGCGGCGTGATTGAGAGCGTTGGCGGCGGACCGTACGTGCTCCGGCGCGAGGGAGAGCAGGCTTCTCACCTTAGCATTTGTCAAGTGGACGTGCAGAAAATGGCTCTGGGAGAGGAACTCACGGAGCTGCCAAGTGACGTGCGCGGGATTTTTAAACAGGGGAGCGATGCGGAGAATTTGTATTTTTACACTGCGGATGCGGCATGGCGCTATTCCTTTGCAGATCAGGTTTTTTACCGGCTTTTTGCCTGGACGGACGTGGGTTTGTTTGGCGGACAGATCGCCGAGGCTTGGAAGAATGACGCGGGACAAATCTTTGTGGGGAGTTTTGAGAGCAGTAAAATAGAGTATTTCAGAGTATCCTGGAAAGAAACGGCAGTGATTCCTGCAGAGAATGAGATTATCATCGCAGTATTGACGACGGGGAGCAACGGCCAGTTGGAACAATACGCAGCTGAGTTTAACAGATCCCAACAGGAATGGAAGGTGGCAATCAAGCCCTATGCGGAGACGATGGGAAGTGAGGATTGGGAGGATGCAAAGAATCGAATCAGCGCGGATCTCCTCGGGGACAACCCGCCGGATCTGATCGGCCTCGGAAACATGAGCGATCTTGAGGATAGTCTGGCCATCCAAGGCTATCTGGTTGACTTAAAGCCTTTTTTGAAGGAAAGCACCGTGATAAGCGAGGAGGATTTTTATCCGGAGATCTTGGAATATGGTTCCCATGGGGATCTGTTATATAAGATCCCACAGACGTTTGACATGGAGACGCTGGTCATTCCGGCCTCCCAGTGGCCAGGGGAAGCGGGATGGACTTATGATGAGATGATCCGGTATTTGCGTGAGAGGGAAGAGTGGCGACCTTTTCGTGCGTTTTTCCTGATGCAGATGTATTGCCTGCGAAACGTGCTCGACTATTTCTGGGATGCGGAGACAAAGCGGGCCAGCTTCGACAGTGAGGAATTCCAGGAACTGTTAGAGTACATGAAAGAGTGCCAAGAGAAGGAGACGACGGTCTCCTCCGAGGATCGTCCTTTTGTGATGGGAACGCTTAATTTTTCCTGGCTTGGCGCATGGCCGCGCCTGGAGGAGGAGATCGGAGAATGTAAGGTCATGGGATATCCGAGTCCTGACGGAAAGCCAAGAACGGTGATCCGTGGAAGCATGGAGCTTTCCATTGCGACTACGTCAAAGAAACAAGAGGGCGCATGGAAATTCCTGGAGTTTTATTTGGCGCGGGAGCCTGGGAGAGATGACTTTGCCAGCGGCAGGCTTTGGTCAAGGAAAGACTTGATGGAGAAAATGATCGAAAAAGAGCTTTCTCTGTGTGGAAAGGATCACGAAGACATTCTGGATGAAAACGGAGAGGTGATCGGAGCTTACTATTCGGAGCATAAGGTTGATCAGAGATGCGTGGATGCTTTCCGGGAAGCGCTGGCGGGCATAAAAAAGGCACCAACCGGAAGTTCGGCGGTGCAGATGATCGTGATCGAGGAGACCAACGCGTATTTTGACGGTCAAAAGAGTCTGGAGCAAGTGATCGACGCGATCCAAAAGAGAGTGGGACTGTTCCTGGCAGAATAGGGCGACGGGAGGGACTGACGTAAAAAATTGCGAACGCAAACTTTTAAAATAAAAAGTGGAAGCAAGGGGGCTCGAACCCCTGACCTTTCGCGTGTGAGGCGAACGCTCATCCCGGCTGAGCTATGCTTCCATGTCATTCATTATAGCACCTGTACCTGAAAAAGCAAGTGGAAAATCTGACGGTATTGAAAACTATGTCTTGTGTCGTTTTGAAATGCGTGATATAATCTCGAAGGACGCGTTCCTAAAATATTTCCCCCAGAAAGGGCCTTGACATGAGCGAGTTATTTCATATCGTGACGGACGGATCCTGCGATCTGCCCGTGGAACTTACCCAGGAAAAGAATTTGACCGTGGTGCCGTTTTACGTATCCTTTGATGACGAGCATTACAAGAAGGAGATCGTGGAGATCGGAATCCGAGAATT
This sequence comes from Lachnospiraceae bacterium, assembly GCA_017552985.1. Lineage (GTDB taxonomy): Bacteria > Bacillota > Clostridia > Lachnospirales > Lachnospiraceae > Acetatifactor. The sequence goes on from JAFZNO010000042.1 coordinate 15,626, forward strand.
TTATCAGGAAATGGTGGACAACCCCAAGGTATATCCCAAATCTTCCATGCCCTCCGTGCAGGATTTCGTGGATGCATTTACGCCGTATGCAAAGGACGGAATGCCCGTGATCTGCATCTGCATCACGACGAAGTTCAGCGGTTCCATGCAGTCCGCGATGGGCGCCAAGGAATTGGTTTTGGAGGAATATCCGGACGCAAAGATCCACGTGATCGATTCCCGCATCAATACGGTGCTTCAGGGAATTTACGTGCTGGAGGCGGTCAAGATCCGGGATGCTGGCTGGGATTATGAGAAGGCAATTGCAAGACTTGAGGAAATACGTGACACTGGAAGGATTTTCTTCACGGTTGGCGACATGGAGTACTTAAAGCACGGCGGAAGGATCGGAAAGGTGGCAGGCGTTGCGGGAAGCCTTCTGGGCATCCGTCCGGTCATTACGCTGAAGCAGGGAGAAATCTTTCCGTCCGGAATTGGACGCAGCAGAAAGAACACGACCCAGAAGGCCATTGAACTTCTGGTGACGTATCTGAAGGAGCAAACCATCGCCGCAGAAAATTTTACGGTCTGCATCGGCTTTGGATATGACTTGGAGGAGGCGAAAGCCTTTCGGGAACGGGCATATGAGGCATTGAAGGCAGCAGGCCTGGATCTGAAGGAGAAGATAGCACTTTATCAGATCGGCGCAACCATCAGCGTGCACACGGGACCTTATCCCTTGGGATTTGGCGTGGTGGAAAAAGCAATCCATGATTAATAGGCATGAAAAAGCCCGTGACAAACACGGGCTTTTGTTTTACCAGATCATCTGGCGCTGCAGGCCAGGTAGAGATCTTTTACGGTTTCGAATTCATAGGTGGGCTTGTAGGGCGTATCCTCCAAGTCCTTTTTTTGCGCCTCGCCGGTAAAGAGGACGCAGGTGTCAACGCCGCCATTGATGCCGCAGGCGATGTCCGTATAGAGTCTGTCGCCGACAACTAAGGTTTCCTCAGGAGTAAAGCCGGAAAGCTTCAGGCACAGGTCCACAACCTTTTTGCTGGGCTTTCCAAGATAGGTTGGATGCTTGTCCGTGGTCGCCGCGAGAAGGTCGCACATGGCGCCGCAGTCGGGAATGAAGCCGAAGTCAATGGGGCAGCGCAGGTCTGGATTCGTTGCATAGTAAGGTACGTCCATGGTGAGGAGCACCTTGCTGGTCTCACAGAGCTTTTCATAACTGAGTTCACTGTCGTAGGCGACAACAACGCAGGCAATGTCGGGCTGGCATTTTTCCGTCACCGTCAGGCCATGGCGTCTAAGCTCGTCAATGAAGGAGCGCGTGCCCATGCAGTAGATGGTCCGGTCGGCGTAATTGCGAAGCAGGAAGCGGAGCGTCATGTAGCCGGAAGTGACGAACTGTTCTTCCTTTGTCTCCAGATGATAGGCCTCGCGGAATTTTTTTACGTAATCCGCGCCGCTCTTGGTGGAATTATTCGTGATATAATAAGCCTTCCCGCCAATGCGCTCAATGTAGTCAAGGAGCTCGGCGCTGCCGTCGTACAGCGTGTCTCCCACGGCGATCGTGCCGTCAATGTCAAATAAAAATAATTTCTTGCGCGCAAGCGCGTTTAACTGCTCCATGCGTTAATCCTTTCTTGTTTGCCCCGCCGCGTATGCCACGCTTGGGCTTCGCGTGCCCGTCGGCACGTTTATCCCAAGTATAAACGTCACAGGGTGAGACGTCAATCCCCGCAAGCCACTTGACAGGGCGGGGAAGGCGTGGTAAAGTAACGGTTGTAAAAAATAGTAGAAAATTCTTCAGGGTTGGGTGTGATTCCCTACTGGCGGTAAAGTCCGCGACCCAAGAGAGGAAGGAATTCTTCTCGAGGCTGACCCGTGTGAAACTCCGGGACCAACAGTAAAGTCTGGATGAAAGAAGAAATTGTCCGCGTGACTGGCGCAAGGCCGGGTCGCGTTTGATTGTGGCGAAAAACCCTGAGATGAAAAGCTTTCACTCAGGGTTTCTTTTTGCGGTAAGGCGGCGATCCGCGGGAGCCGGCATTTGGCAAAAGAAGCAGCGGACAGACTTAGAAGAATTTTCCAAATTCAAACCAAGGCAGTAGAACTGCCATGAAGGAGGAAAACCAAATGAAAAACAAATTGTCACCCCGTTACGTTGCCGTGATCGGCATGTTCACCGCGCTGGCCGTTGTCAGCGTCCTTGCTACGGAATGGATCCCCAAGGTAAGCGGATTCCTTAGCTATGAGCCCAAGGACGTCTTGATCGTCATTGCGGGATTCATCTATGGCCCTCTGGCCTGTATCTTGATCTCGCTTCTTACGTCTTTTATCGAGATGGTCACGTTCAGCTCGACGGGCATCTATGGATTCATCATGAATTTTGTATCCACGATGGCGTTTACGTTACCTGCGGCCTTTATCTATTACAAGACCCGCACGAAGAAAACTGCCATCATCGGACTTACCATTGGCGTTATCAGCATGGCTGCGATCATGGTTCTGTGGAATTACGTGATCACGCCGTTTTACATGGGTGCTCCCAGAGAACAGGTTGCGGCAATGCTCGTACCCGTATTCCTTCCCTTCAACCTGGTTAAGGGCGGCATCAACGCAGGCCTGACGCTCCTTGTTTACAAGCCCATCGTTACGGCACTCCGGAAGGCAGGCTTTGCTGAGAAGAAGGATGATCAGAAGGGAAAATTCCAGCTGGGTTTTGTGATCTTTTCCATTGCCGTGCTTGTAAGCTTTCTGCTGTGGTTCCTTGTGATGATCAAGGTTCTGTAAGAGAACCGATGAAAGAGAGACAAAAGCTATGATACAGGTGTTGTATAAAATGGCAGATTGCACTGCAAACGTGCTGATTATACCGATCGTTATCATGACTGCATCCTGCTTTTTCGGATGGACGGTTTCCTTTACCAAAAAAACTGCAATACTGTTATCTGTATATGCGCTGTTCGTGTTATTTTCAGATAAACTGGCATCGCTGATCATGCTTGTTGCGAATCCGAAATTATGTGAAGAGATCTGGATGGATAATCCGGACGAGTCCACGTATCAGGCATACAGGGTGTTATTCTCGTCCGTCTCTCTTTTTATTGTGTTTTTAACGCTTCTATGCACGTTTTTGTGTTATTTAACGGCCTATGAGAGCAAAAAGGTTTTACGGGCATTTTTGTCTTCCGTCGTAGCTTACCTCACTTGTCAGTACGTCCATAACGTTTTAAACTATTTTTATATCTATTATACGGGGGGGAAATGGGAGACCGAGCAGCAGATGATCTTTTCCGTGGGACCGGAGTACGCGAAAGCAAGTTTGTTTTGCAGCTTTGCAGAGCTATTTCTGACGGTCGCGGCTTCCGTGATCCTTTATTTTGGTTTTTATCGTGAAAAACACGTTTATATTGTACGGAAGCGGAAAATCCTTTGGGTGGCGGTATTGCTTTGGACCATTATATTGATGTCGCAGGATTCGTTTACGGGTGGCGGAGAACTCGTGGAAAAACGATACGAGATACTTTGTCATTACTTTAGTTACATGCTTATTGCGCTGGGAATCTTTGCGCCCGTCTTCTTGATATTTGATGAGGCCAGAAACTATTTGAAAAAGCAGAATCAATACCAGCAGCATTATCTTGAGGCGGAGTTGGATTATATTGCCGGATACAAGGAAAAACAACAGGAAACCCGTGCGTTCCGACATGACATGGTCAATCAGCTTGCTCTTGCAGACATGCTTATGGATAACGGAAAAACGGAGGAAGCCAGGAAACATATCCAGGAGCTGATTGGCGACATAAGATCACTGTCCTCGCAGTTTTCTACAGGGGATGAAATGCTGGATTGCATCGTGTCAATGAAGGCCGAGAAAATGCGAAGCAAAGGAATTGATTTTTCGCTGGAAGGCGTTGTGGAGGGAGGGCTTTCCCTCAAGCCGATGGAAGTCTGTTCGATCTTTGCGAATGCATTGGATAATTCGATCGAAGCCGCGGAGGATTCCGAGAATCCCAACGTATCCATGGTGATCAGAAAGACCAATCAGTTTTGGGTGATTGATATTGCAAATTCGATCAAGGATGCCGTGAACGTGGAAAGCCTTTTTTCGGGGGATGGATATACAACCAAAGAGGATAAGAAGCATCACGGATTTGGGTTGGGCAATATCAAAAGATCTATTGAACAAAATGGCGGGCTGTTGAAGATCAGTTCCTCCAATGAGCATTTTGTACTGTCCGTAATGCTTCCGAGAGATCGGCAGGCGTCCTGAGCAATACGGAATGAATTGCGTAAAATAAAAGGTTCCGTAAGTGAAGGTAAATAGTTCTTGCTTTTTAACAAAGATAAATTTATAATGACTTCAAAAGCACCTGCGTTGTAGGTGCTTTTTTGAAGAGAATTGTTGGGAGAATCTTGGAGAGAGAAAGGCATTTTCATGGTTGAAACGGACATTAAAATCACTGCCGCGGACCTATATGATTACATGCTGATGCATACCTACAACAGCTCCAGCGGCATCGTTGGAAGCACGGTCGGGGCCCTGCTCATCGTTGCGGCATTCCTTACGCAGAAGTGGATGCTGATCCTTGCGGGAGCGGTCATCTTATTGTATCTGCCGGTTACGCTCTACACGAAGAGTAAGCTCCAGTGGAATGCAAACACGGCTTTCCAGAAACCGCTTCACTACGTGCTCGATGACGAGGGCGTGACGGTTTCCCAAGGGGACGTTAAGGAGAGCCAGAGCTGGGACAATATGGTGAAGGCCGTATCCACGACGCGGAGCATCATTCTTTACACCTCGGGCAGAAATGCGAGCATTTTCCCGAAGGAGCAGCTTGGCGATCAAAGGGCGGCGCTGATCGAGATCATCTCCACGCACATGCCGCCGCAGCGCGTGAAGATCCGCTCGTGATGATCTGGCGTAAGGAAATTAAGGCGGACTTGCCGCCGGAAGGATAAACAAATGGATTTTATGGAAAAAAACGTGACGGACAGCTTTAGCGCTGAAGATACCGCTGTGCTTGGCGAGCAGCTTGGCCGGAACGCGAAACCCGGTGAGGTATACACGCTGATCGGGGACCTTGGCGTCGGAAAGACCGTGTTCACGCAGGGATTTGCAAAGGGATTAGGCATCACGGAACCGGTAAACAGCCCGACGTTTACGATCGTGCAGGTTTATGAGGAAGGACGCCTGCCCTTTTATCATTTTGACGTTTACCGCATTGGCGACGTGGAAGAGATGGATGAGATTGGCTATGAGGATTACTTTTTCGGACAGGGCGTCTGCCTGATCGAGTGGGCAAATCTCATCGAAGAGATCTTGCCGGAAAGTTACGTTCGCGTGACGATCGAAAAGGATCTGGAAAAGGGCTTTGATTACCGCAGGATCACGACGGAGCGAGTGGAATAAGCCCGCCGGTTGATCACGGATGAAAGGATAGTGGATAAGACGTGAAAATACTCGGAATAGACAGTTCGGGATTGGTGGCCAGCGTGGCCGTGGCGGAAGACGGCGTGCTTCTGGGAGAATATACGACCAATTACAAAAAGACGCATTCCCAGACGCTCCTTCCCATGTTGGATGAGTTGAAGAAGATGATAGAGCTGGACCTTGGCACGCTGGATGCCATTGCCATTTCGGCGGGTCCCGGTTCCTTTACGGGCCTTCGCATCGGTTCTGCAACGGCGAAGGGACTTGGCCTTGCGCTGGACAAGCCCTTGGTCGAGGTGCCGACGCTGGAGGGACTGGCTTATAATCTCTGGGGTTGCAGTGATCTGGTATGCCCCATCATGGATGCCAGAAGAAATCAGGTTTATACCGGGATTTATGAATGTAATGACGGACTTCGCGTGGTCATGGATCAAAATGCCATGGACGTGCGGGATCTCTTGGCGGAATTAGAGAAACTTGGGCGTAAGGTAGTCTTCCTTGGAGACGGCGTTGGCGCGTATCGCAGCGTGATCCAGGAAGAATGCAAGGTTCCGTTTGCGTTTGCGCCTGCACATATGAATGCCCAGCGCGCGGGCGCGATCGCGGCGCTTGGAGAAGTTTACTTTGCGCAAGGCAAGGTTGTTTCCGCTGATGAGCACGGTCCGGAATATCTCCGTAAGAGCCAGGCGGAGCGGGAGAAGGAAGAGCGTGGAAAGGGATCGCCTGATGGAGTATAGGATTGTGCCGCTGGAGGAAAAACACGCGCCGGTACTTGCGCAGATGGAAGAAAAACTGTTTTCCCTGCCATGGTCAGAGAAAGCGTTCGAAGAGCTTCTTACGCATGATTACTGTCATTATCTTGTGGCGGAGGAAGCGGGCGTGCCCATTGGATTTGCAGGCATGACGCTGCTTGGGGACGAAGGCGACGTGGACAAGGTCATGGTGGATCCTGAGCATCAAAGACAAGGCATCGCAGATGCCCTGCTTCAGGAATTGTTTGCATTGGGAGAGGAACTTGGCGCGGCGGCATATACGCTGGAGGTTCGCGTCAGTAACGAACCTGCGATCCGGCTTTATGAAAAGCATGGCTTTCAAAGCGAGGGCGTGCGGCCCAGGTTTTACGAAAAGCCCACGGAGGACGCGCTGATCATGTGGAGGCGCCTCAAATAGGATGAAGGAAAGGATGGCATGAAGGGAGACCGAGGAATGCCGGTAAAATGACATGTTGGACGTGTGTCTTTTGGGAACGGGTGGAATGATGCCGCTGCCCTATCGGTGGCTGACCTCCCTCATGATGAAATATAACGGAAAAAGCATATTGATCGATTGCGGCGAAGGCACGCAGATCGCCATGCGCGAAAAGGGTTGGAGCGCAAAGCCCATCGACGTGATCTGTTTTACGCATTATCACGCGGATCACGTCAGCGGACTTCCGGGGCTTCTTCTTTCCATGGGAAATTCCGAGCGCACGGAGCCTTTGCTGGTCATTGGGCCTAAGGGCCTGCAGCGAGTGGTGAACGCCCTGCGCGTGATCGCTCCGGAGCTTCCCTTTGAGATTCAGTTCCATGAGCTTACCGGGGATCAGGAAGACATTGCGTTTGACGGTTTTACCATCCGTGCGTTTCGCGTAAACCACAACGTTATTTGTTACGGTTATAGCCTGTCAATTCCCCGCGCGGGTAAATTTGACAAGGACAGGGCGCTTGCCCAGGAGATTCCCTTGAAGCTTTGGAGCAGGCTGCAAAAGGGTGAAACCATTGAACAGGACGGAAGAATTTATACGCCTGACATGGTGATGGGAGCAGACAGAAAGGGCCTGAAGGTGACGTATTCCACGGACACGCGGCCGACGGCCTCCATCGAAGAAAATGCCGTGGGCAGTGATCTGCTGATCCTTGAGGGCATGTACGGCGATGAGGAGAATCTTGTGAAGGCAAAGGAGCACCGTCACATGATGATGCAGGAGGCGGCGCGGATCGCTGCAAAGGCGCAGGTGCCGGAGCTTTGGCTGACGCATTACAGTCCTGCCATGCCGAAGGCTGACGTTTATCTGGACGAACTGCGGCGGATCTTCCCGAACGTGGTGACGGCCCGGGACGGCAGGAGCGTGGAACTCAGGTTTGACGACGAGGAAGAAACGAAGGAATAAAGAAATGAAAGAAGACATTGTACTGTTGGCAATTGAAAGTTCCTGTGACGAGACGGCGGCGGCCGTCGTAAAGAACGGGCGGGAAGTGCTTTCTAACGTAATTTATTCGCAGATCGCGCTGCATACGGAGTATGGCGGCGTCGTGCCGGAGATCGCATCGAGAAAGCATATCGAGAAGATCAATCAGGTGATCAAACAAGCCCTTTCGGAAGCGGGAAAGACCTTGCAGGACCTGGACGGGATCGCCGTGACGTATGGCCCCGGGCTTGTCGGCGCGCTCCTCGTGGGCGTTTCAGAGGCAAAGGCCATCAGCTTTGCAACGGGTCTGCCGCTGATCGGCATTCATCACATTGAAGGACACGTCAGCGCAAACTATATAGAGAATAAGGATCTGGAGCCTCCCTTCGTATGCCTGGTGGCATCCGGCGGGCATTCTCACCTGGTGATCGTGAAGGATTACGGTGAGTATGAGATCATTGGCCGGACGCGTGATGACGCGGCGGGAGAGGCATTTGACAAGGTCGCGAGGGCAATTGGCCTGGGATATCCGGGAGGCCCCAAGATTGACAAGCTTTCGAAGGAAGGAAATCCTGACGCGATCGCATTCCCGAGGGCAAAGGTCGACGAGAATGAATATGACTTTAGCTTTAGCGGCTTGAAATCAGCCGTGCTCAATTATCTGAATGCCTGTCAGATGAAGGGTGAGGAAGTGAACCGCGCGGACGTGGCGGCTTCGTTCCAGAAGGCCGTGATCGACGTCCTCGTAGAGCATTCCATGCATGCGGTGAAGAGCTTTGGATTCAATAAATTTGCCATTGCCGGCGGCGTGGCTTCCAATTCCTCGCTGAGAAAAGCTTTTGAGGAGCGTTGTGCGAAGGAAGGCGTTCAGTTTTATCATCCTTCGCCAATCTTTTGCACGGACAATGCGGCAATGATCGGCGCGGCGGGATACTATGAATTTATCAAGGGCGTGCGCAGCGGATATGATCTGAACGCGGTACCGGGATTAAAGCTCGGAGAGCGCTAAAGACGCCGTGGGTGCAGTTGGTTATGGTCGGAACTGAAATGCGGAGCGGTTGATCAGGATGAAAACGTGTGGCGATAAGCAAAAGTGCATAAATAAGAACGTGGCGGTGGTACTGGCGGCAGGAACGGGCAGCCGAATGAAATCCGGCGTGGCTAAGCAGTTTATGTTGCTTTCGGACAGGCCTCTGATTTATTATGCCCTGCGGACCATGGAAGAGTCAAAGCTGATCGATGAGTGCATTTTGGTGACGGGCGCGGGAGATGAAGAAAAGATTCGCCGTGAAGTCGTTGAAGAATATGGATTCCAAAAGGTGAAGGCCATTATCCCGGGTGGGAGCGAGCGTTGCTTTTCCGTGGCAAATGCCATGCGGTGGCTGGCGAAAGAGAGTGAGGCGCGGGTTAGGCAGGGATTGCCTGGCGTATCAGGGTACGTGTTCATTCATGACGGCGCGCGGCCGTTTGTTACGGAAGAGATTTTGGAAAGATGTCTTGAAGCTGCGAAAGCTTGCGGCGCATGCGTTGCTGCCATGCCTTCCAAGGATACGGTGAAGCTTGCGGATGCGGAAGGCTTTGCCGGAGAAACGCCGGAACGCGGACGCGTCTGGACGGTACAGACGCCGCAGACCTTTGAACGGGAATTGATCATAAAAGCGTATGCATTGTTTGAAGAAGCCGTAAAAGCACAAAATGAAAAGGCTGGGAATGCTGAAGAAGGCAGGAAAACCTTGTTTGTGACGGACGATGCGAGCGTGGTGGAAAGATACACTGACGTGAAGGTCAAATTAGTGGAAGGAGCCTACGAAAATCTCAAGATCACGACCCCTGACGACATGTTGATCGCGGAAGCTTTGCTGATAGAGAAAAACAAAGGAAAATTTGAAAAAAGTTGTTGACATCAAGCGGCAGATTTGATATTATAACTTTTGCCGCTGATGAGGCGGGACACTTTGGAGAGATATCGAAGTGGTCATAACGAGGCGGTCTTGAAAACCGTTTGTCCGCAAGGGCGCGTGGGTTCGAATCCCACTCTCTCCGCTGGGAGAAAGAGAGATTCTCCTGCTAATTAAATAGCTTTTAAGATCGAGCATTTTGGAGAAGTACCCAAGTGGTCGAAGGGACACCCCTGGAAAGGGTGCAGGTCGTTAATAGCGGCGCGAGGGTTCAAATCCCTCCTTCTCCGTTGCAAGGCGAGAGCCTTGCTTGTACCTTGATAAGTAAACAACAATGCAACCCTGAAAGATTCCAGAGAAAAGGCTCTTAGGCAGCCTGATCTCCGAGATTTCAGAGAACAAATACCTAAACAAAACAGTAAAAGCCAGATTAACAAA
>JAFZNO010000043.1 GCA_017552985.1 Lachnospiraceae bacterium
CATGGCGATGCAGCGCACGGTGTCGTCGCCCAAATGCTGGGATACCTCAACCGTCAGCTCGCCGCCGTCCTTCGTGGGAATGCGGACCGCGTCATTGATCTCAGGGAGATTTCCGTCATCGAACCGGATGTCCAGTACGGCGCCGATGACCTGCGTGATCTTGCCCTTACTTACTCCTGCCATTTCTTTACCTCTTTCCATAAATATTCTGGTAATGCCATGAATTGTTTTATTTACTGGATTGCGTTTGCACCAGCGATGATCTCCGTCAGCTCCTGCGTGATGGATCCCTGGCGGGCCCTGTTGTAGAGGAGTTCCAGATCGTCGATCAGCTCTGCCGCATTGTTCGTCGCATTGTCCATGGCCTGCATTCTTGCGCCGTTCTCACTGGCCAATGCCTCCACGAGACCGCCGTAGATCAGGCTCGCCACGTACTTCGGAATGATCAGGTCCAATGCTTCCTCGTCTCCCGGCTCAAAGTTCATGGGAGCACCGCCTTCGATGACCTGGTCCGGTTTTCCGTCTCCATCCACGTCCACTGGCTCAGGTCTGTCCACGGGAAGAAGTTTGATCAGCGTCGGAATATGGCTTACGGTATTCTTAAATGCCGTGTATGCCAGCCAGATCTCATTGATCTCTCCTGCCTCGTACGCCTGTAAAAGCCGCTCCGTCAAGAACATGGCATCTGCATAGGCAGGCGCCTCCATAACCTCCGGCAGTTCTTCCTTGATCTCATAGCCGGCCCTGGAAAGGATCTCACGGCCCTTGTTGCCGATGGCGTAGACCAGAAGCTCTTCTTTCTTCCAGGTTTCGTGGCGGGTGATGAGCTTCGCAACGTTGTTATTGTATCCACCGGCCAGTCCGCGGTTGGAAGAGATCAGGATCACGGCCTTTTTCCCGGTCGCGCCCGAATTCAAGTACTTGTGCTCCACTGCCCCAACCCTTTTCAGGATGCTGTTCATGGTATCATACATGCAATTAAAATATGATTTTGTTCGTTCCGCACCGGCTCTTGCCCTCTGCAGCTTAACCGTGGACACCAGCTTCATCGCTTTCGTGATCTGCTGCGTGCTCTGGATGCTGCTTCGCCGGCGCTTAATGTCCCTCATCGAAGCCATACCGCTTCTCCTACTTTCTTAATCTAAATACTTGTGGTCCAGGCCAATCCCCAAGTTCCTGAATTTCTTAGACTCAGCACCAGGTTTATTGCTCCGCCGGCTCAGCCAGGAAAACTTTCTTGAATTCCTCGATGGCTTTTCTAAGCTCAGCCTCCGTCTTCTCGGAGATCACCTTTTCCGACGCAATGTTGTCCGGGATCGTGTGATACTTGGTATCAAGGAACTCGAAGAATTCCTTCTCGAATCTTGTAACCTCTGCCACGGGAACGTCCAAAAGGTACTTGTTTGTCACCGCAAAAATGATGATAACTTGATACTCTACGGGCATGGGCTGGAACTGAGGCTGCTTGAGCACTTCCTTGATGCGCTCGCCCTGTGCCAGCTTCTCCTTCGTGTCATCGTCCAGCTCGGAACCGAACTGTGCGAAGGAAGCCAATTCTCTGTACTGTGCAAGCTCCACGCGGATGGGAGCCGCAATTTTCTTCATAGCCTTGATCTGTGCCGCACCGCCTACTCGGGATACGGAAAGTCCTGCGTTAACTGCAGGTCTGAAACCGGAGTTGAACATCTCAGTCTCAAGATAGATCTGACCGTCCGTGATGGAGATTACGTTGGTCGGGATGTAAGCGGACACGTCGCCTGCCTGGGTCTCAATGATGGGAAGCGCGGTGAGGGAACCTCCGCCGTACTCCTCGCTCATTCTGGCAGCACGCTCCAAAAGTCTGGAGTGCAGGTAGAATACGTCTCCGGGATATGCCTCACGTCCGGGTGGACGATGAAGGAGCAAGGAGAGCGTACGGTATGCGGCTGCATGCTTACTCAAGTCGTCATACACCACCAGAACGTCCTCGCCATTCTCCATCCACTCCTCGCCGATGGCGCATCCGGAGTAAGGAGCGATATATTGCAGGGGAGCAAGGTCACTCGCGGTGGAAACGACTACGGTCGTATATGCCAGCGCACCAAACTCCTCCAATGTTTTCACGATGTTGGCAACGGTGGAAGCCTTCTGGCCAATGGCCACGTAGATACACTTCACGCCCTGTCCCTTTTGGTTGATGATGGTATCGATCGCAATGGCGGTCTTACCAGTCTGACGGTCGCCAATGATGAGCTCACGCTGTCCTCTTCCGATGGGCACCATGGAGTCAATGGCTTTAATGCCGGTCTGCAGCGGGGTATCCACGCTCTTACGGGTGATAACGCCGCTTGCCACGCGCTCGATCTTGCGGTATTTCGTCGTCTGAATGGGTCCTTTTCCGTCGATGGGCTGGCCCAGGGAATTCACCACGCGGCCCATCATTGCGTCGCCAACGGGAACCTCCACCACGCGGCCGGTGGTCTTAACGACGTCGCCTTCGCCCAGGTCCTTCGTGCTGCCGAGAAGAACAACGCCGACGTTGTCTTCCTCAAGGTTCAGCACCATGCCGTAAACGCCGCCGGGGAATTCCAGCAGCTCTCCCTGCATGGCGTTCTCAAGACCATGTACGCGGGCAATGCCATCCGCCACCTGGATAACGGTGCCTACGTCAGACACTTCCAATTGGGACGAATATCTTTGAATCTGCTCCTTGATCACGGAGCTAATTTCTTCCGGTCTCAAATTCATGAATCTCACGCCTTTCCATCAGCCAGGCCGTTAGCCGAGCTGAATCTGTAATAATTGCCTCGTCAAATCATCTAATTTGCGCTTTACGCTGCTGTCCACGACCCGGTCACCAATGCGGATCCTTGCGCCGCCGATCAGTCCGGGATCCACGTCGTAATGCATCTCAAGCCGTTCAAAAGGGGCAGTCTCCAGGATTCTCTTCTGGATCTGTTCCTTCTGCGCGTCACTTAAGTCAATCGCCGTCGTCACGTAAGTCACGCCGATCTTCTTCCATTCCTTCACCCTGTCGGAAACGTATTCCACGACGTCGTAAAGATCCTTATAACGGTCCTTCTCCACGATCAGTCGGAGAAATTCGTAAACCTCCGGTGACGTGCGGTTCTGAAACACCTTTTGCACGACGGCAAGCTTTTCCGTCTTGGCAATTCCGGGATGCGTCATCAGATCGTCAAACTTCGGGTTGGCATCCAGAACGCTCATAAGCTCCTGAAGCTCGGCAAAAAACTCCTCACCGGCGCCCGCGCGCTCCTTCTCCTTATCCATGGCGATCTGCCAAAGCGCTTCTCCATAGGTTTTGGATACTAGCTTAGCCATGTGTTCTCACCCATTTCCTTTAACGTCTCGTCAAGCAGCTGATCCTGTACCTTCGCGTCAATGTTGGCGGAAACAACCTTTCCAGCCATTGCGGACGCCACGGTAATAATCTCTTTCTTTACGTCATCAGACATCTTCTGCTTCTCCAGCAGTGCTTCCACGCGGGCTCTGTCCATGATCCTGGCAGCCTCTTCCTTCGCTTCCGCAATGATGGTAGCCTGATTTGCAAGGCCTTGGCTTCGAGCCTCACTTAAAATCACTTCCGCTTCCTTGTCGATGACCTTCAGCTTTCCTTCGTATTCCTCGCGAAGGCTTCTTGCCTCGTCCATGTTGGTCTTGGCATCCTCAAGCTCCGCGCGGATCTTTTCCTTACGGTCATTCAGCATCTTGCGAGCCGGGTTGAACAGGAAGTAACTCATGACGGCGAAGAGGGCAAAGACGGCGATCAGTGTCAGAGTGGAATCTGCCAAGAGCTGCCAGTCGATGCCGAACATTCTTTCATAGGTCTCTCCTGCAGTTAATAGAATCATTGTTCAGGCTCCTTTCTAGTTGAGGCCCCAAAGCAACGGCTTTACAAAGAGCAAAAGGATTGCAACCAAAAGTCCGTACAGACCGGTGGTCTCTGCTACGGCCTGACCAAGAAGCATGGTAGAAGTAATGGATGACTTTGCACCGGGGTTACGGCCAACGGCTGCTGCCGCGTGACCTGCCGCAATACCCTGGCCGACACCAGGTCCGATACCTGCGATAACCGCAAGTCCTGCACCGATTGCAGAGCATCCCAAGATAAACTCTCTGTTAAATTCCATTTTGTTTTCCTCCTAAAAAAATTATTATATGTTTGATGATGCTACGGATTGCTTCGTTGTTTCACAACTCTCGCAATCCTGCAAACATTCGGAATTCGCTGAAATGCTTGTTTCTCAAGCATTTCGCTGCTTCCTCACGTTTGGGCGGGTCCCAAGTTCAAAATCTCGTCCGTGCAAGCACGGCTCGATTTTTGACCTTTTGACCCTGGCATCGCAATTTATTCTTCTTCGCCAATGGCGTTGGAGACGTAAGTCATGGTCAGCATACAGAACACGTAGGTCTGTATTGCGCCGGAGAACAGGTCAAAGTATACGTGAAGCGCGGCGGGCCATATGGTAGCCACCCACTTCAACAGCCCGTAAACCAGCGTCATCATAATGGTGCCGGACAGGATGTTCGCGAAAAGACGGAGCGACAAAGAGATCGGCACTGCCAGTTCACTGATCACGTTGATGGGGAACCAGATCGGAAGCCATGGCGGCAGGGGCGAACACATGTCGGCCCAGATTTCCTTCGGCTTGTGGTACTTGAACTGGTTAAACCTGACAAGGGTGAACGTGATCACGCCCAGCGGGAAGGTCACGCCGTAATCCGCCGTCGGCGGACGCAGTCCCAAAAGTCCGGAGATATTACTAAACAGGATGAAAATAAAGATCGTCCCGATATAGTTTCTGTACTTTACCGCATTTCTTCCCATGGTGCCTTCCACCATGCCGTCCAGCTTCTCAACGATCAGCTCAACGACGTTCTGGAAATTGCCGGGCACTTCGGCCCCCTTCTTGATGGCCTGCCCCGCAATAATGGAAAATGCGATCAGGATCAGCATGACAAACAGGAGACTTACGTGGGTCGTCGTGATCCATACCTCATGTCCAAAATAGGAATACTTAAAGAGTCCGTGGACCATAACGTCGACGTCGCTTCCTGCAGTCAACAGGATATGTTGCATTTCATTATCACCTCCCTTGCGTCATCTTCCATTTTCTCACTCCGCTTCCTTTAGTTTTTCGGAGTTTTCTTCCTGCGAAGGCTCCTCAGGCAACGGTTCCGGTTCGGGATCCGTCTCATGGAAGATCGCATTACAAAGTTTATGCGTCAAAGGCTGAAGATACGCCGTTGCTTTTAAGCTCAAGTAGCCCAAAAACGTTAAAAGCGGATCCAGCCATTTTGTCAAAGCTACTAAGATCAATATCAGGATGGCCGTCACGTAGCGGAAAAGGTAACCCTGATAGATGGCCTTTTGGGCACTTTTTTCATCGAGATCCAGGGCTCTGTCCAGGGTGACAAACATGTGCCTCACTGCCGCAAATGCCAGGGAACATCCCAGAAACAGACTGACTGCCCGCGCGAGCCGGTCTCCCGGCCACGGAAGCGATCCCAGTTGAAACAAAATGCCAACGCCGAGGATTCCCAGCTGCATCTCGAGAACCGTTCTATTTTTCGCCTTTAGTCTCTCCAGAATGCTCATGCTCCGCAAAAATCCTCTTCGCCATGCGCCAGACGTTCTGCCCGCCCGCAATGGCACCCACAAAAAACAAGACGATCGTGATCCATCCCGTCTCAAATTTCTGATCCAAAAAGATACCAAGCGCCGTCATAAGACCGATGGGGACCAGCATGTTGATCCCGAACTGCGTGATCATCGTCAGCGACCGCCAAACGCTCTTGTCATAGGGCTTGTCATGCTTCATTACGGCCTCCCGCCACCAGGCATTTTTCCTGCCGGAAATAACGCGGCAGACGTGAAAGACAAAAAACACCAAATAGCATTATACGTGAATTTCCTCAAAATGTCTAGGAAAACCATCCAAAAAAATAGAAAAATTATCATTATTTTGGTTATCGGATTGACGGGTGGAAAACTGCGACGTAAACTAGAAAAAAGGAATGCCCGAAAACGGAAATGAACAAATGAGAAATCTGCGGAAACGCGGGACTGGAGGCATGCATGAATTCTGAAAACACCTTAAAGCTTTACCGGAAACGGATCATCCCGGAAGAATGTTTGTTGCTCAAGGACGACAAGATTGTCCGCTGCGACGACGAGGTCATCGTCACCACCTGGAACACCATCAATCCGAAAACGGAGTTCTCTCACGGCGTTTCCTGTTATTACCTGAAGCAGGGCATCAAGGTCAGCAAATTCTATCGTCACGACGATTCCCTCCTCTACTGGTACTGCGACATTGTTGATTATGAATTTAACGAGACGGAAAATTCCTTGACGGTCACGGATCTTTTGGCTGACGTCGTTATTTTCCCTGACGGTCACATGAAAGTCGTTGATCTGGATGAAATGGCAGACGCGCTTGACAACGGATCCATCACTCCCGAACTGCTGTCAAAAGCCCTGCGCAGGCTCCATGACCTTCTCACCCTGATCTATCGAGACAAATTTGAGCGTCTGCAGACTCCATTGGAACAACTTGGATTATAGAATGACAGAATAAAAAGGCGACTCTTTTCGAGTCGCCTTAAGTGTTTCAACGTACAAAAATTCTGGGAAAAGCAATGACAACAAAAATAATGGCAAAGGCGATCATCTCTCCAAAACCCGTTTCCCAAAAGTAGTCGTAGTTCGTACAGCTTTCCCTGGGGTCGTTAGGATTATACCTGATCTTTACGCTGTTGCTAAAATGCATGACGTATATCCCGCCGCGACCGGAATACCTTTGACCGTTCAAGTTATATTCATAGTCGCATCTGGGAGTTGTGTCATTATCATTTGCGGGGTCTCTGGCAACAATCCGGCCAACCACCATTTGGGTACATTTCAAATACCTTTTCCGGCGTTTCCCTTTGGTGGCAACTATGATCAAAGACACCATCACAAACACGACTGCAGTCGCTATAATCACAAAATCATAAGTTCCCATATTCTTCCCCCATTACTCAATCGCTTGCTAAACGCTTAGTAGAATACGTGGCCTCCGATGTTAATGCCGGTCAGTCCGGGGATCGGCGTTCTAAAGAACACGCAGGCTCCTACGTTCGTCACGCCGAGCATTGCTTCATCCGCAGCCTGATAACATGCGGCATTCGCCTTGTCCGATGCCAGTGCCAACGCATAGCGTCCGCTCGCCACGGGCGAGAACTGGCTCTTCTGATAGATCACGCCCTTCACGGTATCCGGGAATTTTCCGCTGAGCACGCGGTTGATCACGACCGCGCCCACTGCAAGTTTTCCCTCATACGGCTCACCGCCGGCTTCGCAGTAGATAATGTTTGCCAAAAGCTTTCTGTCGCCTTCTTCAAAGGTAACTTCAGAAATGGAACGCCATTTTCCCTGAGCCGCCTCCCGGGACATCCGAAGTTCCTCTTCCAGCTTTTTCTTTAAAACTTTCAGGTCTTCTTCACTCTTCTTTAATTCCGCTTCGTATTCCAAGGCCTTCTTCTCAGCATCGCTGATCTGGTCCGAGGTGGCGTCGATCTTTGCCACGATCTCGCTTAAGATCTCCGACATTCTGGCCTTTTCAGCCTCAGCTTCCTCCAAGAGGCCGTCAAGTTCAACTTTTTGCTGCTCCAGCGTTGCCTCAAGGTATTCGATGTTTGCGTGTGCATCCTCAAATTCCGCCAATCTGTCCTTGTCGTAGGTTTCAACGCGTTCAAACCATGTCGCCAAATTAAGCAGGTCTCCCATGTCCTTTGCCTGCAGCAGCGAGGACACGTAATCAGAGTTTTTGCGCTCATACATCTTACGGACGCGGATCTCCATGTCATTTTTCTGCTTTTCTTCCCTTTCAATGGCTTCCGCAAGTTCCGCCTGATTTTGCTCGATCTGATCGTTCTTAACGCGGATTTGTTCTTCAATGTCCGCCAAGTGATTGCAGGCATCGATCATCTCATCGTTCGCATCAGCCAGGTCATCCTGCAGGCTTCTCTTGGCTCCCTTCAGGTTTTTGAGGTCACCCTTCTTATTATCCAGTTTATCCTTGATGTCCTTTGTTTCTTTTTCCTTTTCCTTGATCTGCTCGCGGGTCGATTTCTCCGCCCAAACTTTTAGCACGCCAAAGGAAGGGGGCAACGCCCCCATAAGTAGCGCGATCATGATAATCACTACGACTGCTTTTCCTTTTTTCATGCTTTTCTTACTCTCCAAATCACATAACCTCTTACAATTCAATGTGTACCTGACGCCCCGTGCGGCTGTAAGGGACGCAGGTTACTCCTGCTGCCTCGAACATCTTTTTCGCCGCCTTGTTGGAAGGCGTCCCATTATACTTGTCGCAGTCATAAACCACGGTCTTGATCCCCGCCTGAATGATGGCCTTTGCACATTCATTACAGGGGAACAGGCTCACGTAAAGCTTGGTTCCGTCAAGGGCACCGCCCCGGTAATTCAAGATCGCGTTTAATTCCGCATGCGTCACAAAAGGATATTTCGTTTCCAGCTCCTCGCCTTCTCTCGCCCAGGGAAATTCTTCATCCGAGCAGCCGCTTGGAAATCCGTTATAGCCCATGGACAAAATCTTATTGTGATCGCTGACAATACAGGCGCCAACCTGCGTATTGGGATCCTTTGAGCGAAGGCCCGACAAATGCGCCACGCCCATAAAATATTCATCCCAGCTGATGTAATCCTTCCTCTTATCTGACACCTAAATCCCCCCTTAATCATTTACCCTTAAAGTGCGTCCGCCGCCCATCTAATCTCTTCTGCCCCGCCGCGTCCGCCGCCCATCTAGCCTCTTCTGCCCCGCCGCATCCACCGTCTGACCTCTTCTGCCTTGCCGCGTCTGCCGCCCATCTAGCCTCTTCTGCCCCGCCGCGTCCGCCGCCCATCTAGCCTCTTCTGCC
>JAFZNO010000044.1 GCA_017552985.1 Lachnospiraceae bacterium
CCTCAGGCATATTTGCCAAGCGTCGGTACTTAGGTGGCGCATACCGAAGGAGGGGCCCACGAAGTGGGAAGATTCCTTCGGTTTTATTGCGGCACCTTAGTACCGATACGCTGCAAGTATAGCGCGAGCGTGCCTGAGGGACACTATCAAGCCTCGGCCCCGAGTTTTTTAAGTTTGTTAACGTGTCAGTAGACACGTCCCCGTGACACGTAAGTGAGGGGATCGTTCATGAGTAAGATAGTTTTAAGGATTGCCGTCGGAGTCATGGCGGTGGTCGTTTTGATTTTATTTGCAATACTTTTATGGCCGAAGGGTGATAAGAAAAGTGACAGGGCAAAGTTTACACTGGAGTCGCCGATCATTGATGACGGATCCATGGATGAGGCTGGAAAAGCCGTGGCTAAGGCTTCAGAATCCAGCGATTTACCCAATGCTTTATCAGAAGAAGCGAGCGATGAGGCTTCAACGGAGGAGGTAACCGATGAAGCAACAGAGGATGAGGATGCTCAAGCCACGGAATCAAATGTGCCTGACGAGGAAGAATCCTCAGAAGAGTCTTCTGATGCAGCCACGGAGGAATCGCCAAAATCTTCCGCTTACGTACTGACCTACTCCGAGGAGGGCTCTTGGGAGGATGGCGGTGCAAAGATGCGGACGCTGAATCTGTCACTCTTCAATCAAACGAGTGAAAGCGTTAAAAACTGGACCTTGGTTCTTACGATCGAGGGGCTGAAAAACGTTAGCGGCTGGAATGGTTCTTACGTGATCAGCGGCAATGACCTGACCGTCACTCCCGCAGATTACAATGCGGAGCTGTTTGCCGACGGTACGCTCTATCTCGGGTGCAATCTCGGAACGGCCTCCAACCTGAAGATCACCAAGGCGACTTTGAACGGCAAGGAATGCGAGATCCAAAGCGGCAAGGTGGATCAAAACGCACAGAATGCCAAGAATGACAAGCCCTCCGGGAAACAGGACAAGAACGGGAAAGACAACAAAGATAACAAGAATGGAAAGACGGAAAATCAGCAGGGAAATAATGACGTGGAAGCAATCTTAAAAAGAGCTGAAAAGGCAGAACAGGGCGACGATTGGCTCCATACCGACGGCCGCCGCATTTTGGACAAGGACGGCAAGGAGGTCTGGCTCACCGGCGTCAACTGGTTTGGATATAATACCGGCACCAACGTTTTCGACGGCCTATGGAATTCCAAGCTGGATTCCACCGTCAAAGCCGTTGCGGACCATGGTTTCAACCTGATCCGCGTGCCCATGAGCGCCCAGCTCATTAACGAGTGGGCCGCCGGGAAATACCCCCAGGCAAACTACAATCAGGCCTACAACGCCGCCCTGACGAAAATGAATTCCCTGGAAATCTTCGAGTATTTCCTAACATTGGCAGAGGGGAACGGCATCAAGGTCATGATCGACGTACACAGCGCCGAAACGGATCCCTCCGGCCACAACGTCAATCTATGGTATACCGGCAAGGTTTCCGTTGAAAAGTATTATGCGGCTCTGGAATGGATGGCGGCGCGTTACAAAAACAACGATACCATCATTGCCTATGACTTAAAAAACGAGCCTCACGGCAAGCCCTATGAGGGCGACGCCGCGGCCATCTGGAATGACTCGAAGAAGGCGAACAACTGGAAATACGTGGCAGAAACTGCCGCATCGAAGGTACTGGCCAAGAACCCGAACGTGCTGATCATGGTGGAAGGCACGGAGATCTACCCCAAGAATTCCAAGGGAGATTACTCTTCCAAGGATGACAAGGACTATTATTTCAACTGGTGGGGCGGAAACCTTCGGGCAGTCAAGGACTTTCCCATCGATCTTGGAAAGTATCAGGACAAGCTGGTCTACTCTCCTCATGACTACGGTCCCACCGTGTATGAGCAGCCTTGGTTCAAGGGAAATTATGATTATGATTCCCTGATGCGGGACTGCTGGCACGACAACTGGTTTTATATCTATGAGGACAATACGGCTCCCCTTCTGATCGGAGAATGGGGCGGCTTCATGCGGGAACCGAATCTCAAGTGGATGACCTGCATGCGAAAGCTGATTTCGACCTATCACTTAAACCACACCTTCTGGTGTCTGAATGCCAATTCCGGCGACACCGGAGGCCTTCTTCTGGATGACTTCACGACTTGGGACGCGGAAAAATATAACTTCGTCAAGGAAGTCCTCTGGCAGGAAAACGGAAAGTTCGTTGGCCTCGACCATAAGATCCCCCTCGGTGACAACGGCATCTCGCTTGGAACCGCGAAGGGAAGATAAAACTAGGGCAGGGATTGGGACACGTCCTCGTGACTCAATTCCTGCCCTACAATTACGTATTCCCGGCCAATGCCACCACAAGCTTTACCCTGTCGTGGATGCCCGTCTTGTCATAGATGGAGGAAATGTAATTCTTCACCGTCCCCTCCGAAATATAAAGCTTATCGGCGATCTGGCGGTTGGTCAGGCCCTCCGCGAGGAGCGTTGCGATCTCGCGCTCCCGCTCCGTCATCTCCTCGCACAGATCCACCGTTTTGTTCTTGTTCATCAATGCCGTCAGGCGCATCATGACCTTCGGATCGAGCACGCTAACGCCGTTCATGATCTGCGCCACGGCCCCAAGGATTGCGTCCTTGCCGCTGTCCTTTAGAAGATACCCGTCCGCGCCGTTGCTGATGGCGTCCGTGATGTTCCTGTCATCATAAAAGGTTGTGAGCACAAGGATTTTGATCTTCGGATAACTACGCTTTAAGTGGCCGATCAGTTCAATGCCACCCATCCCCTTCATGTTCAGGTCCACCAGCGCAACGTCGCACGCCTGTCCGCCGCGCAACACGTCCAAGGCTTCCCTGCCGTCATGCGCCTTCCCGACGATCTCCATGTCGTTCAGGGAAAGAATGATCTCCAGGCTTTCCAGCAACATATTTTCATCATCCACCAACAATACCTTATACATATTCCGTCCTCCGAATAACTAGTTCTGCGCCCGGATCGGCAGTTCGATCATGCTGCGGAACCCTTCCTCGTTTTGGAAGGATGCAGACCCGCCGCAGCGCTCTGCATAGGAGATCAGCTTTTTTAAACCAAAACCATTCCTGATCAGCTCCTCGCCATTTTCGTCATCAAACTGGCTCTTGCCGTTATCCTTTATTTCCAGCCGCACGTGAGCGACGTCTCCGGAAAGCTTCACGACAAAATGCGACGCGGCGCCATGCTTCACGCCGTTCGTCAGGCACTCTTCCAGCGCTCCCGTCAGAAACTCCGCGTGCTCCCGCGGCAGTTGCGTCTCCAGGTCATAAAACTCATACAGCCTGTCGCACGTCCGCTCCGTGTCCATCAAGAACTCATTTAAAATATTATCAAAATAGCAGATCAGATCCTTCACTGCCACGTCACTGGCCTCTTCATCCAAAGCCCTCACGGCGCTTCGGATGGCACCTAGGCTTCCGCGGATGCGATCCGCTGCGTCATTCATCTTCTGATGGGCCTCTTCCGGTTTTTTGTCGAATAATGCATCCGCCGCATCCAGCGTCATGATGGCAGCCGTGATGGAATGCCCGACGCTGTTGTGAATGTTGCGGCTGATGTTCTCCCGTTCCACAAGCCGGGCGTTTTTATCCGCATAAAAATTCTGCCGCGCAAGTTCTTTGTTCTTTTGGATTTCCTGCATCTCGCGAAGGCTGTAGCCTTGCATTCTCAGCTTGTCATTTTCTTTCTTTAATTCCCATTTTCTGATCAGATGACGCGAAAGCAGAATGACGCCGCAGATGACGTTAGCAATCAAAATTCTGACAAGCCACTCCGCCAGAATTTTCTCAGGCCGGTATTCATAATGCGTTGGGTGACCATCAAGACTCGTCGGAAAACCACAGAGGCTCTCCGAGAGTTCCGCCGCAATCTTTCCCGCATGCAGGCAGATGACCGTCAACACCGCATATATTGCGTCCATGATCAAAAACGTTTGCAAAGCCTTCAGCCAAATCAAACACGCGAAAACAAGAAAGCTCCACCAATTTCCAGCAAAAATTGCAAAAAAGACCGCTAAGGAAAACTGCAAAAAACGAAGCTGTTTTCCCTCGCCGCCTTTTACGTATTCTGCCGTAACGCATCCGAGCAGCATGCCGCCCAGAAACAACACCATGGCCGGATAATCCGTCGTCCCCAAGGACAGAATCGATAGCATTATCAAAATTGCATCCGATACGATCACGTTGATCATAAATTATCTAACAGTACCTCCAATGCTTTTTCTTCCGGACATACCAGATCAGGAATCAGCGGTTCCTGATTCTTCGAAGGATCCACCCTGTACCACTTTGTCGTTGACGTTTGGAAATAAAATCCCGTCTTCGGAAGCACAAAGCTTGTCACCTGGCCGCAGCTTCCCGGCAGATTCCCGCAGGGCTGCCCCACAAGCTTGCCGATGCCATTATCCTGGATGAGCATCGCAAAATCCATGGCGGAGCTGTACGTCCGCACGCCCGTCAGCACGTAGACGCTCCCCGTAAATACCGGGCTCTTCTTTGGATTCTTTACCGTTCTTCCGCCCATGGGAATCAGCAGAGGACCCACGCGAAGTTCACAGCCCCACTCCTTATAGGCGTCGACGTCCAGATACTTGATAAACTCATTTGCTACCAGAGAGCTTCCGCCGCCATTACTTCTAAGGTCCACGCAGACGTTTTGGATGCCCTTCTCACGTATCTCTTCAAACATCTTCGCTACCGTATCCTTGTAGACCTGATTACAACGGCAGTTGGTAAGCGTCAGAATGGCCAGGTCATGCTCCGCGTCAACGTCATAATAGACGAATCCCCGGTCCTCTTCGGCCGTCAGATCATCTCCCGTAACGCTCATTACGTAGGCATTATACTCCTCCGGTGCAAGGAAGTCCTCAGCCGTTACGGTCTCCGTGACTGACTCTCCGTCCTCCGTAAGATAATTATACTTGATTTTTCCGGAAATATCTATCCCCAGATATTTTAATCCTTCCAGGTTGCTGACGCGGTTCTTGATCATTCTCACGCCATAGCTGACCGTCTCATAGCTGTCAACGTCCGGATGCAGGGCGAGGAACTCTTCAAACGGGACGTCATTGATCCCAATCAGCACGTGCCCAGCCTTATTATGCTCATAGACGTGCTTCATGACGTGATAGACGTCATAATCCTCCTCTACCGCAGTGTGGCCATCGCCAAGCAAAGAGAGAATGCTCTCGAGCTTCCTCGCAAGCACGTATCCCTCGATCTGCTCCTGCCCCTCGATCCATTCCCGCACTTCCTTCGCGCGGGTTTCCACTTCCCCGGGAAGTCCGCCGTGGGTGAGCGGATGGATTTTCTTCAAATACTTCATCATGAACTCATAGTCCGTCAGGGCATCCTTTTTTGAAAAAACTTTGGAACCATTCTCCTCCCAAGTCAGGTTCTTTCGAAAGACAGAGCTGTTCCAATACGGGCTAAACTGCGTCGCCACGATCATAACGAGAACGATCACCACGTCTAGCACTGCAAAGAAAATCTTTCCGTTGCGTACCTTCGCAGTCCTAGCTTTTCCATGCTTTTCATCCTTGTCGCCGCTTGTCACGCTTACGCCAAAATCCTTGGCATCCTTTCTCCTTCCGTCAGTCACAACGCGTTCCATGACCCGCACGCCCGCGATCCAGGCGATGGTCAGCGCTATCGCCGCCCACTCATTGATCATCACGTAACTGAGATCCAGCCAGATGATGCCCAGCACGATCCCATGCAATGTCATTCTTCCCACAAATCCAAGAATCTTCTTCATTTCCAAAACTCCCGTCACGTAAGCGATCACTTGATCTCAAACTTAAACTTCCCGCTCTCACATTTTCCGTCCGTCTCAAGGATCAAATACAACTTTCCCTTTTTCCCGATGACAACGCTTCCCTCTTTGTTCTCGCCGCCCTTTACGGTAAAGAGCTCCTTCTTCGTGCCATCCTCATCATAATATACGGTGATGCTTCCTTCCACGAGCTTGCCACTATATTCCAGCGTCACTCCGTCCTCTTTCGTCTTCATCTGCAAAGTCTTCGTCCCCTTTAGGGTTGAGAATTCAACAGAGGAAGAGTTTGCCGTATTCGATGAGATCAATACCGTTGCCTGGAAGCTCGACGCATACCCGCTGCATCCGGCAAGCCCCATGCACAACACCATACATAACACAATGACCCACGTCATTCTTTTTTGCTTCATTTCTTATTTCCTCCTAACAATCTCTTTTCGTCATAAACCCGTTTCTTACCCTTAAAACTCCGTCACGTCTGAGCGGCTCATGCTGCGGCCCTTAAGCAGGATCGTCGGAATCACGACCAGCAGATTCGATGCGAGAAATGCATAGAGCCCCATCCATGAGAAATACGGCAAAAACTTGCCCTCCGGCACGTAACGTAATTCATTCATCAGAAATACGTACAGGAAAATGACCACCGCTCCAAGGACAATTGCGATCGCGTCCATCGTAAGGATCTCCGCCGCACACTTCTTGTAGATTTCACGCCTCGTAAGTCCAATGGCCCGGTATACGCCAAACTCATAGGTTCTTGCAACGTACTGGCCCGTGAGGACGGAATTTACGATCACGGCAAGTACCAAAGAAAGAAGTACGATGCCCACGCCAAAGATCAACTTAAACGGCACAAACTGCTCTTCAATGCCCGCCCTGACCGGCAGGTCCACGTGAGCCTTATAACCTCCCTGCCGCCGGATCAGTTCGTCTCTCAACGCCTGTCCCGTAAGCTCCTTGCTCATCACGTGCATCCTAAGGGGCTCATCGGTATGATCCACGTAAAACAAGATATAACTGTCGTCCTCGAGGATTGCGTCAACGGGATGACTTCCGTTGATATTTTTATAGACGGAGGAGTTCACCACGTCCCCTTTCTTTAGTCCGTACTGCCTTGCCAGTGCGGAGGAGAGACATACGCTGCCATCCTTCACGTCAGAAAGGTCCGCCTTGATCCCAAGTCTCTCAAAACAATCCTTCATGTCCTCCGGGCTGTTAAATACCATGGAAGCGCTTCCCATTTCAAATCCCAGCGTACAAATCCAGGGCAGTCCCGAATACCCATAGGCCGATACGTCATAGACGATCAGACTGTCATCTTTTTTCAGTTCCTCGCGGAATTTCGCATAGTCCTGAAAGTTCTCATCCGAGGAGATGGCCCCGATCGTACACACCCTGTCGGAATACTCCATTACCCTGTCCCAGTAATAATATACGCTATCGATATAATTTCCCGCCAGGAAGAGAAGCGTCGTGAAAAAGAGCAAAAAGATCACGATCCCGGCCCTTCCCTTATTCTCCTTGACGTAAGTTGTTGCAGACAATGGTTTCATCGGCTAATCTCCCCATCCCACATCTCTATGATCCGGTCCGCATCCTTTAGGATGCTCCGGTCATGCGTCACCACAAGCACCAGCCTGTCTTCCGAATACTTTTTCAGGATCTTCATGACGTTAAACGCATTTTCATGATCCAGGCTCGCCGTGGGTTCATCCGCAAAAATGACTTTGGGATCGTTGATCATGGCCCTTGCCACGGCAACCCTCTGGCACTGTCCGCCGGAGAGCTTTGCAGGCTTCTTGTTCCATTCCTTCTCCGCAAGCCCCAGATCCCGGAAGAACGCTTCTGCCTTCTTCTGCGCCTCAGTTCCCTTTTGCACTGCTGCCACGAGACAGTTTTCCATGGCAGTCATGTAGGGTACCAGATAGTGCTTTTGAAAGATAAACCCAAATTCCTTTCTCCTGAGCCTCTCCTTCTCCGTATTTCCAATGGCCGTAAGCTCCGTGCCGTTATAGACTATGCTTCCGTCCGTGGGCGTCTTTAGCGTCGAAAGGCAATACATGAGCGTGCTTTTTCCGCTTCCCGACGGACCGATGATCCCAATCAGCCCCTTGTCCGGCAGTGAAAGGTCAAACCCTTTCAGCGCATGGGTCTTTACGTCCGTATTCATGTCATAGATCATGCAGATATTCTTTACCTCAAACAATGCTTCTTCCTCCTAAATCTATTTAATCCTCAATGGCGTCAATGGTTTTGATCCTGTGCAGTCCGAACAGTACGGGGATCTGCAGCACTCCCATCAGAAAGACGTAGGTTCCCAGAATCCTTTGGATATGTCCTCCGTAAACCACGTGTCCGATCAGGCCTTTGGGTTCGATGACCGTTACGTTCAGAAGATACGCCGTGCCAAGGGAAACCAGAAGTCCCATGACTGCACCAAGTCCAAAGAGGATCATCATCTCCCTCAGCATCATGCCGTAGATCTCCCCGCGCCCATAACCGATGGATGCGTAGAGGCAATATTCCTTTATGCGGTTTCGCATGAAGGAGACGTACGCCACGAGAACTAAAATTGCCAGGAACGTCATCACGATCACGAAAAGCGTCGTCACCAC
Source organism: Lachnospiraceae bacterium (assembly GCA_017552985.1). Lineage (GTDB taxonomy): Bacteria > Bacillota > Clostridia > Lachnospirales > Lachnospiraceae > Acetatifactor. The sequence continues at coordinate 8,427 of JAFZNO010000044.1, forward strand.
CATGTCTATGGTATCTCCCACGTCCTTGCGATAGGCCTCGTAATATGCCTTTGCGTCCCAAACCTGATCTCCGTCTCCCAGCGTGATCCCGTTTTCCTTTAAGATCGCCGCCAGATCCGTGGCCGTCTCGTCATTGTAGACAACGATATACCAGCCATTGTTTGTGTAACCGTTGGGGACTCCCACGGAAACAAGGCTCTTGGACTGAATGGTACCCACGATTCGGAAGGTTTCTCCATATATGTTTTTTTGATACCAGTCGCCCAATTCATAACCGCCGTTTTTCATGATGGTCTCATCCACCAGAACGTCTCCGGCATCCTTTGGCATGCTTCCCCGTACAAGCTTCGCTTCCACGTGATCCAGGAATCCCTGCACCTGCCCTGGCTCCATCAGGGGCATTTCAAAGGAATAGCCTCCCATGACCGCCTGATACGTGCTCGAGATGATCTGGGTGTAAAAGGCATCCTCGATTCCCGGATGCTTTTTCAGGCTTTCGACCAGATCCGTCTGTTTCTTGTCATAGGCCGCCAACAGTTCTTCGTTCGTCTCATAATCGTTCCCCTTCAAGCCATAAGCCTTGCCGCCCAGGGACGCATAAGAGACTTTTTTCGGCATCTCGGTCATCACCGTCTCAAAGCTTTCCGACGTGGTGATGAGAAGCACGTAGGCCGCATACATCGCCATAAAGGAAAGCGCCAGCGCCGTGACCAGCACCGCAACCGTCCGTTTATTATTCTTTACGTAAGTCCAAGCCGATAATTTTGATTTCATTTCCGTTCCTCTCTTAACTTCCTGCCGCCCTACTTCCCGCACTGCATTACCTCTTCCTTTTTTGCGGGCGTAAGGACGCTGACCTTTCGAACTTGAACTCATCTTAGCGCTTTTCCGGATATAAGAAAAGTGACCGTGGTCATGATTTTCTTCCAAAACCATGACCACGGTCACGTAACTTGAGTTCACCCTGGCTTATGACATTAATTACCTATCGGTTTCACTTATATATAGTCTAACTCTGTTTTGAATAACATTGCACACCTCTTCTGCTGCTTTTTCACCAGCATAAAAGGCTTTAGCTTCTTCACTCACAATATTCAAAACTATTTGATCCGTCATACCCTCTCCGTCGTCAGTCTCTTCCATTATTTTCATTAAGAGAAGTAAATCTTCTTTGGCAAACTCCTTTGTCTTCCCATTTTGGGGAACCTTATCTGCTGCATCCATCACTTGTTTCATCTGTTCATCAAAAATGCTCCTTTTGGCTGAAAACCCATTTTCAAACTCCTTTTCCCAATCTGATACATAGTATTGCATAAAAGAAAAGGCCAATTCCTTTTCTTTACAGTTACGTAGCATTGCTATTCCGCTTTTTGCATGCATGACGTGTCCTTTTTCTCCTGCTTTTGTCGGATAGCCGATCGCACAAACGGCATCCTTTCCAAATACCCTTTGCTTCCATCTCGTAAGATCCGTAAAATCTGTAATACTGATCAAAGCAGCCATTATCTTACCCGTATCATACGCTTCCAACACTTGATTTCCTACCAGATTATCCGGATTCAAATACTCCTTTTTCGTTAATTCTAATAACCCCAAAAGCAGGTCCTAAAACAATCATACATTCGTTTCTGTTTTCTACACAATAAATTGTAATCATTCCGCTTGCGGACATCCCACAATAACGGATGCAATCGGAAAAAATATCCTCATCAATCCAGGAGCACAATTCAGCCCAACTGTTTTCCATTTCTGAAAACATAAATAATTTAGTATCATTCCATACTAATACTTTGCCTTCTCCGGCGATTGCGAGGTTGTAAAAATCATCCCGGACTGCCATGATTTGTATCAATTTATTTCCAACAAGCTTTTTTAGATTTGTTCCCGCCTCTCCTAATTCGATGAAATAGAATCCTTCTCCCCGATCACCACATAAAGCAAGCAACATATTTCCCAATTCTTGCTTACCACAAAACTTACCATGAGAGTTAAAAAAATAGAGTGTACCAGAAGAATGAAGTGCTATATTTTCTTTCCCGTCTACGGCAAGCGTTCCTGGAACTATTTGTTGATCCAATAACGTTTGAATTAAAAGCTTGCCGTTCGCATTGATTTTAAAAAGCGAGTACCGGTTTTCCAACCCAAACAGTGTTTCCGAACTCATCATAGTGCACCAAACATCACCTGCCACAGTTACCACTGCTTCCAGGATATATCCGTCAGTTTCAAAAAGACACTCTTCAGATGATATTGCACTATCTGAAATCTTTTGCTTCCAGATTTTTGTTTTAACTCTTAACAGACTATAATCCTCAAACTCTTCATCATAATCTTCCCAGGTTATTTTGTGACCATCATAAATATATTCTCTCTCAAACGTATACAGGCAATCCCTGTCACATATCCAGTCTGCATCTAAAATCCAATCCCGGGTGTTCTCTTCATACCGCCTTCCAGTATATTTTATCTGGCTTTCCCAGACTTTCTCTTCCTTCTTAACTACTGTAACTCCTTCCCCCTTACTACATGCTGCTAATATGAAACATGTCATGAACGCGATCAGCAACCTAGTGAAGTATACGCCAGACTTCATAAATAGTGTTTCTTCCCCTCCTGCATTCATACCTCTTGTTAAGCTGCCTCAATGTTTGCCTGCGTAGGCTCTGTTTTCATCAATTTTATGAGCCGTAAACCAAATAAAGCCGTTTGTAAAAATATCGCCAACAATATGGCAAACACAATGATTAGTAAAATTTGATACAAAAAATAGTTGCCCACTGGCATATACCCAATTACGGTCATTTCTATGAAGGTCGCCAAAGTAGCCGCTATCAAAATAATCGTTCCGGACTCTTTCATTACGGACCAAAGGATACTGAAAAAACCACAGCCAAGCATTCTTTTGATCAATAATTCACGCTTTCGCCTTGCAAACCAAACCTCTGAAATAAAATACAGACTATAAATACCCAAAATCAGCATCGCGAAGTAAAAATGCTTCATTCTCGAGGACATATAACGTTGAACCAAGGTAAAGCTCTCTTCATAATTCCATGATTTATCAAGATTTCCAATTCTTTCTATAAATATATTTTCAAAGCTCACAATTTCATTTTGAAATGGTTTTTTGCTTTCTATAATAAAACCATATGCACACTCTTCGTCATTTTCATAAATTGGCTGGCATACGGACAGGATACTGTTTTTGTGTTCTTCATCCAAATTCTTCCAATTTACGTGAACTTCCTGCGCCACGTATTCGCGTTCATTGATTACTTGATACGCAATGTATTCCATTCCATTTATTTCAATGTAATCTGCTCCATTCCCGTGATATATCTCTTTTTTTAGCTGTCCTTCCACAAGAACGGCATTCGGAGTCCCATTCCACTCATTAAGATTAATCCCCTTTTCCTTTGCCATCGCCTCCGCAGAAAAATAAAGGATTGCACCTTTAACGTCCAAAACATCCCCCACCATAACCGTTAGGTCTCTAGCCATGCAATTATCTCCGGCACCTTCAAATATGTCACAAATCTCATCAAATTGTTCTTTCGTCCACGCACCAAGCGGCAAATACTCTTTATGATAAGAATAAATAAGCTTTATGGCATTTTTATATGCAAAATCAGCCCTAATTAGGCTCATGCACAAAAAGAACAAAAGTGTAAGTCCAACCATCAATAAAATTGAATCATAATATTTTTGAGTCAACTCCGACAGGGAACTACAAAACCGTTGCTTATTCTGTTTCACGTTAATTCTCCATTATTTGGGATTATTGTTGCAAAACTCCGTCCTCCATTCGGACAATACGCTTGCAACACTTAGCGACCTCATCATCATGCGTAGCTATGATAATTGTTTTTCCTTCCATATTTAGCTTACAAAATAAATCCATAATCTCCTTGGTAGTCTTACTGTCAAGTGCACCTGTTGGCTCATCACATAAAAGCAAACTGCAACCCGTCATCAGCGCCCTGCCAATCGCACAACGCTGTTGCTGTCCGCCAGACAAATTCAACGGCAAACTTTTCGCCCGTTCCGCAAGTCCCAATTGTTCCAAACAATCCATGATTCTTTTCTTATAATGCCTTTGATTTCTTGCGAGCAATGGAATTTCCAAATTTTCATATACCGTTTGTCTGTTTAACAATGCAAAATTTTGAAAAACAAAACCAATATGGTTTTTACGAAACAGATGTAACTTATGCGGACCAAAAGATGCTATGTCTTCATCTTCAAAATAGTAATGCCCTGACGTTAGCCGATCCATCCCTCCTAGAATATTCAAAAGCGTACTTTTGCCACAACCGCTCGTTCCCATCACGGCCACCATCTCGCCTGCCTGAATTGTCATAGACGTATGGTTTAATGCTAAAATCTCATTACTTTGACTATTATACTTTTTTGTAGCATCGACCAATTTTATCATGTCATCATCCTCTGTTATCCAACAATAATTCTGACGGCTTGCTGTTTTGTATAATAAGAATCGGTATCACGGCAGATAGAAAAAAAAGAATCGTCGATAATGCCAGCATTTCTGGAAGCGCGTAGCCGTTAAGCCATCGAAAAATACTTTGATTATAAGCTCCCGCGTTGGAATATTGTCTATTGCAATACCATTTCAATACCAACCATGCGCAACCCGTTCCCGCTACAAATTCAGCCATGATTTGAAACAGCCATACCCTTATCACGTCTGTTTTTGTCATACCAAACGCAATGTAAATGCCCATGATTTGCTTATTCGAAATGATTCGCATAATGATAATGCACAGATTCACGATTAAGCAGACAATTAAAAGAGTCCGATACAACTCCCTGTCAACCATTTCAACGTCGCGATTGTAAATCTTTTGCAATACAAATCCATCCTGCAAGGATGCAAAATCGACGGAAAGGTTCAATTCCTTTGCCCTCTTTTCTAGGAAAGATCTCGCCTCATCTAATCCTACCCCTTCCGATACATTAAAAATCCACGCCGTATCTTTATTCCCATCCGTCACGCCTGGTTCCATTACAATCATCACCAATCCATCTAAACACACAATTGATTGCGAACCATTTCCCTCTCCTAATGTTTTTACCTCATCTGCCAGGATGTGTTGTCCTTTTTCCAAGAACCCTATAACTTCATATTCCTTTTGATGCCCACCTTTCGACGTCTCTACGTATACGGTACCAAGAGGAATGTTTTTGAACTCAGCTCCTAAATAAATACCTTGCCAATCCGGATTTTTCCATTTTTCTTCGGGTATGTCCACTTGCCTCGAAAACTGCAAATTGCAAATTTCTAATGCCGTCCTATCGATAAAACAACTCATCACAATATCATCTCGATAGATCCCTCCCCCATCTGGAAAAACATCTGGAAAGGTATGTTGTATTTTAGCAAGATCAACCTCCCAAATCTTGCCCCCGAAAACCCAAGTCCCAATACCCTTGATCTTTCCGGAGGCCATGGCTTCCTTCTTTAACTGGAGTGCTTCCTTCTTGTCATAATCAAGCATGCGCATTAATCCGGTTCCTGCCATTCCGCTTGTCAGCACGGCATTACACTCCCGCTTCACTATTTCGTAATCATTTAGGAAGAGACGATAATACCCCACGCAAAAGATACTAATTCCAATCATCAAGACCGAAAAGAGAAATCTGTTTTGGGGACGAATGATATGCCTAAGCGCAATTCGCAACACATATTTTGAATTCATGACATTCTCCGTAATTTATCTGGTTTTCGCAGTTATGTCAATATCACATTTGCCAGCCGCATATATATTAACATGAGAAGATATGGTAGTTAAAAAAAATTTAAACTCTTTCTTAAATTCATCATCATGCGCGTAATCACCCCGGTTTTTAACCAAACGGCATGTAATATCTCCATTCGATGACCCACCTTTAATAGTCGTACTGCCTTTTTTGAATTCGTAGTAAGGACTACTGGTTGGATTATAATCCATAAATTCCTGAATTCCGTATACGTCAAATGACCATGCCATTTCCGTTCCATCTACGGTTACACAAACGCCAGCCGTCACCTTTTTATTCGAAATATAGTTGATAGATCCACTGCCTGAAGCGTAATCTGTGCCAGCCATAACACTGGTGCCAATCATTAATACCATAACGGAAACAATCGTCAGAAAACATAATGCTTTTTCATACTAATACCCCTCCTATTTTTGTTATATACATCACGATATCTACGTTATCACATCCAACTGGAAACTGTCAATGCGACAATTGACTTTTTCGACTAATTTTGGGGTTCATTCCGGAAACTGCATGTGAAAGAGTACCATGCATAAACCATCGTCATTGATTTACGAAAACTATCGTGATAGAATAAACACGGTATCTAAAGCAATCAGAAAAGAGGATTTATCATGAGAAGATTGGAACAGCTCCTTCGTGAGAATGATCATAAGCCATATCCGGCATACAAAAGCTTAAAGGGCCGTTATATGTTTCAGGGCTACATGCTCTCCATCGATCACGTGCAGGGTGATCCCTTCGCGGCGCCCTCGTCCTTAAGCATCCACGTGGCGGCAAACCAGCACGGTCTTCCCAAGGAGTTTTACGCAGAGCCCCATCGCCGCGTCATGCTGCAGGACTTCCTTCTTCGCGGCTTTTATAAGGAGCTTGGGCGCTTTAGCCATAAGGCAGGCGGCTCCGGAAAATCAGGGACCCTCTCCGTCAGTTCCTGCGGACAGGAGGTCCTGGAGCGTTCCGCCCTGACCATCAACCCCAACGATGGAAGCCTCGTGCTCCGTTTCTCCGCGGGTTTTCCTGCCGCAGGACGCACGACCCTGGCAATGGAGCTGAAGAAAATGCTCTTTGAGTACGTGCCAGCGTGCGCGGCAAAAGCGCTTCGCTACGCCGCCATAGACAAAACCGAGATTCAAAGGTGGATCGCCCTCTCAGACGACCAGAAGGCCATCCGTGAACAGCTTGCCGGTAAAGGGCTCGTCGCATTTGTGGCAGACGGCGCCATTCTGCCCAGAAAGAGCGGGGTGGACGACAGACCCATGCAAGGCGCCGTTGCATTCGTAAGTCCTTCTGAAGATGCCGTGACTCTCTCCCTGCCTGGCGGACGGACCATCACCGGTCTTGGCATCAGAAAGGGCATCACTCTCATCGTTGGCGGCGGCTATCACGGCAAATCCACGCTCCTAAAGGCCCTAGAGCGCGGCGTCTATAACCACGTGCCCGGGGACGGACGCGAGTACGTCATCACGGAAGACACGGCGATGAAGCTTCGCAGCGAGGACGGCCGAAGCGTAAAGCAGGTCGACGTCAGCGCCTTCATCCGAAACCTTCCCAGCAAGCGCGACACCAAGTGCTTTTCCACCGAGGACGCCAGCGGCAGCACCTCGCAGGCTGCCTGCACCGTGGAAGCCATCCTCTCCGGCAGCAAGACCCTGCTCATCGACGAGGATACCAGCGCCACGAATTTTATGGTGCGGGACGCATTGATGCAAAAGGTCATTCATTCCGGTGAGGAACCCATCATTCCGTTCCTTTCGAGAATGCGCCAGCTCTATGAAGAATTGGGAATTTCTACGATCCTGGTTGCCGGAAGCTCCGGTGCCTTCTTCGAGGTTTCCGACCTGATCCTGCAAATGAAGGAATACAAGCCCTTCGACGTTACCATAAAAGCAAAAGAAGCCGCCGAAGCAACTTCCGATAAAATAGAAACACCTGATAAATTAGTGATTTCCGCGGATCAGCGCATCCCCTCCCCCAACCGTGAGGTGACGGAAAGCCGGAAGGTCAAGGTGCGCGGAAACGGCACGGACGCCGTCTCCATTAATCATGAATCCGTGGAGTTACGCTTTGTGGAGCAGGTCGTGGACAATGAACAGACCAATCTCCTTGGCGCCTTGCTCCGCACGCTGGAGGAACAGTATTTTAACGGCAGGGATCCTCTGCCCAAATGCGTGAATACATTGTACGACAGGCTTTCAAAACAAGGCTTCGCGGCCTGCACCCAAGGCGGTCGCGGCGACGACGGCCGCGGCAATGCATCCGGTTCCATCCCCGGAAACCTCGCCATGGTGCGCCCACAGGAGCTCTGGGCCATGGTAAACCGCTACAGAGGATTAAGGCTGGGAAGATAACTTCCCAGCTTTTTTCGAGTTACAGATCATAATTAGCTCTTTGCGCATCCCACATCTCCTTATACAATCCGCCTCTCCTCAGCAGATCGGCATGCTCTCCTTGCTCCTCTAACTTAGAATTATGAAAAACCAAAATTCTGTTACAGAAAGAGCAACTCGAAAGCCTATGTGATATAAACAGAAATATGGAATGCTTTTGTTTCTCGGCAAACTCGTTAAAGTGATCGTATAATTCCTTTTCCGCTTTGGGATCCAGTGAAGCCGTAGGTTCATCCATCACGTAGACTTCCGCTGATTTGTACAGCATGCGGGCCGTTGCAAGTTTCTGTCTTTGTCCCCCTGATAATTCAATGCCACCCTTGTCAAACTGTTTCCCGATAATCGTGTTATCATTGAAAGGCAGATCTTTTACAACTTCCTCAAATCCCGAATTCATCATGGCGTTTTGATATTGATCTTGATCGATCTTTCTGCCTATGGATATATTATCAGATACTTTTCCCACGGGAAGAAAAAAGTCCTGAAAAATAGCTGTCATTTTCCTCCTAAGTCCTTCGGCATCATACTCCCGCATATCCCGTCCATTCACCAGAATCTCCCCGGAATCAGGACGGAAAAAACCAAAAAGCAATTTAACAATTGTTGTCTTTCCGGCACCGTTCGTTCCTACTATCGCTATTCGCTCCCCCGCCTGAATACTAAATGAAACATCATCCAACACCCTTTTGTCAACCCCTTTATATGAGAAGGAAACATTCCTAAACTCAATGGTTTTGATATCTTCACACTCTCTTTTCCCCTGATGTTCCTGATCATTTACTTCATTTATGAATTCCCGTTGAAATATAACGAAATCCTCCAGATACACACATTTTTCCAGCAATGTTATAACTGCCGCCACCAACTCTGACGCCGCTCCCGCAAGTTGAACCATTGCACTTACGTACATGGTCAATTGTCCAATAAGTATTCTGCCAAGTATGGCTAGTCGTGCAACGTAAATATAGCTTACCATCATTTGCAAAACACTGCTAAGCTTTCCTATGCAGTTATATTTGGCAGATTTCGCACATACCGTTTTTAAGGTTTGATAACTCTTTTCATTATATTGGCCAACCTTTTCACTGAGCATTGGCTCCGCATCAAAAAACCGGATGTCCTTAGCCCACTTAAAATCAGTAATCATTCGTATGTAATACGTAAACTTACGGTTAATCGGCTGCAGTTCTTTTGAAAATTGAATTGTTACGTCTGCCAGTTTCTTATGACACCAGCAGTATATACCTATCGTCAACATAAAAAATAGAGATATCCATATACTTAAAAGTGATAGAATGTAGATAAGTCCAATTAGCCGGATAACACAAATAAAAATAGATACAATCTGATCAAAAAAGCTTTTGATAATGTTTTGTCTAACAATCGGAAACATCGCTTTGGCCTCAAGGTCCAAAAAACTAGCCGTCTCCAGTTTTTCATAACTTACAGATGCCAGATTATCTGAAACCAGCGCCTGAACCTTTTGTGTCACCACTTCAGCCTTCAGTTGAATGGAACGCTCCAAAAAGCCTTTAAAGAAAAACAACGTGACGTCCAAGGCAATCATAATGATCGTGTTTTCTAAGATGTTTTGAATGTTTTTCCCGGTACTCAATTCATTTACAATTATCATTGGAAAATAGATGTTGACAAACGGCATCACGGCAGAGGTCATGACAAAAAAAAGTAGCATTACACAATACTTTTTATCCATTTCCCATATGATCTTGAAAAAGGAAATAATCAACTTAAGTTTCTTCATTGTTTCTCCCACCATAGTATTGTGATTGAATCCGAAACATTTCTGCATATATTCCGCCCAATTGGATCAGTTCTTTATGAGTGCCCTGCTCGCATACGCATCCCTTTTTTAGAACAATGATTTTATCGCAAAACCGTGTGCTTGACAGACGATGAGAAATGTATATGGATGCATTGTTGTCTGAAATTCCGTTATATGCTTCATATATTTCTTTTTCTGCGAGAGGATCAAGCGATGAAGTTGGCTCATCCATCATTAGAAAGCTTGCCTGCCGATAGTCTCCCCTCGCGATTACTAGTTTTTGTGCTTCACCGCCAGATAAATAAATTCCATTCTCATCTATGCTTTTCCCTATAAAGGTGTCCCCTTGATTCTCAAAAGAAGAAAATTTTTCATATAAACCGACATGTTCTAAGGCTTTATCGCAAAGGCGCTCGTCCAAAAAGCTCCTGGATTTCATTGCCACGTTCTCCCGGATTGAAAAATCAAGTACGTTCACGTCTTGAAAGACGGCGGATATGCATGCTTGCATGGATTTTTTATCAATGTTTTGAATTGGCACTCCATTTAGATAAATGCATCCCGACGTCGGCTTATAAAAACCACAAATCAATTTAATTAGCGTCGTTTTTCCTGATCCGTTTTCTCCAACAAGCCCTGTCTTTTCCCCTTTTTTTATTGAAATATTAATATTGTTTAACGTATTTTCCGTGGCCCCGGGATATTTGAAACAAACATTTTCAAATCTTAACTCAAAGTCCTCCGGCAGAACTTGCGTCTTTTCCTCTTCAGTACTTGAGCCTTCAATAAACACGCGAAATCTTGTCATTTTTTTGTTTTCTTCACTTAATGCCGCGCAATTATTTGAACACCGTATTACCGAGTTTGTAAACTGCATCATTAACAACAGAAAAAAGGCAAAATCCCCAATCAGCATTCTGCCAGTGATCACTTCACATATAAGATAGCCATAGATAACTGCCTCACGAACGCATAAAAAAATGGCATCAACAAAATTTGTAAAACCATCCCTTCGCATAATTTGCTTTATTACTTTAGAATACCTGCGGATGCTCTCATTCATCTGACCGAGCAACCAACTCTTCATGTCAAATAAGCGAATGTCCTTTCCATTGGAATCTTTCGCAAAAAGAGTCTCATAATACTGTATTTTCCTTTGAATGCCGTTTAATTCCGGTTCTTTTGACAATTCATATTGATACTGTGCCTTATGAACAAGGAAATGCGTGATTCCGCACGCAGCAAGTATAACCAAAAGCCAATTCTGCAAAGAAACCAAAAGCCCCAGCGCAACAAGAATAAAGATGAAATCGATCGCCGTCTCCAGGCATTTTTTTATATATATCGCCAGGCCCTTCTGCGAAGAACCCGTAAACGTACAGGACTGTTCAATTCCATCCAAGACTTCAGGTGATTCCAACCGTTCAAATTCAATTAGCATGACCCGCTTGTAAAACTTGGCTAAATACTTAAAGCGAACATACGTGATCTTGGAATCATGTATGGATACTACGTACTCCTTTAACAGTTCCAAAACCGTCACAAGCCCAAAAAGGACAATCAGTAATTTAACAATATTGCCCCATTCGTTTTTTTGCATTACTTGATTAATAATATATCGCGGGATTAAAACGTTAATTAGCGGAACAAAAGCGTGCGCAAGAACATAAAGCAGAAAGAAGGACAAAATACCCCTATCCCACTCGCTCACGTCTTTTAATATATATCGAATATTATTTATCACCGAAAACTTATTCTTCATAATTAATTCTCATATGGCAGACTATTATTGTTACAGTGTTTTTGAGTTGCTTAAAACAATATTGGTAAAAAAGTTAATTATTGAGCCAGCGAGGGGCCATAGCAATCCCCACAATGAGTGCAAACAACGATCTGCTTAATTCCAGCCTTCTCAAGCGTTACTTCTTCAAACTTAATCTCAACGTTCTTTTCATTCTTCTCAGTCTTCATTCTTTTACCCTCCAATTTTATCATAATAGTCTGCCCTATAAGAAGTTAAAGAATAAATTCTTTAACCAAAAACGAAAATACTCTTTTTTCCAATTCACAACCTTCCGGATCGCCTTCATCTTCTGCGTTCTCAGCTGAAATTGCTTCCGCAACGCATCCGCCTCCGCAATAACTTGCGATTGGACACCCTTTGCACTTATTCACTATATCCGCATTGCGCGTCGCCAGAAAAATATACTCGGGTTTTGAAAATAATTGCATGCCTTCGTCAATTGTGCCAAATGCGCTCTGCGCAGCTCCACAGCCATATATGTTTCCCTCTGGGCTCACACATAGTTCAAATCCATTTCCTCCGCAATGCCGGCCATTATTCCCATGCATCATATTGTTGAAGATCATAAACGTATTGCCGCCGGAAAGGTCTAGGTTTCTTTTTTTTGCATACTCTATTGCCTCAAAGAAATAATTCAAGCGCTCATCAAGACTTTTTTCAACTATTCCTGACTTATTGCAGATGTGAACGTTATTGAGGCTTAGTTTGCATTCAAAATCATAACTTGATTTCTTCTCCGCAACATAATCAATCAATTCCTTCAGATGAGAAAAATTCTGATCCGTCATGACCGTGGTTAACGCCGTGATGCATCCATTTGCAGCAAGCAAATCTATGCTTTGGTTCACTTTTTCAAAACTACCCGTGCCATTTTTATATCTTCGGTTAACGTCATGCTGCTCTTTGAGTCCGTCAATGCTCAAAATTACGATCACGTGGTATTCTTTGAAAAAACGGCACATTTCATCCGTGATCAAGGTTCCATTGGTATTAACGACGTAGCTTTTATCAATATACTCCGGAAAAGTATTCTCAATATACTCGATGCATTCTTTCATCAAGGGATAATTTATGAGAGGCTCTCCGCCAAAAAAACGAATCATGCATTGCGGGGATTTGTTTTTGATAAGGACCTCCCTAAAAAAATCCATGGCTTTTCTTGCTACGCTGAAATCCATATTTTTTCTGTGAATTGTGTGATTTGTTACTCTTTCATAACAATATGAGCAATCTAAATTGCACATTTCACTAATGTTTAATCGCAGTGATTTTATTAATCCTCCGCCCTTAATAAAATCAATGTCATATCCTAATGCTTCTTGCTCATTCCGCTGAGATTTCACTAACTCAAGTTTTCTTAGCATGTCATATAAGCCCGGGTAATCCGATGCCATCTCTTCTTCCGTAACCGTTCCCTGTTCAGCCCCTGTCAATATGTCCTTAACGACCTTGCTGCATTTAATCTTTTTCCCATTTCTGCTGTTATATAGAAAAATATCCTTTTCGCCTTCAATCATGCAGAGACTTGAATCCAGATATCCCATGTCATACCCCTTTTGACATTTTCTTGAAATGTCTATTTTTTCACTTCTATGATAAAAGATATTCCCGCACTAACTCTTGAAACAACAATACTTGGAACTTCCGGTCTCGGCACGTATTTGGGGGTTTCCCATCATCAGACATATAATCCGCGTAACACCCTCCGGCGCAATAATACTCTATTTCACACCCATGACATTTTTTCTCAAACCCGCAAGTTCTCCGTAACAGATTCGTATATTCGTCACTTCTCAAGGCTTGATCTATCGCGTCTATCGAACCTAATTCAATCTGTAATCCATCACATGGATAGATTTTTCCGTCCGGCATTACGCTTAATTCTGCTCCCAAGCACACGCAATGCCGCCCCCCATTGGGTGACATCATGTTTTGGAAAACTTGATGCGTAAAACCTCCATAACAATTCACGCCGCGTTGTCTGGCCTTCTTAATTGCTTCCATGATCTTTAAAACTCTGTCCGCACTCTTGGTTTTAGTCTCCTCATGTGTGATGTGCACGTAGCTTAACGCTAGTCCGCACTCGCAAAAAAACTTTGCGTTCAAATCACAAACATAATCAACTATTTCTCCTAACAAATTAAGATTCGACTCATTAACAACCGTTGCTATGTCTACGGAGCAATGATGCATCAATAAACAACGTAAACCCCGATCTACTCTTTCAAAAGAACCCTTGCCGTCCCTGTCAATCCGATAATAATCATTTGTTATTCCAACCCCGTCCATGCTGACCACGACTTGAATGTCATTTTCGCAGAAATATTCAGCCATTTCATCCGTTATCAGCGTTCCATTCGTATTTACAATATAACGGATTTGCATGTCAGCAGGCTTAGTACTCTTTACGTAATTAACCAAATAGACAATCAACGGATAATTCAGCAGAGGCTCACCGCCGAAGAATCTAACATTTCCTTCATTTCTTCCATTCTTCTTTAATAATTGCAAAAATATGTCTATCGCCTTTTGCGCGGTTTCCCTGTCCATTGTTTGATGGCCCATATACTGCTTAGAATTGCTTTCAAAACAATATGAACAACATAAATTGCAATTATGCGTGACGTTTAATCGAAGATTTGAAATATGGATGCCCGTTCTTGCTTTTTCCAACATGGCTTCCGTGGGCGGATAATAATGGCAATCGTTCTTTGCCTCTTTTGTCGCCCCCTCGATCATTCCTTTTTCGAAGAACCAGTTTAGCTGTTTCTTCGCGTCAGTTTCCTCTTCTTTCAAGGCGAATAACAAATTATGATAATTCTCCCATGACAATTTGCATTTTTCGCCATTTACGGAGTTATACATAAAAACACCGGTTTTGCCCTCTATTACATGCGTACGTTCCGATAATCTCACTTGTTAACATCCTTTGCATAATTACTTATTTATTGTTTTCAGTATTACATATGCCATACTCAAGAACAACAAGATTTGGATGAACGACATATTTTTTTGATGAACAACATTTTTTTATCGTTCTTCGCAGAAAAGCGAACAACAAAAGAAGCCGCCGAAGCGACTTCCGTAAAAATCCCTGACAAAATTTTATGCTAACCAATAATGAGGATGAAACCTACAAAAACCAAACTCCCGCCAGTAATCCAAGGTGAATTACAAGGCGGATCACGTGATGCAGGTAATTGGGCTTTTTCTTGAGTACAAATCCATTATGGTACGCGCACGCCGAGATGGTCAGCAAATCCAGCACCAGCAGCAAGATTCCTAAGACTTCCCTGTCAAAAAGGAAGGCCGGAAGGGAAAGAAGCCCAAGAAGAAGCGCTACGTAGTACAGGGCTTTCTTCCATGCGGTAATCCCTTCCGCCTTACTCTTGTGAACGGAAAAACAATTCAGTATGTTATACAAAATGATGATAACAATAAAAACCATCTTCCCCCAGCTCAATTGGCTTTCCTCCCATCGCGTTTTTCCGCAATTTCCCAAGCATCCTGCACTCAGCGGTATTTCTTTTCAGGATATTTCTGATAGTATCTCTCCTTGTCCTCATACATGCGCTTGTCGGCCAGGCTCATGTCCTTCAGGACGTCGATCTGCCCATTGTCAAAGCTGTATCCCACGGAGAAGCTGACTTCCCCGTCCTGTTCACAAATCTCCTGAAGGCGTGCGATCCGGGCCATCAGTTTCTCCAAGGTGTCCTCCAGGCAAAGAATCATGAATTCATCGCCGCCGGCGCGGTAGATCTCATCCTCCGGAAATACCATGCGCAAAATGATAGCGGCCTTTTTCAAAAGGCGGTCGCCAGAGGCATGTCCCTCGTGATCGTTTATGACCTTTAGTCCGTTGAGGTCGGCAAAGATGACGCTCAAACTCCTTGGCTTTACAAAATTAGGATTCTCAAACTCTGCCACCCTGTTATTCATGGCATTTCTGTTCTTGCTGCCCGTCAAAAGGTCGATGGTGCTCAGCGTCTCCAGACGCTTCACCAACTGATGGTTTTCGATCTCAGAGGCAATAAAGAACGTCGTCAACTCCAAAACACCCTTGATCTTTAACACGTTCTTCACGTCAAAGTTGGAAGCCCAGATATAGCCCAGCAGTTTCTCATTATCCTTTAGCGGGAAAAGTACCAGCGTCTCCACCGCCACTCTCTGCAGGGACTGATACCAGTCCGGGTTCCGCTTCTTTAGCATCTGCCTGTCCTGCTCGTTTTTGATGATCAAACAGGAATCATTTCCGAGCGTGTCTTTCCAAGAGCTCACCACGTGGTAAAACTCCGTGTTCATACTCTCCCGCGTGCGGGTCGCCACGTAACCCTCGCGCACGGAATCGCCGAGAACCGTGCAGGTTCCCGCTTCTTCATCCACCATGAGGATGCAGCAGCGCCTCGCGTCACAGATCAGCCGGATGTCCGTGATGACTTCACTTATGCATTCCTCAAAACCCTTTGTCCCGTGCAATTTGATACAGGAATCCAGCACGGCTGACGCCACCTCCGGTGCCACGTCCGTCCTGGTGGTCGCGCTGGTCTTCGGTCGCAGATTATAGGAATAAACGCAATACCCGACGTTTTCCTGGTCCGATCTAAGCGGCAGCATGTAAACCTCCAGCCAAAAACCAAGTTCGGCCAGATCCACGTAGGAATGACGCTGTTCGTGCAAAATGGCGCTCCTGTAGCAGTCATCCTCGAAGGTCAGGTTTTTCTGGAAGCATTCCTCATACGGAACGTCCTTTTGGAACGCATGTCCCCGCACGTTCTGAATTCTTTCGGCATGACCGCAGTTTCCCGCAACCACGCGGATATTCCCGTAACTTCCGTCAGGATAGGTCTCCACGGACATCACGCACGCCATGCATTCATAACTATCCACTAAGCTTTGAAAATCCATGATTATCTGAAGCACTCCTTTCAGATTCATTCAAATCGCAAAACTTCATCATACAATTCCAGTCCGAAACTCGTCATTTCGGGCGCATGCGGAAGGATCTTGTAGGTTCGCGTCCCATCCTCAAGGCGCTGTGCGCTCAGGAAGGAGACGTCAGACCACGCCGCATCTGATTTCAGCGTTTGGCCGTCATCACGTGCCTGCGACTCTTCATATACGCGCTGCGCGAAGGATAACAGATGCGTTACCGTAAGGATCCGGACGCCCTCCTCCTTCAGCGCGCGGATAATGCCGTAAGCGATCTCGGAGCCTTCCTTTTCCGTCGTGGTGGCAAAGGATTCATTTAATAAAAGCAGGGAATCCTTTCCAAGATTGCTGACGATCTGATCCATCCTGCGCAGCTCCTCGTCCAGTCTTCCGCTGTTCATGGCACTGTCCTCGCGCCTTGTAAAGTGCGTAAAGAAGTTGGGATACAGGCCGCTGCAATATTGCTTTGCAGGTACCATGAGTCCGCACTGCATCATCACCTGCGCGATCCCGACGCTTCGAAGGAAGGTGGACTTACCGCCCTGATTGGCTCCCGTGACGATCACCAGCGCCTTACCATCCAGCTTCTCGTCATTGCCGACGGTTTCCCCCTTTTGCTTCATGCTCATGACCATTTCCTTTAGGTCTTCGAAGTGAAGGCTCTCCTGCCCTCCCACCTCCGGGAAGCAATAATCCAATTTATGTCGCTGCATCTGATATTTGATATTAATGGCTCCCAGGTAAAAGGCAATCTGGAAGCGAAGCTGGTCGAAAAACTGTCCTAAGGAATTTGCCACGCTGCTGCAACACGCATACACGTAATTCACGGCCTCAAATTCCAGCTGCGCCGCGTCCTCCCGCATCGCCTGGTCCTTATACAGCGCGATCACGCCGGGCGTCAGACTGTTCACCTGTCCCTGGATTTTCGCTTTGATGCCATAGGGATTGCTGTATTTCTTTTCGATGGTCTCAACGTCATTTAGTTTTAGGCTGCCGATCTTTAATCCGTCCTCCAAGCCGCACTCCATCCGGATGCGCGGACTGTAGGAATAAAAGACATTGCGTTTGGGCTGGCGAACGGTCACGTCCGTATAGAACGACAGATCCTGCAGGATCTTTTCCAGATTCTGGCGTCTGTCTTCCGAAAACTCGATTTCCAAACGGTCATACAGATCGCGGAAACCCTTGGAGTGCAAGTTTTCTTTGTACTCCCTGAGGATTTCCTTCACCTTCTGCATGCCGGAAGTAAGGAGCCGGAGCACTTGAAGATCCGTGATCAGCTCCGCCTTGGTGTCACGGATCCCCGTGCCGCCGCGCTTTCTGCCCAGCCTGTCCCACTTTTCCAGAATCTGGCCGGCATGCTGATACAGCTTCCCAACAAAGTCCTCATTCACCAGGCAATCCTGCAAAATCTCCTGGCGGTACCTCACTTCTTCCTTGGTTTTTAAGGGAACGCACGCAACCCTTTTCACGGCAAAGCCAACGTAAGCATCCTCATGCTCCGCAAAGACAACCCTGCTTGACTGCACGATGCTGTCCTGTCTTGCGGCCCAGAACAGCGTGTCCAGCCCCAGGTCCGTCACCATGCTTGCCCAGTCAAAATAGGGATTGACCGGCGTCCACTCCTTATAATCATATAATAAGCCTACGTTCATGAGAATCTCTCCTTCAGCTGCTCATAGGTCAACCTGTACTTCTCCACCTGCCGGTTTGCTCCGGCGAGTTCCTCCGCTTCGCTTCTACTGATCTGATAAGTCAGCTTCTGATTCTCATCCACGCCCGCGCGCAGGCTCACGACGCCGTCGCAGGCCTTTGAGAGCTCCCCAAGATGGGTCACGTAGATTCCCTTGCACTGCTCCCCGATAAAGTACTCCAGCACCCTTTTTCCCATGACGTTCGCATCAAAATTGGCTGCTGTGGTGAAAAGCTCGTTGATCACGACAAATGCATTCTCCTGGCCCTTCTCCATCATGGGTTTTAAGCGGACAAGTTCATCCATGAGCTTGCCCCGTCCCGTCTCCGTGCTCTCCTCCACGGAAAAATGCGTCCAGAGATTCCCGTAATACGGAACCTCCGCAAACCGCGCCGGCACGTCGAGCCCCATCTTTGTGAAATAAATGAGTTGTCCAAGACTCCTGGCGTACGTTGTTTTCCCGCCCTGGTTCGGGCCCGTCAGCACAAAGAAGCTCTCCTCCTGCGCCAGGTAGGCGTCATTGGCAACAACGGTTTTTCCGGATTCGGAATTGACATATGCCAGCGCAAGGTCATATAACCCCTTTGTGGACAACACGTTTGAGACCTTGGGCGTACTGAAGACTAGCCCGCGTCCCTCCATTTTCCTCTGAAACTGCGCATATGCAAGATAGTATCCCATCTCCGTCGCAAGGCGCGCCATTTCAGCGTGAACGTACTTAAATTGCTTTTTATAAAATGCCCCCAGCTTCTCGAAAAAGTCTTTGTGCTTTTTTCGAAACAGCCGGACGATCTCTTCTTCTAATCTCGAGAAATCCTCATCTGCCTGAAAGGGACTTTTGAAGGTCTTGCCGTGCTCTGGAAAGCTCTCTTCCAAAAAGGCTTCATAATCTCCCTTTTCCTTCCCCTCTGCAAGCGTAAAACGCTCCTTCTCATAGGTGAGGGTCACGCGAAAGCCTGACAATTCCTGCCAAAGCGCAGATACCTCAGCGCTAAACTCCTGAAACGCCTTGTCGGAAAGGAACTTCGCAAGCAGGTCCTTTAGTCCCTTCAAACCTTCTGACTGAAACGTTGCCTTCCCAAGCGCGGCATGCAAGGCCTCCAGGGAAGCCACGTAAAGCTGCGCCTCGCGAAGGTACCACGCCTGTTGTTGCGCTTCATCCTCCGCTTTCTCCCTGCGTGCCGCGAACAGAGAACGCTCACGGATGCTCCGCTCGAAGTCCATCATGGCAGCAAAGACTTCCTCCTGCTTTACGTCGCCGTAAATGGCCCTCCGGTATTCCTCTGATGCCGGATCCGATGGGAAGGATTCATAAAGCCTTCTTACTTCATCGTTCCAATCCTCCGTCACCTTCGCCATGATCTGGTCCAGATTCAGGTCCGTAAAGAAGACCGGAGCCGAAGCATTTCGTTCTTTCGGTTCACTCAAATTCAACAAACTAAACATTTTATCATTGCCCTCAAAACCGATTCCGTCTTTTCCAAAAGGAGTGCCTCGTCCGTCTCCACTAGGCCCGTGCGCTGATATTTCAGGGTCAGGTACGGATTCCCGTAAGCAGTGAAGGTAAGTTCTTTCTTAAACTGCGCAAGGAGCGTCGGAATGCCGGCGGGATCGATGCCTGCGTCAGGGCGGAAGGTGAAGGTCACCTGCCCCGGCCGACCCTTTACGTCCGTGAGGAACAGCTTGTGAGCCGTCTCACGGATCAAAGCGATACGCAGAAGGTTGTTTGCGCTGGTGGGGATGTCTCCAAAGCGATCCAGAAGTTCATCCTTCATCTCATCCCGTTCCTTCTCGCTCTCGATGCCGGCGATGCGCTTGTAAATGTCAAGCTTTTGCTCTTCGTTGACAATGTATTCGGGCGGGATAAAGGCATCGACTTCCAGATCCACCTGTGTCGTGAAATCGCCTTCGGACTCACGCGTGGGTTCGCCCTTTAGCCTTCGCACGGCATCGTTGAGCATCTTACAGTAAAGTTCATATCCCACGGCCTCCATGTGCCCGTGCTGCGTTGTTCCAAGAAGGTTGCCCGCGCCGCGGATCTCCAGGTCCCGCATGGCGATCTTAAATCCGCTGCCAAGATCCGTAAACTCGCGGATGGCGGCAAGGCGCTTTTCCGCAACCTCGCTGAGCATGCGGTCCCTCCGGTACATGAGGAACGCATATGCCGTGCGGTTAGAACGTCCAACGCGTCCGCGCAGCTGGTACATCTGGGAAAGGCCAAGGCGTTCCGGCTCATGGATGATCATGGTGTTGACGTTGGGAATGTCCAGGCCGGTCTCGATGATGGTGGTGCTCACAAGGACGTCGATCTCGCCGGAGACGAAATCGTACATGATGCGCTCCAGCTCGGCTTCCTTCATCTGGCCGTGGGCAAACGCCACGTTCGCCTCCGGGAGCATCTCCTGCAGGCGTCTCGTGATTTCTGCGATGTTATTGACTTTATTGTACACGTAATAGACCTGTCCGCCGCGGGCAAGTTCTCTCGAAACCGCCTCACGGACAAGCTCTTCATTGTATTCACAGACAAAGGTCTGGATCGGCAGGCGGTCCTCCGGTGCCTCCTCCAGAACGCTCATGTCGCGAATGCCCACAAGGCTCATGTGAAGGGTTCTCGGGATGGGCGTTGCCGTCAGCGTCAGCACGTCCACGTTCTCACGGAGTTTCTTGATCTTCTCCTTGTGGGCCACGCCAAAGCGCTGTTCCTCGTCGATGACGAGGAGTCCCAAATCCTTATATTGCACGTCTGCGGAAAGGAGCCTGTGGGTTCCGATCACAATGTCCACAAGACCTTTCTTTAGGTCCGTAATGGTCTTTTTCTGCTCTCCTGCCGTGCGGAAACGGGACAGGAGCTCTACGCGCACGGGGAAATCCTTCATGCGCTGCGCGAAGGTGTTATAATGCTGCTGGGCAAGGATCGTCGTCGGAACGAGGTAGGCCACCTGCTTTCCCTCCTGCACGGCCTTGAACGCCGCACGGATGGCGATCTCCGTCTTTCCGTAGCCCACGTCGCCGCAGATCAGGCGATCCATGATCTTGCGGCTCTCCATGTCTGCCTTTGTGTCCGCAATGGCTGCAAGCTGGTCCTCCGTCTCCTCGAAGGGAAACATCTCCTCAAATTCCTTCTGCCAGACGGTATCCTTCCCATAGACAAAGCCTTGGGCCTCCTGGCGGGCGGCATAGAGCTCCACGAGATCCTTTGCAACCTCCGCCACGGCGCCCCGCACCTTTTCCTTGGTCTTCGTCCATTCCTTACCGCCAAGCTTATTGAGCTTCGGCAACTTTGCGCCCTCAGAGGACGCATATTTCTGGATGACGTGAAGGCCCGTGGCGGGAATGTAGAGATGCCCGCCGTCGCGGTACTCGATCTTTACGTAATCCTTTGAGATCCCTTCGGAAGAGATCTTCTCGATGCCCTGGTATATGCCTAGGCCATAGCTCTCATGCACCACGTAGTCGCCGACCTTCAGATCGTCAAAGCCTCCGATCTTCTGGCCCTGATAGAGCTTTTTGCGCTTCTTCTTTTTCTTTTCCGCGCCGAAAATGTCCGTCTCCGCAAGAACGACAAACTTCTGGAGGGGATACTCGAATCCGCGCTCCACGTGACCATACGCGGTCAAGACCTCCCCGGGCTGGATCTCGCGCATGGAATTTTCGCTGTATACGGCCGTGAGCTCCTGATCCCAAAGGTCCTGCGCCAGGCGCTGCGCCCTGGTTCTGGAACCCGAGAGAAGAAGCACCCGGTAACCTTTTTTCTTATAATTCTTCAGATCCTTTACCAGCGTCTCAAAACTTCCGTTATAAGGCGCCACATTTCTGACGTTCACGTCACATTTGAAGGACGGTTGGAAATACCCACCCTTGTTATCCATGGCCGCCAAGGTCACGATGCGTCCCTGGGGCAGGCGCGACGCCGCCTCTTCCCCCGAATACAGGAGCTTCATCTGACTGGGCAGCACGTAGCCCTTCTCCGCCCTCTGGGTCATGCTCTCGCGGAATTCAAGCTCCACTGCTTCAGCCTGCTCCTTGACCCGCATGGGCTCCTCAAGGAAGTACGCAACTTGGGGCTTGGCTTCCTTCGCTCCCGCGCCCGTGGTTCCGGTTTTCTCGCCGGCATTTGCGCCCGTGGTTCCGGTTTTCTCGCCGGCGGCGTAACGCTCGATCATCTCAGGAAGCGTCACCGTGTCCTCATAAAAGTAATTCAAATAACTTTCCAGATTGACGGCGCCCCGCAGCTCCAGCTTATCGGCAAATTCCTTCGCCAAAGACTTAACCCTGTGGGCTTCCTCCGTCAGAAACTGATCCCGGAATTTCTTTTCCTGCTTCTCCGCTTCCTTTTCCAGTCTGGCTAGGCCTTCCTGGATCCTATCGTCCGAGAGAACAAATTCCGTTGCGGGAAAAATGCTGATGCTCTCCAGTTTTTCCACGGAGCGCTGGCTCAGCACGTCGAAGCTGCGGATGGAGTCCACCTCATCTCCCCAAAGCTCGATACGGTAAGGGTTCTCCTCCGTCAGGTCGAAGACGTCAAGGATGCCGCCGCGAACGGAGAATTGCCCCGGTGCCTCCACCTGATAGGAGCGCTCATAGCCCATGTCTACAAGGCGTCTCGTCAATGTCTTCTCTTCCAGGACGCCGCCCTTGCTGATTTTTATGACGTCTCTGTCAGGATTGATCATGGCCTGCGGCGCCATCAGCGCGGCAAACGTGGTCACGATGGTCGTGCTCTTTCGCTCCATCAGCCTGCGCAGGGTTTTGATCCGCTCCCGGATGAGCTGGTTGCCGTGAATGTCTGCCTGAAAGAAGATCAGGTCCTTCGCGGGGTATAAAGTGACGTTTTTGTCATAAAATTTGTATTCTTCGTACAGTTCCTTCGCTTTTAAGTCACTGTAAGTAACAATGACTTTCACGCGCCAGCCATCGCTAAGTCCATAGATCATATGCAGTTTTTGGGATTGTACGCATCCAGTGAGCGCCACGGGGCCAAGGCCCTTCCGGAGCTTCTCCCGGATCTGCTCATACTCCGCCAATTCCCTTAGCGGTGCCAACATCGCCTGCATTTATTTACCATCCTCCAAGGGCTCCCTCACGATCCTGTTCCTGCACCATAACCGGTTATTTCGCTTCCGGTGCCTTCACGGATGCATTAAAGGAGTTCATTGCGGCGTCAGGGCCTTGCTCCATGATCATGCGAATGCAATCCGCGCCGCGCTTGGCCGCCTCATCGATCAGCTTCTTGTCATCGCCGGTGAAATGCCCCAGCACGTAATCCTTCATGTCATATGCCGCAGGCTTTTCACCAACGCCCATCCGGAGCCTGATAAACTGGTCATGCCCAAGGTGCTGGATAATGTTTTTCAGACCGTTGTGTCCGCCCGCGCTTCCCTTTTTGCGGACGCGAAGCTGTCCGGGCGGCAGGCTTACGTCATCGGAAATGATGATCAGCTCCGCCGTCTCATCGATCTTGTAAAAATCAACAAGCTCGCGAACGCTCTCGCCGCTCAGGTTCATGTAGGTCATGGGCTTCGCCAAAACCACCTTTTTCCCGTCGATCATGCCCTTGCCAATCAACGCCTTGTGCTTTTTCTCCAGTATGTCGATCCCGCCAGCCTTTGCCAACTGATCCAACGTCATAAATCCAACGTTGTGTCTTGTGTTTTCATATTCCCTGCCTGGATTTCCCAGGCCTACGATAATATACATATGCCCTGTTTCAACTTCCTTTTCCTTTGTTTGGCCATTATTTTCATAGCCATTACTGCCTAGGCTTTTATCATCTTGGCTTTTACTCCGCGCACGGCATAAAATGCTCTTTATCCACTGCTTCATAAAGATCCATTCCCATCTTCTTCTCAAAATAGTCCTTCAGCGCCAAATTGGCATCCCATTTTTCCTGGTCATAATCGCCATAGCGCCGCTTAACGTCGCTCATCCTGTCAATAATGTCCATCACGCCCTCCGCGCCGGAGATGGCATCGCAAAGCTGGATCAGCCTGTCATAATCATCCGTCTGGACTTCCTGCAACTTGGTCTTGATAAGGAGCGTCTCTTCTTCCGTCGTGTCAAAATTGCCGACGTAAGCCTCCAGCTTACCCTGGTTAAAGGAATGGGTCAGACAGATCCTGGCCGCGTCATCATATCCAAGGGACGTCATGTAGGAATACCCGTCGGAAACGTGCCCGAGATGCCGTTTCCCAAAGCGCCTGCCGATGTCATGCAACAGCCCCAGCACGTAGGCCTTCTCGGCATCCATGCCACAGCGGGCCGCAATGCTTTCCGCACAATGTGCGACCGTGCGGCTGTGATCCCCCCACGGGCCGGGATTCCTAGGCTCCGCCTCCCTTAATAATTCTATGGCTTCTTCTCTTGTTGGATACATTTAAACCTCCTGCGTCATGAACCTAACTTGTTTTCTGACGCATTATTTGAAATCATCGTACGTTGGCACTTCCCCTAACGCACGTTTATAAAGCTTTGTCCGCGTAAAAATAAGGTAAAACAGCACGTCGATCACAATCTCAACGGGAACTACCACAATGGCATAGGTATCACTAAACGGATAAATCATTGCTCCCGTTAGGATGATATTCTTAAACATGTGTAGAAAGAAGATTGGAAAGACCTTTCTTTTTGCGATAACGTAAATCGCCGAATACGTTAACGCCGCACTCATGCAGCTTACAATAAAAGCCAATCCCAAAACCGGGTTTATCATAAACCAATCATGCTGAATCTGCGCGGGATAAAAGTACAAAGGAAAATGCCAGACTCCCCAGATGAATCCGATCAGCAAGGACGTCTGAAACACTTTCTTTTGATCAAACAGGCAATCCGTAAGGAATCCACGCCATCCAAATTCCTCAGAAAACGGTCCGGAAATAATTCCCCAAAACAAAAAATAGAACAAATACAAAGGATTCTGAAATATTAACTTCAGCCCTTCAAAGCCCAAGGCAGCTGCACCAAGCCCCTTTGAGATCAACTGGGTCACTGCCACTTCAAAACAAACCAAACTAAGTGAGATCAAAATAGCCGTAACGCATTCTTTATTTGGAAGAAAGCATCTTTTCAAGAAATTCTTGATGCCTTCCTTTGTATAAAAAACAAAAGCAAAAATCACCCCTATCAAAGTGGGCATGACTCCGCCAATCCCAAAAAAGACTGAGGCATAGTCAAATGACGAAATCGACGTGTTTTCGACGTTTAACCCCATCAATATGGGCATAAACTGACATAGCCACGTCAGCGATATCGTGATCACCAGATATCGTATGGCTATTTTTACTTTCTTCTTTGATTTTTCGAGTTCCATAATCATGCCAAAATTCCGATCCACAAATTTATCATCCGCATTCAAAGGACTTAATCATTATACCAATTTTCTCACGAAAAAAGCAAGAGGAGAACGGTTTTCATCTCCTCTTGCCTCATAATTCCATCCTTTTATAAGCTGGGCGCGCCATGGCTCGCCGTGACCCATTATTCAGCGTCAACGGTGTCGGGCTCTAAGAGTGCCTGCTCATACTTTTCCATGATGATCTTCTGGATGCTGTCTCTGGTGGCAGAATTGATGGGATGGGCAATGTCGCGATATTCGCCGTCCGTCGCCTTCTTGCTGGGCATGGCGATAAACAAGCCCTTCTCTCCTTCGATCACCTTGATGTCGTGAACAACGAAAACATTGTCAATGGTAATGGAAACGATGGCCTTCATCTTTCCTTCCTTTGATAATTTGCGAACCCGTACGTCTGTTATCTGCATGTTTTTGCCCTCCTTGTCTATGTCTGTCCCCTCTTTGGCAAGCGTCGCCGCCTGACGGCTCCTCGCCTGATGATTAGATCACGTATCTTTCATTCTTTTCCAATACGATCTCAATTCCATTCTCACCCACGTATCTGGAATCTGCCTTGATGGTGCCGTGGCTCTACACGATGCAGTTTTCAATGTAGGAATTGTCCCCAATGTACACGTCGTTGAGGATAATGGAATTCTTGATCACGCAGTTGTTGCCAATATAGCTCTTCTTGAAGATCACGGAATTCTCAACCACGCCATTGATGATGCAGCCGCTGGTGATCAGGCTGTTCTTTACGTTGGCGCCCATGTTGTACTTCGCGGGCGGAAGGTCGTCCACCTTGGAATAGATGTCGGGGTACTGCTTGAAGAAGTAGTCCCGTACCTCAGGCTTTAAGAATTCCATGTTGGTGTTGAAGTAATCGTCGACGGAGGCGATGTTGCGCCAGTAATCCGTCATCATGTAACCAACGATCCTCTTCACGCCCTTGTAACGCACCAGGATGTCACGCACGAAATCGTAGTTACCTTCCTCTGCACATTTCTCGATAAGCTCGATCAAGAGACGTCTGCGGATCACGTAGATACCGCAGGAAATCACGTGGCTCTTTGCCTGAATGGGTTTCTCCTCGAACTCTTCGATCACGCTGTCCTCGTTCAGGCGAACGGTTCCGTAACGCTCCACGCAAACGTCGTTGGGCATCTCCCTACAAACGACAGTAATGTCAGCTTTCTTATCGATGTGAAATTCCAGTACTTTGCCGAAATCCATCTTGTAGATGCAGTCGCCGGAAGCGATCACTACGTAAGGCTCATGACTGTTCTTCAAGAAATTCAGGTTCTGATAAATGGCATCCGCGGTTCCGCGATACCAGTTGCTGTTGGAGGCCGTTACCACGGGGGTCCTGACTTCCAGGCCGCCCTGTTTACGACCGAAATCCCACCATTTGGAGGAATTCAGATGTTCGTTCAAACTTCTTGCATTGTATTGCGTGAGCACTGCCACCTTCTGGATGTGGGAGTTGGACATGTTGCTCAGGGTAAAGTCAATGCTTCGATAACTTCCCGCCACGGGCATCGCACAGATGGCGCGCTTCTGGGATAATTCTCTCATTCTGCGATTGTTACCGCCTGCCAAAATAATACCTATTGCTCTCACTATTCTTCACCTGCCTTAATCAAAGTTTTGCCGCTTGCAAGATAGGAATTTTCATAATCAGCAGCCGTTGTAGCGCCAAAGATCACGGAGTTCTTACCCACGGTGATGCCGTCAGGGATCACGCTCTTCTCACCGATGGTGACGATGCCCTGGTTATAAATGTGAGGCGCAGTCTCATTGGGTGCTTCATCGCCGATGCCAAGCTTTACGCCATTTCCGATCTCGGCATTCTCCGCTATGATGGCCTTATGCATCTCGCAATTCTCACCGATCTTGGTGTGGTTCATGATGATGGAATCCCGGACAACCGTGCCCGCGCCAATGGTGACGCCGCAACCGATGACGGAATTGTATACCTCACCGTAAACCTCGGTTCCCTCGCCGATGATGCTTCTCTCAACCTTACTGTCCGCTGCCAGGTACTGAGGCGGCTGGATCTCGCTCTTGGTATAGATCTTCCAGTACTCCTCGTACAGGTTGAACTCGGGAACGATGTCGATGAGCTCCATGTTGGCCTCCCAATAGGAGCTTAAGGTTCCAACGTCCTTCCAATAGCCCGTGAATTCGTAAGCGTACAGAGGCGCTCCATTCTCATGGCAATACGGGATCACGTGCTTACCGAAATCCAGTGCAGGCTGATCGGCGTTCTTGATCAGGGCTTCCTTTAAGGTCTTCCAGTTGAAGATGTAGATACCCATGCTGGCCAGATTGCTTCTGGGATTTGCAGGCTTCTCCTCAAAGTCGGTGATGCGCTTTTGATCATCCGTGATCATGATGCCGAAACGGCTTGCCTCTTCCCAGGGAACAGGCATAACGGCGATCGTCACTTCGGCATTGTTTGCCTTGTGGAACTCCAGCATCACTTCGTAGTCCATCTTATATATGTGGTCACCGGAAAGGATCAATACGTACTCCGGATTGAAACTTTCCATGTATTCCAAGTTTTGATAAATGGCATTTGCGGTACCCGTGTACCATTCGCTGTTCGTGCTCTTCTCATACGGAGGAAGCACGGTCACGCCACCGATGTTCCTGTCCAGATCCCAGGGAATACCAATGCCGATGTGCGTATTCAGCCTAAGGGGCTGATACTGCGTAAGGACACCAACCGTGTCCACGCCCGAATTGATACAGTTTGACAAAGGGAAATCAATGATGCGATATTTCCCCCCAAATGCAACGGCAGGTTTCGCAACCTTTGACGTCAGCACGCCAAGTCTGCTTCCCTGTCCTCCAGCCAATAGCATGGCTATCATTTCTTTCTTGATCATGTCATCACCTCTTCCAGCCTATTGAGCAGAAATCCCCAAAAGGGGATAAAAAGTTTATTCTACTCTTTGTCCATTATAGCACAGTGTTTTGTTAAAGTGAATAAGAAATTGCAATTTTTTTCCACTTTTTTCAACTTTTTTCACGAAATTATTTTATTTTTCCCTCAATTTTGTTGGAAGTTTTGTAAATATCCGTCACTTTTTTGAAATATCACACATTTTTTATCGACAGTTTCACCAATTGCGTTTACCGCTTTTTGAAATTGTATTTGTTTTTTTAACGCACATTGATTATAATAGGATAGAATTCTTACTTTGAAAGTTTGAAAGGAATCATGCCATGTATCAGATTGATTTTCATCATCCCGTCTCCATTTATTTTGTCGGCATTGGCGGCGTCAGCATGAGCGGCCTTGCGGAAATCTTGGCAAACGCGGGATTTCAAGTGTCTGGCTCCGACCGCGCTCCCAGCGATCTCTGCACCCATTTGGAACAGCTCGGGATCAAGGTTTTTTACGGACAGAAAAAAGAAAACGTCACGGAAGACATAGACCTCGCCGTATTGACGGCGGCCATCCGTCCGGACAATCCGGAGTACGTGGCACTTCAGGAGATGGGAATCCCCACGCTGACCAGAGGCCAGCTCCTCGGACAACTCATGAAAAACTATCAGATGCCCGTGGCAGTCAGCGGCACCCACGGAAAGACCACCACGACTTCCATGATCAGCGAGATCCTGCTGGAGGCAGACGCGGATCCCACGCTCAGCATCGGAGGCATTTATCCCAGGATCCACAGCAATACGCGCGTTGGCGGAAAGGATTACTTTGTCCTGGAAGCGTGCGAATACACCAATTCCTTCCTTAGTTTCTTCCCCAAGATCAGCGTCATCCTGAACGTGGAAGCGGATCATCTGGATTTCTTTAAGGATCTGGCGGACGTCCGCCATTCCTTCCGGAAATTTGCGGAGCTTTTGCCAGCAGACGGCGCGCTTGTCATTAATGCCGAGATCGATAACGTAAATGAGATTGCGGGGGGCCTTGCATGCCCCGTCATCACCTACCGCGGCTATCATGAAACTGCTGCAGGCGCTGCCACTCCGGAGGCTTCCGCTGATTATTATGCAAAGGACGTTAGCTTTAACGCCGCCGGATGCGCAAGCTTTACCGCATGTTGTTCCAAGAAGCCGGACCGCAAGATCTCTCTGAGTGCCCCCGGCGCGCACAACGTTGGGAATGCCCTCGCCGCCATTGCCGTGGCAGATCTTCTGGGCGTGGAAGATTCCAAGATCGCCATTGCCCTGCGTTCCTATTCCGGTACTGACAGACGCTTCGAACACAAGGGAAGCTTTCACGGCGTGACCGTCATTGATGACTATGCGCATCATCCGACGGAAATCCGCGCGACGCTCTCTACTGCGCAAAAGGTGAAAACGGGAACGCTTTGGTGCGTATTCCAGCCCCACACGTATTCCCGCACAAAATCCTTTATGAAGGACTTTGCAAAGGCACTTGCCCTGGCTGACAAAGTGGTACTTGCCGACGTTTATGCAGCCCGTGAAACCGATAATCTTGGGATCTCCTCGGAAACTCTGCAGAAGGAAATCCAAGCCCTCGGAAAGGAATGCCACTATTTCCCTTCCTTCGAGAAGATTGAGAAATTTCTCCTAGAAAATTGCACAAAGGATGACACGTTGATAACTATGGGGGCGGGAGACGTCTATAAAATCGGGGAATCCTTGGTAAAAATAGAATAATCCACGTTATCCACAAATCTCGACAAAGATTTTACCTGTCGGATTTGTGGATATTTCTTTTTTCGACGTGGAAAACTCCCTTGAGCTCAAAGCCCACGTCTCCCTAAGTTTTCCGCGATTTTTATAATGTACTTACCAAGGTTATCCACGTATCCCGTTTTATCCACGTTTTATCATGAAATTCGGCTCTCCGACCGTTTCGACGTTTTTACCATTTCCTTTTCCGAAAGGCCATGCTATACTTTGACTTACTCAAAGGTACCTCCCGGGGTAAGGGATGATCTCGGGACGGGATTCGGCAGAAAAGAAATGACAGAGGGTTGTGGGGATATGGCAAAGCTTACGTTGTACAAGGACAGTTGCGTGGATTTCACGGTAGTTTCTAATCTTTTTATCGACAAATACATGAAGGACGCAAATGACGCCCAGTTAAAGGTATATCTCTATTTGATCCGCATGCTGAATGCCAATCTGGTGACCAGCGTGTCTGACATTGCGGACAAGTTTAACCACACGGAAAAAGACGTCATGAAATCCCTGCGCTATTGGGAAAAGCAGGGCGTACTTACTTTGGAATATGATTCCGGCAAGAATCTGTCCGGCATCAGGCTGAACAATCTGTCGTCAGAGAATGATGACGAGATCCAGCCCCAGTTTTCCAGACCCATCCAGCTTTCCGTCGAGAGCGTTGCCCCCTTCCGTCCTGAAGCGGAGGTGCGCCTGCCTGAGAGAAATCTTTCCCGCGGGTCCCTGCCGGAAGAAGCCGAGGACGTGCCCGTTTTCACGAAGCCTTCCTATACCACGGAGCAGCTCCGGGAGTTTAAGAAGCGGGAGAACGTATCCGAATTATTATTTGCAGCGCAGCAATATTTTGGCAGAACGCTCAGTCCTACCGAGATCAAGACCATCCTCTTCTTTATGGACGAGCTTCACTTCTCAGACGACCTGATCGATCATCTGCTCCAGTATTGCGTAGAACGCGACAAAAAGGATTTCAAGTACATAGAAAAGGTTGCCATCAATTGGGCCGAGCAAGGCATCACCACCTGGGAACAGGCAAAGGAAACCATCGGAAAATATGACCGCAACACCTACGTCATCATGAACGAGCTTGGCAAAAGCGGTTCCCCCACCCGCAAGGAAATGGAATTCATCAATCGCTGGGTAAAGGATTACCTCTTCCCCATGGAAGTGATCGTGGAAGCCTGCCAGCGTACCGTGCTCGCAACGGATTCCCACCGTTTTGAATATGCGGACAGGATCTTAAAGAGTTGGAAGGACCAGAACGTACGGCAGGAATCTGACATTCTCCGTGCGGACGAGCTGCATCAAAGGAACAAGAAGGCCGTAAGTAAGACCGTTTCCAATAAATTTAACCAGTTCACCCAGAACGATTATGACTTCGACGACTTGGAAAAGAAACTGATCAGCAACTAATTTGCAGAATAATATCGCACAGCGATTTAATTACAGAAAGGAAATGACATGTCCCTTTCCCCTTCTCAGCATCAGGAGATCATGCGGGGTTACGAGATCACCCGTGATCAAAACAGAATTCTATTAGAAGAGCGTCGGGAACGGATCTATCATGAAATTCCCGAATTCAAAGACTTGGATGCGGCCCTTGGCACCTATGCCACACACCGCGTCCGTCTTCTTTTGGAGGACTCTCCCTCTTCATCCGAAGAAATGGAGAATCCCATTCCCCGCATCATCCAGCGCAAGAAGGCTCTCCTTCAGGCCGCCGGATATCCCGCGGATTATCTAGAACCCATTTATAGCTGTCCCGCCTGCAAGGATACCGGTTACGTCCTTTTGGGAAGCGGGCTTCGTGAAAAGTGTCAGTGTTTTAAGAAGCAGGAACTCACCTATCTTTACGAGCAGTCCAATTTACAGGGCATCCTGCATACAGACCGTTTTGAGAACGTTTCCTATGGATACTGTCAGGGCGAAGATCAGGAACGTCTTCGCGGCGCAGTGAGGATTTCCAAGGAGTTCGCGGAAACTTTCCCCTGCGGCAAAAATCTTCTTTTTTACGGAACCGTGGGAACCGGCAAGAGTTTTCTGTCTGGTTGCATTGCCAATTGTCTTTTGGAAAAAGGCTTTTCCGTCGTTTATTTCAGTGCCGTAAGCCTGTTTGAGACCTTGGCGCGTTATTCTTTCGACGGAAACGCAAAAGAAACACTTTACAATTTCTGCAAAGACCTATACAATTATGATTTGGTAATCGTGGATGATTTAGGCACGGAGGTGCTCAGCAGCTTTGTCACCTCACAGCTCTTCTCTCTCCTAAACGAGCGGGAAATGCGCCGCCGGTCCACCATTATCTCGACCAACCTGAACCTGAGCGAACTGCGGGATCGCTATTCCGACCGCGTCTTTTCCAGAGTATCCAAGAGTTTTGTACTCTGTAAGCTGACCGGCCCCGACGTTCGCATGTGTCAGAAATTAAACGCAATACCGTAAAGAAAAGAAAGTGAGGTTTTCTCATGGCAAGCCGTGAAGAGAAAAGAAACTTGGAAACCATACCCGTAGGCTCCCTGGGGATCATCTCCCTGGAAGGATGCCGCAGTCTCGGGGAAAAAGTAGACAAGTATTTGGTGAAATGGAGAGAGGAACGCGAAAGCGAGCACAAGGATTCCCTTGCATTTTCCGGTTATCAGAGGGCTTCTTATCTGATCGACACGAAGATTCCCCGTTTTGGTTCCGGCGAGGCCAAGGGCATGATCATGGAATCCGTTCGCGGATATGATCTCTACCTCTTGGTTGACGTCTGCAACTACTCCATGACCTACTCCCTCTGCGGACATGAGAATCACATGTCTCCTGACGATCATTATCAGGATTTAAAGAGAATCATCGCTGCCGTAGGCGGTAAGGCAAGACGCATCACCGTGATCATGCCCTTCCTCTACGAAAGCCGCCAGCACAAGCGCACTTCCCGCGAGTCCTTAGACTGTGCATTGGCCCTTCAGGAGCTCGTACACATGGGCGTCGACAACATCATCACCTTTGACGCACATGACCCTAGAGTACAGAATGCCATTCCCCTGCACGGTTTCGAGACCGTACAGCCCGCATATCAGTTCATCAAAGGCCTCTTAAAGAACGTAAAGGGTCTGCAGATCGATTCCGATCACATGATGGTGATCAGCCCGGATGAGGGCGGCATGAAGCGTGCCATCTACATCGCCAACGTGCTCGGTCTGGACATGGGCATGTTCTATAAGAGAAGGGATTACACCCAGATCGTGGACGGCAGGAACCCCATCGTCGCTCATGAATTCCTTGGTTCCAGCGTGGAAGGCAAGGACATGATCATCATCGATGACATGATCTCCTCCGGCGAATCCGTTCTGGAGGTTGCCTCCGCCTTAAAGGAGCGCAAGGCGAGAAACATCTTCGTCTTCTCCACCTTCGGACTCTTCACCAGCGGCCTTGACAAGTTCGACAAAGCCTATGAGAGCGGCATTATCAGCAGGATCCTTACCACGAACCTGATCTACCAGACTCCCGAGCTTTTGCAGAGAGAATGGTATATCAGTTGCGATCTGAGCAAATACATCGCTTACATCATCGACACCTTAAACCACGACAGTTCCATCAGTGATCTCCTCAACCCCAGCGAGAGAATCCAGAACATCGTGGCGCGCTACGTAAGCGGCGAACTCAACTAATGAATTCCATTGGATCACTGAGACGTGTCTATTGACACATCCCAGTGATCTATTATTTTGCGCTATTTGTTAACCATGTGGCGTCATGGGTTGACAATTCTTTTCTCGCGCGTTATACTATGTCCTGGCATGAACGTGATGGCAGGAGGTAGGTATCATGAAATTCACATCCAAGGAAATGGCCGTAACGGCCGTAATGACGGCTCTGATTTGCATTCTTGGCCCCTGGGCCATTCAGATTCCCATAAGTCCGGTTCCCATCACGCTCTGCACCATGGGCATATATTTCGCGCTCTACGTGCTGGGCATGAAGCTTGGCATCGTAAGCGTCGTACTTTATGTTTTACTTGGGGCGATCGGCGTGCCGGTCTTTACAAACTTTAGCGGCGGCATTGGGAAGCTTTTGGGGCCAACGGGAGGCTATATCCTCGGTTATCTCTTCCTCGCCGTGATCTGTGGCTTCTTCCTGTCAAAATTCCCGGAAAAGCTCCCAATGCACGTGGCCGGCTTCGTCTTGGGAACCCTTGTGCTTTACCTGTTTGGCACCCTATGGCTTCAATATCAGTTGAAGTTAACCTTTCCGACAGCGCTCATGGCAGGCGTCATCCCATATATTCCCGGTGACGCCGCGAAGCTCTTCATCGCGATCGCCGTGGGTCTGCCCCTAAAGAAACGCCTAAAAAAAGCGAGACTCCTGTGATCACGGAAGTCTCGCTTTTCCATTTGCTTAATGAATCTCTTTAGAAGTCAGATATGCCAAAGTAAATACGGCAGGGCTGTTCCAGTAAATGGTGATCTCATTTAAGGAATATGCCTCATATTCGTCGGCGAAGCTCTTCATGCTGGGCGTTCCTTCTGGAATCACTTCCTTCGCCTTTGCATCCTGCCTGTGCCGGTTCGGGCCGCCGCTGACCATGCCCGGCATGCACTCCTCGATCCCGTCTGCATGCGCAGGACGAAGATGCGGGTAGCGATAGGCGTTCTCACCATTACCGGTAACGTAACTGATTCCCAGGGCATTGCATCCCATCAGATAATCCAGCTCCGCCGCCGCGTGATCGCGCATGCTCCAGCCACGCTTCTCCCTGGGCCCCTGCACGTAAGGCTCCACGGGATGCCCGGGCCAGACAAATCTCTCCGGCATGCCAATCGTCTTGGCAGCCTCCTTCACCTTCTCTTCCAATCCGAAATAATCCGCAATGGCAAAGCTCATGCCATGTCTCATGACACCCATGTTGCTGCCCCAGCCATACTCCCACTCCGCCAAGGCAACGCCGTAACCGCACTCTTCCGACGTGCGCACGCGCTGCGCCGCGTCCTTTACGATCTCCTGGAAGAACCTCGCCATGAGATCCGCGGATTTCCCCTGCTTGGAAAGCAGGTACGCCAAGATGCCAAAACCGCCCACTTCCCCATAGCCAAGCGCCATTAGCGGGAATTTCTTTTCATGCAGGAACATCTTCAAATCATCGTGATAGCTCTTTTCTCCCGTCAGGGAATACATCTCTGCCGCAGCCCAGAAGCGGTTGGATCCGTCATCCCACTCACCATACTCTCCCGTGCCGCACCCCGGAGGATTGCGGAATCCCAGGAATTCCGGATGCGCCTTCAGCCATCCGTAAGATCTCTTCGCTGCCTTTTCCAGTCTTGCGGAAAACTCTGCGTCATAAGGCCGGTAAGTCGTTGCCGCCATGGCACAGATGGCCGCATGGTCTGCCGTGGCCGACGAAGATACCGGCAGTGCATAGAGCTGTTTCAAATCCTCCTCCGGCATCACAAACGCCGCATGTCTTGCCGTCGTCAGCTTGTGATAAACGCCGCCGTCCGCGCGCTGCATCTTCAGGAACCACTCCAGCTCATAGCGGCACTCATTTAACACGTCGGGAACCCCATTGCCGCTCTCCGGAATGTCATAACTCTTCCCCTCAAACGCCTCGGGATACATGCGCCATGCGTAGAGCAGATGCGCCAGCGCGCAGGCTCCTGCCGTAATATATCTGCCGTAATCTCCCGCGTCATGCCAGCCGCCGGTTGCCTCAATGACGGCATCGTGGTCCTCCCAGAGCACCGTCTTTCCAACGTGACATGCCTTATGTACGTAAGGCCCCGCATATTCTTCCGTCAGGTCGCATCCGCAGCGCAGGTAATAATATGCCTTCATCAAGTCATGCCCGAGCTTGTCATACACCTGAGGTCCGATCTCAAACCAGGGAGAATACTCTACCGAGACGCTCTTTTGGTCAGACTCCGCAACTGCCCTGGCCGCCTTCACGCGATATTTTCCCGGAGTGGTGAACGCCGTGAAATCCGCCACCGTCACCTGATCGCCGGAAGCCTTGTCATAGCCAAACTCCCTCGTCTCCCCTTCATGGCAAATCTCGCCCGCCTCATTGATCAGCCAAAACTGCCTGCACTCAAAGGGAAGGATTGCCCTCTTCTCTCCCCGTTCATAATATCCCAATTGATTTACAAAAACCGACATGACACCCTCCAAAATCACACAAATCCTTTATTATATGAATCATTATACTCCCTTTCCGAAAATTAGAAATGGAGTATCAAGGGAAAGAAATGTGTTTTTTTGTTCCTCCGCGGCGGCTCATGTTTACGTTTTGTTCACAATTCTTTTAAGAATCGTTTAATTTACGCACATTGTTTCTTCATGAACGGCCTATATACTAAAATCATAGAGAAGCACGAAACATGTAAATGCCACAGTTGCTTTAATTATAACTTTTTCATAATACATGCCAAGGAACCAAGTTCCTTGGCATCCTCCCTTTTAAACGGCAAATTCGCCGTTCCCGCCAGAAATCACGCAAACAAAAAGAAAAACCCGACGTACCGCTGGCACGCCGGGTTTCATTTTTATTCATTTCTCGGATTCCCTAAGGGGATCCCTTCCAAAGTCTCAGGCCTTGCCTACGCTTCCGAAGAGCTCCATCTTCTCCTTAACGGTAGCCTTGATTGCCTCAAAGCCAGGAGCCAGAAGCTTACGGGGATCGAAGCCCTTGCCCTCAAGATCCTTGCCAGCCTCAACGTACTTACGGGTAGCAGCTGCAAATGCCAGCTGGCACTCGGTGTTAACGTTGATCTTTGCAACGCCAAGAGAAATTGCCTTCTTGATCATGTCAGCAGGAATTCCGGTGCCGCCGTGAAGAACCAGGGGAAGATCTCCGGTGAGCTGCTGAACTGCATCCAGAGTCTCAAAGGAAAGACCCTTCCAGTTTGCAGGATATTTGCCGTGGATGTTGCCGATGCCTGCTGCCAGGAAGTCAACGCCAAGATCAGCGATTGCCTTGCACTCCTTGGGATCTGCGCACTCGCCCATGCCGATTACGCCGTCCTCTTCACCGCCGATGGAACCAACCTCAGCCTCGATGGACATTCCCTTGCCGTGAGCCTTTGCAACCAGCTCGGTGGTCTTCTGAACGTTCTCGTCCAGAGCGTAATGAGAACCGTCAAACATAATGGAGGAGAAACCTGCCTCGATACATTTGTTACAGCCTTCAACGGTACCATGATCCAGATGCAGTGCTACGGGAACGTCGATGTCAAGATCCTTTAACAGACCGTTTACCATGCCAACGACTACGTCATAGCCGCCCATGTACTTGCCGGCTCCCTCGGATACGCCGAGAATAACGGGGCTCTTTAATTCCTTAGCGGTCAGAAGGATTGCCTTCGTCCACTCCAGGTTGTTGATGTTGAACTGGCCTACTGCATAATGACCAGCTTTTGCTTTCTTCAGCATTTCAGTTGCAGAAACTAACATGTACTTACCCTCCATATAAATATTTTATCATTATTCAGGCTCTGCCATCCTCACAAATCGGAATGCGCGCCCGCCCGAACCTCATTCTTTACAAATATAGCATACTTCTTTTCAAAAGAAAAGATAAATCGTAAAATTCAGCCATTATCAACGTCTTTTCTCAAAAACTGAAGGAATCACCGCAAAATCCACTCTTATTCTGCGCCCTCATCCACGCGGATCACCACGGTCTTGTGCAGATTCTTGATCTCCGCCACCTTGTGCATGCCGCCGTTCTCCCCGTCAAGGGTCCAGGCGATCGGCTCCTTGGCCTCCACAGTGAGTTCCGATGCGCGGAAGCAATACATCATCTCCGAATCGATGTCACGGTTCAAAAGAGAACCCATGATGCTGCTCAGCTCCGCGGGATTGGTCGGCATCTTGATCAGCGTCACCTCAAACAGTCCGTCATCCATCTGAACGTTTTTGCCCGTAATGTTCTTAAATCCGCCAACGGACCGGGAATTGGTGATCATGCCAAAGACAAACTCGTCCTCGATCACCCGGTCGCCGCACGTCACCTTCATCGGGAAGGATCTCACGTTGGAGAGACGCTTCATTCCCTCCAGAATATACGCCATGTGGCCCAATACGTTCTTCACGGCCTGGTCCGTCTCATAAGAAACGTCCGTAAACAATCCAAAGGCCGCGATGTATACAAACACGTCGTCGTTAAAGCTTCCCATGTCGCAGGCAAAATCTTTCCCTTCCATCGCCGTTTCCGCAGCCTGCACCATATTTTTCGAAAGCCCCAGACTCTCGCCGTAATCATTTGTGCTTCCCGCGGGAATGTAGCCCACGGTCGTACGGAAACCGCTCTGGATCATGCCCGTCACGGTCTCGTCCAGCGTGCCGTCACCGCCGCTGCAGACCACCAGGTCATAATCCCTGCTTCTGTCCCTCACGACCTCCCGCGCCTCGTCCTTCCTTCGCGTCGGCACCACCGTCAGGTCATAATCATGCGCCGCGAACACGTCCAGCACGTCAGCCAGATTCTCCCGGATTTTCTCCTTGCCCGCCTTTGGGTTATACACAAACAACAGTTTTTTCTTCATGCTTCACTCCCGCTAAATAGAAAAGGCAGAACCAACGCCCCCATTGGCTCTGCCGTACCCTCCAATCTCTCTGCCACGGACATCTTATTTGCCGCTCAGAAAATGCTCAATCCCCTTTACGGCTACCTGCTCGTCATCACCGTCAGCCGATACCTCCAACGTTTCTCCGTTGTCCAGTGCAAGCGTCATCATTCCCATGATGCTCTTCGCATTTACGCGGCGATCCTTGGACTGGATATAGATCTTGCTGTCGTACTTGCTGGCTTCCTGTACCAGAAGTGCGATCGGTCTAGCTTCCAATCCATGTTCAAGATTTACCAGGATGTCCTTTACTACCATGTTACTGCTCCTTTCAAAACACAAACCAAAAAGTTCTAATTTCTGACTGACTCTGCAAGTTCGCTGAGTTTTCGCAGCCTGTGATTCACGCCGGATTTTCCAACGGGCGGATCCAAAAGCTGCCCAAGATCCTTCAGCGGTGCATCCGGATTCTCCAACCGCACCTGCGCCATCTCTTGCAATTGCGCCGGCAACCGGGACAATCCGTAATGATCTCTCAGGAATTCGATGTCGCTGATCTGTCTCGAGGATGCGCTCACGGTCTTGTTAATGTTTGCCGTTTCACAGTTCACCCTTCTGTTGATGGAATTTCTCATTTCCTTCAAAATCCGGAGATTCTCCAAATTCATCAGGGAGACGTGAGCCTCCATCACGTTGAGCAGATCTACGATTCCCGCTCCTTCTTTCAAATAGACAACGTGATACTTCTTTCGAAGCACGATCTTCGCCGGCACGTCAAATCCCACCATCACGGCCTGCAATTGCTCCGCCTTCGCCTCCGTAGGACACACAAATTCCAAATGGTATGCCTTACTCGGGTCGCTGATGGAACCCACGCTTAGGAAAGCCCCGCGCAGGAATGCCCTTTGACAACAGGCATTTTTCAAGAGCAGCGCACTCACGGTTTCCTCCGGATCACCAATCTTTTGAAAGAGAGAAAGCATTTGTTCTTCACCGATCCAGTTGTCCGTTTCTATATTAAATGTTTTTTTCAGTAATGTAAAGCATTTTCTTACAATCATTTCATTTTCCGTCTGAAGCCCTATGGCATAACGCCCTTCCGCGTCCCTGCCAAACTCTCCGCAAAAATGAAGGATTGCCGCCAACTCTGCCAG
This sequence comes from Lachnospiraceae bacterium, assembly GCA_017552985.1. Taxonomy (GTDB): domain Bacteria; phylum Bacillota; class Clostridia; order Lachnospirales; family Lachnospiraceae; genus Acetatifactor. The sequence goes on from JAFZNO010000044.1 coordinate 48,499, forward strand.
CTGACAATGCCTTGCGGGACTGATGCGCCCGCATAATTCCTGCTTTACTTCGCTTGAAAACGACATTTCATTACCTCACGTCATTATCCACGTTTATTATAAATATCCCTGTGATCAAGCTTGATCCCATACTCGCCCTTGTCTTTCAGACGGTCATACAGGGCATTCGCCAGGGTCACGCTCCTGTGCCTGCCTCCCGTACATCCGATGGCTATGACAAGGCGGTACTTTCCTTCCTTGACGTAATTGGGGATCAGGAACTGTACCATGTCCGTCAGCTTGTCCAAAAACTCTCCGGATTCCGGATGACTCATCACGAAATCCTGTATTTCCTTGTCATTTCCCGTCTTGCTCCTCAGCCCGTCTATGTAATAAGGGTTTGGCAGGAATCTTACGTCAAACACCAGGTCCGCGTCATTGGGAATGCCATACTTAAAACCAAAGGAGGTTACTGTCACCATCAGACTGTTGTATGTCTCATTCTGGACAAAGATGCGGTCAAGCTCTGCCTTCAGTTCCCTGGTCAGCAGGTTTGTGGTATCCAGCACGTAATCCGCATCCTTCCGGAGGTCCTCCAGGATCTCCCTCTCCTTTGCAACGCCATCCTCCACGCGGCCATAGGGCGCCAGGGGATGCAGTCTTCTCGTCTCCTTATAGCGATTGATCAGGCTGTTGTCATCACTGTCGAGGAAGAGGATTTCCAGCGGAACACCCTTTTCCTTCAAAGATTTCAGGATCTCATGAGCCTCCTCAAAGTGAAGGTCGGCACGCACGTCCAGTCCAAGAACCATCTTATCAATTTCATTTTCCGGCATTGCGATGAGTTCCACGAACTTTTCCACCAAAGTCAGCGGAATGTTATCCACGCAATAAAAACCTGCATCCTCAAGCATTTTCAGGGCAGTCGTTTTACCGCTGCCGCTCATGCCAGTCACAATAATGAGTCTCACGCGATCACCTCCTCAAACCTCAGGGCTTGTCAAGACGCGCCCCAAGCTTCCAAGAATGTCATAAACTCCAAAAAATTATGCATTAAAAATCTCCCAGGAAGATCACTTCCGGTTCCAGCTCCACGTCAAAAGCTTCCACAACGGTCGCCTGAACGTGGCGGATCAGCTTCATCACGTCGGCCGCAGTGGTAATGCCTGGCTGCACGTTGACCACAAAACCGCAATGCTTCTCCGAAACCATTGCGCCTCCAACGGCATATCCCCGAAGACCCGCGTCCTGAATGAGCTTGCCCGCGAAATGCCCCTCCGGGCGCTTGAACGTGCTGCCGGCACTGGGATACTCCAGCGGCTGCTTTTCCCGGCGCTGCGCCGCCAGGGAATCCATCGTCGCCTTGATTCTCTCGGGATCACCCTCCGAAAGCTCCATCTCCACTTCCGTCACCACGTAATCTTTTCCCTTGATGCTGCTGGTGCGGTACCCAAATTCCATGGTTTCGTTGTCCAGATTCCAGAACTCACCGTCACTGCTAAGGACCTCAACGCTCGTCACCACCTGCCGCATCTCTCCGCCGTAGGCGCCGGCATTCATGATCACGCCGCCGCCAATGGTTCCCGGAATGCCGGAGGCAAACTCCAGTCCCGTCAAGCCGTTCTCCATTGCAACCCTTGCAACCTGCGCCATGGTGGCGCCGGCCTGTGCAATGATGCGTTTTCCTTCCACGCGGACCTGATTCATGCCGGATTGTACCTTCAAAACCACGCCGCGAAAACCCTTGTCGCTCACCAAAAGATTGCTTCCGTTCCCCATGATGAACGTGGGCATGCCCGTCAACCTCAAATATTTGCAGATCTTTTTTAACTCTTCCTTATCGCGGACGTCCAAAAGACAATCTGCCGGACCTCCCACGCGAAAGGTCGTATGGTTACTCATTGGCTCTCCAAGATGAATGTTTTCCTCATTTGTATAGCCTTTTAACGTCTGAATCACAGTCTCACTAACCATGCTGCCAACCTTTCTGCATCAAATCCGTCTCATCATGAAACGTCCCGTCTGTTACAAGCTTACTTTAAGATCAATGCCGCCGCGCCAAAGATGCCGGCGTCATTTCCCAGCGTTGCAAGCTTAAACTCTGCCTTGCCGCAGGGATAAAATACGTACTTTGCAAACGCAGGCTTTACGTACGAAAGCAGGATCTCCCCCGCCTTAGATACGCCGCCGCCTATTACGAACACCTCGGGATTTACGACGGCCGCAACTGCCGCAAGGCCCTTGCCAAGATAATCCCCGAACTGCTCTGCGATCTCGATCGCCACTGCGTCCCCGGCCTTCACCGCGTCAAACACGGTCTTTGCGGAAACCTCGCCGCCGCGAAGCGCGCTCGGCGCGTCATCCTTGGCAAGCCTTCTGTTCGCGAGCCGCACGATGCCGGTTGCGGAAGCATATTGCTCAAGACAGCCCTTCTTCTTGCAGCCGCAGCTTTCCGTCTCATTGTCCTCCAGGTGAATGTGACCGATCTCTCCGCCCGCGCCGGTTGCGCCGGTCAGAATCTTGCCGTTCACGATGATGCCGCCGCCAACGCCGGTTCCCAGCGTCACGGCCACCATGTTGGAATAGCCCTTGCCGCCGCCCTGCCACATCTCTCCAAGTGCAGCAACGTTTGCGTCATTATTTGCCTTCACGGGCACGTCGATAAACTTATGCAAAATCTCCGGAATGTTGAGTACGCCCCATCCCAGGTTCACTGCGCCGCCCACCATGGTGCCTTCCTCGTCCACGGCTCCGGGGGCGCCAACGCCAATGCCCTTCACCTGATCAGCGGTGATGCCCTTTTCCTCCATCTTGGAAAGGATGGCCTTCGCCACGTCCGGAAGAATCGCCTCGCCGCCGTTTTCCTTTCTCGTGGGGATCTCCCACTTATCCAGAACGTTTGCGTCCTGGTCAAACAATCCCATTTTTACGGTAGTGCCACCGATGTCCACGCCAAATGCGTACATGTCATTTTCCTCCAATCTTATTCCCCGTTCTCAAAAAAGTCCTCGTCCTCTTCGTCGCGACGCTTTGCCAGAGACTGCTGCACTCTTGCATAGAGCTCCTGCGCAGCGTTGTAACCCATCTTCTTCTGACGATGGTTAACTGCCGCCGACTCACAGATGACCGCAAGATTCCGTCCGGGACGGATCGGAATGTTGTGGCAAACCACCTTATTACCAAGATATTCCGTATAATTCTCTTCCAGTCCAAGACGATCGTAATCCTTATCCTTATCCCAATCCTCCAATCGGATCACGAGGTCAATGCTCTGCGTGTCCTTTACGGAGGAAGCACCGAAGAGTGCCTTCACGTCGACAATGCCGATGCCGCGAAGCTCGATAAAGTGCTTCGTGATGTCCGGTGCGGAACCGATGAGCGTGTCGTCACTGACCTTCCGAAGTTCCACCACGTCATCCGTCACAAGACGGTGACCACGCTTGATCAGCTCAAGCGCCGCCTCGGACTTACCGATGCCGCTCTCACCCGTGATCAGCACGCCCTCGCCGTATACGTCCACCAGAACGCCGTGCACGGAAATGCAGGGTGCCAGCTTTACGTTCAGCCAACGGATGATCTCCGCCATAAACGCGGAAGTCGATTTCTTCGTCACAAACACGGGAATCTTATGCTTATTCGCCATTTCCAGGAAGATTTCGTCCGGCTGCAGCTCCCTGCAGAAAACGACGCCGGGAATGGTCTCATAGCTCAGGAGCTGGTCATAAACCTCCCTCTTGCGCTCGTCAGACAATCCTCCCATGTAAGAATATTCCACAAATCCAATGACCTGAAGTCGCGCCGCGTCAAAATGCTCGAAATATCCGGTCATCTGCAATGCCGGTCTGTTGATGTCCGGCTGCGTCACCTTGATCTTCCGGACGTCGATTTCCGGCGTGACGTTTTCCAGTTTCATTTTCTCGATCACGCGAGTTAAACTTACGCTTGCCATAATGTCCTCCCAATTTATATTTTATGATAACCCGAATTGCTCCGTTTCTTCGAAACTCTTGCAATTCTTCGGTCATTCGGAATCCGCTGATTCTGAGACTCTGTCATCATCGTATCACACTCTTCTAAAATAGGCTAGTATTTCCTGTGCCACTTTTTCATTTAATTCAGGGATCTCCAGCAACTGCTCCAGCGTGGCATTCTTGATCTCTTCCAGACTTCCAAAGCTTCGCATCAGTGCCTTTCTTCTTGAAGGCCCAACGCCCGGGATCTCCTCAAGCACCGACCGCACCTGCGTTTTCCCGCGGAGCGACCTGTGATACTCGATCGCGAAACGGTGCGCCTCGTCCTGCACCCTGGTGATCAGCTTAAACCCTTCTGAACGCACGTCGATGGGCATCTCCACGTTGTTAAAGTAGAGGCCTCGCGTGTGATGGCTGTCGTCCTTGACCATGCCGCAGACCGGAACGTTGACTCCCAGCTTCTTTAGCACCTCCAGCGCGACGTTGACCTGTCCGCGTCCGCCGTCCATCATGAGAAGGTCTGGGAATCTCGTAAAACTTCCCAGCTTTTCGTCCATGCCCTTTTTCCTAAGCTCCTCCGCTTCCTCTAGGCCATGCGTAAAGCGCCTGGTCAGCGCCTCCCTCATGCAGGCATAATCATCCGGTCCCGCCACGGTCTTGATCCGGAATTTCCTGTAATCACTAGGCTTCGGCTTTCCTTTCTCAAACACTACCATGGATGCCACGTTCTCAAACCCGTTGGTGTTCGAGATGTCGAAGGCCTCCATCCTCTCTATGCCGGAGAGTCCAAGGATCCCCGCGATCTCCTTCACGGCGCCGATCGTCCGTCCTTCCTCACGCTTTAAGTGCTCGCGGTCCTGGTCCAGGATCAGCTTCGCATTCTGCGCCGCAAGCTCCACGAGCTTTTCCTTGCTGCCAATCTTCGGCACCCGAAGGTATACCCTCGCGCCCTTTCGTCCCGTCAGCCACTGCTCGATCAGCTCCAGATCTTCCACCTCATACTGTATCATGATCTCCCGCGGGATAAACGGCGTCCCGGCATAGAACTGCTGCAGGAACTGACGCAGCGTCTCAGCCTTAACCTTCCGCCTCGCCTCTTGAAACTTGGCGTATTCCTCTTCTTCCCCCACGTCAAACAGCTCCTCACCTGGCAGTTCCGACACGTGTGTCATATAGTAATGTTCCCGGCCGATGAGCTTGCCGTCGCGCACAAAGAACACCTGCACCACGGCCTCATTCCCCTCCTGATGCAAGGCGATGACGTCCTTGTCCTCTCCGCCGGAATCCGTGATCTTTTGCTTTTGCGCAACGGACTTCACGCTATTATACAGATCCCTATATCTCGCCGCCTCTTCAAATTCCAATTCTTCGGCAGCCTTTTTCATCTTCTGCTCCAGATCCTTTAGGATCGGCGCATAATTGCCATTCAAAAACTCCAGCGCTCCGTTCACCTGGGCGCGATACGCCTTCTCATCCACGAACCCCTGACAAGGCGCAAGGCACTGCTTTATGTGGTGATTTAAACACGGCCTTTCCACTCCAATGTCCTTCGGCAAGTTCTTATTACAGGTCCGTAGCTGATAAAGCTTATTCAAAAGATCGATGGTATCCTTTACCGCAGCCGCGCTGGTATAGGGTCCAAAATATTTGGACTTATCCTTCTTCATGCTGCGCGAAAACAGGATCCGCGGGAACGGCTCCCCCAGCGTTACCTTTACGTACGGATAGGTTTTGTCATCCTTTAGTAGCGTATTGTATTTCGGGGAATGCTCCTTGATCAGGTTATTTTCCAGCACCAGCGCCTCTAATTCCGAGTCCGTCACAATGTATTCAAACCTGGCGATCAGCGACACCATCTTGTCGATGGCCGGTCCCCGCCCGATATTCTCACGAAAATAAGACCGCACCCTGTTGTGGAGATTTTTTGCCTTCCCCACGTACAGGATCCCGTCTGCCTTATCCCGCATCACGTACACTCCCGGCTTTTTCGGAAGCTTCTTTAACTCTTCTTCGATCTGAAACACGGCACCTTCCCCGCTTCAGTTTTACTTTGTCCGTTCCTATGCCAAATTATAGTATAACCCCTACGCTGAATACAAGAGCTTTCTTGAGATTACGTAAAAATGAGTCACGGGGCAGTGCCTGCTGACACGTCCCCGTGACCCAAAACCATGCCGCCATTCGCGACTAAGTTACAACCTCAATTATTCCGTTAAGGATTCCAAGTAATCTGCGGCTGAGTCGCCATAACGCATCATCGCGTCAAGCAATTCTGCCAAGTGAGGGATCTCCTTGTCCTTCATCGACGCTGCGTAGGACTCAATGCTGTAGCGGTAAGTGTTGCTGACTGCCTGATCGCCCTTCATCACCGTTGCGTAAACAGTCTTTCTCATCTCGCTGGCGTTCAGCTTGCTTACGTCTACGTAATACAGACCGTTATCGTCTATTTGGTTAGCCTTTGCCGCATACTCTGCGATCACGTTCGTGCACGTCTCATTATCCGTGATCACCACGCGAAGATCTGAAACGTCATTCGCGCTAAACTTAAACCGGATGTTAACTGCCGCTTCAAGGTACAGTGCCGCCTTTTCAATGCTTGCCAGTGCGTTCTCTGCGCTCACCAGCCCATAGACCGGCTCCTTGACCGACTCATACTCCATCTTCTTCGTTACGTCGGTTCCCATGGCAAGCAGCCCTTCCGTAAGGTCACACGTCGGCAGCAATTCCGTCTTGTAATTCGCGTAAATCTGTGCCGCGTCACCATACCGCAAAATGTCCACGAGGAGTCTTCTAAACTCAGCGTATGCAGCACTCTGATACTTATCCTTGTAAAGCATGTTGTAGCAGTATTCAATCACCGAATAGCTAAACTCTGCACCCGTTACGTCCTTTCCGTCCGCGTTCGTCGCGTGCGGCACGGCCGTCACGACGTCAGTCATTTGGTGCGGCGCCACACGATACGTAAAGATCAAGAAATCGTTATCCTCGTAATAATCCGACAACTTCGTCTCTACGTCATTCTGCGTCACCATAAGATAAGGATCCTGATACCCTTCGACTGCCGATGCCGGCACCTTAAAGTCGATGGCAATGGTATCCTGGAGTCTTAAGGACTTCTTGGTTATCATCAGATTCTCATCCGTCAGGATTTCTTCCCCATAAACGGACACGTCATCCAGCAACAGCATGAACATGTCCGATATGTTATAATGGCGGAAACCAATATAGATCGTTTCTCCGGCATATTTTGAAAGATCCACCTCATACTTCGCATATGCGGGAGCTCCAACGTAATCGGCTCCCACCTTTACCATGTCATCCAAATTTGTTGAAGAACCAACGTAAACAGCCATTATCTCGGCTGCGTAGTTAGGATCACATCCCTTGATGCCAAAGGATAAAACAGCATTCACGGGTACCTTAATGGCAGGCGTGATGGCCCAGTTGTCAGGATACAATACACTAAATTCAAACCAAGAATAGGAACCAAGAGGATTGGGCTCAGACAGAACTAAAGGATTTCCTTTATCGTCAGTTTTCCGGTTAAGATTAATAATCTCCCATCCAAATCCGTCGCCATCCGCGTCAACTAACGTCCATCCGTCAAGTGCCCCTTCTTCGTCAAACGTCTCATAGAAGACATAGTCCCGTTCAACAAACGTGACGTCAACGTCAACGTTTCCTTCAGGCATGACAAAAGTATACGTCGTTTCATCCACCTGCTCATAATCAATGATTTCACTGCCCTGTTTGAGGATCAATTCATCCAGCTGATAGCGACTTTTTGCACAAACCTTCAGAGTGATTTTTTTCCCTGCTTCAGTCACCTCCGCATCGCTTGATACGGTGCCGCCAACTATATTTTGGGGAATGAAAACTCCATATTTGCCAGTATCTGTCCGTACGTTATCAATGCAGACGCCAATGCTTTCGAATTCCACTGACTGAAATCCAATTTCAACGTCTGTGGTTTTTGCTTCCTCGGGAAGAAACACGTCTGCGTGCGTCCAAGAATCATGGGCAGTGGTAAAACTCTTCAATTCCTGCCACTCACCTTCGCCAACGCGATAACATACTTTTAATTCAAAACACCCGCCGTTATATCCAGGATTTACATAATCAAAACCAAGTATGCAGTTCCCTGATACGCCTCTTAAATCCAACTTCGGCGTAACCAGCCACGCGGATCCGTTGCTATTTCCGCTGAACGTTACGACTGCACAATGTGGTTGAAATATATTTTGCTCAACATCGTTAACAAACCAACCGTTTCCCTTATCATCGTAGATTACGCTCCAACCCACGGGAATCCCGTATTGTTCAAAATCTTCGTCTAGGGAAGTATAGTACCCCACCCACTGTGCGTATAAATACATGCCACCCTTCACCATGATCTTGTTTCCTGGCTTATAGTTCTCTCCGGTGCCATCTGGCGCGGTATTCCAACCTCCAAACCAAGTATCCGGTAGTGCGACGTAATCACATTCAGGCACGGTTGCCAACGTCCAATCCATGTAATGTTCAGAATAAAAACCGTTGCCGCCGTTTGGATCGTAGACCAACTCATGTGTCACTTCATTTTCAGCATTTTGGATCAAGACTTCATCCAAACCAATGCCAGGGCCAGAGAAATTCTCAGCGCGGAATCCAAATTGAACTTTTACCGCATTGCAGACCTCAGGCAAAATGATCACGTTCTTACACCAATCATTATGATATTGCGACGTCACGCCAAGCTTCTGCCATCCGCCGCCATTCACGCGATAAAAAACCCCCAATCCAGAAAACGCCCCATTATTACTTCTGTTCACGTACCAAAAGCTCAGTACAACCTCTTTCCCTGCAGCTTTACTTAAGTCCAGCGCAGGCGTAATAAGCCATGCATATTGTCCGGTATAAAATTGTACGTTCCCTATCGATGCATTTCTTTCTCCGGACCATGCACTCAAGTCAGTACCATCTACACCCTCGCCAACAAACCAATTAAAACCCTCCGTGTTTGTTTCCGTCGTCCAGCCCGCTGGAATCCCCTCGTTTTCAAAGCCTTCAGACAAGTATATTCCTGGTCCTAAGTCTGGCAACGGCGTCTCCGGATCCGTTACTGGCTCTATCGGAGCCGACGTTACCCATGGAGCCGATGTTACCTGCGGCTCTCCCGTCTCTTCCGGAATCAGCAATTCAGCCTGAGTAAAGGCCTGAACGTCCGTACCCGTCAGCGAAAAAGCCAAGGCAAAAGCAACCACCTTAGCCAACCACCTGCGTGTTTCTCGTTTCATAGTTCTTCCCCTTTCCTTCGGTAACTTTCCATTACCGCCCATACTTCAACTATACGCTTCCCGTTTCCCTCCGTCAACTTAAAACGGCAATAAAACAACGAGGAAACCTCATTGAAGTTTCCTCGTTTCTCAGTAGTCTTTTCTTATGTCTTAATTCCTGCCCGCAAATGCGGTTGCGCTGTCGCCATAACGCATCATCGCGTCAAGCAGCTTGTCAAGCTTTGTGGTGCCGTTGGTCCTCATGGATTCCACGTAGGATTCGATACTGTAGCGATAGGTGTTGCTGACCTTCTTGTTGTCCTGCATCACCGTCGCGTAAACCGTCTTCTTCATCTGGCACGCGTTCAGGCCGCCAAAGGTTACGTAATAACGACCCTTGGAATCGATCAGGCTTCCGTCCGCCGCGTATTCGCCAAGCACGTCCGTTCCGGCCGCGTCCCCGGTAACCACCACGCGAAGTCCGTCAAGGTTGCCGGCCGTGTACTTAAACTGAATGTTTACCGCTGCCTCAAGGTAGAGCGTTGCCGCCTCCATGCTTGCCAGCTCGTCGTCCGCACTCACCGTCGCAAAGAGCTTTTCCTTTACCGTATGGTAGTCCACCGCGGCATTTGCCGCAGTTCCCATCGCGCGTTGCTCAGCCGTAAGGAACCCGCTGACAAGGTTGTCCGTCTTGTAGTTCACGTAAACCTGTGCCGCCTCGCCGTAGATCAGGATGTCCACCAGAAGTCTTCTCAGGTTCACGTAATCATTCGTCTGGTATTTCTCGTTTCCTAACATGTTTTGGCAGTAGTCC
>JAFZNO010000045.1 GCA_017552985.1 Lachnospiraceae bacterium
GATTCTGTCAGGATACCCAAAGGCAGTTCTCGTTATTTCCTCTACTCTTCGATAATCTTTTTCTTCTTCAAGTCTAACATTTATCTCCATGCTAAATCCCCTCTAAATACTCCGATTGTCATACTCATTTATATTCAAAGATAAAACGGGTGACGGGACTTGAACCCGCATATACGAACAAAATATGGGCCCGTACTCTTAAAAGAGACCTATCTCTGCCATTTGAGCTACGTCCGGATGAACAAATTGTTAACAGTGCGTTATTCCGAAAGATAATGAATTTGTCAAATTCTTTGTTTTCCCCGTCCTTTTTCCCCATTTCGCTGCGATAGTACGGCGAAAACGAAGTTTACCTTGGATTCCGCCGTTTGTTCTTCCTCGTTCGCCTATGAAAGCAACAATTTCTAGGATTTCAGCCTATTTTGTTGCCTTCTACTTTCTATTTTCGCCTACGGCAGCAACAATTTCCCGAATTCTCGCCTATTTTGTTGCTTTCCACCTCATCAGAAAAAACGGTAGGCTATGAGCTCTGAGGACGAGGTCAGTGGGGCATTATTTTGGACCACTAACCCCGTCCCCATGGTCCACTTATAACCGTAAAATAATTGTTCATTTAGTTACCAAAATAGGTTTCTTAAAGCATAGCAAAAATGGAAACTATGGTCAATTGTCTGCCCACTTGCCATCTCGACATCATCTTTTTTCTATGGGCATCCAAATCTGTATAAAACGCTCTGACCTTGGCATCCAATGCATCACCACGATCTCCGGTGCGTCTTTGAGCTCAAAACCCATTTCCGGCATCCATTCCGTAATGATCTGCACCCTTTGTTTTAACAACTCCTGATAATCATGAACCGTGTTCTTTTCACTTTTTGCTTCCAGGATCAGATAAGTAGATTTAGGCACGACAATGTTTTCCAACGCCAGACCTTCCACAAAATCCACTCCTGTGACCACATGGTCAAAAAGATGCTCCCTGTTCCATTTTTCCAGCTCATGGCAGTAATAGAAATCATATCCTTCACCATCAACGTTCGTAACCAGCTGGTAAATGTCACCGCCTGCTGCCACGCCCCGCAAAAACCATTGGACTCCGCGCGTTGTTACGTACCATTGTTCTTCTTGCTTTGCTCTCTCTTCTCCCCATGGTTCTCCGTGAAACCTTACCTTTGTGCCCGTCAGGATCATTTCCGGTTTTTCTTCAATTCTGTAATTCATAGACGCACCGCCTTCCATCGATAGTTTTAGTACGATCTTGGAAAAGGATTTTAAGGTCGCGTCTCCCGCTTTCACCTGAGACGGCAAAACGCCGTGAAATCGCTGAAAAGCCCTTGCAAAACTGTCCGGATTGTCATAACCGTATTTCATGGCAACGTCGATCACCTTCACGTCTCCCCGTGCCAGGTCCGCTCCTGCCAAGGAGAGCCTTCGGTTTCGCACGTATTCCCCAATGGTCATGTCGCATACGATGCTGAAGACTCTTTGAAAATGATAACTGGAGGAAAAGCTCTGTGCGGCGATGTTCTCCAGATCTAAGTCCTCAAGGATGTGCTCTTCCACGTAATCGATTGCCCTTTGTAATCCGGTCATCCAATTCATTGTTTTGCTCCTTTTTCCGATCGTCTGACTGAATTGTAGCCCATCATGGCAGTAGCTTCCCGACATAAAATGCGCTTCGGTGCAGGGTAGCCTCAGCTTTTCGCCTTTGCTTCGTTCATCATCTGGCGAGGCCATTCCACTTCATAGGTGAAGCCTCTGGCGATCAATTCGTCCACGATTTTCTTCCATGCGTCTGCTGCCTTCGCGTACTCACCCATCTCGCTTAGGCAGCACGCAATGGAAAACATCGGGTCCATGGGCCAGGCATCGGCCTCGAGCGCCTTCTCCCAATACGCAAACGCCTCGTCATACTTCTTAAGACCCCTGCACATGTCACCGGCAGTACTGTGCAGTACGCGGAGCTCTTCCTTATCCAGATTCGGAAACCGCGTTAGAATTTCCTTGCAGCATTCCAAACCCTTTTCATATTTCTTCGTCCAAAAGCAGGCGCGCATCAGCAAACGGTAATTTGCCAAACTGGGATCATTCCCTATCTCGCTCTCAAAGTGCCTTACGTAATCTTCTCCCTGACCGATCGCCGCCATCAGCGCACCTTTATTGGACCATGCCGCTTCATAGCTTTCCGCCTTGTTCTTTGCCAGGACCGAATCATATAATTCAAACGCCTTTTGCTTGCAGTAATCTGCGTGAAAACGATAAAGCGTCCCGTAGGCGATCACGTCTTCGTCACTGTAATCTCCCGACTCAAGGAGCCTTCGAAACTCCACGTCAGCCCTGAAAAAATCATCCTGGTTGTGCGAGGCCGTATACTTACTCAGCCATTTCTCCGCCTCATTTTTATAAACCTCTACTGCGGGCTTGTATAATTCGTCTATGGTGATCCCAAATACCTGCGCGATCTGCGGCATCATCATGACGTCAGGCATGGTTACGCCGTTTTCCCACTTGCTCACCGCCTGAAAGGTGACTCCCAGTTCATTTGCCAGCTGCTCCTGCGTCATATGCTTTGCTTCCCGAAGTCGTTTAACGTTGTCAGCAATATTATTGTGATTCATATTCTTATCCTCTCAAAATCTTATTTCAAGCTTGATAAGTTCATTATACTTTCCCTATGTTTGAATACAATAACTCCTCCGTAGAGCCAGGTTCACCTGATGGTTGAGTCTCGCCAACCATGCGGGTAAAGGCCTCTTCCTACTTCTTGTGAAAACCGGCACACTTAAAATGTTCATCATACGTAAAGCTATCCACAAAACAATTGGGTATATGCCCATATGGCTTAATCTGATGCATCAGCATTCCATGCGTAACGATCAGAATTTTATCATAACTCACATATTTATCTAATACTCCCAAAAGCCTTTTTTCCATCATGTCAATGCTTTCCCATCTACAAGGCTCTCCGTCTGGGTACTTCCCTTCATTCAATGCAAACTCTTTGCCATAAGCTTTTGCTTCTCCTGCTTTGTTTTGAAATAGCAGATCGGGAATCCACTCATGCAGGTCGACTTCTACCTTCAACGGAATATTCCTTATTCTGGATACGATTGCGGCCGTTTGCAGGCACCTTGTGTAAGGCGAAGACACAATAACGGAACAGCCGTCGATCAAAGGATTCCTTGCAGCCTCTTCCGCCTGTTTCTCCCCATTTTCAGTCAATGGTGCCAATTCTAAGCCTTGACCAATAAATCCTCTTTCATGACAGGGTTCATAGTCTCTTTCCCCATGGCGCATCACGATCACTTCCATCCATTTCACCCCCGCTGGCACTTTTATTAGCACTTCTCCTTTGAAAGCTCTATTTCCTTACGACGTCGAGCGACCGTAATACGTTGAATCTCCGTAATAGCGGTCTTTCAGGGTACATCCGGACCAATACCTGCGGAAATAAAAATAGTCATCCGCATACCGGTTGTAGTGATAATCGTAAACTGTTCTCTTCTCGAAGAGCCGAAACCCGCTCTTCTCCGCCGTCCTGCGGGATGCCGGATTGTCCACGTCCATGACTGCCGTCAGATAATCGACTCCGTGTTTGCGGCAGAAATACTCCGCAAATGCCTCA
>JAFZNO010000046.1 GCA_017552985.1 Lachnospiraceae bacterium
CCCCATGCCGCATATTCGGGAAAATAGTCCGGATTATGCGCAAGAAGCACCGTGAAGACGGACTTGTCAGGCTCGCCAAGGATTCCCGGAAGATACGTATCCCGCATGGGCATTCTCTTTTTTCTGCGATAATACTTGTGGTGGATCTGACTGCCAATGACTTCAATGCCGTATTCCCCGAACGCCCTGCGTTCATTACTCATGAGCCTTACGTTGATCTCCGAAAGGGCTTCCCGGTATCGCGTCCCCATGTCTCCGTATACTTTCCGGTATAAACGGATGCGATGCTCGTGATTGCCCACGCCGTAACAGATGGGATAATCCTTTGCCAGTTCCCTAAGGAGCTCAATCGCAGGCGCAAAGTCCTTTCCAGGCTTTGCCGTCATCATGTCTCCGGCGATCAAAACCACGTCCGGCTTTCCGTCACGAATCGCATTCAACAGAAGTTCATTGTCCCTGCCAAATTTTTGGTTGTGTAGATCCGCCAGGACCACGGCCCTAAAGTCCTTTTGAATGCGCGGGTCCGTCACGACATATTCCGTTGTCTCAAAATGCGTCGAGTCATGGAGCATGATCCAAAAAAGGATCATGACTAACACGCCCAACACCAAGATAATCACGTCCATCGATTCGCGCGTCCTCCGCAAAAAATCAAGATTTCCCTCGTAATCTTATCATAAAAACAAGCCTTGGTCAAAACGTATTTTGCCAAGGCACTGCCATTCACTGCTGAAATAACAGACTTTGAAACGCATAGAGCAAATAGGAACCAAACCCAGCCCTTTCGACGGAAATCTGATATCTTATGGGTACTCTTCCAAGCTCGGCGCCCTGATAGGAATATACGACGTAACCGGCCAATTCTCCAGCCGCCACCGGGGCCTGAGCCGCTTCCGGGAGTTCCAAAGCTTTCTCTATCGCATCGAAGTCAATGCTCTCTAGATCAAGATAAGAAAAGGTACCGTCCGCCTCAATCCCAATCTCCTTTTCCAACGCATTCTTCACCAGAATTTGAGTTGGATTTATAGGTTCTTGATCCTCGTACAGCCTGCAGCTTGCATAGCCGTAAGTCAACAGGGTCTGGGCCTCCGAAAATCTTGCCTTGGGATCCGGCGCCCCCAACACCACCGCGATCAGGTCAATCCCGTCTTTTGACGCCGTCGCGGAAATACAGTATTTTGCTTTTTGCGTCGAACCCGTCTTCAGACCCGTGCAATATGCATATCTCTTTAACAGCTTATTCGTACTGCTGAGCGTAAAAGTGCTGCTCCCTCTGTTCGTTACGTGAGTCACGTCTTCCATCCAGATCTTAGTATAATCAAACACTTCCGGATATTCCGTGATCAATTCCCTTGACATGATCGCCACGTCCCTCGCCGTCGTGTAGTGATTCTCTGAATCTGAAAGACCACAGCAATCCTGAAAATGCG
Source organism: Lachnospiraceae bacterium (assembly GCA_017552985.1). GTDB lineage: Bacteria > Bacillota > Clostridia > Lachnospirales > Lachnospiraceae > Acetatifactor. The sequence goes on from JAFZNO010000046.1 coordinate 1,431, forward strand.
TCCCCGTCATTCCCAGGTCCGCTGCCTTGTCATTCATCATCTTGACAAAGGCTTCCTCGCTTCCCGCAATATGCTCCGCAACGGCGACACTGGCATCATTTCCCGAGGCAACCGCGATGCATTTGATCATTGTATCTAAGGTTTGTATCTCTCCCTGTGCCAGATAAACCTGGGATCCACCCATGGAAGCGGCGCGTTCGCTTACCAATACGTCCTCCTGAAGATCCGCTTTCCCGGCATGGATCTGCTCAAAGGTAAGCAACAGCGTCATGATCTTGGTAATGCTTGCAGGGCTTCGTTTTTCATCCGCATTCTTTTCATAGACCACCGTTCCCGTGGAACGTTCGATCAAAATGGCTGAAGGTGCCGTGAGTTCAATCTGCGCCTTACAACTTGTTGGATTGCTTAAGACGAAGCACAACGTGACGATTGCACCAGTCAATCCCGCCAATAACCTGTTTCCTTTTCCATTCCATTTGCACAAAACGGCCATACCTCCTTTTCTGGATTACTTCAGAATATGAAGGCATGGCCGAATTTATGACTAACTATTTACTTTTCCCTTGAATAAATTATTCCGCGTCAGGGTGATTTACCTTATTTGCACGGCTGATGTCGGGCTTTTCCTTCATTCCCTGTCCGCCAAGGGCCTTTGGCCAGCCGAAGATTTGGCTAAACTGAACCATGTAGTCAATGAAAACAAGGAAATAAATGACAACCAAAAGAAGAATGCCAAGACGCTTGTCAACCGCATCAATGAAATTCATAATGGTTCCATGCAGGAAATGTACGACAATCAGAGCGTAAATGCCCCAGGCAAGCGTACTCTCCAGGCAGATGATGCCTTGATAGTTAAAGGGCTTGTCCTTGTAATCCCACCAAAGTTCTCCAAGGGATTTGATCATCATTTTCCCGACAATAAACTCAAAAGTGGTTGCAACGATGCACCCGCCAATATAAATGGCCACGTATTGGCCTTTGAACGGTGCAAAGATCAGATATCCGCCGATGCAACCAAAACCGTAGATCGGACAGAACGGTCCTCTTGCAAACCCTCTGTTCGTCACCCGCTTATTACAGATCGACATATAGATGGATTCGATCAGCCAGCCCATCATGCTGTAGATTGCAAAAAGCGAACAATAATGATATAAGTCAATGCTTAACGCTTCTTCAAGCCACATCATTTTCGTACCTCGAATCTTCCGGCCACAGCCGTGATTTTGTTAATCAAAATCCCCAGTCGTAACCGGCTGGGGATTGATTTTTAAGTTTTAGTTATATTTGCGCTTTCTCGCAGCCTCAGACTTCTTCTTACGCTTCACGCTAGGCTTCTCGTAATGCTCACGCTTACGAATCTCCTGCTGAATACCAGCCTTTGCACAGCTTCTCTTGAAGCGGCGCAATGCACTGTCCAAAGTCTCGTTTTCTTTTACGATTACGTTTGACATGTTCTACACCCGACCCTCCCTTCAGTCCCGCTAGCATTTCTGACTGATTGGGTTATTTTTTGTGGCGCTTATCACGCACACTAATGACATTATATCATAAAAATTTCATTCGTCAACAGTTTTTTCTGAAGAGTTTATAATTGCCCTTCCAAAACCTTTGCAGCTTCCTCGATCGCAGCGGGAATTCCTGCTGGATTCTTGCCGCCGGCCTGGGCCATGTTCGGGCGTCCGCCGCCGCCACCGCCAACCAATGCGGCGATTCCCTTGATCAGGTTTCCTGCATGTGCACCAGCCTTTACTGCGCCGTCCGTTGCCATGGCAACCATGTTGACCTTGCCGTCCTGCTCGGAAAGAAGCACGATGACGCCTTCGCCAAGCTTATCCTTCAGCTGGTCTCCAAGATCGCGAAGTCCGTTCATATCCACGCCTGCGACGCTCGTGGCAAGAAGTTTCACGCCCTTTACTTCCTTTACCTGATCCATCACGTCGCCAAGGGAGTTCTTGGCAAGCTTGGATTTCAGGGACTCGTTCTCAGAAGAAAGTGCCTTGACCTCCGCCTGCAAATGCTGGATCTTTTCCACCAGATTTGCCGTGGTGGATTTTGCAGCTGCGGCTGCCTGCTTTAAGGTCTCTTCGATGGCCTTGTAATGCTCGATCACGTTTGCGCTGGTCAGGCCCTCAATTCTTCTTACGCCTGCAGCGATGCCGCTCTCGGAAAGGATCTTGAAGGAAGCAATGTCTCCCGTTCTCTTAACGTGCGTTCCGCCGCAGAACTCTTTCGAGAAATCGCCTACGGACACAACGCGGACGGTCTCGCCGTACTTCTCGCCAAACAGTGCCATTGCACCGCTCTTCTTTGCCTCTTCAATATTCATAACGTCCGTTACAACGGGAACGTCCTCTAAAATCTTTGCATTGACGATCTCTTCTACCTTAGCGATCTCATCTTCCGTCATTGCACGGGAGAAGCTAAAGTCAAATCTGGTTCTTGCGCCGTCCTGATAAGAACCCTGCTGATGAACGTCGCTGCCAAGAACCTGCTGAAGTGCTGCCTGCAGAAGGTGCGTCGCCGTATGGTTTTTGCAAGTGCTTGCACGGTTAGCGGCATCCACTTCCATGCGAACGTGATCACCTGCGGAAATCTTTCCGGAAAGAACTTTTCCAACGTGGCCAACCTTACCGCCAGGAAGCTTTATGGTCTCTTCCACTTCAAAGACGCCGTTTGCGCCCTTGATCAGGCCAAAGTCGCCCTTCTGGCCGCCCATGGTAGCATAAAATGCCGTTACGGGAACAACGATAGTACCTGCATTACCCTCAGTGATCTCATTTACGCGCGCATCGCCGGATGCGATCGCAGCGATCGTCGTGTCATTCATGATCACGTCGTAGCCAACAAATTCAGTCGTGAACGCATCTCCAAGATCCTCAAAGAGATTTGCGTCTGCGGAAAGCTTTGCGGAGAAGTTCTGATTCTCGCGAGCCTTCTGCTTTTGCTCCTCCATGGCTGCGGCAAATCCTGACTCATCCACGGAAAGTCCCTCTTCCTCAGCGAGCTCCACCGTCAGCTCAATCGGGAAACCGAAGGTATCATAAAGATAGAATGCAGACTTACCATCGATCTTATCGCTCTTTTCTGCCTGTTTCTGCTCCAGAATCTTCTTGAATTCCTTCAGGCCATTTTCAAGAGTCGCCTCGAAACGCTCAATCTCCTTGCCAAGCTCGGAAAGAATAAATGCCTTGTTTTGTACAAGAAGGGGATAGCTCTCTGCGTAAACTCCAATATAGGTCTCTGCAACCTTTAAGATGTTCTCTTCCTTAAGGCCCAGCGCCCGAGCATGTCTTACGGCACGACGAATCAATCTGCGCAGCACGTAGCCTGCACCTGCATTTGAAGGAAGAAGCTTCTTCTCATCCCCGATCAGCATCACTGCCGTACGGGTATGATCCGCAAGGATTCTCATGGATCTGGTCATCTTCTCGTCAGAATCATACTTGATGCCGCTGGCCTGCTCAATATAGCTTATGGAAGGCGCATGCAGGTCGATCTTATATACGTCATCCAGACCGTTCAGGAACGCAAGGATTCTCTCAAGTCCCCAACCGGTATCCACGTTCTGCTGCTTTAAGGGGGTAAGATGCCCATCCTGATGCTTTTCATACTGCATGAACACGTCATTACCGATTTCAGTGTACTTTCCGCAGTGGCATCCAGGCTTACAGTCAGGGCCGCAGGGAGGCACGTCGTCCTTTACGTAGAACATCTCGCTGTCAGGACCGCAGGGACCGTACTCGAGTCCCCACCAGTTATCCTCAGCGGGAAGATAGAAAATATTCTCTTTCTTAAAGCCGGAAGCGATACGGTACTGCGCACCCTCTTCGTCCCTGGGTGCATTCTCATCTCCCGCAAACACGGTTGCGGCAAGGTGATCAGCATCAAATCCAAAGAGCCCGGTCAGAAGCTCGTAGCTCCACTGACAACGCTCCTTCTTGAAGTAATCTCCAAGGCTCCAACTTCCCATCATCTCGAAGAAGGTTCCGTGGCTCTTGTCGCCTACGGAATCGATGTCGTTGGTTCTAACGCAGCCCTGCACGTTGCAAAGTCTCGTTCCCATGGGATGCTTCTCACCAAGCAGATAAGGCATCAACGGCTGCATTCCTGCCACGTTGAACATAACGCCCGTGGAGCCGTCCGAAACCAAAGATACCGCTCCAACGTCCTTATGACCCCTCTCAATATAAAACTCTTTCCAAGCCTTTCTCAATTCCGTTGAGGTAAATTTTCTCATGATGTTTTCCTCTTTCTTTGGTTGTTAGAACGTAAACTTGTCTGCGAAGTAGGCATCCAAGTCTGCGATGGCAACGCGCTCCTGCTCCATGGAATCACGGAATCTTACGGTTACGCAGCCATCGGTCTCGGAATCGAAATCGTAGGTTACGCAGAAAGGAGTGCCAATCTCGTCCTGACGGCGATATCTCTTACCGATGTTGCCTCTGTCGTCGAACTCGCAGTTATACTTCTTGCAAAGCTGGGTATAAATCTTCTCTGCGCCCTCGTTCAGCTTCTTGGAAAGAGGAAGCACGCCAATCTTCACGGGTGCCAGTGCGGGATGGAAATGAAGCACGGTTCTCACGTCGCCGCCCTCAAGCTCCTCCTCGTCATATGCAGCGCAAAGGAAGGCAAGCACCACGCGGTCTGCGCCAAGGGAAGGCTCAACCACGTAAGGAATGTATTTCTCATTGGTCTCGTCATCAAAATAGGTCATGTCCTCGCCAGACGTATTTGCATGCTGGGTCAGATCGTAATCCGTTCTGTCAGCAATGCCCCAAAGCTCACCCCAACCGAAGGGGAACAGGAACTCGATGTCCGTGGTGCCCTTGCTGTAGAAGCAAAGCTCCTCAGGGCTATGGTCGCGAAGACGGATCTCATCTTCCTTCATGCCAAGGGAGAACAGCCAGTCACGGCAGAAGCCTCTCCAATACTGGAACCACTCCATGTCGGTGCCGGGCTTGCAGAAGAACTCCAACTCCATCTGCTCAAACTCTCTGGTACGGAAAGTGAAGTTACCGGGAGTGATCTCGTTACGGAAGGACTTACCGATCTGGCCAATGCCGAAGGGAAGCTTCTTGCGGGAGGTTCTCTGTACGTTCTTGAAGTTTACGAAGATACCCTGAGCGGTCTCGGGACGAAGATATACGGTATTCTTTGCATCCTCGGTTACGCCCTGGAAGGTCTTGAACATCAAGTTGAACTGACGAATGTCGGTGAAGTTATGCTTGCTGCAGGTAGGACAGGGAATGTTGTTCTCCTCAACGAAGTTCTTCATCTTCTCCTGGCTCCAGGCGTCAACGCTCTCCTCCAGCTTGATGCCCTTCTCCTCGCAGTAGTCCTCGATCAGCTTGTCAGCGCGGAAACGCTCATGGCACTCCTTACAATCCATCAGAGGATCGGAAAAGCCGCCGAGATGTCCGCTGGCCACCCAAGTCTGGGGATTCATCAGGATCGCGCAGTCAACGCCTACGTTATAAGGATTCTCCTGAACGAATTTCTGCCACCAGGCCTTCTTTACGTTGTTCTTCAGTTCCACGCCGAGATTACCGTAATCCCAGGTATTTGCCAGTCCGCCGTAAATCTCGGAACCGGGATACACAAAACCTCTGGCCTTCGCCAACGCAACGATTTTTTCCATTGTCTTTTCCATAGTCTTTCCTCTTCTCTCTTCTCTTAAATATTTATCTTTATCATCCAAGGCATCGGCCCTGGACAATTCATTCACTTTTTCAGCAGGATGACTGCCACGTCTTCACACTCCGTCGTATCCGCCATTCCGCCCTCCGGGATCTTTACGTCGTGGCTGTAATACTGCGCGTCAGATGGTAAACTAATCAGCGTTTTTGCATCCGTCACAAGAACGTGTCTGGTTTTCAATTTCTCTTTTGTGGCCTCGTCAAGAGTGATCGTCCCTGATGGTCCGTACAGCTCTGAGCCGGTGAAAATGATTTTCTTCTTGATTGCTTCCTCCAGCGTGCCATAATAAAGCTTCGTACCAATAAATCCGGAAAAAGATTCGTACCCGTCGAACTGATAGACCACGCGAACCACGTTACTGGTCTCATTGATCTTTGCAATCTCCGCAATCGTTACGGGGATACTTTCGATTTTCTTATGCTCTCCGTTATACTTGGCAGCCTCTTGCACCGCCATTCCCGTCAACTCTTCCAGATCATAATAGTTTTTGTCAAAGCTGTCCGTTACGCAGTAAATGATCTGGCCGTCTTTATCAATCGCCATTTGTTCCTGCGTCCATTTCTTCCAGGAATCGTCCTTTTCGCAGCCGGCGAATGCCAATCCCATGATCAAAACGACGCCCAGACTGGCAAGCAATTTTCTCAATCTTTTCATGCATGAACCAGCTTTCCGCAAAAAGTCATCGTTAATTCAATCTATTATAACCGCTCGCGCGGAAAAATTCAACAGAGAGTTTTTAGAATTTCAAGGCTTTTGAAGTCACGTCTAAGGTATTTTTTACAATATTCTTCGGCAACCGACGTAAGCTCCGCCAAAACCTCCTCCGTCACCGTGAAGGTATAGAGCTTTTCCAGGCTGCTGTTTGCAATATACTCCAATGCATATACGGCTGACGCGGAAAGCTCCCGGTCCCTTGGCACGCCTGGAAATTCCCCATTGACCGCGATGGCCTTGCACTCATAGATCACCTTGACCAAGGGTCTTGGTATGGATGGCGCGGACAGTGCCTTTAAGGATTGGTACAAGAGTCCCAATAGCATTCTGTCATCATTGTTCTCCCTGGCATAATAATCAGCGATCTCGGCGAAATACATGCCATAATACGCACCCTCGAAATCGCTCATCAGATTTTCAAAATAATTCTTGATCTCTGCATCCGCGAGCGTATAGGCATCCCGGCCCTGATAGAGTTTAAACGTGCCGAAGGCAAAGGAATTCGTGGCGGCTGCCAGCTTATTCCCCTGCCTTCTTGCTCCTCTTGCAAAGGCGGCGATCTTTCCGCATTCCTTCGTCAGGATCGTCACTCTTCTGTCATATTCACCGGAGGGCGACTGCTTCAAAACAATTCCGGTCACAAAGATAAAATCCTGCATCACGCCCTCCCCTTTCCGATTTATTTAATCATTTCCCTTGGCTTCCTTGGGATTATAGCCAAAGTTCTTCATCAATACGTCGCTGTCTCTCCAGTCCTTTTTCACCTTGACCCAAAGCTGCAGATTCACCTGCATCTCTAACATGTCCTCGATCTCAGGTCTCGCCTTGGATCCAATCTTTTTCAGCATCTGACCGCCCTTCCCGATAATGATTCCCTTGTGAGAATCCTTCTCGCAGATGATGGTGGCTTCAATGTGGCATATGTTCCCAACTTCCTTCATGCTCTCAATGGTCACCGCCACGCCGTGAGGGATCTCCTCGTCAAGGCTCCGAAGCGCCTTCTCGCGGATGAGCTCCGCAACGATCTGACGCATGGGCTGATCGGTCACGGTATCCTCGTCATAGAAAGGATCCCCGTAGGGAAGGTATTTGAAAATGCATTTGATCAGCTCGTCCGTGTTGATCTCCTTGAGTCCGGAAACCGGCACGATCTCCGCAAAGTCATATTCCTTGCGATAGGTGTCGATAAAGAGAAGGATCTCCTCTTTCTTTACCGTATCCACCTTATTGATCACAAGGATCACCGGCGTTTTCGTCTTCTGGAGCTGTTCGATGATGTGCCTTTCGCCTGCGCCGATGAAGGTGGTGGGCTCCACAAGCCAACAGATCACGTCCACCTCGTTCAGCGTCCGCTCCGCAATGTTGACCATATAGTCTCCCAGCTTGTTCTTTGCCTTGTGAATGCCAGGCGTGTCAAGAAACACGATCTGTCCCTCATCCGTCGTCAGAACGGTCTGGATGCGGTTTCTCGTGGTCTGAGGCTTATTCGAAGTGATCGCGATCTTCTGCCCGATCAAATGATTCATCAGCGTGGATTTTCCCACGTTGGGGCGGCCGATCAGCGTTACAAATCCGGATTTAAAATTTTTTGATACTTCCATGTTTTCCCCTTTTCCATAAATCAATTTATCTTCATTATACTGATTTTTCGGCATTCCGCAATAGCAAAAATGACGGGAATCAAAACGGCCCATGGCAATTTTCTTGCCTGGGCCGCAGTCGCGTTTTCCGCATTCATGCTTTCACGCATTTATGAAGGATTCCATTAGCATTTTTCAAAAACGGGCATGTACTCGATGGGCGCGTCCACCGTCACGGTCTGGCCGCCCTCGTAAAGGCTTCCGTCGCTGGTCAGCTTCCATTTTCCTGCGGGCAGGTATACGTCACGCCGGAATTGATTCAGTTCAAAAATGGGTGCCACAAGGTACTTATCGCCAAACATGTACTGGTCATTCAGTTCCCAACACTTCGCATCCTCAGGGAACTCATAGAACATGGCGCGGATCAAGGGTGATCCGTTTGCGGATGCCTCCTCATACAGACTCTTGACGTAATCATGCATTTGAACGCGAACGTCATAGTACTTGCGCATGATCTTGTAATTGTCTTCGCCATAGCTCCAAAGCTCGTTGGGCTGACCGGTGTGCAGGTATCCGCCGCCCCAGTCGCGGTTATCCAGAGGCGGAATGTTGTAAGGACCTCTGTCGCCATGCATTCTAAGGACTGCAGAATATACTGCGAACTGATACCATCTGATCAGAAGCTGTCTAAAATCAGGATCCTTTACGTCGTCCGTCATGAAGCCGCCGATGTCGGTGGTCCACCAGGGAATGCCCGCAAGGCCCATGTTCAGGCCTGCCATCACCTGCTCCTTAAAGGAATAGAAGGTGCTGGGCACGTCGCCGGACCAGATCACGTTGCCGTATTTCTGGCTGCCCGCCCAGGCACATCTCATCAGATTCACCACCGTGCCGTCTCCCATTTCCTTCATGGGATCATTAAACACGCGGCTGTACATCTGGGGATAAAGATTGCTGCATTCCAGAGCCGGCCCAATGCTGTAACGATAGTTTTCAAAGTCGTATACGCCATAGTCAGGCTCAGAGTTATCCAGCCAGAATCCGTCAAATCCAAGATCATAATAATTTCTCTTACATACCTCCCAAACGTACTTCCGGCACTCAGGGTTAAACGGATCGATCTCCACGCAGTCGCCCTGATAGTCATAGGTCTGCGCTGCACCGCGTTCCGTCTTGATGAGGAGTCCCCTGTCCATCATGGGATAGAAATTCTCACTCTTTCTGTCCACGGAGGGCCATACGGAAACGATGACCTTGATGCCCATGGAATGAAGCTCGCCCACCATGGCCTTGGGATCCGGCCAATACGTCTTGTCGAACTTCCAGTCGCCCTGTACGGTCCAGTGGAAGAAGTCGATCACGATCATGTCGATCTTGATGCCCTCCTTCTGGTAGGCATGGGCAACCTCAAGAACCTCTTCCTGGGTGCGGTAACGAAGCTTACACTGCCACAGTCCCATCAAACTCTCAGGGAACTTCGGAGCGCGTCCGGTAACGCCGGTATAGGTCTTCAGGATCTCCTTCGGCGTCTCCCCAACGGTGATCCAATAGTCCATCTGTCTGGTAGATCTTGCGATCCACTCAGTGTAGTTATTGGCAAAGCTTACGCGGCCAACTGCCGGGTTATTCCACAGCATGCCGTAGCCCTTGTTGCTGATATAGAACGGAACGGAGGCCTGGGAATTTCTCTGCGCCAGCTCCAGAACGCAACCCTTCATGTCCATATAGCTCTGCTGATACTGTCCCATGCCGTAAATCTTCTCGCCGTCATTGGCATCGAACTTCAGGTTCAGTTCATATCCGGTGCCTCCAATGATGCCCTTCCACTCACGGTTTACGAGTTTTAAGCATCTGCTTCCCTGGGAAATGGTACCGTCATAGGAACGATAATACTCCCTCAGCAAGAGCTTTTCTCCCTCAAAGAAGGAAATAATGCCGACAAAGTTCACCTCCGCACGGATCTTTCCGTTAGTGATCGACGCATATTCCCGCTTGTCAATGTTTCCGTCTCCCACCCAATGATCCCGCTCAAAAAACTCTACCTTTCCTTGCGTCACGCCTGGTTTCTCCGTCAACGCCCAGTCATTTCCGGTAAACTCCGGCAACATTGTTGCCCGCACGCGAAGGGAATTCTCTCCCCAAGCTTCGATGCGGACCGTCTCGCCCGCACGCTTAAACACAAGCGCGCCGTTGTCGTTCCTAAACTCCATCGCCTTTCCTCCTGAATCCATTAGATTTCATCATAAACGTACGAATTACGTAACCGTTTACGTTCTATATTCAGCCTACCGATTCTTCGCGTAAAAGTCAATGATTATCTTGGCTATTCCATGTATTATTTTGAAAAGAGCCAAAAAAGTCAGGGGAACATGTCTAGTGAATGTCCCCCTGACCCATTTTTCAAACCTTTATTCACCACGGTTTACGTAGATAATCGTATTTTTTTCTATGTGTTCCCCGCTTTCTCCAGAAGCGCATATGGTAACATATATCGTTCCTGCCTCATCACCCACATAGAGTTTTGTTATATAGCCCAGGGAATACCACCATTCTTCACCATCCTTATCTAATCTCCTCGTGAGTGTCCCGTCTATAGGATACCCATCAGTGTTAGTAAAGTATCCCTCCTTAAACTCTAAGATCTTTACGGAAGAAATATCAGTCCTGAATTGAAAATGTGAAAAACAGTCGCCTTGACAAGTAATTTCGCACAAATCATCCAAGGTAACCACGGAACCTGTTGTCATAACAAACGGCTCCTTTTTCAACATAATCTTAGGTGTATGGATTTGATAATCATATAACTCCCAAAATAAACGGCAAACAAAAAGAATAAACAACGCAAGTATCGTCCATCCAATCCAGTGCCTTTTTCCCCTCGTTTTTTCCATTCATCTTCTCCTTAGACAAGGCTCGGACGATTTACAGCAAGCTCTCCAGCGTCTCGCGGATTGCCTTGATAAAGTCAAGGCTGTTTAGGATCACGGGATGTTCGCAGGTAGAGATAAGGGAAAGGCTCTTGGTCATCTTGCCGTCCTCAACGGTCTTTACGCAAGCCTTCTCAAGCTTCTCCGCGAAAGCTACCAGCTCAGGGATCTGATCCAGCTCGCCGCGCTTCTTTAACGCGCCGGTCCATGCAAAGATCGTTGCGATGGAGTTTGTGGAGGTCTCCTCACCCTTTAAGTGCTTGTAATAATGGCGCTGTACGGTTCCGTGTGCCGCCTCATACTCATATGCTCCGTTCGGGCTTACCAGTACGGATGTCATCATGGAGAGGTCGCCGTATGCGGTTGCCACCATGTCACTCATTACGTCACCGTCATAGTTCTTACATGCCCAGATGAATCCGCCATCGGAACGGATCACGCGTGCCACCGCGTCATCGATCAGGGTGTAGAAATATTCAATGCCAAGCTCCTCAAACTTAGCCTTATACTCCTTGTCATAGATCTCCTGGAAGATGTCCTTGAAGTTATGGTCATACTTCTTGGAGATGGTGTCCTTCGTTGCAAACCACAGATCCTGCTTCGTGTCAATCGCATAGCCGAAGCATGCCCTTGCAAAGCTGGAGATGGATTTGTCCGTGTTATGGATGCCCTGGATGATGCCGCTTCCGTTAAAGTTATGGATCACCTCGCGGATCTCGGTGCCGTCCTCGCCGGTGAATACAAGCTCAGCCTTGCCTGCGCCGGGAACCTTAATCTCCACGTTCTTGTAAACGTCGCCATAGGCATGACGTGCGATGGTGATGGGCTTTTTCCAGTTTGCCACGTAGGGAACAATGCCCTTAACCAAGATGGGCGCACGGAACACGGTACCGTCAAGGATCGCACGAATGGTTGCATTAGGGCTCTTCCACATTTCCTTCAGGTTATATTCGGTCATTCTTGCCGCATTGGGGGTGATGGTCGCGCACTTTACGGCTACGCCATACTTCAGCGTTGCGTTTGCAGAATCAACGGTCACCTGGTCGTCCGTCTCATTTCTGTGCTCCAATCCAAGGTCATAATACTCGGTCTTGAGATCAATAAAGGGAAGGAGCAACTCATCCTTGATCATCTTCCAAAGGATGCGGGTCATTTCATCTCCGTCCATCTCCACCAAAGGGGTTTTCATTGCAATTTTAGCCATCTTGTTTTCCTCCCGTAATCTTTTTATTCAAGTCTTTTCTACTTCTTTTCATCCGTGCTCTTTTCAGAAAACAGTTCATGCAATCCGCACTTCAGCATGTTTTCATAGGCATTGATCATGTGATCATGCGCAAGCTTTTGGGCCAACTCCGCGTCCCCTGCCTTAATGGCATTGAGGATGCCCTCATGCTCCAAATTCGATTTGGGTCCGCGATTCTTATTGCTCAAGGTCTTCTTCCGTACGCGAAGCACGTACTGATGGAAGTCTTTTAATTGATGCTCCAACATCTTGCTGTCGCACGCTTCGTACAAAATCTCATGGAAGCGGTTGTCCAACTCGGTCATCTGATCCAAATGTCCTTTTTCCGCATGGAATTTGCCAAGATAAACATTCTCTTCCAATTCTTCGAGCTGTTCCTGCGTGATATGCTCCGTCGCAAGCTTTGCACAAAGACCTTCCAAAAGGGAACGGATCAGATAAATGTCCTGAATGTCCTTCTCCGTGATTCCCGTGACGTAAGCACCCTTGTTGGGGATGATCTGGATCAGGCCTTCCAGTTCCAACTGACGGAATGCCTCACGCACCGGCGTTCTCGACACGCCAAGCTCTTCTCCGATGGCAACTTCCTTCAGTTCCTCGTTTTCTTCATATTTACCGCTTAAAATGTCATCGCGAAGCTTGCTAAAAACCCTGCCTCGCAGGGAGTACTTGTCCGTTACTTCCTTTTTTACGTCATACCCCATAACGATGCCCCCTTTACTGTCCGAGCTTATAACCCTTTTCCAGGCACACCTTGTTCACTTGCGCAATGATCTCGCTGTCCGTCATGACGGTCACGCGGCCGCCGGCATATTCCTCATCCACCCATGCCTTCAGATCCTTTACAAGATCATCCGTCTTCTGAACCATCTTATCGCCCTTGAGCTTGTAATAGGTATTCAGCCAGTGAGCGATGCCGGCAAGTCCGGAAGTATTGGAAATTGCGCAAAGCACGGGTCTGTTCAGGAATTTCTCCGTGTCAAAAATATTGTAAATCTCCTCGTTCTTAAGGAGTCCGTCAGCGTGAATGCCGGCGCGGGTCACGTTAAAGTTCTTCCCGACAAAGGGCGTTCTCTCAGGGATGTGATAGCCAATCTCCTTCTCATAGTACTCCGCCAGTTCGGTGATCACCGTGGTGTCCATGCCATTTAAGTCGCCGCGAAGCTGCGCATACTCAAATACCATTGCTTCAAGGGGCGTATTACCCGTTCTCTCGCCGATGCCGAACAGGGAAGTGTTGACTCCGGAGCAGCCATACAGCCAAGCGGTCGTGGAGTTTACCACTGCCTTGTAGAAATCATTGTGTCCATGCCACTCGATCAACTCGCTGGGCACGCCTGCATGCACGTGAATGGCATAAATAATACCCTGCACGCTTCTGGGAATAACAGCGCCAGGATAATTCACGCCATACCCCATTGTATCGCAAGCCCTTACTTTAATTGGAATTTTGTACTCATTCATCAGCTTCATCAGTTCCAGACAGAAGGGAACAACGTAACCGTAAATGTCAGCTCTTGTAATGTCTTCCAGATGGCATCTTACGCTGATGCCCTCCTCGAGGCAGTCACGCACGACGCTCAGATAGTGATCCATGGCCTGACGGCGATTCATCTTTAACTTCATAAAGATGTGATAATCCGAACAGCTAACAAGGATACCCGTCTCCGGCATGCCAATTTCCTTGACCAGCTTAAAGTCTTCCTTGCTTGCGCGGATCCAGCTCGTCACCTCCGGGAACTTATAGCCCCTCTCCATGCACTTGTATACCGCATCGCGATCCTTTTTGCTGTACAGGAAAAATTCACTGGCACGGATCATGCCGTTCGGTCCGCCTAATTTATGAAGATAATCATAAATCTTTACGATCTGCTCCGTGGTGTAGGGAGCCCTGGACTGCTGACCGTCGCGGAACGTGGTGTCCGTAATGAAAATATCCTTTGGCATGTCATGAGGCACAATCCTGTCATTAAAAGGAATCTTCGGAATTTCCGAATAAGGGAACATGTTGCGGAAGACGTTGGGCTTTTCCACGTCATCCAAAATGTACATGTGCTCCTCTATCTGCAACAGATTGTTCTTGCTGTTCATGGTAACCGGCCTATTGGCAAACATGCTTTCATCTTCACCTAAATAACTCATATCGTACCTTGACCTGCCTTTCCGTTTCGTTCAAAATTGCTTACTTGTATGATTGTATACAATCATACGAAAAGTGTCAAGTCGTTTTCATAAACTTCTTAGAAATCTTATTATTTTATGCTTCCATTACTTTTTTTAACATCCCGTGGGGACAAACCATCCCATATCCCTGCTGATTCCAAGGTTTGTGCAGATCCACGGCCGTCGAAGTCAAAAGCCTTACCAATTCCCTATTTGATAAATTTTGATCGATTTGCAATACTTTACCAAGACATCCCGTGACGATCGGCGTCGCCATCGAAGTTCCGCTCCGCCTCTCATATCCGCCGTTATGATATCCGTACAAACTGCTGCAAGACATAATCTTCGTTCCAGGCGCAACAACGTCAGGCTTTCGAATGACCGCGTTCCTTCTACCCCTTCCTGAATGGTACTCACATCTGGCCGGATCTCCTGCGAAGTATTCCCCGTCATCGCATCCCACGGATACAACCTGGCTTCCGTCTCCCAAAAAAGAAAGCGTTCCCTGGGCCGGTCCTTGATTTCCTGCCGCGCAGATCACCAAAATACCTGCTCCGGACAGTTTTTGCAACATTTCACGCAGTTTTTCCCGCTTCTCTTTCTTCGTCGAATTGGAGACGCCAATAGAAAGATTCAGTAATCTCACGTTATGACTCCTTTTTAATTCAAGGATCCAACTCATTCCTCTGATCATGTCCTCTGCTGCTCCGTCCCCACGGGCATCCAAAATTTTCCCCACGACCAGCCTCGCCCCCGGTATGATTCCCCGATATCTACCGCCCGACATCGATCCATTTCCCGCAAGAATGCCGCATACGTGCGTCCCATGACCGTAATCATCATATGCCTCGGAAAAATAATGGCGCTTCCCGTCTTTCCCGGTTCTGCCCGAGAAGTCGTGAAACGCCACTATCGTGTTTTTTAAGTCGGGATGCATCACCACGCCGCTATCTAAAACCGCAATGACAACACCGTTTTTCTTCCCGACAAGATCATATTCTTTTGTGAGACCTAGTTGCCTTCTGACCCGCTCCATTCCGTCGTATTCTCCCATCGTCTATCCTACATATTACGCAGAATAAAAAAAGAGGTTCCAGACGTTATTGGATCTATTCCGAATCATTCCCACGGAATTATGGTATTACTCTGCCAACTTCTTCAGCTTATTCATTTGTCCCTTATCACTAGATTTCATACTATCTTCTCCCATCTTTTCCGTTCATCTTCTATTCTATCTCCAAATATTCCACCTTGGCCTGATGATCCAGAGGATCTCGCTCCTCGTAATGAAACAGTGCCCAGACAGTTAAAGCGAAACGCTCAGGCAACTCCTTTACGCCAATTTCATTCTTGCCCGGAAACCGGTAGTGAAACGGTTCCGCATGGCTTAGCTTGCCGTTCGTGCAGTATTTTCTAGTCATCTCACGCAACGCATCCACCGCTGGTGCCCAGTCAGGACGGGTCTTGCAATTCTCTCTGGCGTAGAGGTCAAACGTCAACGCTTCCCGGAAGAGCTCCTTGGGCGCATCCTTCTCCTCCAGGAATTCCAATAATATCTCGCATCTCTTCAGTCTGGAATGCTGCATGCCTGCATAGCCCTTCTTCTCGTAAAACTCTCCCAACTCCAAAAACAGGTCAAACATGCTGTCCGTCATTGCGTATAAAAGCTTCATCGTGACCTCGAACTGACCGCTGTTATAATAGACTTCCAGCATTTCCTCGACGCGTTTGATCTTTAATATCTCATCGTAGCTTAGCCATTTCGTGTAAAGTACTTCATAAGGCGGCGCATCATGGTATGCGATCCCGTAAGTCTTCGCGTTCTCGTACATGAAGGAACCCTTTAACACCTTTAAGAAACCGAGCTGAAGCTGGTTTGGCCATAGTGCGTAAATCTCATCAAAGGAATGGCGGAAGCTCTCATAATCCTCATAGGGTAAACCCGCGATCAGATCCAAGTGCTGATGGACGTTTCCACCCTTCCGGATGCGCCGTACCACTTCCTTCACGCGCTCCAGCTTCATGGTCCGGTGAATCTCCTTGATCGTCACCTCATTTGCGGACTGGACGCCGATCTCCAACTGGATCAACCCCGGGCGCATAGACTCTATGAGCTCTATTTCCTCTTCCCTTAACAGGTCTGCCGAGATCTCAAAATGAAAATTGGTACTGCCATTATCATGCTCCGCCAGATAGCTCCAGATCGCCATGGCATGCTGATGATCACAGTTAAAGGTACGATCTACGAATTTCACCTGCGGAACCTTTTTGTCCAGGAAGAATTGCAGTTCCTCTTTCACCAGTTCCAGGTCGCGGAAGCGTAGCTTCTTATCAACGGAGGACAGGCAATAGCTACAGGAGAACGGGCATCCGCGGCTACTCTCATAGTAAATGATGCGGTTCGCATATTCCTCCAGATCATCATAGCAAAAAGGAACGTCACTTAGGTTCTTGGGCTCCCGGGGAGCCGTAAAGCAGATCCCGCCGTTTGCGTCGCGATAAGCAATCCCTTTGATCTCCGAAAGTCCCTTCGCATCCTTCCCATGATAATAAGTGCATAATTCGCGGAAGGTATCCTCTCCTTCACCGATCATAACGCCCGTTACGGCTTCATGTCTCTTTAAGAAATCCTCCGTCTCATAAGAAACCTCCGGACCTCCCATCCAAACTGGAACGGACGGACGTATTTTATGAAATTCCTTCAAGATGGCTTCCACGTACTCCAAATTCCACAGATATACCGAAAAGCAGAGAACGTCCGGGCTTTGAAGATATAAATCCTTTAAAATGTCATCCTTCATCTGATTGATCGTATATTCCGCAATACATACGCCATCCTTATACTCGCCGGCGCTGGCGCGCAGGGAATGCACCGCAAGGTTGGAATGAACGTATTTTGCATTAATGGCTGCCAATAAGATTTTCATAGAGATGCCTCCTCCATATACTTCATGATAATCGGCTGAGAAAAAGACGTCAACCTTTCGCCGGCTGCTGCATAGTATAAACTACAAACAATCTTGGAGGCATTCAACATGAGTGACTTATCCGCAACAAACTGTGGCTGTAATAATGGCTACAATACTTCCTGTTCCGGAAATAACCTGATCTGGATCATCCTGCTGTTATCCCTGACCGGAAACGGCAATGGCATCTTGGGCGGCAATGGAGGCTGCGGTTGCAACAATGGCGGCAACTCCTGCTGTGACTGGGTCATCTGGCTCCTGCTCCTCAGCAATTTCTGTGGCGGAAATAACAATGGCGGTTGTGGCTGCGGCTGCAATTAATCCGCTGCTGCGCGCCGGCAATTGATCCCTCTTCCGGCGCCGAAACAGGCCCCCTTTTACGGGAGCCTGTTTTTGAGGGAAAATCTGCGGCTTCTCATGCAGAAAGGGCTTCACATGGAAAACGGCACGTTTGATTCTCTGTTTACCTCTGGAAAACTTCAGATGCTTAAGATCCTTCTCCCTTGTCTTCCTGCGGACAAGCGAGGAGGGCTTGCCGTTTTCATCCGGATGCAGGAGCTTTTATACACCATTCAATACGTACAAAGCTCGGGGAATGAAGTGAAAATGGATCCCCCTCCAAAAGGCGACGCCCTCTATGATGCCTTACTTCCCTATTGCGATCCCGGAATGGAAAAGCAAATACTCCAGATGCGGCAGACAATGCAGCAATTTGAGCAGTTAAAAGATACGATGGAAATGGCACAAATGATGCAAGATCTCATGAAAGGGGAAGACGATGGAAGCATGGATGTCGGATGAACTCACAAAATCCATTCCAAAAGAAAAATTAGACTTTTTGTCAAAACTCTTTACGCAAAGTGAGGGCAAATCACAGAAGGAACTCATGCGTGAGGTTCTCCCTTTGCTCAAAAAAGCCAAAGAAAAAGGGCTTACCTTCACGCAAGCGGAAATGGCCGCCGCCATTGCCGCCATCCGAAAGCACGGCTCCGCGGAAGATAATGCCCAGATCGATCAGTTACTTAAGAATGTGTCTCAGCGGCAAAAATAAAGGGGCATGATTGGGTCTCAGAACGTGATCCAATCATGCCCTTTTCTGCATCTACTACTTTATTTTGCAACGATGTTTACAAGTCTTCCGGGAACGTAGATCTCTTTGATCACGTTGCCGGTCAGCTTATCGCCAAGGGCTTCCTTTGCCTTTGCAATGGCATCTGCCTGAGCTTCATCCTTTGCGATCATGATGGTGGTCTTCACCTTGCCGTTGATCTGCACGGCGATCTCAACGGTGGATTCCACGGTCTTAGCCTCATCATAAGACGGCCAGGTCTGCTGATATACCCTGCCCTCAAATCCGACTGCCTGCCAAAGCTCCTCAGTGATATGAGGCGCAACGGGATTTAAGAGGATCAGGAAGGTCTTGTACTCTGCCTTCGTGATGGAATTCTTCTTGTAGAATTCGTTGATCAGTCCCATCATTGCCGCAATGGCGGTGTTGTACTTCAGACTCTCAAAATCGGAGGAAACCTTCTTGATGGTCTGATGCATCTTCGTCTCTAAGTCAGCACTGTAAACGTCTCCGTCCGCAAGGATGTCCTGCAGCTTCCAAACTCTCTCTAAGAATCTGCGGCATCCCTTTACGCCGTCCTCGCTCCATGCTGCGGACAAGTCAAAGGCACCAATGAACATCTCATAGGTACGAAGTGTGTCTGCGCCGTAATCCTGCACGATGTCGTCAGGATTTACCACGTTTCCGCGGGACTTGGACATCTTCTCACCGTTGGATCCAAGGATCATGCCATGGCTCGTTCTCTTCTGATAAGGCTCTGCAGTGGGTACCACGCCCTGATCATACAGGAATCTGTGCCAGAACCTGGAATACAGAAGGTGCAGGGTCGTATGCTCCATGCCTCCGTTGTACCAGTCAACGGGAAGCCAATACTTTAATGCTTCCTTGCTTGCAAGGGCTTCCGTATTGGTAGGATCCGTATAGCGGAGGAAATACCAAGAAGAACCAGCCCACTGAGGCATGGTGTCCGTCTCTCTCTTTGCGGGGCCGCCGCAGCAAGGACAAGTGGTATTTACCCAATCAGTCATGGTTGCCAGAGGAGATTCTCCGTTGTCGGTGGGCATGTAACTCTCCACCTCGGGAAGCTCTAAGGGCAGTTCACTCTCATCGATGGGAACGTAACCGCACTTCTCACACTTTACGATGGGAATGGGCTCACCCCAATATCTCTGACGGGAGAACACCCAGTCACGAAGCTTAAAGTTCGTCTTGCTGGTGCCAATGCCCTTCTCCTCTAGGAATGCAATGATCTTCTTCTTTGCGTCTGCAACGGAAAGTCCGTTCAGAAAATCAGAATTCACTAAGATTCCGGTCTGAACGTCGGTAAATACCTGCTCCTGTACGGAAACAGGGCTTCCGGCAACAACCTCAATGATGGGAAGACCAAATTTCTTTGCGAAATCCCAGTCACGCTCATCATGCGCAGGCACTGCCATGATCGCGCCGGTACCATAGCTCATCAGTACGTAATCAGAGATCCAGATGGGAATCTCCTTTCCGTTTACGGGATTGATCGCAGAAAGACCGTTGATCTGAACGCCGGTCTTATCTTTTGCAAGTTCGGTACGCTCGAAATCAGACTTTCTTGCGGCAAGCTCTCTGTAAGCGATCACCTCGTCCATGTTCTTGATCTCTGCCTGATACTTGTCGATCAGAGGATGCTCAGGAGAGATAACCATGTAGGTCGCGCCAAACAGGGTGTCAGGACGGGTCGTATAAACGCGAAGCTTATCTTCCTTGCCTGCCAGCTGGAAATCCACCTCGGCGCCGGTCGACTTACCGATCCAGTTCTTCTGGGAAACCTTTACCTTTTCAATGTAATCAACGGTGTCAAGACCCTCGAGAAGCTTATCTGCATACTCGGTGATCTTCAGCATCCACTGACTCTTTACCTTACGGACAACTTCGCTTCCGCAACGCTCGCAGACGCCGTTTACTACCTCTTCGTTTGCAAGGCCAACCTTACAGGAGGTACACCAGTTGATGGGCATCTCGGTCTTGTACGCAAGGCCTGCCTTAAATAATTTCAAGAAAATCCACTGGGTCCACTTATAATACTGGGGATCCGTGGTGTTGATCTCGCGGTCCCAGTCAAAGGAATAGCCCAGGGAGTGCAGCTGCATCTTAAATCTTGCAACGTTGTTCTTCGTTACGATCTTGGGATGAATGTGATTCTTGATCGCATAGTTCTCAGTAGGAAGACCGAATGCGTCCCAACCCATGGGATACAGCACGTTATAGCCCTGCATTCTTCTCTTTCTGGCTACGATGTCAAGTGCGGTGTAAGGTCTGGGATGACCTACGTGGAGGCCCTGTCCTGAAGGATAAGGGAACTCAACTAACGCGTAAAACTTCGGCTTGGAATAATCGTTAGAGGTGGCAAATGCCTTCTCCTGATCCCAGATTCCCTGCCATTTTGATTCTACTTCATGATGATTATAAGGAACTGCCATAATTTCGTCCTCCCTTGAATCTTGTTAAAGCAATATTTTACTCGTTTTTCCCTGCAATGTCAAGGCATGGAAAAGCTCCCTGAAGTAGAATGTATAAACCATTTGCGATAATGTCCTATTAAACCACAAGGGAAAATGTCCCAATTGATGGTATAATGTTCCCATCAGCCAAGGATGGGAGGGATCAGTATCAGAAAGGTTGAAACGACAATGAATGAACAGTTTAAGTACGA
>JAFZNO010000047.1 GCA_017552985.1 Lachnospiraceae bacterium
AAAACATAAGCCGGACGGAACAGAGGACGGAGAACAATGGATGTGGCAGCAAGGAAATACTTATACGCGAATTGATTTTGACGGAACAAAAGAAGAATTGTGTGAGGCATATGCATCCTTTGTGCAATCCATGGTCGCAGCCGATTCCAGCGGGAAAGAGGTAAGCGACATTGTTTGGCAGGAGATAGAAACATATCTTGAGGGTAAAAAGAGCGCACAGGCGACTGTGGAAACAATAGACCGTCGCGTGCAGCTTTATTTTGATGAACGATAAATTCATGGCATGCCGCGAGAGTTTCGCTTTCGCGGCATGTTTAGGATGAAAATTTGAAGGGATATGGCGGCATGCAAAAAGTGCGCGGGAAACGATGGATAATGCTCATATTGTGGATGGCGATAACGTTTGCCGGATGTTCCGGAAGGAAAGCGGAGACCAACAGTGAAACGTCTGAAACAACGCAGTTTGAGTTTTTGGAGTCCGGCGAGATGGTCTGGGAGGACAATAAGACCGATGACCTGTATGCCGTCATAAACCTGCCCACAAAGACCGTTACGGCAGAGGGGGAACTGGAGGGAGGCTCCTCTTGTATCTTTGTTGGGGAAGGCGGTTACGTAAACTATAAGAATCACATCTTTAACAAGGATCAGGACAGTTGGTCCGGCGTGAACGGCGTTTCCGCTCAGGGTACGGAGTTCTCCCGAAAGATCGTTGTGGATCAGGAAAGAAAGGGAACTCAAATTCATGAGTTGGGACCTGTTTCAGGGAAAAACGGATACGTGGCATGTTACTACGCGTTTCTGATGGACGGAGCGGATCGGGAGTATGCTTTTTATGAATTGGATGGGAACTTCCAAAGCATGCGTCAGTTAAAGGTTAAGCTAAAAAATAACATTATTTTGTATTCCCTAATGGGGGACGCGGAGGGAAATTTTCACTTAACGTATCAAAAAAGTAGCGGGAAATATGTCTACGCCGTTCTTTCCCGGGAAGGGGAGGAGATTTTTAGCGCTGACGTGGAACACACTCCGAGATTGTGCGCATATGGAAAAGGTGAAGTGGCACTGTGTGATGAACAAACAAGCGATTCGTCTGCAATGGAGCGGAGGTTTTACAGGGCTAATCTCAATGACGGAGTGCTGACGGAGTTAGCCTGCTCGAAGGATGAAGCCATTCGGAAGAAGATGGGGGATTACGTTTTCAGCGCGGCGCCGGTAAGTGAGACCGTGATTGCATGGTGTGATCAGATGGGAATTTATTACCGTGACGTTCAAAAAAACGAGACGTGGATCGCATACAGATGGACAAACCACGGAATCAAGCCCCTGTGGATTGACGATTTAACGGTATTGGAAAACGGAGACGTAGGGCTTTGCTTTCAAGATGAAAACGGCAGAAATTACGTGTTGCTTCAGCCTACGGAGGAAAAGGAAGAACTGGCTTCCATCACGATGGCCGTATCTCCGCATTACGTACAAACCTATCTTAACATGGCTGCGCTTTTTCATAAGTATTATCCCAAATACGTCATAGAAATAAAGGATGACTATGACGAGCTGAGTTTGATGACTCAGTTAGGCGCAGGGAATGGGCCGGTGCTGATTGATACGGAACTTACGGGGTTCGATAATTTGCAAAATCTATGGCAGCCTTTGGACGGATTTCTGGAACAAAGCGGTTTGACGGAGGAGTTGTATCCAGAAGCGCTCGAGTTTGGAAAGATTAATGGAGTGACTTATGGAATCGTAAAGGATTTTCGGATCGAAACGCTTCTGGTGCCTAAAAGCGGTCCGGAAGACTGGGATTATGAAGGTTTTCTGAAGGCATTGGAAAACTTTAAGGGCGCCGCTCTCACCTATTGGGCGATGGAGGCTTCTGCGGATATGCGTGAGAGGTATTTTGACGTCTTCAAGAATAGCATGGATGATTCCTATTATTTTGATTTGGAGACAGGGAGCGTTGTGTTTGGAACGCCTGAATTTGAACGCGCGCTTAAGCTTTCCGAAAAAGCGCGGAAATGTCCGCCTGCTGACGACGGGAAAGCCTTACAAAACGGATCTGCTCTGTGTGAACACGTGGACGTTCTTGCTTTCTCGCAAGTGATCCGGCTGAGAAGGAGACTTCAGGAAAATGGCGAAAGAGCCATTGGATATCCTATGTCGGAGGGCGCACGGCATCGCCTGATCGCGCGAAATCCCGTTGCCATGCGGTCTACGGCAACGGAAGAAGAAAAGCTGATAGGGTATACGTTTCTTAGATTTATGCTATCGGAAGAGGCATTGAAAACTCCGGAGAATGGGTATCTTTCCGTTCGCAAGGATGTATTGGAGTATCAGTTTCATCAATATGAAGAATCGATAATCCTTCGCAAAGAGAACGGCATTTATGATCCAGGTTTCATGCCGGAGCTCGAGTGGGACGAAGACATGCAGTTCTATTTGGACGTGATCAAAAACGGGAAGGTTGTAAAGCCCTTTCCTGCCAGTATTGAACGGGTTTTTGACGAGGAATTTGATGATTATTTGAGTGGCAGGATCGACGGTAAGGCACTGGCGGAGCACCTAAAAAGTCGCGTGACGCTTTATCTTGAGGAATCCAAATGATCGACGTTGCGCGTAGGGAAAATCTGGAAGGAAATCTGCAGATTATGATTGACTTGGCTGGCTGTACGTGCAGCATGAGAATTGCGGAATGGGAATTATTCCATATTGAATTTAGGGAGATAAAACAACATGCGGAGCTTAATGGAGCGCGTAAAGATTATATGTTACGTCCTTTCAATAGTTATGTTGCTCAGCGGGTGTGACGGAAACGCGGGGCAGGATACTGAAAAAACAATACCGACCAGTACTCCGCTGCGTGAGATGACGGAATATGAGTTTGTTGAAGACGTGGATTTGGAATGGAAAGACAATTCCCTGGATGACTGGCAGGCTGTTGTAAACCATTCGGTAGAAGAAGAGAAGGCTGACGGGGAACAATTGGGTGGAGCCTTGAAATACATGGCCTGCGAGGGCGGAGCTGTTAGATTTAAAAACCATCTTATTGGCTCTTATACAAAAAACTGGAGTGGGGTAAATGGAATAAGACCATCTGGTGAAGTTTTTTCCAAAAGGATATCCGTTGAACCGGAATCAGTGGGTGCACAGGTTGATCTTGTGGGGCCCATTTCTGGGAAGAACGGATATGTTGCATACAAAAACCTAAGAGACGCAAATGATAAGATTACGGGACAGGCATTTTATGTTTTAGATGAGAACTTTGAGTGCGTACACAGAATTCAGGCAGGTTTTCTTTTTGAGGTTCCGCTGTCAGATTTTATGGGGGATGGCAGAGGGAATTTTCACGTAACTTTTCATAACGAGGGATCGAACGATTATAAGTATGTTGTTTTGTCTCGCGACGGTGAAAAACTATTTGAATCAACGGGAGCTTATTTCAACGGTTTACGCGCGTTTGGCGACGGATGCGTGGCTATATGCGAACAGGCGTCAAATGGCAGAAAATTGGAAGGACAGCGGATGCTGGAGGCTGACTTGGAGCGGGGCAGTCTGGAAGAGATTGGTTATTTGAGCCAGTCAGCGGTTTATGAACTGACAAAATCCTCTGGAAGAATTTATTACGTTACTTTGGCAAGCGCGACGGAATTGGCATGGTGTGGAAGTGACGGAGTGTATCTTTCCGATTCGAATGGTTTGAACGCCAGAATGGCATATTGTTGGGCGAATCATGGCATTCTCATGCAGGAAGTAGTGAGCCTATACGTGAAAAATGATGGAACAATTTCTGTTCTTTACGTGAATTCCCAAGGGATAAATTTTCTTTTGCTGAGGCCCACCGTGGAAAAAGCTGAGATCACGTCGATTAGTTTTGCCGTGGCACCCTTTCACAAAGAAGCTTACGTAAGTGCTGCGGCGCTTTTTAATCAAAGGTATCCCTCGTATCATATAGAAGTCAGGGACGATTACGATGAAACCAGGCTGCTTACTCAACTAGGCGCGGGCGAAGGTCCGGTACTTATTGATACGACGCTTACGGGATTTGAGGACATGGTAAAATTGTGGCAGCCGCTGGACGGTTTTTTGGATCAGACTGGACTTGCGGAGGAGCTAATTCCAGAGACGCTGGATTTTGGGCAGATAGAAGGTAAAACTTACGGGATTGTGACTCATTTTTTTATTCGGGCACTTGCCGTAAAAGAAAATAATCTAACTAACTGGGATTTTGAAGGATTTCTAAACTGCGTGGAAAAATTTGAAGGAGCAACTTATACGGCTCAATGGTTTCAAACTCCAGAGGATGAACGAAGAGCTTTTTTTGACATGCTTAGTAATGGCTTACCAGACAATGCGTATTTTGACATTGAAACGGGATACGTAATCTTTGGAACGCCTGAGTTTGAACGCCTGTTAAGGCTCTCTGAGAAAGCAAAGAATTGTCCAGAGACGGAGGATGGAAGGACACTTAAAGAAGAAAAGGCTTTGTGTGAAATGGTAAACGTAAGTGGCGCAGAGGGGCTGGTTCGACTTCGTAAACAAAGGGAAAGCGGCGAAGACATTGTTGGATATCCGACGAAAAACGGGGCAAGGTATTTGCTTTTTGGGCAAAGTCCAATCGTGGTTCGCAGTACGGCAACGGATGAAGAAAAGAAGATAGCTTACAGCTTTTTTAAGATTCTATTGTCACGTGAATCTGCCATCGCGTCAGTTAAGGGGAATACTTACGCGATGTACAGCGTTAGAAAAGACGCATTGGAAAATCAGTTTGATTATTATGAATTTGTAGCGTCAGAGATGAAAGAGCATGGCGACGTTGCCGCGTTGCCAGAATTGGATCGAAAAAAGGATCGGGAGTTGTTTGAAGAACTCATGAAAAATGCGGTAACGGAAAAACAATTTCCAGCGAGTTTGCGTCAGATATTTGAACAAGAATTTGATGATTATTTGAGCGGCAGGATCGACGGGAAGGCCTTGGCAGATCACCTAAAAAGCCGCGTGACGCTTTATCTTGACGAACAATAAATTTGCGGTGCATATAGAAGAAAACCACCGTGTTTTGCTATGATTGTGGTGAAACACTGAGTGTAACGGACAATTATCATGAAACCCATACATTGTTTGTCACAAGATATTAATAGATGTTAATATTCTGGGACATGGTATGTTGGAGGGGATGTTTTGAAGAAAAAAAACATTTTATGTATTTCACTGTTTTGTATTTTCATATTACTTGTGACGTACTTCTGCTGGTTCTTTTTTTATCCCTACCGCGTTCTTGGAGCTGAAAACGACGCCAGATACTATTCGAATCATGTTGCAAGTAAACTGACGGGAAGGGAAGAGAATCCTGTCGTTTTGGATCTAGGCGTGGGGATAGTTGTGAATGGAGAGCACTATCATGCCATTGAACCAGGGCGAGGCAGGGGAAAATATAATCTCTCTCCCGATCGTTATTCCGACAAAAAAAGGAAAGTTTTGCAGAAGTCGGGAAAATTTAGTGAAGAGAAGCTGTTCGTTTTTGTCAGAGAAGACATTGGTAAAAAGATGGGGGTCGTAGAAGAAAGTAGCTGGCAACTGTTGAAAGGGTTGGAGGTTTACTATTATACGGAATACCCTGACGGTGAAATATGCATTCTTAAAATGAAAGATGGTTATGGCTACCAGTTTTTTGCACGGATCTCACAATAAAGAAATGGATGGATACAACTTTATTGAATTAGATGGAAAAGGAGATGGGACGTCTTTTTTGCAGGAATACGTAGAATCGATGGAGAATGCGAAGGTAGACATAGGAATTGGTGAAGTTCAAAACATTATCTTGGAGGAGGCGGAGGCCTTCTTCACAGGGGACAAAACATTAGAAGAAGTAGTTAGGGTAATTCAGAGTCGCGTGCAGCTTTATTTTGACGAATGATGGTTTCCTTTACCCTGTTTTGGGGCGGATAACGAAATCATTCGAAAGATTGGAAAGATTGGAAAGAAAAAAATATTGACAATTGCTTGCGATAGCGTTATGATTCTTTTCAAGTGAAGAGCTTAATTGCTTTAGAAAATTGAATAGCGGACTTGAAACCGAGGAAGTGGAGATAAAAACAGTAGGTGCGCTTACAGAGAGACCGGATGCTGAGAAAGGTTGGAAATGCAGGCTGTTAAATGGACCACGGAGGGCGCTTAGAAATGAGGAACGCGGGAGCGGGCTTCAGAGTATGGGGCGACGTAAGGCATGCGTAAATTGCACAGGATATGTTGGTATCCGATAAGGGCACTACCCTAAGGGGAGTGAATCAAGGTGGCACCGCGGGAGAAGAATTTTACCCGTCCTTGACAGTATCAGAGAGATATTGTCAAGGACGGTTTCATTTTAAACCCAAAAGGAGGAAGAGAACATGAAGGTGAATCAGACATTGGAGGAATGCAAGAAGCTTGCAGAAACAAAGAAGTACGGCGTGATCCCTCTGGCAACGGAGATTTTCGGGGATGCAAAGACACCTATTGAGATTTTGCGTATCTTAAAGAGAGTCAGCCGTCACGTGTATCTTTTGGAGAGCGCGGACTCCCAAAAGCGCTGGAGTCGTTACTCTTTCCTGGGATATGATCCGGTGCTGGAAATCTCTTGCAGAAACGGCGAGACAAAGATCAAGACGGCGCTGACGACGCAGGTGGAGACCAAGGACGTAAAGTCCTGCATCCGGGAGGTGCTGAAGGAGAACCAAAGCCCCGTGCTTCCGGAGCTTCCCGCATTTACCGGCGGCTTGGTGGGATATTTTTCCTACGATTATATCAAATATGCAGAGCCGACCCTAAAGCTGGATGCGAAGGACGAGGAAGGCTTCTCCGACGTGAACCTGATGCTCTTCCACAAGGTGATCGCATTTGACCACTTCCGCCAAAAGATCATTCTTATCACAAACGTAAAGACGGATGACCTGGAGATCAATTACAATAAGGCTTTGTTGGAACTGGATGCCATGAGCCGCCTGATCGCGGATGGCGAGCGGGCAAAGGCGGATCCCATCAAGTTAAAATCAGATTTCACCGCATTGTTTAGCGAGGAAGAGTACTGCACCATGGTGGAAAAGGGAAAGAAATATATCAAGGAGGGTGACGTCTTCCAGGTTGTTCTTTCCAACCGCATGGAGGCAGAGATGGAGGGAAGCCTGCTCGATGCCTACAGAGTCCTTCGGACGCAGAATCCTTCCCCTTACATGTTTTATTTCTCTGGCGCGGACGGCGAGTTTACGGGGGCGAGCCCTGAGACGCTTGTAAAGCTTGAGGATGGAAAGGCATTTACCTATCCTTTGGCAGGCACCAGAAGGCGCGGCGCAACGCCTGCAGAGGACGCGGCGCTGGAGAAAGAGCTTTTGGCGGATGAGAAGGAAAGAGCTGAGCATAACATGCTGGTAGACCTTGGCAGAAATGACATCGGCAAGATCAGCAAGATCGGCACCGTGCAGGTGGAGAAGTACATGGAGATCGAGAGATACTCCCACGTGATGCACATTGGTTCCACCGTCAGCGGTCAGCTTGATGACGGAAAGGATGCATTGGATTGCATCGATGCCATTCTCCCCGCGGGAACGCTTTCAGGAGCACCGAAGCTTCGCGCCTGCGAGATCATCAATGAACTGGAGAACAATAAGAGAGGCATTTACGGTGGTGCCATCGGTTACCTTTCCTTCACCGGAAACATGGATACCTGCATCGGCATTCGTTTGGCCTTTGCGAAGAATGGAAAGGTGTTTATCAGATCCGGCGCGGGCATCGTGGCAGACAGCGTTCCGGAAAAAGAGTACCAGGAGAGCCTGCAGAAGGCAGCGGCAGTGAAGGAAGCCATCCTCGCGGCAAGCGAGGGCATGGAGTAAGACGGGAGGATACGGAGATGATTTTACTGATTGATAATTATGACAGTTTTTCTTATAACGTGTATCAGATGGTCGGAGCCATTGAACCGAACGTCAAAGTGATCCGCAATGACGAGATGACGGTGGAAGAGATTGAAAAGCTTGCACCCGATCACATTATCATGTCGCCTGGTCCCGGCAGACCCGCAGACGCAGGGATTTGCGAGAGCGTGGTGAAGACCTTTGCGGGAAGAATCCCGATCCTGGGCATTTGCCTTGGACATCAGGCAATCTGCGAGGCTCTGGGAGGAAAGATCGGTTACGCAAAAGAACTGATGCATGGCAAGCAGAGCGTGGCAAAGATCGATACCGCAAGCAAGCTTTTTGCGGGCATGCATGAAGAGATGACGGTGGGAAGATATCATTCCCTCTCCGCTGAGGAGGAAGCGCTGCCGGAGTGCCTGAAGGTGACGGCACGCACCGCAGACGGCGAGATCATGGCGGTGGAGCACGTGAGCGCCCCTGTTTACGGCGTGCAGTTCCATCCGGAATCCATCCTCACGCCGGAAGGAAACCGCGTGCTGGAGAATTTCCTTGGCAAGGGAAATGCAACGGTGAAAGCGGCACCTGCTGAAGAAAAGAAGGCATCCGCGGATATGATCAAGAAGGCGATCATTCTGCTCAGCAAAAAGGAAAACATTGGTTATGACATGGCAAAGGCCGTGATGAACGAAATTATGGACGGCAACACCTCAGAGGTGCAAAAGAGTGCATATCTCACCGCACTTTCCATGAAGGGCGAGACCATTGAAGAGATCACCGGAAGCGCTGAGGCGATGCGGGATCACAGCTTAAAGCTTCATGCGGACAGACCTACGCTGGAGATCGTTGGCACCGGCGGAGACAATGCGAATTCCTTTAACATTTCCACTACGTCCGCCATGGTGATCGCGGCGGCAGGCGTGCCCGTGACAAAGCACGGCAACCGCGCGGCAAGCTCCAAATCAGGCGCGGCTGACTGCCTGGAAGCGCTCGGCGCAAACATCACCATCGAGCCGGAAAAGAGCATTGAAGTTCTGAACGAGGCGGGCATTTGCTTCCTGTTTGCACAGAAGTATCACAGTGCCATGAAATACGTGGGTCCCATCCGCAAGGAGTTGGGAATCCGCACAATCTTCAACATTCTTGGACCTCTAACCAACCCGGCATGTCCTTCCATGATCGTGCTTGGCGTATATGAGGAGGCGCTGCTGGAGCCGCTGGCAAAGGTGCTTTCCAACCTTGGGATCCAGAGAGGCCTTGTGGTATTTGGAAGAGAGAAGCTGGATGAGATTTCCGCAGTTGGCGAGACGGCCGTATGCGAGATCGATCACGGCAGCTTCAAGAAGTACGTGATCACGCCGGAGGACATGGGCCTGGAGCACTGTGGCCAAAAGGATCTGCTGGGCGGAACGCCTGCGGAGAATGCGGAGATCACGAAGGCAGTGCTTCGCGGCGAAGAAAAGGGTGGCAAGAGAACCGCAGTGCTGATGAACGCTGGCGCGGCATTGTTCGTGGCAGGAAAGGCCGCTTCCCTCAAGGAGGGCGTGGAACTCGCGGCGAAGACCATCGACAACGGCGACGCCTACAAGAAGATGGAAGAGTTTGTAACGTTGACGAATAAGTAAGATGCGGAACTCGGGGGCGGGGGCACACATGCCTGAGAAGGACTAACCTGACCCTCCCCCTCGAGGTTGTTGAAAGCTTACGGTTTGAGATGGATCGTCAAGGCAACAATGACGAGAGAAAAAAGCAAGAACGAAAACAAGAGAAAAGATAAGGACAGAAGAGTAGGACGGAAGAGTAGGACAGAAGAGTAGGACTGGAAAATAAGGATAATAAAGGCGAGAGAGCGCTATTATAGGGATTAATGATATGACGATATTGGATGAAATAGCAGGGAAAACGAGAGAGAGAATCCAGGCGGAGAAAAGGCGCGTTCCGGAGCAGGAGCTGCGGGCGGTTGTTGAGGAAATCCTGGCGAAGGAGGGAACGTGCGGAGGCAGTGATTTTGAAAAGGAGCTGAAGAAGTGCGGAGGCAAGGCTTTTGAAGAGGCACTGGCGAAGGAGGGGATGAGCTTCATCTGTGAAGTGAAGAAGGCATCGCCTTCCAAGGGATTGATCGCACCGGATTTTCCGTATTTGGAGATCGCGAAAGAGTATGAGAAGGCGGGGGCAAGCGCCACGTCCATCCTGACGGAGCCGTTTTACTTCAGGGGAAGTGATGAGTATCTGCGGGAGATCCGGCGGGAGATCAACATCCCGATTCTGCGGAAGGACTTCACGGTGGATGCCTATATGCTTTATCAGGCGAAGGAAATGGGAGCAAATGCAGTGCTTCTCATCTGTGCCCTGCTTTCGGACCTGGAGCTTTCCGAATATCTTGGACTTGCAAAGGAACTTGGCCTTGCGGCGCTTGTGGAGACGCATGATGAGCAGGAGGTTGAGATGGCGCTTCGCTCCGGAGCAAGGATCATTGGCGTGAACAACAGGAATCTGAAGGATTTCACGGTGGACATCCAAAATTCCGTCAGACTTCGCGAACTGGTTCCGAAGGATCGCCTGTTTGTTTCAGAGAGTGGCATGAAGACCCGCGAAGACATCGCAAGGCTGGAGCAGGGCGGCGTCAATGCGGTGCTCATCGGCGAGACGCTTATGAGAAGCCCCGACAAGAAGAAAATGCTGGATGAACTGGCAGGGAAGCGGTAAAAGCGTATGAAGATCAAGATTTGCGGTTTGAGAAGGCCGGAAGACGTGGCGTACGCCAATGAGGTGAGGCCGGATTACGTGGGATTTATCCTGACGGCTGGCTTTCGAAGGAGCATCACGAAGGAGACGGCAAGGGAGCTAAAGAGCGAGCTTGCGCCAGGGATTACGACGGTTGGCGTCTTTGTGAATGAGCCGGTGGAGCATGTTGTGGAATTCTTGGATGAGGGCATCATTGACGTGGCACAGCTTCATGGGGACGAAAGTGAAGAAGACGTCGTATATGTCAAGGCCGCGACGGGTAAGCCCGTGATCAAGGTTGTGAGATTCATAAAGCAAGAAAACGGGAAAGCCGTGAAGTCAAGCGACGGGCAGGCAGGGAATCAGGAAGCCGCGAAGTTAATGAATCGGTATGCCGTGGAAGCTTGGTTGGATTCGGCAGCGGATTACCTGCTCTTTGACAGTGGCACGGGAACGGGCAAAACCTTTGACTGGAACGTGCTGACTGATGTTTTGGCGGACTACGGAGGAAAGATTCCAAAGGAATTTTTCTTGGCAGGAGGGATCAGCGCCGAAAATGTTGATGAGGCATATGAAGCGGTGAAGCCCTATGCGGTAGACTTAAGCAGTAGCGTTGAAACGGAAGGCGTGAAGGACCTCGACAAAATGAGGCTTGCGGTTTCCGCGGTCAGGAAGTATCATGGATAAAATCATCTATGTAAGCAACAAAAGCCAAGAAAAGTGATGAAATTGTTGCCAGGAAACGGGAATTAAGGCATGGCGGGCAACAAAAAACAAGAAAAATGGCAAAACTGATCCTGCGAGGATGGAAACAGTATTACAAGGATTGGAAATTAAGGTGAGAAAGGAACGAAGAGATGAGTAAGGGCAGATATGGAATTCATGGCGGACAGTACATTTCAGAGACGCTGATGAATGAGTTGATCAGGTTGGAAGAGGCGTATGAGCATTACAAGAAGGATCCAGAGTTTAATGCGGAGCTTCAGAAGCTTTTTAATGAATATGCAGGACGCCCGTCACTGTTATACTATGCGGACAAGATGACGAAGGATCTGGGCGGGGCCAAGATCTATCTGAAGCGTGAGGATTTAAATCACACGGGATCCCACAAGATCAATAACGTACTGGGTCAGGCGTTGCTGGCAAAGAAGATGGGCAAGACGAGACTGATCGCTGAGACCGGCGCTGGTCAGCACGGCGTGGCTACGGCAACGGCAGCAGCCTTGCTGGGCATGGAGTGCGAGATCTTCATGGGAAAGGAAGACACGGACCGTCAGGCGCTGAACGTATATCGAATGGAGCTTCTTGGCGCGAAGGTGCATCCCGTGACCAGCGGCACCATGACCCTGAAGGATGCCGTAAACGAAACCATGCGTGAGTGGACAAACCGCGTGAATGATACGCATTACTGCCTTGGCTCCGTTATGGGACCGCATCCCTTCCCCATGATCGTGCGCGATTTCCAGAGTGTCATCAGCAAGGAGATGAAGGAGCAGATCCTGAAGGCGGAGGGAAAGCTTCCGGCAGCAGTCATCGCCTGCGTGGGCGGCGGAAGCAATGCCATGGGCGCATTCTACAACTTTATCGAAGACAAGGACGTGAAGCTGATCGGCTGTGAAGCGGCCGGCAAGGGCGTGGATACGGCACTCACCGCTGCGACCATCGCAACGGGCAGTCTTGGCATTTTCCATGGCATGAAGTCCTATTTCTGCCAGGATGAGTATGGCCAGATTGCTCCCGTATACTCGATTTCCGCAGGACTTGACTATCCCGGCATTGGACCGGAGCATGCTTACCTTCATGACATTGGACGCGCCCAGTATGTGCCCGTGACCGATGACGAGGCCGTGGATGCCTTTGAATATCTGGCCCGCACGGAAGGCATCATCTGTGCCATCGAGAGTGCCCACGCCGTTGCACATGCCCTGAAGATCGCGAAGGACTTTGGCAAGGACGAGAGCATCATCATCAACATTTCCGGCAGAGGCGACAAGGACGTGGCTGCCATCGCAAGATACCGCGGCGTGGACATTCATGATTAAACAAGGATCCCAAAGAATCATGTTCAAAATTGCCATGTAAGAAAGAGGAATAACGTGATAATAAAGGCAGTTTTGTGCAAGTAATTGTCAAAGGTTTCGCGATGATAAGACGTGCAGTGGTTTGGAAGAAATGGAGGAATAGAGAACAATGCAGGCAGATAACAGATTTGTAAACAATAAGATTCACAAGGCATTTGAAAATAACAACGGGAAGGCATTCATCGCCTTTTTGACGGCGGGGGATCCCGACGCGGACAGTACCGTGAAGTTTGTGCTTGAGATGGAAAAGGCGGGCGCGGATCTCATCGAGATTGGCATTCCCTTCTCAGATCCCACGGCAGAGGGCGTGGTGATCCAGGATGCCAACATCCGGGCGCTGAAGGGCGGCATGACGACGGATGGCGCATTTGAGATCGTGCGCCGCATCCGCGAGGTGAGCCAGATTCCGCTGTGCTTTATGACTTACTGCAATCCCGTGTTCCATTACGGATATGACCGGTTCTTTGCAAAATGCGAGGAGCTCGGCGTGGACGGCATCATCATTCCAGACCTTCCTTACGAGGAGAAGGCGGAGATGGACGAGCCTGCAAACGCGCACGGCGTTGCCGTGATCTCCATGATCGCTCCGACTTCGGAAGCCCGCATTCAGACGACGGCGAAGGAGGCCAAGGGCTTCATCTACGTGGTGAGTTCCATGGGCGTGACCGGCGTGCGGAGCGAGATCAAGACGGACGTGGCAGCCATCGTCCAGAGCATCCGTGAGGTGACGGACGTTCCCTGTGCCGTCGGCTTTGGCATCAGCACGCCGGAGCAGGCAAAGAAGATGGCGTCCATCTCTGACGGCAGCATTGTGGGAAGCGCCATCGTCAAGATCATTGCCGCCAAGGGAAAAGATGCAGCTCCCGATCTTGCGGCGTACGTAAGGAGCATGAAGGCAGCCGTTGAGGAAGCCTAGATTATTTCGCCAAATAGAACGTGACGAAGACGACGCGAGGATTACATTTCTTAAATTTTTATAAAATATGCCTGGAAACGATCTCTTGAATCGATTTACAAGAGCGATTTCCGGGCGTTTTTTTTGACAAAATATGAGAAAAGGTGTAGAATTATAGTCGCAGAACTATTGTTTTTTGTCAAAAATGACGATAAATTTGATGAAAACCCTTATTGGGCGTATTGCGCCCATTGAGGAAACTGGTTTTGGGAAACTAACACCAACACTAAATTAAAAACCCTTTTTCTAAAAGGTGCCAACTGGAAACTGATTTTAAACAACGTGAGGAATGGTCATGGGTAAGAAGGAAGAAGAGGAAAAGAAAGATCGCGCCGCCCTTCTCTTGGAGCGGAAGAAGATCACGTTCAACCTTGTGCTGCTTTTGGCAGCTTCCTTTGTTGTGCTCATTGGCGTGCTGACAATGGCGTGGTTTGCAAAAAATACCATGGTCAAGGGAAATGGTCCGGGCATCAGCGCAAAGGATGGCAAGGGGTATACCATTTCCTTCCTGGAGAATTCGACGAATGGCATCTTTAGTGATTATTATGACGCGATCCGCGAAGAGACGGATCCCTCCGTCTTGGTCATGGGAATGACTGCCGACAGCAATCTGGATAACTATGAATCAACGGACGAGGGCATCGTGCCGGGTGCCAGCGGAAAGATGTCCTTTTATCTGACGCCGACGGGAAATCCCGTGGATCTAAAGTTTGAGATCGAGATCGTCGGTTACGTCAGTTCCGTGACGGACGATGAGATTACCATGACGGAATTGGATGACGGGGATCTTAAGGATCATTTGAACGGTCACGTATTTCTGTTTGAGGAATATGACGAGACGACGGAAACGTATGCAAAGCCGATTCTTCCGGATGCCAACTCGAAGCGTGTTTTTACAAGGGAGTTCGACAGCCAGGAGCTGGTGAACATATATTGGGTTTGGCCGGAGCACTTAAGCAACCTTGTCAACGCGTATAATGGAACGACCATCACGGCGCACACGCTTGTTGATGATCAGGGAGATGATTACGATGATATCGTTGAGAACGTTTGCGCCTATCCGACCTATTACTTTAGGAGTGAGTCAGCGGGTGCAACGCTGAATAACCTCACGGAAACAAAACTGACCAGTGAGTACGTGACATACGGCAGTTTATATGATGCGGCCGACAACGACATAGGAACGGGAGTGGATTATATCCTGTTCAGGATGAAGGTAACCGTTAACGAGGAGTGATGCTTTTGAAAAACATTGCGAGATGGAAGGAACAATTTCATAGTTTGAAAAAAGCACAAAAGATAGAATTGGTGCTTGCCGCAGTGCTGACCTTGGCCATCATCATTGGCGTGCCCGTATATGCATGGTTTGTGCAGGAGGACCGGGTGGAAGCATTCACCAAGATCAAGGCACCCATCACCCTGGACATACGTGCGGGCAAGAAAAAGGATATTGAGAATTTTGTGCTGGACGGCATTGACCTGAAAGGGATCATGGAAAATAATGAGCCCGAGAGGTTTGTCTTTTGCGTAAAAACGGGAAAACCGAACGTGGAGTATGACATCCAGTTGGCACACACGACGAACATTCCGTTTACCTATACGCTGTACCGCGCCGCAGAGGTGACGGACGGAGGCAGCTACCACGTGGATTTCACGCCGATCGATTATCCTGACGAGCATACGTATTACAAGATTGACGGTGCGGCGCTTAACCTGGAGATCCTGAACGGGGATCAGGCTACCGCATCCCATTACGGCAGGAAATTGGCAAAAAACAATGACGGGTATTATTCGATCACTTACGATTCGCAGGCGACGGACGGGATTCCTGAAAT
The DNA here is from genome assembly GCA_017552985.1 of Lachnospiraceae bacterium. Taxonomy (GTDB): domain Bacteria; phylum Bacillota; class Clostridia; order Lachnospirales; family Lachnospiraceae; genus Acetatifactor. Next base: position 15,476 of record JAFZNO010000047.1, read on the forward strand.
ATATGCCGTTCCGCTGTATTCGCAGGCGACGGTGACGGCGATTGATGCCGATTATGACTTCTTTATCCTGGAGCTTGGCTGGACTGCCAGTTCCAAAACGGATTTTGACCAGTGGAACATAGCCGACAACAACAAGGAATCAGACGTGATCTACATATCGGCCAGCATACATACGCAGTAAAGCAATGGTTTATCAGTCACGGACGAATGAGGAATGAGACGCGTGGAGACTCTGATCAAGAAAATGAAAAAACATTGGATTCTCATATGGCTTGTTGCCGTTCTTTTGATCGCAGCAACTTTGGTTACCTATGGCGCTTATACGGGCCTTAGGTCTGTTAAGCGTGTCGTGACGACGAAGCGGACGGAAGGAAAATTCTTCTCGTCCAACTGTATGCGCAGTTCGGTCGTGGACAAGAAGATCAACGTGCAGGAATTTGAATTTACCGTTTGTAACTATGAACAGAATGATTCAATGGCATGCAATTCCGCCGACGTTACTTATACGCTTACCGCCGACGTCATGGTACTTTACGATGGCGAATACTACACGATGAGCGAGCTTGAAACGAAACTTGGGGCCTCCAATTCCACGTATGTCGCAATCAAGGCCTCTTTGGACGCAAGAACGTATAGCATTGCGAAGTCTGAAGATGACGTAAGCGGACCGAGCGCGGAACCTTTGGTGTGGAAACTCTTAACGCAAGCATATGGTTATCATCAAGAATTTACGGGTCAGTCTCTGGCGGGCGCCGTTTCTTCCACGGACATGTTTAAGGTTCAGTTTGACGCGCAGGACTTGGAGCTGCCCACGCCGAGTTTCTTTATCCGGGTGAAGGCTGAGTCTTCTGAGATGGGAACCCTGGAGTGCAGACTGTATGCCGTAAAGCCGACTTCGGAGGCTTCCGGATGGCAGGGAGCGTTTGTGGAGAACGTCACCGGCTCCGACAGCTATGATTTTTATAATTACGTTATCAGCGGAAATGGCGTTGGAACGGTGCTCATCGCATGGGATGCGACAAAACTCGAACTGAGCCCCTTCTTTTTCAGCGCGGTTTCCGGAAATGCCGTATCCAGCGTGAGCGATTACAATATCACTGGATGGAAACAGGTTACGCTGACTGTGAATTCTGAGACAAAGAACAGGTATGAATTGCAGATATACAAAGCACAGGCAGGCCTTACTTACGTGGGCGGCAATTCGCCGGCTAATTTCATTATTTGCACGTTTACTTCTACCCAATAGAGATTTACTTGTGATTTATGGATCCTAAAGGTTAAGGTGATGGTATGAAAAGAAGGCATAAGATCAACGGAATAAAACGTATCATCAGTCTGCTCCTGGCACTTGCGATGATTTTGAACGTGACGCCCCTTGACGGAGTAATTGATGGATTATGCGGGAAAATATTCGCGGAAGAATATGCGGAGACTACGCCGATTCTTCCAGCGTACGTTTATGCCGTCGACAAATCGGAATTTGACGGTAAAACGACGCAAACGTTCAATTATACAAGCGATTTTGTTGACTATTGTAATTATTACGCCACGGATGACGAGTTCGCGGCTGACCATGAGAATGACGTGCTGAATCTCGTGCTCATGCAGGATAACTCGGACGAAAAGGGCGTGCTTGGCGCGGCTTATCCGGGTTTGGGTACCAGCGACCATCCCTTTGGCGGAACGCTGAACGTCCCGGATAACGGTCTGGGATATTTTGAGTTTTCCCTTGGCGGAAGCGCATTGTTTAATGACGTGCGTTCCTCCGTGCAGATCTTAAGTACGACGGACGGATCGGCCGTCAAGCTCGAACTGAAAAGGACGGCGGACGTTGCCGGTGATGCCGGAAAGCCCATTTTTGCAAATCACGTTTCCGCGCCGGCTGCCAATCAGACAGCGACGACTTGGAACCTGGAACTGACGGCGGACAGCACGAACACGTACTCCGGCGTCATCGGAGAGATCAGAAGCAACGTTACGGTGAATTTGACTTATGAAAATAAGTCCGGGGCGAACGTGGTTTCCAATGCGACCGGGCAGACGGACGAAGTGGCAGACGTGGGAGCCGTTTGCGGCAAGATGAATGCCAGCTCCGTCTTGAATTTGTCCTATACCGAGACCACCAGCGCATATTCCATCACCTCTGGGAATGGAAATGCCGGCGGACTGATCGGTTCCATGGAAGGCAACGCAACCCTGAACGTTAGCGCAATGCCTGCGGCTTCCTCCTCGAAAAGCGTAGTGGCAAACGGTACGGGAGAGGGAAGCGGTTATGCCGGCGGCCTGGTTGGCAAAATCTCTTCGGCAGCAACGATTGCCTTTGCCAATAACGCACAGGTGGGCGGCTCCGCAGCAACCGTATTCCCGGTTCAGGGAAGCATTACGGGAGCAAATGGCGCGGGCGGTCTCTTCGGGTACTATCTGAACTTGCATCCAACGAATGAATTTGATCTTGCAAACTATAACGTGACGGCTACGGTTTACGGTACAAACTGCGGCGGTCTCTTTGGCGTGCTTGAGAACAAAATGACGGGCAATCCCGCACAGGCAAGCACGATGACGATCAAGAATACGGCGGCAACGACGCTCACGGTAACCTCCGGGGCGAGCAGCGATGCGCATAATTACGATTCCACGGGATTCTTTGGAGGCGTCCTTGGCAAGTACGTCACGGATGATTTAAAGAATACGCTGTTCCTGAACGGATTTAGCGTGACCGCAAACGCGAGTGACTCCTTCGCGGCCTTTGGCGGTGCAGTCGGATACGTGGAATCTGCCGCATACGTGAAGGCGGACGGCTTGAACGTAACGGCGACGGGAACGAACAAGAGAAGCGGTGATTGTGACCTGACTTCCCATGCGTTCTTTGGCGGACTGATCGGCGCTACGGCGAAGGCGACAAATACCAATGCAAACGGCGTGCTCGTGGATCTCGGCAACTTTACGCTGAAAACGGGAGCAACGGGGACGGAAGCATACAGGGGAGGCGGCATTGTCGGCACCTTCCGGAACGGCGTGCTTAGATTGAGCGGAAAGACTGATCTGTCGGCGGCCAAACCCTATGGCGGATATTCTGATACAGTGAATACCTCCTACGGTCAGATCATTGGATACAATGACAACGTACTGGTTTACGCCTTGGGAGATGGTTCCACGGCGGAGGGAACGGCTGCGTACGGAACCGGATGGAGATTCGTACGTTCTAACGGTGCGATCTCGGATGATCTTGGCACCTGGGGCGAAGTCGTGAGGATGGTCAGCACCGATGGTTCGACTTTTAATAACCTGGAAGCAGCGGGGATTGTGACGTTTGACGGAACGAACCATACGGTTACGCTTTCCGCGGCGGCAAGCTCCATTGGCAATACGGTTGATTTTGCAAAGACGGCACTGAACGCAATGCTGAATCAGGGAAGTAATTATGATTGCCTGCTGTTTACGTCCGGAGCTGCCAATACCAGGAGCGGCATCCTCGCATCCACGATCACTTTGACGGATGACGTGGATCTGGCGGGTACGGGCATTAACGGATTCATGAGAGACGGCAGCACGACGATTTCCGCAAGCAGCGTTGGCGGCGTTGGTACCTTTACCGGCACGCTGAATGGCGGCGGAAATACCATTACGCTGACCATTGGTGAATCCTATGGCATTGGCTCAGACGGGACAAGCGCAGCCAGTGGCGAGGGCTCCGGCCTGATCTATCGGCACAGATATAACGGACTGTTTGCGGTAATCGGAAACGGAACGACGGCAGGTACCGTAAATTCCTTGACGGTAGGCGGGACTGTTAACGTTCATAATGCCGGTCCTGACGGCATGAGCATTGGCGGCATTGCCGCGCGCTCTCACGGAAGCACTACGTTAAACGGCGTTACGGCAAGTCAGACGGTTAACTATTACGAAGGTGTTAACGCGGAAGGAACGGGGGCCTTTGGAAAGAATATAGGCGGATTTATTGGATTCGTTGATAACAGTTCCGTAACTTCAGGAGATACGACGACCAGTAAGAATGGTACCATTGAGATCACTGGAGTTTCTATCGCATCACCGGCGATCAATCTAAGCGGTCATCATGACACGTGGGTTGTGTACGGAGGCGCCATCGGAAAGGTTGCCTCTGAAAAGATTGCCATCAATATAGCGCCGAACGGCGGAGACAAGCTGACTGTCGGCATGAAGGCAGACATTTCCGCAGTTACGAGCGTAGAGTCCAATTCCGATTGCGGCGGTTTGATCGGACATATCTTGGACAGAGGCAAATACTCTGAGAGAACGGTTAACGTTAAAAACCTGGAATTCGACGGATGTGAAATCGGAAATGCTGCCAGCTCCACTGGCGGTGGTTTCCTTGGATATTCATGGCTGAATACGACGACTACGATCGATGGCCTCACCGTGAAGGGCAGCAGCAAGATCAACAACGTGGCAGGGAGCAACGTTGCAACAGCAGGCAACGTTGGCGTCATTTGTTATGCCGCAACGGGGAAATGGATCGTGGATTCCCTGAATATTTCCCAAATGTCAATGACCACGGGGGCAGGGACTTCCCTTGGCATGCTTGTCAATAAGGCATATGACGGAAATAACGGATTATATCTGAACGTGCTGAATACGGGGTACGTATTAACTGGTTCGGGCATTACGCTTCCGGCCTCCCTTGGCGTATATGATGAACTCGCTGCTTATTCTGCTGACGGAAATGCTCTCTTAAACGGCGGAAACAGCGCTGGCGTTGTCTCCATCAACATGAATAGTGACAGAACCGGCACGGAAGCGAAGATGACGGTTACCGGAACCTATCAGAATCAGCTCGGCACAGCTTCCTCCGCGGCTCTTGGCAATGCAAAGTACGCGAATGGCAAAACGAGATATTATTATAATCTGGACGTAATGGACAGCAGCGACGCAGGTCAGAAACTGCTTCTTTGGAGTGTCAATAAATATGCCGCTTCTAACGTGAAAAATGAATTTGGAACGTCATTTTCCAACGTATTTAGCGGAACGGCCGACATGACGGGTCTTTCTTTCTATCCCGTTGCAACGGCAGACAATACCACAATAGGCAACATGACTTTGACGTTTGACTATAGTGGAATTTATTCGATTGCAGAAAACGTATTTACCAATGCAACGACGGATGGTTACGTTCGTGATCCCGGCGTGTCCAGCCAGCATTATTTAATGCATTCAGGTCTGTTTATGAATCTTCCCGTTGGAAAGACGATCTCCATAAACGGAAATCTTGTTCTTAAGGGTACGTTCCTCGAATTGGCAGGGTCTTCTAACAGCGCGGCCAATGGATACAGCGGCGTGCTCATCAGCAAAACGATGAAGGGCATCGTTAGAAGCGGAGACAGCTCCTCGATCAAGCTTGCCGGCATTACGCCCAAGACGACGGGAAACGTGGCGTACAATAGTGGATATCTCTTGATCAATAACATTGTCCGCGATTCCACGCTGGTTGATCGTCCGGAACTCATTCTTAAGAATGTGTACACGTCCACGGAAACTGGAGAAAAGTATCCGACGGGAGCAATCGTTGCTTCGAGCTTGATCGGTTCCGCAAGTGGACAGAAACTGAAAATAGAGTTTTCGAAGATCCGACTGGATTCCAGGACGACGGCTCTACCCGGAAATGCAGGGATGGACACGGCTTATGGCACTACGCGCTCCATTTTCTCCAGCGCTACCTTGCTAAATTCCATCTATACGGATCAGGGCGCGACCTTGGAGTATAATTACACCTACGCGGAGGACTGGGGCGACGGAACGAACGGAGAAAGGTACGTTACCTACGGTTGGGAAGTAAGTCAGTCTGCAGAGTATGCAGGGGAAGAAAGTAAGTATTATGGTGATAAGCGTTGGTATACCAATCCGGTAAACGGTTCCGAACTTGGTTCGCCATATAATACTTTTGCCACGGGCTTTCTTCCTTATGTTGCCACGCCGTACAATTCGACTAAAGATCCCGTTACCGGCAATTTCCAGAGAGAACTGAAGGTTAACGTTGTTTCCGAAGACGGTCTGACGCAGGGGTGCGGAACATATAATGATCCTTACGTCATCGGCAAGAACGGATTGTTAGAAGAAGTTGCATATTTTATTGCTGAGGGAGGACAGGGTATTCCAAGCATCAATCTTCCCAAGAATGCAGCCGACTATGATTCCCTGGCTGAGAATGCTCAGGGCAACAGATGGTGTCAGAATAAAAACGATCACGTCGCATATGCTCCGAAAAACGGAGATACCACGAAATACAGTGCAACCGGATTTGAAGACTGGAATAATGACACGATCCGCCTTTATCTTGCCAATGCGTATTACGTCATAGACAGGGATTTGGAATTAAGTTCCTCGTACGTAGGCTTAGGCGGAACCCAGGCGAACTATGCGTTTAGGGGCGTTATTGTCGGAAATGAAAATACGATAACGAATAAGAGTGAAAAGCCCTTTATCAATGTTTCCAACGGATGCGTAGTGAAGGATTTGACTGTTGTCGTTGCTGAGGACGGAATCACTCTGTCTCAAGCGAATAACACTTATTCAAATGCGTATTTCGGCTATGCTTCGCAGTGTAAGTATTACGGTGGCATCATCGGCGAGATCATGGGCGGAGACAATATCATTGACAACAGCTACGTGAAATTTTCGTATCAGGATGCTGACGATAATTCGCAGACTACGCAGATCACCTTAAGCGGCGCGAACGGAACGATCGTTCCCGTTGGAGGTTACGTGGGTGTCGTTGTTTATGGCGGTTTGATCTTTAAGAACATGACGAAGGAAAAAACCGCGGTAAGCAGTACGCACTTAAGCGTTAAGTACGTGAACGGCAACACTTCCACGACAAATGGCGTAAATCTTGCGGAAGAAAAGATTACGGTCAATAATCAAGAGACGAAAAATGAAGAAGCATGGGCGGCGATTTACGTTAATCCAATCGTTGGACGCGTGATCAACGGTTATGCAATCAATGAAACCGAGACCAATGCTACGAAGGGTACTACCGGAAGATTTTCCGTTACGGAAGAAAATAAATACCACGATGAAGCCGGAACTCCCAGAAGTGGCAACGCGCATTCGCTTAAAAATGGTACGAAGCACTACGCCATTGCGGATGTCAACAAGAGTGATGACGATAAGCTCGACGTTACGGCCATCGCAACAAGCGTTGCAGAAGGAAACATCGACGTTCCTAACGCCCAAGCATTGTTTATTCTGTCGCTGATAACGCAGTCATGCGCAGGCACGGCAACGGAGAATGGTGGGGATTATGTTAACTCTCTGTCTTATGGCATAAACGGCGGCGTTGTTTATGGCATGAGTCATAATGCAGACTACAGTGACGTTGGAACAAATGACGCCCTTGTGTCAGATGATCCTGCAACCGAAAACGTTGACGAGACGAACGTGACGGATTATCAGAAACTTGCGAGCAGTGACACTGCGGAAAATCAAGCAGTTCCATACATTATAAGGCATTATACGAAAATAGAAGAAAAGACCGTTCGGCATTATGAGGATAATGGTTGGACCATTTCCTTTGATGACAGTGGCACTACGAAATATCTTAAAATTGATGGTGACAAATTATTAATCCAAACAACTCCATATTATTTCACTTCAATCACAAAAGAGAATGGAAAATGGAAGATTCAAGGAGAGAATGGCGGTTATCCATATGTTCAATGTAAATGGACAAGTGGATTTGCTGCAGGTGCATCGTGGGATGCGGGTGCTAAACTGGATCTTTATAACAGTGATGGTACTCAATACACTGCTGAGAGTATCAATGGAAATAGCTTTTATCTTTCTAACCAAAGAGGTGGGTCTGGTGCTGAAGGACAAAGATACTACTTTGAGGGAACTAAACTCTCTGGTAGGTGGGTACGGTCAACGACTCTTATATCTGAGGCAAGGCCTGTAACGTTCAATCATTACGTAACAGACTATTTGGAAACTTCGCTTGCGGTTTTTGCCCGTTGCGTAACAAGCACCAAAGGGTATTACAATATTAATTTAACTGGCAGTGGCACGTATCAGCTTCCTGACAGCTATAGAGGATTGGGATGCGCGGGCATCTATGATTCGGCTTCCGGTACTGCAAATAAGTTTAGCATAAAGCTTAACGTCTTTGACGGTAAAGGATGTACGATCGATCAGGATATTTATATTAATAAGAATTATAGTGATTGCTACTTTAATACTTTGCACAACGGAACCAATCAGACACTTGACGGAGACAATAATAAGTTAAAGTACGATCTTGATCATTCGACGCAAGCGCATGGCATAGGGCTTTTTAACAGCGTGATCATGAAAGCGTCCACTGGAAAATTCTATAATTTTACGCTGAAGGGTTCCGTTAGAACGGCGATTTTCTCCAACAGCTACTTAAAATCAAGTCAACAGTTTAAGGGGACAACTACAAGTGCTAATGATACCGTCGAATGGCTTGCTACGGGTGGTGTTTGTGGTTGGAGTCAGGGCAATCAGGATGTTAATTTTGTTGGCATTACGTTGAATGGTCTGATCCTCAGCGGTTCGAACCACGTCGCTGGCCTTCTGGCATTCAGCGGTAACAGTTCATCGACTCATAACATTACCGTAACGGATTGTAACGCTAATGACATTGACTATACTATGACTGCTTCGCAGTTTAATGCCCGTCCCAGAAATGCGATGGGGGCTTTTGTCGGAAACGTTAGACAAGGTAAGGTCATCGTATATGGAACGATGGCGGGAGCAGCAAATGGCGATTTGGATGATTTTTCAACGGTTACGATCAAATCCTTTGCTTTTGGAGATGAATCAAAGGCATACAATGTTTCTGTCGGCGGTTTGGTTGGATTTTCCGGACACGGATTTGAAGCGTATGACATGCGGGTTTCATCTTCGGCTGGAACGGTAGCCACGATCGGATATGCGCTTGCCGGTACGGCAGGCGGAATCGTTGGAGTAATGCAACCCTACGCGATAGACAGTATCGAGGGATATGGTAAGTTTGTTAACTGCATGGTTTCTGACATTGACGTGTGCGGAAATTACGCCGGAGGCATCTATGGCGGTAAATGGGGCGGTAACAATGCATACGTACCCTATCGAATTGAGTTTAAGAATTGTGAAGTCATTTCGAACGATTCAAGGCGGACCATTACGGGAGGAGAATCCGCAGGCGGCCTTGTGGGCAACGCTCTGGTTTATACCAGAACGAATAATGATCCTTCCAACTTGATCATTGGTGACTGTAAGGTTATCAATTACAATATTGTTTCAAATGCTAACCAGTTCTCCGGCGGCTTTATTGGTTACTGTGATTCCATGCAACAGAGCATTACCTGTTACATCCACGACAGTTCGGTGGAAGATTGTGTGATCGGTCAACCCGGGACCACGGATTACGCGGGCGGTGCCATCGGCGGCATAGCGAAGAAAGCGGATAATAAGATCCTTGGCTACAACATTAAGCTTGACAACGTAACGAGCCCGAGTGACAGAATGGGCGCGTGGGTAGGCTGGATGGACGGAAACGATTCGGCTACGACCATTCAGTTTACGGGCATGGCAATCTATGGTGTCGGCTATGAGAAGAACATTGGTAACTGGAGCGTGGAAAAGAACCAGGCCAATACGAAAACCTCCTTCGTGTTTGCTGACTACATGGGCAAGAGTGAACTGATGGATGAGCAAAATGCAACTCTGTCTGGATTGAACTATGACGCGTCAACCCACGTGGACATGCCGAAATACCCTTACGTCAACGTGAATCCTCAGGCCTCCCTTGGCGGAAGCGTAATCATTTCCAGTGACGGTGCCGTGTCGTATGGTACTTCCATTAGCGGTTCCGGCTTTGGGACTGCGGACAAGACCATGGCGGCAAAGATCTTCGCAGACATAAGTGATACAAGCAATACGCGGCGCTATACCACGTTTGGCGCCTTTAATGGCACGGATGACGCGAAGATCAGCGGTGACAACAAGATTGAGTATTACATGCAACGCCAGGTGACGGATGACGGTGACAGAATATCCACGTTTAAGACGGAAAGAGGGTCGAAGTGGATCAGTTCCATCGATTTCCCCGTGGTCGTAATCGCAAACACCGAAGATGAAGAGACGACAAATCTCATCAACCGATATATTCAGCTGGTGACAAACACGACCACGAACTACGCTTCGGATGACGCGACGAACGCATATTATGACATCGTCGTAAAGACTTGTAAGTATGTGGATTCTTCCACGGGTTTTGCGATCGTGACGGATACTTCGGGACTTGGTTATGCGGATGGCGTCTTTTCGCTGAACGGCGCATTTGCGGATTCCAACAAGGACAACACTTTTACGCTTGTCGACGTGCAGTTTAAGGATCCGTTGGATACAACCAAGATCGCTTATCACCTTTACGTACCCGTTTATACCATCAAGCAGATGACTTATAATTTCTACACCACGGCTTTGACTGGTACGGATTCCGTAAAGTATAACGCAAACGAAGCGGTTGTTGCATCGGAATATGAGGATTTGCTGGATGACGGCGGAACGCACATTGACAGCTTGAAGACTTGGATCACGCAGTACGTGAGATTTGAGTATGAGATGGAGGATATCAACCTCCTGATCGACGCTGGAAATCTGGACTGGAATTTCAACAAGACCATGACTTACGCGACGCAGCCCAACAGCTTTAAGCTTCCGGACCAGACCTTTATGATCCTTGTGGATCCGAACGGAGACGCGGATAAAGTTTATTCCGCATCTGCTTCTTCCTTTGCGCCGATCAACACGGGATATGGCGGCTGGAGAATTGATCTTGATCATTTCACCAATAGCAGCAACCTGCTCTTTGTGGCGCAACCGTTTAAGAACATTCTGGCCAGAAGCCTTATGCGCGACGATAATGCCGGAGCGGGCAAATATGAGGAAGTTACGGCAAGCGATCCGTACACGTTGTGCTATATGGACGGAAACGTGAAGAAATATTATCAGTACGTTGAAGACGGAACCGGAGACTATGATTTTAGAGTCACGGAAGATTTCCATGAAGACTACTACATTAGCTTCTGGGTTCCTGAACCACAGGGCTATTCCAATGAGTTGTTCTATTATTCCGTAGTTCCGGCGAATACGATCAGCGGTACCAGAACCGCAAAGATCAATCAGTTTAAGAACTATAACATGCTGATCGCTAATCTGTATTTGCAGGATACGACCACGAAATATTCCGTGGAACCGGATGACCAGCTCATTACGGGAACAAACAACACGCTGCACGTGGACGCGGCAACGACGATCAGAATCACAAACCCGAACGCAAAGCAGTATTTGGCAGGATCGAACCTGTATCACGCATTTAAGATCGTGATCAACAAATATGAAAGCGGCGGGCAGGGTAAACCGACGGTTGAAGGCATTGCCGAGGGAGGCTTGACGGCACAGTTCGGTTACACCACGGATGCCTATGCTAACCAGGTTCCGTCAACGACCGTGCAGGGCATTGAGAAGGGAACCGATTACCTGTTAGTTCCTACGACGGACATTATGAGCGCGTTGCTGGCTTGCTCGAATGATCAGGCCGTGACGGTATACGCGAGGGTGAACATTGATTACAATGACGCATCGACGGAACTGGCGAAGGCATTCCCTGAGAGAGGCGCGGGTGAGGACAGCGTCGGTACCAACGTTTCCGCAAGCTCGAACCTGGCGTATGAGTCGAACAGGCTGGCATATACGAGCATGACGGCTCCGTTTGAAGAGGATTGGCATTACTATTATCTGGAATCCATCAATAAGGCTTTGTTGAACTACTACGTGACGGATGATCTGGATGAGTATGACAAGGTAGGTAAGGAGAGCGGAAACCGGTCAAGGCTTGGCATAAACGGAAAGGCGACAACGCAATCGACCATGATGCCGATCAACACGAAGGCGCTTTACAACGTCGGCGTGCTTGACAATTACGCAACCGGTGACGTGATCCGATTGACGATCACCATGAAGAAGAAGACGGACGAGTCAAGCGGCGGAACGGTATCGAAGGTTGAATACAAAGACATCGCGACGATCGCTAACTATGCGACGTTCGGCGCATCGGCAATTAAGTCGGGCAATCAGGTCTTTGTATACAAGCCGGAGCTGAGTACTCCCGGAAAGCTGGTATATGAGGCTGCAAGTGCAAACTGTCATTTTGACAAGGGTTATTATCATTTCGACGTAGCCTTTAGCGTAAAGACGGGAGCGGGCTTCAAGGAGTATGCGAACTACCGCGTGGTTCTCCAGGCAGAGCTGATCAACACGACGCTTCAAAAGACCGTGGAAAACAGCTTGGTAAGTGATTACGTTGTATATACCAATGCAAAGGTGTACACGGACGTTATCAACCGCGGAGCAGTTCAAGGCAATTAATTCGCTTATAATTTATAAGTTTTTGCGAGAATACCCTTGACTTTTGCCCATTGCGGGCTTATACTTACTTACGATCAATAATGTTTACTAGATTAAGAGTGGCGCGAGCCACTCTTAATCTTATGTTAGGGAAGATTTCCTAAGGATGTTAGGAAATGTTTAGGAGGAAGCATGTCAAAGCGAGAAACTTACGAGGCAAAGGCTGAGGAACTGTTAGTCCCCATTGTCGAAAAGCTCGGGATCGAGATTTATGACGTGGAGTACGTAAAGGAAGGCAGCGACTATTACCTGAGGGCCTACATTGATAAGCCTGAGGGCGTGAACATCAATGATTGTGAGACCGTGAGCCGCGCGTTCTCAGATGCGCTGGATGCTGCAGATCCCATCCCGGATGCTTATATTTTGGAGGTTTCGAGCCCGGGACTTGGAAGGACGCTGAAAAAGGACAGGCATCTACAGAAGAGCATTGGACTGGAGGTTGAGGTCAAGCTGTTCAAGGCCGTGGAGGAAAAGGGCAAGCAGAAGGAATTCAGCGGCATCCTGGAAAGCTTTGACGAGAAGACGATCACGATCCGTGAAGGCGCGGAGGAAGATAATCCGGAGAGCGGAACCGTAAGGAGTTTTGAGAGAAGCAACGTTGCGCTGATCCGGTTGGCACTTGATTTTTAACGAAAACAAACATAGTTAATTTTGATAGATAAATTAAGGCGGAATGCCGGAAATGGAGGATATGATGAACAAGGAATTAATGGAGGCACTTGATATTTTGGAGAAGGAGAAGGAGATCAGCAAAGAGACGCTGTTCGAGGCAATCGAGAACTCATTGCTCACGGCCTGCAAGAACCACTTTGGTAAGGCAGACAACGTGAAGGTTGAGATCGACCGCGAGACCTGCGACTTTTTGGTTTATGCTGAGAAGGAAGTGGTTCCGACCGCTGAGGACGTAGAGGATCCCGTGCTTCAGATCAGCTTGGACGATGCCCAGAAGATTTCTTCGAAGGCCTCCGTGGGCGACGTGATCCACGTGGAGATCAAGTCTAAGGAGTTTGGACGTATTGCAACCCAGAATGCAAAGAACGTGATCCTGCAGAAGATCCGCGAGGAAGAGCGCAGCGTCATCTATAATCAGTATTTCGAGAAGGAGCGTGACGTGGTAACGGGTATCGTTCAGCGTTACGTTGGCAAGAACATCAGCATTAACCTTGGTAAGGCAGACGCACTGCTCACCGAGGCTGAGCAGGTGAAGGGCGAGGTGTTCCGTCCTACGGAGCGCATCAAGGTTTACGTGCATGAAGTGAAGAATACCCCTAAGGGACCCCGCATCAGCGTTAGCCGCACGCATCCGGAACTGGTAAAGCGTCTGTTTGAGGCTGAGGTGACCGAGATCAAGGACGGCACCGTTGAGATCAAGAGCATTGCCCGTGAGGCAGGAAGCCGTACCAAGATTGCGGTTTGGTCCAACAATCCTGACGTAGACGCGGTTGGCGCATGCGTCGGCATGAACGGTGCGAGAGTAAACGCCATTGTGGAAGAGCTTCGCGGAGAAAAGATCGACGTGGTGAACTGGGATGAGAACCCTGGTAACCTGATCCAGAATGCACTTTCTCCCGCAAAGATCGTGGCAGTGTTCGCTGATCCCGAGGAGAAGACGGCAAAGGTTGTCGTTCCTGATTATCAGCTTTCCCTTGCAATCGGTAAGGAAGGCCAGAACGCAAGACTTGCGGCAAGGCTGACCGGATACAAGATCGACATCAAGTCTGAGACCCAGGCGAAGGATGCTCCTGGATTCCGTTACGAGGATTATATTGATGATGAGGATTACGAAGAATACGAAGGATATGAAGGCGAAGAAGGAAACTTCACGGAGCAGTAAGCCTGCAGGAACGCCATAAAGATTTTTATGAGAACGTAAGGAGAGGTAGAATAAAGCATGACAAAAAAGCTTCCACTGAGACAGTGTGTTGGCTGCGGAGAAATGAAAACCAAAAAAGAAATGATGCGCGTTCTGAAAGCGGAGGGTGAGGAAATATGTCTTGATCTTACCGGAAAGAAAAATGGACGGGGCGCATATCTATGTAAGAGCATGACTTGTCTGCAGAAGGCCAGAAAGAATAAGGGATTGGAAAGATCCTTTAAGATGAGCATTCCCGCGGAGGTTTATGACGCTCTGGAAAAGGAGTTCGCAGATGGGAGTACCGAATAAGATTTATTCCCTTCTGGGAATCGCCATGAAGAGTGGTAATGTGGTCAGCGGTGAGTATCAGACGCTGGAGGCAGTCAAAAAGCGGACGGCCAATTTGGTATTGGTTTCCGAAGACGCATCCGACAACACAAAGAAGCTTTTTACTGACAAATGTGCTTTTTATGCCGTTCCCGTGTATCAGTACGGGAAGAAGGAAGATTTAGGCCGGGCAATCGGAAAGGACCTGAGATCTTCAGTGGCGGTGTGCGAGGTTGGATTGGCTACTGCCATAAAAAAGCAACTTGAAATGGAGAAGTAGGGCCCAAGATGAGCTTGGAAAGGAGAAAATAGTTAGGATGGCAAAAATCAGGATACATGAACTCGCAAAAGAGTTAAAGATGGAGAATAAAGAGCTGTTGCAGTTCCTTGCCGGAAAAGGAATCGAGGGGAAGACGGCATCCAGTGGCCTCGATCCCCAGGAGGAGCAGATGGTGAGGGCAGCCTTTGGCGGCGCGAAGGAGAAGAGTGCCGACAATGCAAAGAAGGCTGAGCCGGCA
This sequence comes from Lachnospiraceae bacterium, assembly GCA_017552985.1. Classification (GTDB taxonomy): domain Bacteria; phylum Bacillota; class Clostridia; order Lachnospirales; family Lachnospiraceae; genus Acetatifactor. The sequence continues at coordinate 30,623 of JAFZNO010000047.1, forward strand.
GCGAAGGCAGAGGATGCAAAGAAAGCAGAGCCTGAAAAGCCTGTGGAAGTTGCTCCCAAGAAGGAGGCACCCAAGGCAGAGGAAAGTGCACCCGCACCCAAGGCAGAGGAGCCTAAGGCTGCGCCTGAGAATGCAGCAAAGCCTGCACAGGGAAATGCACAGTCTGCAATGCCCAAGAAGAAGAAAACCATCATCATTGTCAACAATCAGCAGAATGCCAGAGGCCAGCAGGGTCAGCGCCCCGGCGCGCCCGCGCAGCAGGGACGCCCTCAGGGTGGAAACAATGGCAGACCTGGTTTTGGCAATCAGGGATATAATAATGGCAGACCTCAGCAGCAGGCGCCCCGCACGCCCATCAAGCCGCTGACCCCTCCGTCTCCCACGCCCAGCGTGCAGATGGTTCCGGGGAACGTTCAGCAGCCTAAGCGCGTGAATCCCGTGCCTGAGAAGAAGGAAGAGCCGCAGGTAAACGTAGCTCCCGTGAAGGAGACTCCCGCAGTGAACGTTACGCCTGAAGTGACGGTACCTAAGGAGAATAAGACGCCTGCACCTGTAGCTCCCGCAACGCCGGCAACGCCTGCGGTTCAGGAAAATCGTCCTCAGCAGGGCAATCAGTCCGCAAACCGCGAGGGACAGGTGAGAAGCGGTGCTCCCACTGGACCCAGGGATGGTGCGCCTCGTCAGGGCGGCCAGGGACAGTACAATCGCGACGGCCAGGGCGGCTTCAACCGTCAGGGCGGCCAGGGACAGTACAACCGCGACGGTCAGGGCGGCTTCAATCGTCAGGGCGGCCAGGGACAGTACAATCGTGATGGTCAGGGCGGCTTCAACCGTCAGGGCGGTCAGGGCAGTTATAACCGTGACGGCCAGGGCGGCTTCAACCGTCAGGGCGGTCAAGGCAGTTATAATCGTGACGGTCAGGGCGGCTTCAATCGTCAGGGCGGTCAGGGCGGCTATAATCGTGACGGTCAGGGCGGCTTCAACCGTCAGGGCGGCCAAGGTGGTTTTGGCAACCGCGACGGCCAGGGAAGAACTGGTCAGTATCAGGGCGGTAGCCGTGACGGCCGTGACGGACGTGGTGGCTTCGGCGGCCGTGACGGTCAGGGAAGACCTGGTCAGGGCGGTCAGTTTGGCGGTCGTGACGGTAGACCCGGAAAGAATAATTTTGGTGGTGATGCCGCTCCCGCAAAGGACATGGAAAAGAAGCGCGAGGAGGACAAGAGAAGGTTCTCCCAGGAGAAGGATAAGAGAAACAAGAAGGACTACATGTATGAGGAGGACGAGGCAGCGAAGAACAAGCCCGGCCGCTTCATAAAGCCTGAAAAGAAGAAAGAGGAAGTGGTGGAGGAAGTGATCAAGGTGATCACCCTGCCCGAGACCATTACCATCAAGGATCTTGCGGATAAGATGAAGCAGCAGCCCGCAGCCCTGATCAAGAAGCTTTTCATGCAGGGTAAGATCGTGACCGTGAACCAGGAGATTTCTTATGAAGAGGCTGAGGAACTCGCCATGGAATATGAAATCCTCTGCGAGAAGGAAGTCAAGGTAGACGTGATCGAAGAACTCCTAAAGGAGGATGAGGAGGACGAGAAGGATCTCAAGGAGAGACCTCCCGTAATCTGCGTTATGGGTCACGTTGACCATGGTAAGACCTCCCTGCTGGATGCGATCCGTAAGACGAACGTGACGAAGGGCGAGGCAGGCGGAATCACGCAGCACATTGGTGCGTACACCGTTACCTTGGACGGAAGAAACATTACCTTCCTTGACACGCCCGGACATGAAGCATTTACCGCAATGCGTATGCGCGGTGCTAACTCCACCGACATCGCTATTTTGGTGGTGGCTGCGGATGACGGCGTAATGCCTCAGACCATCGAGGCAATCAACCATGCAAAGGCAGCAGGCATTGAGATCATCGTTGCCGTAAACAAGATCGATAAGCCCTCCGCAAACATCGAGCGCGTTAAGCAGGAGCTCACCGAGTATGAGCTGGTTGCTACCGACTGGGGCGGAAATACTGAGTTTGTTCCCGTGTCCGCAAAATCCGGACAGGGTATTGAGGATCTGTTGGAGACCATCCTTCTGACCGCTGACATTCTGGAGCTGAAGGCTAATCCGAACAGAAAGGCAAGAGGTCTCGTGATCGAGGCAGAGCTGGATAAGGGACGCGGTCCCGTTGCAACCGTTCTGGTGCAGAAGGGTACGCTTCACGTTGGCGACTTTATCTCCGCAGGCGCTGCTCACGGTAAGGTAAGAGCAATGGTGGACGATAAGGGCAGACGCGTGAAGGAGGCAGGGCCTTCCACTCCCGTTGAGATCTTGGGTCTTAGCGACGTTCCCAGCGCAGGCGAGGTGTTCCTTGCGCATGACAGCGACAAGACGGCGAAGAGCTACGCTGATACTTATCTTGCGCAGAACAAGGAGAAGATGCTTGAGGAGACCAAGAGCAAGATGTCCCTGGATGATCTGTTCTCGCAGATCAAGGAGGGTAACCTTAAGGAACTCAACCTGATCGTGAAGGCTGACGTACAGGGTAGCGTGGAGGCCGTGAAGACTTCCCTTTTGAAGCTCTCTAACGAGGAAGTGGTTGTTAAGTGCATTCACGGCGGCGTAGGTGCCATCAACGAGTCCGACGTGGTACTTGCAAGTGCTTCCAACGCGATCATCATTGGATTTAACGTGCGTCCTGACGCGGTGGCAAAGGCTACGGCCGAGAGAGAGGGCGTTGACGTTCGTCTCTATAAGGTGATTTACCAGGCAATCGAAGACATCGAGGCAGCCATGAAGGGCATGCTGGATCCCATCTTCGAGGAGAAGGTCATCGGTCATGCAGAGGTTCGTCAGATCTTCCGCGCGTCCGCGATCGGAAACATTGCAGGTTCCTACGTGCTGGATGGTACGTTCCAGAGAGACTGCAAGGTTCGCATCACCCGTGAGGGCGAGCAGATTTACGAAGGCAAGCTGGCTTCCCTGAAGCGCTTCAAGGACGACGTGAAGGAAGTGAAGGCCGGATTCGAGTGCGGTCTCGTATTCGAGGGCTTCGATCAGATGCAGGAGCTGGATATCGTAGAGGCTTATATCATGGTGGAAGTACCTAGATAGTAAGGAGTATTATGAGAAAAAACAGTATCAAGAATACCCGTATCAACGGGGAGGTTCAAAAGGTCCTTGCGGAGATCATCCGCAAGGAAATAAAGGATCCCAGGATCAGTCCCTGGACAAGCGTGGTGGCCGTGGAAGTAGCTCCTGACTTAAAGAGCTGCAAGGCATGGATCAGCGTGCTTGGCGGGGAGGATGCCTGCAAGAAGACCATTGAGGGATTGAATTCCGCCATGGGTTACATTCGCAGGCAGCTCGCGCATACCATCAATCTGCGCAATACGCCGGAGATTAAGTTTTTGATGGATCAGTCCATTGCCTATGGCGTTGACATGTCGCACAAGATTGACGAAGTCATGGCGCAGGACCGCGAGAGCGCAAGGCTTCGCGGCGATGAGGTGGAAGAGTCGGACGAGGAGTTCGATGAGGAAGCATTCGAAGACGAAGAGTTTGACGAGGATGAGTCCGGCGAAGAAGAGCAATAAGAACTTGGGGTTTGTGGATAGTAAGGGGTTTGTTGGAAATATGGAATTAGATTTATTAAAAGAGTGTGCGGACGCGCGGCGCATTGCCATTACGGGACATCAAAAGCCCGACGGCGACTGCGTTGGCGCATGTCTTGCTACGTGGTATTATTTGAAAAACAACCTTAAGGACGCTGAGGTTCTCACGTTCCTTGAGGAGCCGGATCCCGTGTTTGCGGAGCTGGCGGGTTACGATGAGATCATCACGGATTTCCCGGAGGAAGCTCCGTTTGACGTGCTGTTCATTTTGGATTGCAATCTGGAACGCACGGGTCTTGCGGCAAAGTATGCGAACGGCGCCGGAAAGATCATCAACGTGGATCACCACGTGACAAACGCGAACGGCTGCGGGGATCTGAATTACGTGAACCCGAAGGTGGGATCTGCGTGTGAGCTGATCTATGACCTCGTGGAGAAGGACCGGCTGGATGCAGAATTGGCCAAGTCCATTTACGTGGGAATGGTGCATGACACGGGCGTGTTCCAGTACGAGAATACGACGCCGGAAACAATGCGCAAGGCGGCGCACCTCATCAGTTTTGGCTTTGATTTCTATCGGATCATTCAGGAAACGTTTTATCAGAAGACCTACGTACAGGCGCAGATCATGGGCAGGGCGCTCATGGAGAGCGTTCGCTTTATGGATGGCAGGTGCATTGTCAGCGTGATCGACCGCAGAACCATGGATTTCTATGGCGTGACCAACCGGGATTTCGAGGGCATTGTCAATCAGCTTCGCAACATCAAGGGCGTGAGCTGTGCAATCTTTATGTATGAGACGGACACACTTGAATTCAAGGTGAGTCTGCGCACGGACCAAAGCGTTGACGCGGCGAAGGTTGCAGCATATTTTGGCGGCGGCGGGCATGCGCGCGCGGCCGGATGCACCATGAAGGGCACCTTTTATGATTGCGTGAATAACCTGTCGGCTGAAATCGAGAAGCAGTTGGAGTGGCAGACATGTTGAATGGAATTATCATTGTCAATAAAGAACCAGGCTTCACGTCGAATGACGTGGTGGCGAAGATGCGCGGTATCTGCAGGCAAAAGAAGGTTGGCCATACGGGAACGCTGGATCCGGACGCCACGGGCGTTTTGCCCGTATGCCTGGGAACCGGAACCAAGCTCTGCGACATGCTCACCGATAAGGAAAAAGAGTATGTGACAGAGCTTCTTTTGGGCGTGACGACGGATACGCAGGACATATCGGGAACAGTGCTTTCCGAACAGCCCGTGGACGTGACGGAGGATCAGGTGCGTGAAGCGATCATGAGCTTCCTGGGTGCCTATGATCAGATTCCGCCCATGTACAGCGCGCTGAAGGTGAATGGAAAGAAGCTGTATGAACTGGCCAGGGAAGGGAAGGAAATCGAACGCAAGGCAAGACGCGTGGAGATCCTGGAACTGGAAATCCTGGAGATGAAGCTTCCCGTGGTAAAAATGAGGGTTGGCTGCACGAAGGGAACCTATATCCGCACGCTCTGTTTTGACATAGGCGTAAAGCTTGGGTGCGGCGGTACCATGAAATCCCTGGTGAGAACCAAGGTGGGGAGATTTACGCTGGAGCAGGCGCATACCCTCGCGGAGATCGAGCAGATCCGGGACGGAGGGCTGGAACTAGACGTGGATCGGACTGCGGGACGTGATATTGTAACGGGGCTGGATGCTCAAAAGAATGCGGTTGCGACTGGACTTGAGAGGGTTGTGATTCCTACGGAGGCTGCATTTTCGGATTTGCGAAGAATTTGTGTAAAGCCTGAGGCGGACAAGCTTTTGCTGAACGGAAATACGATACCGGCGGACAAGCTTTTGGAGAATGGTGAAGCGATGCCGTTTGACGCGCTTTCATTAAACGGTAACATAATGTCGACGGGTAAGAATTTAATGACGGTCGCTTCGGTTTCAGATGGTGAGCGAGTTCGAATCAGCACCTCTGACGGCAGGTTCCTTGGCGTATATGAATTTATCGAGGCGGGAGGAAGCTTTCGGCCCGTGAAAATGTTTTTGTAAAGTAATTAACTTGAATGTAGTTTTGAGTTGACTTAATCATTGTAATACTGGGTATATATAGTATTTTGGGAAGCATTTACCCATGGTAAAATATGATTGTGGGTATATATTTATTATTTGAGCCGCTTTACCCAGCTGTTTTGGAAGAAATTGGGTAAATAAGCAGGGATTAAATGATTATACCCAATATTCCTTAAAAATGTTGGGTAAATCATGGAGAAAACGTGTTTTATACCCAATAATGTCTGAACGGGTGGGTATTCTGCGCACAAAGGAAGGTATATACCCAACAGGGTTGCTCTGGAAGTCGCGCGGGCGTGGCAAAATCAGACAAAAGCACAAAAAAGTGAGGACTTGTTTTGGAAATCATTTCAGAGAGCGTTGATTTTCAATTGAATAGAGAGACGGCCATTGCGATCGGCAAGTTCGATGGCGTGCACGTGGGACACAGGCGCCTTTTGGAGGAAATCCTGGAAAAGAAGAAGGACGGATTTGAGGCCTGCGTGTTCACGTTTGACGTTTCGCCGGCTGTTTTGTTTGGCTTCGGCGACGGAAAGGTTTTGTCTACCCGCGAGGAGAAACGAAGGATCTTTAAGGAGCTTGGCATTGACGTGCTGGTGGAGTTCCCGATGACGCATCAGACAGCAGCCATTCCGGCAGAGGATTTTGCACGCAGATATCTTTCCGGCGCACTGTGCGGCAGATTTATTGCAGCAGGTGACGATCTTTCCTTTGGACAATATGGCAAGGGAGACGCAAAGCTCCTGCAGAGTCTTTCCTCTGAGTTGGAATTTGAAGTGAAAACGATCTCAAAGGTAGAGATCGAAGGGATCCCCGCCAGCTCAACTTACGTACGCTCTCTGGTAGAGGCGGGAAAAATGGAAGAGGCGTCGACGTTCCTTGGCGAGCCGTATTGCATTGACGGAACGGTGGTGCATGGAAGGCATTTGGGGCACGAACTTGGTTTCCCCACGATTAATATACTCCCGCAGGAAGATAAGCTTCTTCCGCCCTTTGGCGTTTATGCATCCAAGGTCCGGATCGATGGGAAGCTTTACTGCGGCATTACCAATATTGGCAGAAAGCCGACCGTGGACGGGAATGCCGGTTTGACGGGCGTGGAAACCAATCTCTTTGATTTTGACGGTGATCTGTATGGACGGGAAGTGCAGGTGTATCTTCATCACTTCCAGCGCCCGGAGCGGAAATTTGAGAACGTGGACGCATTGAAGCGACAGATTGCGTTAGACGTGGAGAAATGCAAGGAATTACTGGAATAACTTTAGAAAAAAGGCTTGTATCTTTCCGGAAAATCCTTTAAAATAATTATGTATGTGATTTGGGGATAAACGAAGCAGCCTCCCGCGGTTGGGAGGAATATGAAGGGAAAGTAAGCTATATGAGTACGAGCGTTCTATTAACAATGGCAGGCGGTTTGGGGCTCTTTTTGTTTGGCATGCGCGTCATGAGTGACTCCATCGAAAAGGTGGCAGGCGCAAAATTGAGGCACATACTGGAAATCTTTACGACAAACCGGTTCTCCGGCATGATCGTCGGCGTCATCTTTACTGCCATCATTCAATCGTCTTCGGCCTGTACGGCCATGGTCGTCAGCTTTGTAAATGCCGGTCTGATGAATCTCTTTCAGGCGGCCGGCGTCATCTTTGGTGCCAACATCGGTACCACCGTTACCTCACAGCTAGTTTCATTAAATCTGTCCGCATATGCGCCACTCATTTTGCTTGCCGGCGTTCTTGGCGTGATGTTTATAAAGAATGACAAGGTCAAGAAGTTTTCGGAGATCATCATTGGATTTGGCGTGCTGTTCCTTGGAATTAGCACCATGTCGAACGCAATGTCGGCGATGAAAAGCGAACCGGCAGTTCAGAATTTGTTAACGTCCCTTACGAATCCTTTTATTGCGACGCTGGTAGGCTTGTTTTTGACCTCCGTCATTCAAAGTTCTTCCGTGACGGTCAGCATCGTCCTGCTCCTTGCAAATCAGGACATGTTGTCATTACACATTACCCTCTACATTATTCTTGGATGTAACATTGGTGCTTGCTCGACGGCGCTGCTCGCTTCCCTTGCCGGTAAGAAGGATGCAAAGCGTACGGCACTCATTCATTTTTGGTTTAACGTGATCGGCACGCTGTTAATTTACGTGATCTTATTTATTGCGGAAGAACCGATCATTCACATGATCCAAAAGATTTCTGCGGACAACGGTCGTTTTGTTGCAAACGCACATACCCTGATCAAGATTTTCCAGGTAATCGTGCTGTTCCCGTTCTCGAATCTGATCGTAAAGCTGGCATGCCTCTGCGTGCCTGGCGAGGACAAGAAGGTTGGCTACCGCGAGAGCTATCAGCTGAAATACATTGGTGACAAGGTGGTGTTCAACCCTGCAACGGCAGTGGTCGAGGTTGTCAAGGAGCTTGACAGAATGGCATCCCTTGCAAGCGAGAACCTGAACCGCGCCATGAATGCGCTGATCACGCTGGATGAAGAGGACATTGAGGAAGTCTATGAGGTGGAGAAGAACATCAACTTCCTAAATCACGCCATTACGGACTATCTGGTGAAGATCAACCAGTCGACGCTGCCCATCGAAGACTTAAAGAGCATCGGTGCCCTGTTCCACGTCGTGAACGACATTGAGCGTATCGGTGACCATGCAGAGAACGTGGCGGATTGCGCAAGACAGCGTAAGGAAGAGGGTTCTAACTTTAGTAAGGAAGCCCAGCGCGAGATGGGTGAGATGTTGGAAATGGTAAACAAGATCGTGCAGTATGCGATCGAGATGTTTGTAAAGAGCGAATATAAGCACATGCAGGACGTGGTGGATCTGGAGGACCGCGTGGATGAGATGGAGCGTGAATTCCAGAGGGCGCACGTGGAAAGACTTACCAAGGGCGAGTGTACGCCGGCGGCAGGAATGCTGTTCTCCGACGTGATCTCGGGTTTGGAAAGAGTCTCCGACCACGCTACGAACATTGCATTTGCAATCATGGATCAGGAGAAGGAAGCCTCATAATCTGCGTGCCGAAAAAGAAGGCGGAGAGACGGACTGATTGACCGCACGGGTCGATTTGACGGTTTTGGGTTGACATGGGGACAAATCGTAGGTTATAATCTGTAACAGGTTGTAACAATTTTGTAACAAATTAGAAGATGGGGTGCGTTAGGAGGTCGAAACGCCTTTGGGGTAGGAGGTTCGATCAGTGGCGCGAGGTTATTGAAGAATGAAGAACAATCAGTTTAAAAATATAGTAAAATTTTCTGCAATGGCAATGGCAGTGGCATGTGTTGCCGCTCTTCCCATGCACGTAAGTGCGGCGGAAGAAGAGGCGGCTTTTGGCAGCATTGGCGTTGCGTCTTTTTTTGAAATGAATTATACCGAGGAAGAATTGGTGGCTTTTGCTGATGCCGCGAAAGGTGCGCATTGGGGATATACGAAGCTAGGCATTGCAAACACGGAAGGTGCGAACTTAAACGTTCGCGAGACGCCCTCCACCAGCGGAAAGCTGGTTGGCAAGATGCCAAACCATGCAGCGGCCGAAGTGATCGAGACCGAGGACGGCTGGGCAAAGATCGTCTCCGGTGAAGTGGAAGGATACGTAAGCCTGGATTATCTGTTGGTTGGCGCAGATGCAGTGAACGTGGCGAAGGATTTTGTGTCGACGGTAGCCATTGCAAAAGAAAATGGTTTGAACATTCGTCAGGAGCCCTCTACGGAGAGCGGGGTCATGACCCAGGTGGCCAAGGGCGAGGAACTTGAATTTGTGGAAGATCTTGAGGATTGGATCCACGTTACGATCGATGATGAAGATGCCTACGTATTCTCTGATTACGTTACGGTAGAAACGAAGCTTGACGTGGCGATCACCATGTCGGAGCTGATGTATGGTAACGGCGTGTCAGACGTTCGCGTGGACATGGTGGAATATGCGAAGCAGTTCCTTGGCAATCCTTATAAGTATGGCGGAACGAGCCTGACCAAGGGAATTGACTGTTCGGCATTCGTACAGGCCATCTACAAGAAGTTTGGAATGAGCCTTGAGCGTACCTCCGGCGCACAGTCGAAGCAGGGTACAAAGATTGACGTTTCCGACTTGAAGCCCGGCGACCTGATCTTCTACAGCAAGAACGGTTCCATCAACCACGTGGCAATGTATATCGGAAACAATCAGGTCATTCACGCAAGCTGTCCGAAATACGGCATTAGGATCAATAAGTACAATTACAGAACTCCTACGAAATGCGTGAGAATCATTAAGGATTGATAACAAATGAGGCTGCCAAAAACAGCCTCATTTATTTTTAGAAAAGTAGTTGACAAATGCGTAACCCCATTGTATACTAATCAAGTCGGCTGTGGAAGCCGAAATGGAAGTTTAGCTCAGCTGGGAGAGCATCTGCCTTACAAGCAGAGGGTCATAGGTTCGAGCCCTATAACTTCCACTCCAACGAAAGTTGGCAAATGGCGAAGTAGCTCAGCTGGCTAGAGCACACGGTTCATACCCGTGGTGTCGAGGGTTCGAGTCCCCCCTTCGCTATTTTTTTTATTTTAAATTTTTATGGAACTGGAACGGATGGATCTGGATGCATGGAAGACCGGTTGCGGTCTTACGGAGGAATGACTCATGGCAGAGAAGTTTATTTCGGACATTCATTTGCAGAATTATGCGGCAGGATATGAAACCATTCAGGCATTGTATGACGACGTGATTTTTATGGGCGGACGCAAGACGCGTTCCTTGAACGGCGAATGGAACTATGCCGTTGATCAATATGATACCTGCATCCGGCAAAAATGGTATTTGGAAAATTACGAAGATCAAAACGGTTTTTCCCTGCCCGTTGATTTTTCCTTTGAAGAGTGGCCCAAGATGGAGCTTCCCTGTTGTTGGAATACGTTTGCCAGGGAATACATGCTCTATGAAGGGCCGATGGTGTTTTTTAAGTCGTTTTCGATGAGTGAGGAAGAACTGGAATGCATTGAAAAGCATATGAAGCGTTATATTCTGCGGATCGGCGCGGCTTCCATGCTCTGCAGGGTCTTTCTAAATGGACGTTACGTTGGCATGCATCGGGGCGCGTCCACGCCATTTTATTTTGACCTCACTTATTTCTTGAAAGAGGAAAACCGTTTGTTGATCAGCGTTGATTCCACGCGCCGGCCGGAGCAGGTTCCCACGGAGAATACGGACTGGTTTAATTACGGCGGGATCTTCCGTGACGTTGAACTGATATCTGCCCCCAGCCTTTACGTGAAGGATTTCAAGACGGCACTGGTCAGGGATGGGGAATTCAACAAGATCAAAGTAAAAGTTCTTTTGTCAGAGCGCGCCGAAGGCGAGGCGGAATATGAGATCCCAGAGCTTGGCATTCACGAACGCATTGAGATCAAAAGAGGAGTCGGCCATGCGATCATTGACGCGCAGCCGGAGCTTTGGGCGCCGGAAAACCCGAAATTGTATGACGTTACGCTTCGGTTTGAGGAAGACGAGGTCACGGACCGGGTGGGATTCCGTGAGATCCGGACGGAGGGCAGAGACCTTCTGTTAAATGGCAAGCCCATTTTTCTTAAGGGGATCAGTGCGCATGAGGAGAGCGTGGCCCATGGCCGCGCGTTGACGGATGAAGAACGCGTGGAAAACATTCAGCTGGCGAAAGAGCTGGGCTGTAATTTCATGCGGGTGGCGCATTATCCTCATCACGAGAACATGGCGAAGCTTGCAGATGAACTTGGGATTTTGCTTTGGGAGGAGATTCCGGTTTACTGGGCCATTCGTTTTGACCGGGAAGAAACCTTTCAGGATGCAAAAAATCAGCTTGCTGAGTTGATTACGAGAGATTACAATCGCGCCAGCGTGATCATCTGGTCCGTGGGAAATGAAAATGCGGATACGGACGAAAGACTTAGCTTCATGTCACGTCTGGCAGATTATGCCCATGGCGTTGACCACACGAGGCTGGTGTCAGCGGCATGTCTGGTGGACGAAGAGAATAACCGGATCGCGGACAGATTGGCGGACTCGCTGGATGTGATCGGACTCAATGAATATTGCGGCTGGTATAATCCGGATTTTGGAAGGCTTCCCAAAATGCTGGAAAACAGCAATCCTGACAAGCCCGTGATCATCACGGAGTTTGGCGCGGATGCCATGAAGGGGAACCGGGGATCGGCGGACGTAAAGGGAACGGAAGAATATCAGGCAAAGATTTATGAGATGCAGATGGAGACGTTGCTAAAGATCGAGTATGTCAAAGGCATGTCGCCGTGGATCCTGTATGATTTCAGATGCCCGAGGCGAACCAGTTCCATCCAGAAATACTATAACCGCAAGGGCCTTTTGGACGAGACAAAGACCTACAGAAAGCCTGCATTTTACGTACTCCAGAAGTATTACCGCGAAATCAAAGAGTAACATAGAGATATTCAAGGAATGCAAGAAAATCAAGAATGCGTAAACTTGCCATATTCCACGCGGGATGATATGATGGAATATAGAGAAAGTTTAGGAGTGTTTTCAATGTGTAACTTAAAGGAGATTCAAATTGTAGATGCCACGTTGCGTGACGGCGGCCTCGTAAATGACTTTTATTTCGAGGACGAGCTTGTGAAGGCGCTTTACCGGACAAACAGATTGACCGGAGTGGATTACATGGAATTCGGATACAAGGCATCGAAAAAGATGTTTGATCCAGCCCAAAACGGGAAGTGGAAATATTGTGATGACGAGGAGATCCGCAAGGTGACGGAGGCTGCGAAGGCATCCTGGGAATGCGGACCTGACGGAGAGGGCAAAGGTGGTCATGGAAGCGATGCCGCAGGGAATGATTGGCCAAAGATTGCCGTCATGGCGGACGTGGGACGTTGCGATTATCAAGAAGACATACGGCCCAAGGCGGAAAGCCCCATCGATATGATCCGGGTTGCGACGTATCTGGACACGATTCCAGGAGCCGTAGAGATGATCGAAGACGCGGCGACGAAGGGCTATGAAGTGAGCTGCAACGTTATGGCGATCTCAAAGTCGGATGAGTATGATTTAAAAGGTTCCCTCGAGACCTTGGCGAAGACGCCCGCAAGCGTTCTGTACGTGGTGGACAGCTACGGCGCGCTGTATCCGGATCACGCAAAGCGCGTGGTGGATACGTATCTCGAGGTGGCGGCGAAGTATGGAAAGAAAGTGGGAATGCATGCCCATAATAATCTGCAGCTTGCATTTTCCAACACGATCCTTGCCAAGAAGCTTGGCGCAACCTGGCTGGACGGCACCTATGATTCCATGGGGCGCGGGGCTGGGAACTGCGCAATGGAATTGCTGTTAAGCTATTTGGAGAGAGAGGGCTTCGAAAAGTATCACGTGACGCCTGCACTCCCGTTTCTGGATGATTACATGGAGAAGTTGAAGGCAAAGGGGATTGTCTGGGGATATGACTTGCAGTATCTCCTGACGGGACGTTTGAACCAGCATCCAAGGGCCGCCATCAAGTTTACGAAGGAAGGCCGCAGGGATCATGAGGCTTTTTATCATGAAATCCGGGAAGGGAATATTGGAAAGTAATAATGGAAGAAATGAGCTCAGCTGAGTCTGGAAGACTTGGCTGAGTTTTTTTGATTTAAAACGCTTGACTTTAAACTGTTTATGGTGTATATATAACATATAAACAGTTGAAAGGAGAACCGGAATGATACTTTTACAGAATTCAGGGATACCGATTTATCAGCAGATTGCTGATTCCATAAGAGAAGACATCCTTTCAGGGAAACTGAAGCAGGGAGAATATCTGCCGTCCATCAGGAGTCTGGCGAAGGATTTAAAGATCAGCGTCATCACGACCATGAAGGCATATGAGATCTTACAGGAAGAGGGCTTGGCCACGGGCGTGCAGGGCAAGGGCTTTTACGTCAACGCGCAGGATACGGAAATGCTTCGGGAGCAGCACCTGCGGAAGGTGGAGGAGAGCCTTGGAGAGGCGATCCGCGCGTCAAAGATCGCAAAGCTAAGCGGTGAGGAAGTACAAGAGATGTTGCGGATCCTTTTGACGCAATATGAGGAAGAGGCGTAGACGAAAGCGCTGGAAGAGCGTTTGTTGACGAAAAGTCGGCGCCAAAATGGGAGTAAGCGCTGACGTGGAAAGGAAAAGTATGAACGAGAAAATGGAAGCGGCATTGGAAGTGAAAAATTTATGCAAGAAATTCAAGGATTTCGAGCTGAGCGTAGAAGAGTTGGAGATTCCCCAGGGCTTTGCGACGGCGCTGATCGGCGAGAACGGTGCTGGTAAGACGACGCTCCTAAATTGCCTGTCGGGGATCCGGCTGGATTATAAAGGTGAGATCAAGTACTTTGGGAAATACGTAAATGACGAGCGGGAGAAGCCGGAGAATCAAGTCCGCGAAAACATTGGATGCGCCGGGCCGTCAGGGTATTTTCTTTCCACTTGGACGGTAGGGCAGGTGGCTGAGCTGGGCGAGGTTCTCTTCGAGCATTTTCACGGGGACAAATTCTGGAAGCTCTGTGAGGATCTTGGCGTCATCAAGGAAGGAAAGAAGGGAACCAAGGTCTCTGAACTGTCAGACGGTAATCGGATGAAGCTGACTTTGGCCTCAGTATTTGCAAGAGACACGAAGCTACTTTTGCTGGATGAGCCGGCTTCTTCCTTGGATCCTCTGATGAGAGAGAGACTCTGTCGAATGATCCAGGATTATCTGGAACGGGGCCAGGGAGAGAGCACGGTGCTTTTTTCCACGCATAACGTGGCGGACATGGAGGACGTGACAGATTACTGTGTCATCATTGAACAGGGAAGGGTTGTGGAGAAAGGCTTTGTGGAGGACTTAAAGGAAAAGTACGTTTTGGTAAAGGGCGAGGCGGAAGATCTCGAGGCTGCAAGACCAGCGTTGTTCACGGTCTCCGAGGGAAAGTACGGGTTTGAAGGAATTTGCCTTGCGGAGAACTTAGATAAACTTGCGGGCCTTAAGGTGAGCAAGGAGACCCCGAGTTTATTCCAGATCAGCGTGGCAGTTCTCAAAAAGTATACGACCGTAAAATAGAACTGGATGGAATGGGAAAGGAAAGCTTATGTGGAAGAGTTATAAGGTTTTTATGAGAAAAAGGGATCGCATGATGTTTTATCTGATCTTCCCGCTGCTTTGCATGATTTTATATGCCATTTTACTGATCAAGTTGGCGCCGGGATTGAAATCGGGCGAACTCATTAATTTCTTTGACGTAAATTCCAAACGCACGGAAATGAAAATGTTTGTTATTTTACTTAGCATTCTGCCATGCGTTCCCTTCTTTATAACGGATGAGTGCTCTCTGGGAGAACTGTTTTGGAAAAAGAAGGAAAACATGGACTTCTTAAGACGTTCCCGTAAGGGAAAAGAAGTTTTTATTGATGCCGTGAAAATGGATTACGTACTAAGATTTGCAACCTTGGCGTTGATTTTTGGCGGAGCCGCGATCGTCGAAATTCTGATCGGAGCGTGGCATGGTTATGAATTCAGAAGTTGGAGCGTTCGAGGAATCTTTTTTCTGCTGGAAACAGTGACCTGCTTTATGGTGACCACGTTGGTAAATACGCTGGGACGCCTGATTTCCAACGGAATCTTGAGAGGCGTAATAATATATTTTGGAATGGCAATTGTTGTCAGCCTCATGACGGTGGAAGCAGGGCTCTATCTTTGGATGATCCCGATCATGGTAATCTTAAGTCTGTTGCTGTTGTGCATCAACGTTCACGTGGCAAAGCGGAAATGGGAGGAGGATGCAAGCGATGATCAAGAGGGTTAAAAAAGATTTGGCATTAGGCATTCATTTAGTCCGCATGGCCCCGGCATTCAAGAAAAGATTACAGCTTTGTTTTCTTGGGGAATTTCTCGTGGGACTTGCGGTATTGACTGTGGAGGCGATTGCCGGGAATCCTTTTCGGAATGGTTTCCTAACGTGCTACGGAGCGATGTTTTATGCACTTGGATGCATTGAAATTACGTATGACTATCATTACGTATTCTTTTCGGATTTTGTTTTGACCAGTGCGCATTCCAAAAAGATCCAGACAGGGCTCAGCTCCTTGTTAAGCGCGGTGGTAAGTATTTCAGGATTCACCCTGATCGCGGTCATGGAATTGATTTTTGCAAAAGACTGTAGCGGTGACGTGGTTTTTTTCGTTGGTTTTATGTTTACGATGCTGCCACTCATAAGCGCAAGCAGCAGAAAGCGATATGATGTTTTGCTCATGGCATTGCTAGTACCGATGTTTTTGGTGGTGATTGGAGGAACTCTTTATTTCTTTACGGGTTATCAACAAAAAGAAATTGACATAACTTCGTTTTTACTCATTGGGACGAAATGGATTGGCTTTTTCCGGGATAAATACTGGGCGGCGACGGGCTCGGGATATTTGCTCCTGCTTGTGGCGCATCTCTTCCAATACGTATGGAAACGTTACGATTGGAAAAAGGGGCCGGGTAAATTTTTCAGCGTCATGAAAAAGAAGTATACTTAAATCTGTCTCTTGCCAAAAGTAGTGTTTAATGCTATACTTGCGGTTGATAGGTGAGATGATGAAGGAGAAATCATTGCAACTGGGATGATTTCTCCTTATTTTCTGTTGTTTGGAATTAGGGAACGTGGGTATTGGGATAGTTTTGTCGCATTAAGAAAGGTTTGGAAAGAGATTTGGAAGAGAATTTGAAGGAGCAGTACGAAAAGAAGTTGGAGGAGATGCTTGCGGAAGCCGGCATTGGGGAAGTCGTAAACGATGAGGAAGAGGGCGACCTGGATTCCTTGGAGGCGGAAGAGGTTGAGGCAATGAAGGAGCTGGGAATCTCTGACGAGGCAGAGGAACAGGAGGAGTCTGGCGCAGCAGATAAGAATGAATCTATTGCTACTGCCGGTACGGAAAGCAAAGCAAGCACTTCCGCGGTAAGCGGTGCTTCCGGCGTGGATGACGCGAAAATGGATGATTTAAGGGATCAGTTGGATCCCAGGATTCAGCGCGCGCTGGATGACATGGGCTTTGCGAAGCTGACCCCCATTCAGGAGCAGGCAATCCCTGCACTTTTGGATGATCAGGACATCATTGGCCAGGCGCAGACGGGAACGGGAAAGACGGCGGCATTTGGTATTCCGCTGATCTCCCGCGTGGATGCGAGTCTCCAGAAGCTTCAGGCCATCGTACTTTGCCCGACGAGAGAGCTTGCGATTCAGGCGGCATTAGAGCTCCGCAAGATCGCAAAATATATTGAAAGTCTCCGGGTGTTGCCCGTATATGGCGGACAGGAGATTGGACGCCAGATCCGCGCGCTTCCCGGCACGCAGATCATTGTTGGCACGCCAGGACGCGTGATGGATCACATGAACCGTCACACGATCAAGCTGGATGACGTGAAGATGGTGGTTCTGGACGAGGCGGACGAGATGCTAAACATGGGCTTCCGCGAGGACATGGAAGTCATTCTTGGCGCCATTCCCGGAGAGCATCAGACAGCTCTGTTTTCCGCGACCATGCCCAAGCCCATTTTGGAGATCACCGGAAAGTTCCAGAAGGAAGATACCAAGCATATCCGCGTGACGACGGGCGAACTGACGATCCCGCTGATCAGCCAAAGATATTTCCTGATCAAAAACGCAGACAAGGACGCGGCAACCGTGCGTCTTTTGGAATATTATGATCCCAGGCTCTGCCTGATCTTCTGTAACACGAAGGCGAAGGTGGAGGAGCTTTCGGAGGTGCTGAAAAAGAACGGATTCCAGGCAGAAGGCCTGCATGGCGATCTGATCCAGCATCAGCGTGACATTGTCATGAACCGTTTTAGAAACGGAAGCACGAACATTTTGATCGCAACGGACGTGGCGGCGAGAGGAATCGACGTGGACGACGTGGAGATCGTGATCAATTATGACGTTCCGCTGGATAATGAGTATTACGTGCACCGCATTGGCAGAACCGGACGTGCGGGAAAGACGGGCATGTCCTTTACGTTTGCAAATGCAAGGGAGCTTCGCAGGATCCGTGACATTGAACGGTTCTGCAAGACCACCATCGAGGAAAAGAAGCTTCCAGATGCGTCCAAGGTATTGAAATCCAAGGCGAGAAAGGTTTTGAACACTGCTTGGGAGCTTAAGGATCATGAAGACATCGGCCTGATGAAGGTTTATTTGCAGCGCATGATGGACAAGAATGAGTGTGACATTTTTGATCTTGCGGCGTGCATGTTAAAGCAGGAGATCGGTGATAAGGGCGAGGAGATCCTCGAGGACAAGCCCCAGCCCAGAAAGGGCCGCGGCGGCAGAGACGACAGGGGCGGCAGAGGCTTCGGACGCAGAGAGGACGGCAGAGGCGGCAGAGGATTTGGCCGCAGGGACGAAGAAGGCCGCGAGGAAAGACGCGGACGCTTTGGCCGTAAGGACGATGAGAACCGCGAGGAAAGACGCGGACGCTTTGGCCGTAAGGACGACGAGAACCGAGAGGAAAGACGCGGACGCTTTGGCCGTAAGGATGATGAGAACCGCGAGGAAAGACGCGGACGCTTTGGCCGTAAGGACGACGAAAACCGCAAGGAAGGCCGTCGGGAGAGAGGCGATAGAAGCGATAGAAGCTTTGGCCCCAAGGACGGCGAGAAGCGTGGGGAAAGACGCGAAGAGAGACGCGGCGGAGAATTTGGCCGCAGAGACGATGGCAGAAGCTTTGGCCGCAAGGATGACGCAGAACGCACGGAAAGAAGGGGCGACAGGGAAAAGCGCCCTGAGAGAGAAGGCGAAAAGAAAGCTTCCCGCAAAAAAGAGGAAAGCTTCGGCGAAAAAATCTTTGGCAAGAAGCAGGTGAAATTCTGGGAGATGGAGAAGCCGGAATTCGTGGAAAAGGCTGATGCCATTGAGAAACACATGGCGAAGAAGGAACGCAAGAGTGGCGCCAAAGATATGAATGCCAAAGCCGCCAAGTCGGGTAATACGGATAAGAAAGGCCGCGGTGAGAAAAAAGATAAGTCAGGCAAAGAAGGCAAAACAGGAAAGAATGAAAAAATAGACGTGCGTAAAGTTATGGACGTAGATTATTCCGGAAGGCCTACGCGCATAAAGAAATAAGGCATGCGAGGCATTGATCCGGAACGGACTGGCAGAAGAGACATGGAGGTGGCTTGAATGAGAGTAGGCATGGGATATGACGTACACAGGCTGACGGAGGGCAGGGACCTCATCATTGGGGGCGTGAAGATCCCTTATGAAAAAGGGCTTTTGGGGCATTCGGACGCGGACGTGCTGTTGCATGCCATCTCAGACGCGCTCCTTGGCGCGGCGGCGCTCGGTGACATTGGAAAGCATTTCCCTGACACGGATTCTGCTTACAAGGGGATTTCATCGATGATCCTGCTGGAGAAGGTGGGAGACCTGATCGCGGAGAAGAGCTTCCTGATCGAGAACGTGGACGCAACCATCATTGCGCAGGCACCCAAGATGCGTCCTTATATTGATGAAATGAGAGAGAATATTGCAAAGGCGTTGAAGATTGACGTATCTCAGGTGAACGTGAAGGCCACGACGGAAGAAGGACTTGGCTTTACTGGCACGGGTGAGGGGATTTCTTCCCAGGCCGTATGTCTTTTGACTAGTCCATTTGATCTCTCAGCGTCGCCCGTACAGATGGGCTGCGCAGGATGCAGCGGATGTGCCGGGGCTGGCCAGCGCATGCAAGAAAAATAATGCGGAAGTGAGCCTAATATAGGCAAACGCGAAGAGAAGGAAACTATCATTCAGGGAAGTAAAAGGTTGGTCTGTATGCCGGGAGGACGGTAAAATGGAACAATTGTCCTTATTTGATCAGTCGCAAGGGTTTAATGGAATACAAGAGATGAATGGCGCCCCCGCTGAAGTGGAAAGCAGCGGAGGCGTGGATTTTACGCAGCCCTTGGCAAACCGTCTGCGCCCGAGATGCCTTGATGATTTCGTGGGCCAGGAGCATTTGCTTGGAAAAGGGAAGATGCTGAGGCAGCTGATCGAACGCGATCAGATTTCTTCCATGATCTTTTGGGGGCCGCCCGGCGTGGGTAAAACAACCCTTGCCAGCATCATTGCGGGACAGACAAAAAGCGCCTTTATCAATTTCAGTGCCGTGACCAGCGGCATCAAAGAGATCAAGGAAGTCATGCAACAGGCTGAAAACGACAGGCGAAGGGGCCGCCGGACAGTGCTTTTCGTGGACGAGATCCATCGCTTTAATCGCGCCCAGCAGGACGCCTTTTTGCCTTACGTGGAAAAGGGAAGCATCGTGCTGATCGGCGCAACGACGGAGAATCCGTCCTTCGAGGTCAACGGGGCACTTTTGTCCAGGTGTAAGGTGTTTGTGTTAAAGGAGCTCACGGAGGAGAATCTTTGCAGGCTTCTTCACAGGGCACTCACGGCGCCGGAAGGTTTTGGGCGGCAGGGCGTTGCCATGACGGATGACCAGATCCGTGCGGTCGCGGCGTTTGCAAACGGGGACGCGCGCACGGCCCTGAATACTTTGGAGATGGCAGTCTTAAACAGCCAGATCCAACCTGACGGCAGCATGGTCGTGACAAATGAGGGACTGGAGCAATGCGTTAGCAGAAAGTCCCTGTTATATGATAAATCAGGGGAAGAGCATTACAACATGATCTCCGCGCTGCATAAGTCCATGCGCAATTCGGATCCGGACGCGGCCATCTATTGGATGCTTCGCATGCTGGAGGGCGGTGAAAATCCCTTGTATATTGCAAGGAGACTGATCCGTTTTGCGAGCGAGGACGTGGGCATGGCGGATCCGAAAGCGCTGGAGCTTGCCGTAAACGTCTATCAGGCCTGTCATTTCCTGGGAATGCCGGAGTGTGACGTGCATCTGACGCATGCCGTGACGTACCTTGCGATGGCGCCGAAATCTAACGCATGTTACGTGGCATGTGAGGAGGCAAAGCGGGATATCAAGGAAAAACCCGCGGAACCCGTGCCCCTGCAGATCCGGAACGCCGTGACAAAACTCATGGCAGATCTGGATTATGGAAAAGGCTATGAATATGCCCACAATGCCGAGGAGAAACTAACCAAGATGAAGTGCCTGCCGGAAAGCCTACGGGATCGCGAGTATTATCGCCCGACGGAGCAGGGTGCGGAGGCGGCCGTGAAGGAGCGCCTGGAAGAGATCAAGGCCTGGAAGGCAAAGTAAGCAAGTACCTTTGAGTGGCTAAGACCTGGAAGGCGCAGTAAGAAAATGCCTTTGAGCAGTCAAGATCTGGAAGGCGCAGTAAGAAAATGCCTTTGAGCAGTCAAGATCTGGAAGGCGCAGTAAGAAAATGCCTTTGAGTGGCCAAGGCCAGGAGGGCATGGTAGCAGATTCCTTGTGACGTCATACTTGCGGAAAGTAAAAAAGTAACGTAGAATAGATTCTGTATTTATTGATTGGGTATATATCGCATGGATGAAATAAAATACCCAATGAAATTGGACTTGTGGGTATAGTTCCAATACTTTGCCTGTTTTACCCAGATGAAAAGCGTAAATTGGGTAAAACATGAAATGTTTATACCAAAATACCCACGGGATATTAAGGGTATGGGTATATTCTCTAAGACAGTTTCATTTTTACCCATGGAATTATGTCATGCAGATGAAGAACAGAGGACGATAAGTAGAAAATTCGCGCATGGCGTGAAAAGATACGAAACATGTTATTAAGTGAATTGGAAAATTGGGGATAAAGGATACGGGAGAGGGAGTTATGGCGGAAAAGAAAGAAGTATTTTGGCATTTGCCGGGACTTTGTTATTTCAGATTGCTGAATCAGGTGCTGATCAATACGATGAAGGATTATCCTGACAAGTTCCGGGATGGGTATCGCATCGGTTCCGTGTACGGGACGATCCCCGGGGCCATTTGGAATGGCGGGCGGGCCGTTTTTGGCATCAGCAACAAGGCGGAGATCGAGAGAGTGATCCATACCTATAATCAGTATGGCATTCCGGCGCGTTTTACCTGGTCAAATTCCCTGCTGGAAGAAAAGCACGTATATGACACGTACTGCAACATGATCATGAAGGTTGCGGACAACGGACTCAATCAGGCAATCGTGAACAGCCCGGCTTTGGAAGAGTATATCCGCCGGGAATATCCGAATTATAAGCTGATCTCTTCGACGACAAAGCGCATGACGGACTTTGATCGGCTGAAGGAGGAAGTGGCAAAGAATTACTTCCTTGTGGTGCTTGATTATGACTTGAACCGCAATGAGGAAGTGATCAAGCAGCTGGAGCCCGTTGCGGATAAGATCGAGATTTTGGTCAACGAGATCTGTTATCCCGGATGCCCGAAGCGTGCGGAGCATTATCGCGAGGAATCCAGGTCGCAGCTGGAGTTTGACAACCGGACAACCTTCCGTTGCCCGAACAATTCCAGGGACAATCGCACCTTTGAAGAGTGCATGAAGCGTCCGGCGTTCATGTCCACGGAGGAAGTGGATCGCTACATTGAACGCGGCTTTTCGAATTTCAAGATTGTCGGCAGGGGACTTCCGCAGCAGTTTGTACTCGATTCGTACGTCTACTTCCTTGCGAAGGAGGAGGCGAGGGACTTTGTGCGTAAGCGCATCACGGGAACCATGGAGCAGTTGATGGCAGCCCAGCGCGCGCAAATGCGGCGCTAAGGCAGATGCCATGATGGACGGAACGTTAATCGCGCGGCGATGCGGCGCTAAGACAGGTGCCATGACGGGAGAGACGTTAACCGCGCGGCGATGCGGCGCTAAGACAGGTGCCATGACGGGAGAGACGTTAACCGCGCGGCGATGCGGCGCTAAGATAACGTTTCATTGACGGGAGAGGATGACGACATGTTTAATGATTTGTTTTCGATTGGTCCCATAACGCTTCACACCTATGGCCTGATGATCGCCATCGGCGTTTTTGCGGCCTTGTATATTGCGGAATACCGGGCACCCAAAAATGATTTGGATAAAGAATTGATCTTCCCGCTGACCATGTACTGCGTGATCACGGGAATTGCCAGCGCAAAGATCATGTTCTGCATTGTCGGCTGGCGTGATTTTATCAAGGATCCGCTGTCCATGCTTGGATCCAGCGGACTTGTGGTCTACGGCGGCATCATCGGAGGAATTCTCTGCGGCTACTTATATTGCAAAGTCCGTAAGGTCAGCTTTTGGGATCTGTTTGACATTGTGCTTCCTTCCGTTGCAGTGGCGCAGGCCTTTGGACGTATCGGATGCTTTATGGCAGGATGCTGTTACGGACGGGCGACGGACGCATGGTACGGCATTGCCTTTGTGCATTCGCACTATGCACCCAATGGCGTGAAGATGATCCCGACGCAGCTGATCTCCAGCGCAGGCATGTTTACGATAGCGGGACTTCTTTTCTGGTATGCATATCACGCCAAGAAGGCCGGACAGATCGGCGCGGCTTACATGATCCTGTACAGCATCGGAAGATTTTGCGTGGAATTCCTCCGCGGCGACCTTGCCCGCGGCAGCGTGGGCGCGCTTTCCACGTCCCAGTTTATTTCCATATTCATCGTTGTTTGCGGCGTGGCATTATGGTTTTGGAGGGGAAAGGCCGGTGCCGACAGGCCCCAGGCCATGAAGAAAGCTAAGGCGGTAAAGAAAGCTGAGAAGGACGAAAAGGCCGAAGATAACAAAGAATAGTGAGAACGTAACGAAGGCCAATTCATCAATGATAAATGAAAAAACGGCTAGACAAGCCAGTTGAAAAAAAGACCTAGGGAGAGGACAACATGGAAAGAACTTATGCGCAGGAAGCATTTCAAAAAGCAGGAGAGACGGTGTTGGTGAGGGGATTTGTTGACAACTTGCGTGACAGCAAATACATGACCTTCATCGTATTAAAGGATATTACGGGAAAGATCCAGGTGACGATCGAAAAGGAGCAGCATCCGGAGTGGGAGGAACTGCTCGCGGGACTTACGGGAGATTCCGTAATCAGCGTCGTTGGACAGGTGAACGCGAATGAGTACGTAAAGCTGGGCGGTGCGGAGATTCTTCCGGAGAGCATCACCGTGGACAGCCTTTCTGAGGCGCTTCCCATTGCGCGCAAGGCGATTCCCGCAACCAAGAAAAAGAAGGAAGTGGAGCGTTCAAGCATTGATCAGCGCATTGATTACCGTTGGATCGACCTCCGCACCGAGGAGAACCAGATGATGTTCAAGGTGCAAACCGTCATGGTGAATGCCATGAGAAAGTTCCTCTTGGACAGAAACTTTATTGAGATCCATACCCCCAAGCTGATCGGCGCGGCAAGCGAGAGCGGCGCTGACGTGTTTGAGGTGAAGTATTTTGACAGGAACGCCTATCTGGCGCAGAGCCCGCAGTTTTATAAGCAGATGGCCATGGCAGCAGGCTTCGAGCGGATCTTCGAGACGGGTCCCGTGTTCCGCGCGGAGAAGTCCTATACCAACCGTCATACCACTGAGTTTACCGGATTCGATCTGGAGTTCAGCTACATTGACTCCGTGAAGGATGTCATGAAGATGGAGGAGGATCTCCTGACCGACATGCTTGCAAAGGTGAAGGAGGCATACGGGGAAGAGATCAAGGAGCTCTTTGGCAAGGAAGTCATCGTTCCCACCACGCCTTTCCCGGTTGTAGACCTGCAGGAGCTTTATGACGCACTCGAGAAGGAATATGGTTACGTTGCGCCGGAAGAGGAGAAGGGAGACCTGACCACCGAGGCAGAGCAGCTTTCCTTCCGGTATTCCATGGAGAAGTTCGGATCTGAATTCCTGTTTGTGACGGGTTACGGCGTGGAAAAGAGACCGTTCTATCACATGCGTGACGAGAAGGGCATGCCCCAGGGCTATGACCTGATCTGGCGCGGCGTGGAGATCACGACGGGCGCACAGCGCGAGCACAGATATGAGATCCTGAAAAAGCAGGCTGAGGAGAAAGGCTTGGATCAGGACGTGCAGTTCTATCTTTAGTTCTTCAAGTACGGGTGTCCTCCCCACGGCGGCTTTGGAATCGGCGTGGACCGCATGACGATGCTGCTTCTTGACCTGAGCATCAAGGAAGCCATGTTCCTGTTCAGGGGACCGAACCGCCTGACCCCGTAAAGTAGACCAGGGGGACGGGGTTAGTGGTTCAAAAAATGGTCCGCAAACCCCGTCCCCAAAAGATCGGGCTTGACAAATTTTCAAAATTTGCATATTCCGTCAATAAGCATTAAAATTGATCGCGGGTGAAAAAGAATGGTTTTCACCTTGGGAAATGCGGAGAACGGAGAGAGTACTTTTCCGAAAGGGATCACAGAGAGGGCTTGTCATTGGCTGAAAGCTTGCCCGGTCTTGGGAGAAGGAAGTGCATCCGGGAGCTGACCTGGGGAAGCTTAGTATCCAGGTACGTATGGGCGCGTTAAGCCGTCAAGGGAAGGGGCATGCCCCTTAAGTAGAGTGGAACCGCGGAACAATTCGTCTCTTAGATGGATTGTTCCTTTTTGTTTTAAATCGCATGACGGATCTTACGGTAAGTGCTTTATGAATTTAGCAATAGAAGGAGAGAATGAAGCTATGGAGAACAAGGTAAGGTTTTACAACACGCTGACAAAGAAGGAAGAGCTGTTTGTGCCGAACGTTGACGGAAAGGTGAACATGTACACCTGTGGCCCGACCGTATATCATTTTGCACATATTGGAAATCTTAGAACTTATATTTGCGAGGACATTCTGGAGAAGACGCTCCGCTACGTGGGATATGACGTAAAGCGCGTCATGAACGTCACGGACGTGGGGCATCTTTCCAGCGATGCGGATACCGGCGAGGACAAGATGCTCAAGGGCGCAAAGCGCGAGCACAAGACCGTCATGGAGATCGCGAAGTTCTACACGGATGCTTTCTTCTCTGATTGTGCAAAGCTGAATATCAAGACGCCTGACGTGGTGGAGCCCGCTACCAACTGCATCCCGGAGTTCATCAAGATGATCAGCGGCCTGATCGATAAGGGCTATGCTTATCTGGCAGGCGGCAACGTGTATTTTGACACTTCGAAGTTAAAGGAGTATTACGTTCTTTCCAATCACAGCGAGGAAGAGCTTCTCGTGGGCGTTCGCGATGACGTGGAAGAGGATGGGAATAAGAAAAACAAGAGCGATTTCGTGCTTTGGTTTACAAAGTCGAAGTTTGAGGATCAGGAACTTAAGTGGGAGAGCCCCTGGGGCGTTGGGTATCCCGGATGGCACATCGAGTGCTCCTGCATCAGCTTAAAGCACCTCAGCGAGTTTATGGACATTCACTGCGGCGGCGTGGACAACATTTTCCCGCACCACACGAACGAGATCGCGCAGAGCGAGTCCTACCTTGGCCACAAGTGGTGCAACTACTGGTTCCACGTACATCACTTAAATGACAAGACGGGTAAGATGAGCAAGTCCAAGGGTGATTTCCTCACCGTATCCCTTTTGGAGTCCAAGGGCTATGATCCTTTGGCATACCGCATGTTCTGCCTGCTGAGCCACTATCGCAAGCCCCTGGAGTTCTCTTATGAGAATCTGGACAACGTGGCACAGGCGTATGACAAGCTGGTAAAGAGGGTCGCTTCCCTGAATAAGGAGGGCGAGGTGGATCAGAAGGCGTTCGCTGAGTACCGCGAGAAGTTTGAGGCGGCACTTTGCGATGATTTCAATACTTCCATGGCCATCACCGTACTGTATGACGTGCTGAAGGCTGACGTTAACGATGCGACGAAGTTTGCGCTTGCAGAGAGCTTTGACGAGGTGCTGTCCCTGAAGCTGACCACCGCGGTGGCAGAGAAGGCAGAGAGCGTGGACGAAGAGCTTGCAGCTTACGTGGAGGGCAAGATCGCAGAGCGTGCGCAGGCCAAGAAGGACAAGAACTTTGCCCTGGCAGATTCCATCCGCGCGGAGCTTTTGGAGAAGGGCATCGTGCTCAAGGACACCAGAGAAGGAACACTGTGGGAGAAGGCCTGAGTTTGAGGGCTGAGAGTGATTGATCAATTGGAGGAAGCTTTGGAATCTCAGGAAATCTTAGATAAAATCAAAGAAACGTTTCCGTGTCCGCCCCAGGACGTGCGTGCATACTCACCGCTTGCGCTGGCATTTATCGGCGACGGCGTGTACAGCCTTGTGGTCCGCACCATGGTGGTCTGCCAGGCGAACCGCGCGAACAATGCTTTGCACAACGTGACGGTGAAGTACGTGAAGGCGGAGAATCAGGCCAAGATCGTCGAGATCATCAAACCTCTTCTGTCGGAAGAGGAGGCGGACGTGCTTCGCAGGGGGCGCAACGCAAAGCCTCACACGACGGCAAAGAACGCCAGCATCAGCGACTATCACAAGGCAACCGGATTGGAAGCGCTGGTTGGATATTTGTATCTCGCGGGCCGGACAGATCGCATGCTGGAGCTGATGAAGATTGGTTTTGACGGACTGGATTAGGATCAAAAAAGGAGAGTGCCATGGGTTATCAGGAGTTTACGATAGAGGGACGCAATGCCGTGATCGAGGCATTCCGTTCAGGAAAGACCATTGACAAGTTATACGTGCTGGACGGCTGTCAGGATGGCCCCGTCATGACTATCAAGCGTGAGGCGAAGAAGCAGAACGTTCTGATGAAGTTTGTGACGAAGGAGCGTCTGGACCAGATGTCCGAGACGGGAAAGCATCAGGGCGTCATTGCCGTGGCGGCTGCCTATGAATATGCGGAAGTGGACGACATGCTGAAGGCGGCGAAGGAAAAAGGAGAGCCTCCGTTCCTTATTTTGCTTGACAACATTGAGGATCCTCACAATCTTGGCGCCATCATCCGTACTGCCAACCTTGCGGGGGCTCATGGCGTGATCATTCCCAAAAACCGCGCGGCAGGTCTTACGGCCACGGTGGCGAGAACGTCCGCCGGAGCACTGAATTACGTGCCGGTTGCCAAGGTGACGAACCTCGCAAAAACCATAGAGGAACTGAAGAAAGAGGGACTTTGGTTCGTATGCGCCGACATGGGCGGGACAACCATGTATGACCTTAACCTGAAGGGCCCCATCGGCCTCGTGATCGGCAATGAGGGAGAGGGCGTGGGAAGACTTGTCAAGGAAAGCTGTGACATGATCGCCTCCATCCCCATGAAGGGCAACATTGATTCCCTCAACGCATCCGTGGCAGCAGGCGTTCTCGCATATGAGATCGTGCGCCAGCGTCTGCAGGCATAGTTCCTGCAGGGGCACTGCGACGTCAGTGGGATTGCAGGTTCTGTGCGGAATGCTGGGAAATGCCAGGGATCTCAGGAGGAAGAAAACAGATGGATCATGGAATCAACGACTATCAGGGATATTCGGACGAGGAACTGATCGATCGCCTGCGGGCGGGAGAGACGGAGATCACGGATTACCTTTGCGACAAGTATAAGGACTTGGTGCGTAAGGGCGCGCGGAGCATGTTCATCTTGGGCGGAGATACCGAGGATCTGATCCAGGAGGGCATGATCGGCCTGTTTAAGGCCGTGCGCGATTACGACAGCGGCCGTGACGCCAGCTTCTTTACCTTCGCGGAGCTTTGCATCAACCGCCAGATCTATACGGCAGTGCAGGCCTCCAGGCGAAAGAAACACGTGCCCTTGAATGAAGCCGTTTCCCTTTATAGCCAGGTGGATGGCGCCGGTGACGGGGAAGGACGATTTTTGCTTGAAGAGCTTGCGGACGATTCCAGACAGGATCCCGAGAGCCTGCTGCTGGACAAGGAAAGGGTCAAGGAACTGGAGCAAACTATCGAAGAATCCCTCAGTCCCTTTGAAAAACAAGTGCTGGATCTTTACCTCGCCCAGATGACCACGTCACAGATCGCCAGGATCCTCGGAAAAAATGAAAAATCCACGGACAATGCGCTGCAACGTCTGAAGGGAAAATTGAAAAAAATACTCAAATGACAAAAAGTAAAAAAGACAGGGAAAAAAGTGGCTGAAAACGGCCACTTTTTATGTTTTTTTTATGATTTTATCAGTATTACGTTATTGTATCTTACGGTGGTAACGTGGTATTCTTTGGGTTGAGAAGAAATGACCGGATGCTTATTGGGGGAAGCTGGCGGCTTATGGGGGGAGAAGATACTTGTAAAAAGAGATCGGACCTCGGAGGATTTGATAAATGTCAGGTTTTAGCGTTAGAAAACCATATACCGTGCTTGTGGGCGTCATACTGGCCATCGTGCTGGGCGTCGTGTCCTTCACAAAGACGACAACGGACCTGTTGCCCAACATTAGCTTACCATACGTGATCGTTGTCACGACTTACCCGGGAGCCAGCCCGGAGACCGTGGAGACCGTTGTTACGCAGCCCGTGGAGGCAGGCATGGCGACGGTTAGTAACATTGAGAGCATACAATCCGTGTCCTCGGACAGCTATTCCATGGTCATCCTGGAATTTGCGCAGTCAACGAACATGGATTCCATCTCGTTGGAGATCCGTGAAAAACTGGATCAGATCAAGGGATATTGGGATGATTCCGTTGGAAATCCCATGATCATGAAGCTGAATCCCAACATGCTCCCCGTCATGATCGCCGCGATCGGCGTGGACGGCATGGATGACGCGCAGATCAGCTCCTACGTAGAGGATGAGCTGATGCCGGAGCTGGAGAGCCTTGAGGGCGTTGCTTCCGCGTCTGCCACGGGACTTTTGGAGAAGAGCGTGCACGTAATGATCCGCCAGGAAAAGGTGGACCAGGTGAATGAAAAGATCCGCGCCGCCATCGACAAGAAGATGGAGGATGCGGCGAAGGAATTGGCGGACGGACGCCAGAAAATAGAGGATGGTCAGAAGGAACTGGACGACGGAAAGCAGGGCATCCTGGACGGAAAACAGGGACTTCTGGACGGACAAAAGCAGTTGGAGGAAGGAAAGCAGCAGCTTGCGGAAAAGCAGGAAGAGACCTTAAAGCAGCTGGCCGCAACGAAATCCATGCTCTCGACTGCAAAGACGCAGCTGGAGGCGACCAAGGTCACCATGACCCTTGCGAAGGGCGTGATCGACCCGCTGATGGTGCAATTAAATGACCTGGAAAAGCGTCTCAATACCTTCCGTGAGAACATGGAAAAGCTTAGGGACCAGGTGCAGAATCCGGATAACGGCAATTCTGAACCCGGAACGGAGGAAGGCGGCGAGGAAGAAAGCGGCGAAGGAACCGGTGAAGGAACTGGCGAGAGCGGAACCGGGGAGGCTTCAGGCGAAGGTCAGCAGGAGGAAAAGCCTGCGGAGGAACCTGACGAGGAACAGCAGATCAGGGAGGCTCTAAAGGCGCTTCGTGAACAGATCCTGCAGAGTCAGTTCTTAAAGGACGCGGCTGAGCAGGTTCCGGCACTGAAGGATGCGCTTACGCGATTGGAGCAGATGAATCCGGACGAAGATCCCGTGACGCTTCTTGGCGTACTCAAGAATACCATCCAGACGCTTCAGAACACTATTGAGTCCACTTCGAAGATGTTGGACGTGAACCTCGCAACGGTGAACCAGGGGTTGGAGGCCGTTGAAAAAGGAGAGTTGACCGCGGCCATTGAATTTGCAAATGCATCCGCAGGCATCTCCCTTGGCGAATACAAGATGGAGCTTGGCAAGTCCCAGCTTGACGCTGCGGAGGAGCAGTTAAAGAGCGGCCAGGAGCAGTTAGATCAAGCTCTGGAAAAGATTGAAGAGGGTGAAAAGCAGCTGCAGGAAGCACGCGAGAGCGCTTACGAGCAGGCTGACGTAAAGAACGTCCTCACGGTGGCTACCGTGGAGGGACTTTTGAAGGCACAGAATTTCTCCATGCCGGCAGGCTACGTGACGGAGGAAGGCGTGTCCTATCTGATCCGCGTGGGCGACAAGCCCCGTTCCGCAGAGGAGTTGCAGGCAATGCCTTTGATCGACCTGCACATGGAGGGCCTGGAGGCCATCACTCTCGGCGACGTGGCTGACGTATTCTATGCGGACAATTCCGACAGCATTTACACGAACGTAAACGGCAGCGCCGGCGTGATGTTATCCCTGCAGAAGCAGACGGGATATTCCACGGGCGACGTATCCGACAAATTAAAGGAACGCTTTGACAAGCTGATGAAGGAGGATTCCAACCTTCACGTGATCACGCTGATGGATCAGGGCATCTACATTGACATGGTCATGGATTCCATCATCAAGAACATCTTGTTCGGCGGCGGACTTGCCATCTTGATCCTGCTGATATTCCTTAGGGATTTAAGGCCCACCATGGTCGTGGCCTTCTCCATCCCCATCAGTTTGGTGACGGCGATCGTCTGCATGTATTTCTCGGGCGTAACGCTGAACGTCATCTCGCTTTCGGGCCTGGCGCTAGGCATAGGAATGCTGGTGGACAACTCCATCGTCGTAATAGAAAACATTTACCGAATGCGCGGCGAGGGCGCGTCCATGAAGGATGCGGCCATCCAGGGCGCAAAGGAAGTGGCGGGCGCCATCATGGCATCCACCCTGACCACCGTATGCGTATTCCTGCCCATCGTGTTTACGGAGGGCATTACGAGGCAACTCTTTGTGGACATGGGTCTTACGATCGCGTTCTCGCTGTTTGCCAGCCTTGCGGTCGCACTTACCGTGGTTCCGGCCATGGCATCCAAGATGCTTACGGGCTCCAGTCTCAAGAAGGAGACGAAGTTCTTTGAATGGATCATCAAGGGATATGGTAAGCTCCTGGCAGGCGCATTGAAGGTGAAACCTTTGGTGTTCCTTCTGGTGATCGGCCTGCTGGCCCTGAGCGGATATGCGGCATATTCCAAGGGTACGGCTTTCATGCCCGCCATGGATTCACCGCAGATGACCGTGAACGTGACCTTGGATGACTCGGCGAAGCTGTCGGAGACGGCGGAGCTTACGGATCAGATCGTGGACATGCTGCTTGCGATGGAAGACGTCACGGATGCAGGCGCCATGACCAGCTCCAGCAATTCTATTCTGGGCATGTTGGGCGGAAGCGGCGCAGAGAATGCTTCCACCATCTACGTCGTGACCAAGGAAGACAAGAAATATACCAATGATGAGCTTGCGGCGCAGATCCTGCAGATGACGGAGGACCTTCCCGCAAAGATTTCCGTGGAAACGTCCAGCATGGACATGTCGGCGCTGGGCGGAAGCGGCATTTCCATCCAGGTGCGCGGACGTGACCTGGATACCCTGCGCACCATCGCCAGGGACGTGGCAGCCATCGTGAGGGAGACGGAAGGAACCACGGAGGTTTCGGACGGACTTGCGGAATCCGGAACGGAGCTCCGGATTCACGTAAAGAAGGAAGAGGCTGTGAAATATGGTCTCACCGTGGCACAGGTGTTCTCGCAGGTGATGGAGAAGGTGGCGGCTGCCAACGCATCCACCGTGCTTTCCGGAAATGACCAGGATTACAGCGTATACGTAAAGAATGACAGCGATGAGGAACTGACCAGACAGCTGCTCAAGGAGATCGAGGTGACCGGAACTGGCGAAAACCAGGCACCCGTAAAGGTGAAGCTCTCGGAGATCGCCGACTTTGAGGATGAGAAATCCCTGGATTCCATCAGCAGAATCGATCAGTCCAGATACATATCCGTTACCGCGCAGATTGCAGACGGTTACAATATTGGTAAGGTTTCGACGGTGCTTGAGGACCAGTTGAAGGATTATCCTATGCCGGAGGGATACCGCCTGGTATATTCCGGTGAGAACGAGACCATCAATGACGCATTGGAGCAGCTCCTTTTGATGCTTCTTTTGGCGGTTGTGTTCATGTACCTGATCATGGTGGCACAGTTCCAGTCCCTTTTGTCACCGTTCATCATCATGTTTACGATCCCGCTGGCATTTACGGGTGGCTTCTTCGGACTGTACTTTAGCAACAGTGAGATCAGCGTAGTCGCAATGATTGGTTTCGTCATGTTGTCCGGCATTATCGTGAATAACGGCATTGTGCTGATCGATTACATGAACCAGCTCAGGGATGAGGGCATGGATCGCAAGACCGCCATTCTGACCGCAGGAAAGACGAGACTCCGTCCCGTTTTGATGACGGCACTGACGACGATCCTCGCATTGTCTACCATGGTATTTTCCAACGACATGGGATCTGCAATGGGCAAACCCATGGCCATCGTTACCATCGGCGGACTGCTCTACGGAACCGTGCTTACCCTGGTGGTGATTCCTTGCGTATATGACATATTTACGCGGGGCCGCGACAGGAAGAAGGAGAAGGCGGAAAAGCAGGAAAAGGCAGTGGAATCCGTTGTATTCACGGAAGAATAAAAAATAAATCGAAAAAGTAAATTTTCATATTGACAGAATCGAAAACATTTGTTAAGATGGTACACGGTGATTGCGAAAGCAAGTCCTAATGCTGCTGTGGCTCAGTCGGTAGAGCGTCACATTGGTAATGTGGAGGTCACCGGTTCGATTCCGGTCAGCAGCTCACTTAAGAGAGAGAGTCATGAGACATTTTTGTCCCATGACTCTTTTTTCACGCAAAAAAATCCTGTTGCTAACTTTACCCTAATTGATATAATGGATTTAGCAACGTTTTGCTTATGGAGTAAGGACATGAGAGGAAGAAAGAGGTATTTGGGAATTTCCGTTTTTACGGGAATTTTCTTCCTGCTGACGCTGGGAATCGGACTTGCTTTTTTTTATAATGCCCGCGAATTACAGCAGGAACAGGAAAAATTATATAAAGCACGCTATGCGATGATCGTTGAAGATAGAAAAACGCCGTTTTGGCAGTCAGCGTACGAAGGAGCAAGACAGGAAGGCGCAAACAGGGACATCCTTGTGGAGCTTGCCGGAACGGAGCTTTCCAAGGACTATTCCGTGGCAGATCTCATGCGGATCGCCATTTATTCAAAAGTGGACGGCATCATCCTCGAAGCGGATGAAAGCCGTGAGATGACTGCCCTCATCAATGAGGCCGTTGCCCAGGGGATCAACGTGGTGACGATCTACAGCGACAACGCACAGAGTGACAGATGCAGCTTTGTCGGCGTTGGCGGCTACAAGCTGGGACAGGAATACGGCCGCGAGGTATTAAAATGCGCGGTGGAAGGGGAGACCCTGAAGGTTGCCGTTTTGGTGAGCTCCACGGCGAATGACACGGGGCAGAACATTCTGTATTCCGGCATTCAGGATACGGTGGACAGGCGTGAAAACAAGGACGCACAGATTGAACTCGCCTTGGTCCAGGTCGACAATACGAACGCCTTTTCCGTGGAAGAGTCCATCCGTGACCTGTTTATGGAGGAAGAGCTTCCGGACGTGATCGTGTGTCTGGACGAACTGAATACAACTTGTACCTATCAGGCAGTGGTTGATTACAACAAGGTTGGATTGGTAAAGATCCTTGGGTATTATGAGTCGGATACCATATTAAAGGCGATCGAGCGTAAGGTAATCGGAGCCACGCTGACCGTCAACACGGAACAAATGGGAAGGTATTGCGTGAAGGCACTGACGGAGTATCGTGAGATTGGGACGACCAGTCAGTACAGCACCGTTGACGTGAAAATGATCGATAACAGCAACGTGTCGCAATACGTGGTGGATGCCCATGCAAAGTAGAATACAAAACCTTTCCGTACAGGGAAAGATCACCTGGATCCTGGTCACCGCGAATCTGTTGATCTTTATTACGATCCTCCTGTTGTTTGGAGGCATCAATCAGATTTCCGACCGCATTGACGCGGTGTACCGGGAGAATCTAAAACTGAATGAACTGTCTTCGGCGCTTCTTGGCGTACAGGACAGCATGGAAGCTTATCTAAGCGCAAGAACGTCTGACTCGCTGGAAGAGTTTTTCCGGAATGAGCAGATCTTTTCCACCATGATCCAGGAGCAGGAGCAACAGGTTACGGGAACGGCCTTTGGATACATGGAAAAGAGCATCTATGAGATGTCCGGGACGTACGTGGAGCTGGTGGACCAGACGATCGAGGCAAAGCGCGGAAGAAACGTGGAAAAATACCGCATCCGCTATGAGAACGCAACGCAGGTGTATGATTACATCCAGTCCCATATCGAGAGTCTGAACCAGAAGCGTTTTGAAGAGAACTCCAAGACCTACAGCGTCGTGCTTGAGCGGTTCCGTACGTTTGAGACTGCAGGAAGCTGGCTCATGACGTTTGTGCTTGTGGGTAACATCTTTATCATCGTAAAGCTGATCGGAACGATCATCAGCCCGCTAAAACAGCTTGCGGGATTTGCGGATCAGGTTTCCGCAGGTAACTTTGACATCGAGATCACGCCTACGGAAAGCAAGGATGAGATCGGCGTCGTTACAAGGGCCTTCCAGAAGATGGTGGTGAGCATCCGGCAATACATTGAGAAGCTTAGACAGAGCATGGAGGTCGAGCAGGAGCTGAAGGAGAAAGAGCTCCTGATGGAGACCCACTTAAAGGATGCCAAGCTCAAGTACCTTCAGGCGCAGATCAACCCACACTTTCTGTTTAACACGCTGAACGCCGCCGCGCAGTTATCCATGCTGGAGGAGGCGGACAGAACCTATGATTACCTGCAGAACGTGGCGAATTTCTTCCGCTATAACGTGAAAAACGCGGACGAGATCGTGACCCTCGGGCAGGAATTGGACCTGATCGATTATTACATTTACATCCTGAACGTGCGCTTCTCGGGAGACATTCATTACGAGAAGCAGGCGGATGAGAAATACCTTATGATGAACATGCCCGGCATGATCCTGCAGCCCATCGTGGAAAACTGCGTGCGCCACGGGATTCATGAGATGGAAGGCGATGGCAAGATCTGGCTGACCGTCGGTGAAAAGAATGGCAGGGTTTACGTCTCCATCAGGGATAACGGCGTCGGCATGAGCCAGGACGTCATCCGGAAGGTGCTTGACGGAGAATGGCGCCCGGATGAGAACGTGACGAACTCTAACGGCGTCGGCATGGACAACGTTATTGCAAGGCTAAGGCTGTATCACAAGAGGGATGACGTGATGGAGATCCACAGCGCCGGGGAGAATCTGGGCACGGAATTTATTGTTTACGTTCAATAGGGAGTATGACGCATGTACAAAATTATGTTGGCTGACGATGAGGGAATCGTGATCGATTCCCTGAAGTACGTCATCGATAAGGAATTTGGCAAGGAATGTGAAGTTGCATTCGCCAAGACGGGAAGAAAGGTGATCGAGCTTGCGGAGGCCTTTCGTCCGGACATTGCCATCGTGGACATTCAGATGCCAGGCATCAACGGAATCGAAGCGATGAAGGAAATACGCCGTACCAACGACAAAGTGATCTTCATCGTGATGAGCGCTTATGATAAATTTGACTATGCCCAGGAAGCAATGAAGGTGGGCGTGCTTGAGTATATCATGAAGCCCATGGACAAGAACAAGATCATCGCAACCCTTAGGAAAGCCATGGAGATCGTGGACCGTGAGAGAAGGAGAAGGAGCGATGACCTGAAGATCCGCGAGAAGTTAGAGACGGTGGTTCCCATCATCGAGAGCGGCCTGATCTACAACCTGTTGTTCCAGAAAATGGACGGCGAGGCGGTGGAGAATTACAAGACGCTGCTTGGCTTGGAGCAGGATCACTTTTACATGCTGGCCATGGTCTTTGGGGATGACCAGGAGGGAAATCACTTGACCAACATGGTGGGCAGCAGCGTAAAGATGCAAAAGTTCTATCGCGACGTCAGGGAGTACGTGAAAGAGGAATTCCCCTGCGTGATGGGGAATGCCATGGCGAACAAGATCGCGGTGCTGGTCCCTTACGCGCAGACGGAGATGGATTACAACGAAAGGATTTTCCTGATCGAGCGTGCCAGGGAGTTGGTGCGCCGCATGCGGGGACG
The DNA here is from genome assembly GCA_017552985.1 of Lachnospiraceae bacterium. Taxonomy (GTDB): domain Bacteria; phylum Bacillota; class Clostridia; order Lachnospirales; family Lachnospiraceae; genus Acetatifactor. Next base: position 67,100 of record JAFZNO010000047.1, read on the forward strand.
CGTTGACATTCGTTTCCGCATTGGCATTGGAGGCGTCGGGACCCTTGACGAGATGGCGAGATCCTATGAGGATGCGCTTCGCGCGCTGTCCCTTGATGAGGGAAGCGTCGTGCACGCGGACGACATGCAGCTTCACGGAACCTATGATGAAGATTATCCCGTGGAACTGGAAAAACAGCTCTTTGACCGCATGGAACAGGGAGATCTGAACGGAGCCATCACGGCGGCAAGGAATTTCTTCTCCTGGATGAAGGAGAGCAATTCTTCGGATCTCATGGACATCCGGTTAAAGATCTTGGAGTTTGTGTTGCTGGCGGAAAAGCTTGCCTTCTCCAAGGGCGGCAGGGTGTATCATTTCAACGACAGGAAGGATTACCTGCCGGAGATCATGGGAAGCAGCGATCTTTCAGAGCTTCAGACGTGGTTCCTGAACAAGATCACGGACGCCTGCCAGCTGATCATTGGCAATCAGCAGGAGAAGGCTCAGGGAACCATCGATCAGGCCGTGCAATACATCAAGACGCATTATCAGAAGGACATTTCACTTGTGGACGTCTCGAGACAGGTAGACGTGAGTCCTTATTACTTTAGCAAGATCTTTAAGGATTCTACGGGAGAAAACTTCATTGACTACCTGACGAACCTTAGGATGGAAAAGGCGAAGGCGCTTTTGAAGGAGACGGATTCCTCCATCAAGGAGATCTGCGTGCAGGTGGGATATTCCGAGCCGAATTACTTCAGCCGTACTTTTAAGAAGAACGTGGGAGTGACGCCGACGGAGTACAAGGAAGGGATCCGATAGGGGTCTGCGGTGGTTTTAGAGGGGGAAAGGGAGTTTCGTTATGTGGAAGGTTTGGAAGCAAAAAAGAAAGGGCATATACAGGAAGATCGCGGGACTGTGTCTCATGGCGGGCGCGTTATGTCTTCTGGGGGCTTGCAAGGGTGTGGAAAAGAAAAGCGCCGGCGCCGCGGATCAGGCGGACAAGCCCATACGCATAGGCATGTCCTTTGACTCCTTCGTCATTGAGAGATGGCAGAGGGACAGGGACGTCTTCGTGTCCGTTGCCAAAGAATTGGGCGCTGAAGTGAACGTGCAGAGCGCAAACGGAGAGATCGAGCAGCAGGAAAAGCAGATCCAGTACTTTATCGATCAGGGAATGGACGTCATCGTCATCATCTGCATTGATTCCCAGTCGCTGAAGGAGAGCGTCAAGAAGGCGAAGGCGGCGGGAATCAAGGTCATCGCCTATGACAGACTCATCATGAACGCCGACGTGGATCTCTACATTTCCTTCGACAATGAGATGGTTGGAACGATGATGGGGCAGGCGCTCATAAATAACGGACTGGCGGGAAAGAAGGTGTTGATGCTGGGAGGCCCGCTGCAGGATAACAACGTACCGCTGGTGGAGAGTGCCTTCCGTTCCGTTATGGATGCCAACAACGTAGAGATCCTGGATTCCTTCCACGCGGAAGGATGGAGGGCTGAGGAGGCGGCTGAATATATCTACCGTAATCCGAGAATGGCAGAGCAGGCAGACGCCGTAATGTGCGGAAATGACAATCTTGCCAGTTCCGTCGTGAGGGCGCTTGCGGAGAGCAGACTGGCGGGAACGATCCCGGTGACCGGTCAGGACGCTGACCTTGAGGCCTGCCAGAGAATCGTCGAGGGAACGCAGATCATGACGGTATATAAACCCGTGGAGCGCCTGGCAAAGCAGGCGGCGGAATGTGCGATCTATCTGGCAAAGGGTGAGAGCCTGTCGGATGCTTTGGGACTGGAACAGGTGTCATCGATCGATGACGGATCGCATTACGTACCCTTTGTGAAACTGGCTCCGATCAGCGTGACGAAGGAAAACATTGACGAAGTGATCATTGGCAGCGGATTCCACATGAAAGAGGACGTGTATCTGAACGTACCGGATGAGATGAAAAAGGATAAGAAGAAATAGAACAGCAAATAATTGCGATAAAGACCGTGTCGGCACAAAAAAGTGCTAGCACGGTCTTTTTTTGGCGTTTTAAAAGCGTAAAAATATACAGAAGGCCGTAAGATAATCCTATTTTATCCATGCTAATATTTAGTCGTCAACAAAAACAAAGCTTGCTTAGGGAGGTATAAGCACATGAAGAGAAAGTTATGTAGTATTCTGCTGGCGGGTGTCCTGGCATTAGGTACCCTGGCAGGATGTGGTTCCGCGACGGGTTCCACGGATGGTTCTACGAACGCTGGAAATGATTCCGGCAAGGTAAGTCAGGAAGCTGCTGCTTCTTCAGAGGCTGGCGGACAGGAAGCAACGACGAAGACTGGCAAGGTTGGCGTGGCAATGCCTACCAAGGATCTCCAGAGATGGAATCAGGACGGCGCCAACATGGAGAAGGAACTGAAGGCAGCTGGTTACGAAGTTGTTTTGGACTACGCTTCCAACGACATCGCAACGCAGGTTACCCAGATCGAGAACATGATCAACTCCGGATGTGACATCCTGGTTATCGCTTCCATCGACGGTGATTCCCTTGGAACCGTTCTGGATCAGGCGAAGGAGAAGAACATTCCCGTTATCGCTTACGACCGTCTGATCATGAACTCCGACGCAGTTACTTATTACGCAACGTTTGATAACTATATGGTTGGCACCAAGCAGGGCGAGTACATCAGAGACAGCCTGAAGCTTGACAGCACCTCTGGCCCTTACAACATCGAGCTGGTTACCGGTGACCCTGGTGACAACAACGCAAGATACTTCTTCGGCGGCGCAATGGACGTTCTTCAGCCTTACATCACTGCTGGTAAGCTGGTTGTTAAGTCCGGCCAGACCGAGTTCAAGGAAGTTGCTACCGCTAGCTGGGCAACTGAGAACGCACAGAGCAGAATGGATGCAATCATTTCCGCATATTACGCAGACGGAACCCAGCTGGATGCAGTTCTTTGCTCCAACGACTCCACCGCACTTGGCGTTACCAACGCTCTGGAAGCTAACTATGTTGGAAGCTGGCCCATCATCACCGGTCAGGACTGTGACGTTGCTAACGTAAAGAACATGCTCAATGACAAGCAGTCCATGTCCATCTTCAAGGATACCAGAACTCTGGCATCCAAGGTTGTTGAAATGGTTGACGCCATCCTTAAGGGCGGCCAGGCACCCGTTAACGACACCGAGACCTACGACAATGGCGTGAAGGTTGTTCCTTCCTTCCTTTGCGAGCCGGTATTCGCAGATAAGAACAACTACAAGAAGATCCTTATCGAGTCCGGTTACTACAAGGAAGACGAGCTGAAGTAATACAACGTCTCATCATCTTGCCAAAACGATGATTGACACATAACAAGCTAGGCGGGCGGGTTTATCCCGCCTGCTGTCTGTAAAAACGCAGCGCATGGCGCGGAAATAATCATTTTAGAGTAAATGCTGGCGACCGGCAGGGAGGAAAGTAAATGGCAAAGATTTTGCTGGAAATGAGAAACATCACAAAGACGTTCCCCGGCGTAAAAGCACTTGATCAGGTTAATTTGCAGGTGGAAGAGGGAGAGATCCATGCACTCGTTGGAGAAAACGGTGCGGGAAAGTCGACCTTGATGAATGTTTTGAGCGGAATCTATCCGTATGGGAGTTATGAAGGAGACATTGTCTATGATGGAGAGATCTGTGAATTCCATCAGATCAAGGACAGTGAACACAAAGGAATCGTCATCATCCATCAGGAGCTGGCACTGATTCCTTACATGAGCATTGGTGAAAACATGTTCCTGGGTAATGAGCAGGGCAAGAGTTATAAGATTAATTGGAATGAAACGTATGCCAAGGCGGCAAAGTATTTGAAAACCGTGGGACTGAAGGAGTCGCCTGAGGTGTTGATCAAAGATATTGGCGTGGGTAAGCAGCAGCTCGTGGAGATCGCGAAGGCGCTTGCAAAGAATGCAAAGCTCCTGATCCTCGATGAGCCTACGGCATCCCTGAATGAGGAGGATTCCAAAGCGCTTCTGGATCTGTTGTTACAGTTCAAGAAGGACGGAATGACCTCCATCATCATCTCGCATAAGCTGAATGAGATTTCCTATGTGGCAGACAAGATCACCGTCATCCGTGACGGTACCACCATTGAGACGCTGGACAAGGCGACGGATGACGTCTCCGAGCAGCGGATCATCAAGGGAATGGTTGGACGAGAGATCAATGACCGTTTCCCGAAGCGTGACAAACAGATCGTGACCGACGAATCCGAAAGAGTCATGATGGAAGTAAAGAATTGGAACGTTGACCATCCCATCTATGCAGAGCGCAAGGTGGTAAACGACGTCAGCCTGCACGTGTGCAAGGGCGAGGTTGTTGGCATCTACGGACTGATGGGAGCAGGCCGCACGGAGCTTGCCATGAGTCTCTTTGGAAAGAGCTACGGCAGCAATATCAAGGGCCAGCTGTGGATCAATGGCAAGGAAGTTCACTTGAATACCGTGCAGGAGGCGATCAAACATAAGCTCGCCTACGTTACGGAAGACCGTAAGGGAAATGGACTGATCCTGAGCAATCCCATCCGCGTGAACACGACGCTGGCGAATCTCGGCGCGATCAGCAAACACATGGTGATCGATCGCGACATGGAATACCATGCAGCTGAAACCTATCGGGATAAGCTGAAGACAAAGTGCCCGACCGTGGAGCAGAACGTTGGAAACCTTAGTGGCGGTAACCAGCAAAAGGTGTTGCTTGCGAAATGGATGTTCGCGGATCCTGACATATTGATCCTTGACGAGCCGACCAGAGGTATTGACGTCGGCGCGAAGTATGAGATTTATTGCATTATCAATCAGTTAGTAGCAGAAGGAAAGTCAGTTATCATGATTTCCTCTGAGTTGCCGGAGATTATTGGTATGTGTGACCGCATCTATATCATGAACGAAGGCAAAATTGTTGGCGAAGTGAACGGAGAAGAGGCTTCCCAGGAATCGATCATGTCTCACATTGTAAGCAATACGCGTGAGAAAGGAGAACAGAAATGAATAAAGCAAAGACCTTGGAGTTAGTAAAGAAATATACAATGATCATCGTGTTGGTCCTGGTGACGTCCTTTTTCGCATGGAGATCTGACGGAGCAATCCTTCTCCCGATGAACGTCAGCAGTTTGATTTCCCAGAATGCGTACGTGTTCATTCTGGCAACGGGTATGTTACTCTGTATCCTCACGGGTGGTAACATCGATCTGTCGGTTGGTTCCGTAGTATGTTTTGTCGGTGCTGTCGGCGCAATTCTTATGCAGACCTTCCACGTAAACGTATTCGTGACCATTCTGGCAATGTTCGCCGTTGGCGCGCTGATCGGTGCATGGCAGGGTTTCTGGATCGCATTCGTGAGGATTCCTCCTTTTATTGTTACGCTGGCCGGCATGTTGATCTTCAGAGGATTAAGCAACGCGGTTCTGGACGGCAAGACGATCAACATCAAGAACCAAGAGCTGTTTGTAAAGTTGTTCGGCGGCGGAGCTAACTGCTACATTCCGGATTTCTTCCATGGGAACGGATTCAATATCACCTGTATGGTGGCAGGCGTTGTGGCAGTAGTCATCTACGTTCTCCTTCAGGTAAAGAACTATATTAGCAGGAAGAAAAAGGGTTATGAGACTGGCAACCTGGCCGGCATCATTGCAAAGACGGTTGCGATCTGCGCAGTCATTTTGGTATTCTGCTATAAGCTTGCATTACACAAGGGCATTCCCAGCGTTCTGGTATGGGTATTGGTAGTCGTTCTGGTTTACGGTTTCATCACCTCCAACACCACTGTTGGCCGTCACTTCTATGCAGTGGGCGGTAACGAGAAGGCAACCAAGCTTTCCGGTATCAACACCAACAGAGTATACTTCCTTGCATACATGAACATGGGCTTCCTGTCCGCACTGGCAGGCATGGTTACCATCGCCCGCATGACGGCATCACAGCCTACCCTCGGTACCAACTACGAGATGGACGCCATCGCATCCTGTTTCATCGGCGGTGCTTCCGCATACGGCGGAATCGGTACGGTTCCCGGCGTTATCATCGGTGCATTCCTGATGGGTGTCATCAACCTCGGCATGTTCCTGATGGGTGCTAACGCAGACCTTCAGAAGATCGTAAAAGGCCTTGTACTTTTGGCAGCAGTTATCTTCGACGTTGTTTCCAAGAGAGGCGGCAAATTCATCGCTAAAAACTAATCTTCTCCTCCCAGATTTACAAAAAGCCTTCCTGCCACCGGCAGGGAGGTTTTTTTGCACCATGGGGACGTGACGGTAGACGTGGCCCCGTGACACATGGTAGTATGGAGGGAGAGGAAAGGCGAGGTGAAGGACGTGGAAGAAGGCAGGCAGTTAAAGATCATAGCGCGGATCCATACGGATTTTGCAACGAAATTTGGAGTGCCGAGGCAGAGCGGCCTGGTGGAGGAGCTGACGGCGGAGATCGTGTTTGAGCCGGAGTACCGGCAGCAGGAGGCTTTTATGGGGCTGGAAGAATATTCGCATCTGTGGCTCCTTTGGGATTTCTCTGAGGTTCGGCGCGAAAACTGGACGGCCACGGTGCATCCGCCAAGACTTGGCGGAAAGGAAAAGCGCGGCGTTTTTGCGACGAGATCGCCATTCCGGCCCAATCCCATCGGACTTTCCTGCGTGAAGCTCTTGGAGGTTGTCACGGAGGGAGCGGACGCGCCCAAACTCATCGTTGCGGGTGCGGACCTCATGGACGGCACTCCCATCTACGACGTTAAGCCCTACCTGCCCTATGCGGACGCCATTCCGCAGGCGAGGGGCGGATTCGGAGAGGAACATAAAGGGGACGGAATCGAAGTGAGCTTTCCGGAAGAACTGTTAAACAGATTCCCCGAGGAGAAGAGAAAGGCAGTTCTGGCAACGCTGGCTCAGGATCCCCGGGCGGCTTATCACAAGCAGCCGGACTACGTCTACGGCATGGCGTTTGCAGGCTGGGACGTGAGGTTTACGGCGGAGAACGGAAAACTGGTAGTGAAGGACGTAGTGCCCGGTGGTACTCGGAACGTAAAATAATGCCATGAGCGGCGAAAAAACCTCAGGACGTGGCAGGGTTTGTGACCGCGGTGAAGGAGGAAGCCCTTCGGTTTGCCAAGGATTTTATTGGCGAGGTCTTTACCTCCGGCAACGACGTCCTTAGGAAAAGCCCCGTCAGAAGGGCAACGTGGGAAGTCGTGCGGACGGACGAAAAGACGCTGATTACATCCATTGGCAGCGTAAGGTATGAAAAGACGCTGTTTAAGAACAAGAAGTCCGGCGAGCGAAGATACCTTGTTGACGCGGCAATGGATATCGACTCCCACGAAAGGATCAGCGAGGATGCCGTGGCGCAGATGCTGGAGGAGAGCGTACAGACCTGTTACAGGAAGGGCGGCGACATGCTGGAACTGGCAAGGTACCAGAAACAGGTTTTGCCGAAGGCGGTTGGCGAAGAAGAACTCGTGTTGTCAGCCGGTCAGATGTACCATGACGAGGTAAACAGGAATCCCAAGTGGGCAAAGTATGCCGAGAGGATGCAGGTTCAGGTGTCGCCTCAGATCAAGAAGATGCTTGCCATTGGCATGCACGATTTTATCTGGACGTTGCGATAAACGGGAAAAAGTGGTATTGTGGGAAAAAGAGTCTGACAACGCACGTCACAAGGGGCACCTCTGCCCGATTAAATCCTACAGTAAGTTTACGCCGCCAAAACATCAGTATTGTCTTGACGTATTAATGAACATAGGTATATCATAAAAATGCAACATGATTTGCGCATAAAATATTTTATACAGGAGGGGAATTATGTTAAAAAAGTTATCGGATTTTGATTTGGTAAAGATAAACGGAGGAATAATAGATAGTCATTATTCCATTATCAGAAATACTATGAGTGTTGATATAGGAGATAGTGGAAGGATGAATAAACCGACTAATGCCCGAAGTGTTGCTCCGAATTATGGTGAAAGAAGCTTGCAAAGATATAATAATTATCTTTCTTTGGGACATTATTAAGCAAGGAGTAAAAAGCCTCTAAGGTTTTCAGATTAGGGGCTTTTTTGATTTGGGGAATTCTTATGAAAAACAGATTTATTGACAACTGAAACCGCGAGTTTTGACAACAAGTTTGGGAAACATATTGACTTTTTCGGGTTTCCTAACTATAATATTTATGTTACGTGCGTTATCTGCCTATATGACGTTTACTTGCATTGGATTCTTACGATGATGAAGGAATTCAATGCCCTTTTTATTTTGCAGGCCGTTTTAACGGGGTGAAGTGTTAACACAGTAATACGTTGAATGGAATTTGCAGAATAAAGGTAAACGTCATAGAGGCAGGGCGCAAAAAACTAAATATCTATATCGAGAGGAGTAGGTAACGAAGTTATGAAGAAGAAAGTATTAAGCATTCTGCTGGCTTCTGCCATGGTTCTGAGCCTTGCTTCCTGTAGCAATCAAGGCGCGGGCGGCGAGAGTTCCGGATCAGAAGAGACCGGCAGCAGCGAAGTAACCGAGAGCTCTCAGGGTGGCGGAGACATTGACGTTACGCCTTCAGAGGACTCTGACGAGTGGACGGTGGATTATGCAAATAACACCGTTTACGCAGGCAGTGCGGATCTCAAGACCGGCAGCGGCAGTTCAGGAACCCTGAATTACAACATTTATGCCGGCGAGAACGGAAAGGATTATACGGATCCCAAGGTATATACCTTCCATGATTACACCGCAGGAATGACGAACATGAAGTGGTCCACCCATACTTGGGAAACCGCAGATGATTCCTACGTACTTGGATTCATCAGCCAGGGCTTCTATGATTTTGTTCTGAATTCCACGAAGGACAGCTGGGCAATCACCTGCGAGATGGCTGCAAAGCTTCCTGAGGACGTTACGGCTGACTTTGTTGGTCAGTATGGCATTAAGTCCGGCGATAAGGCTAAGGCATTCAAGGTTGCCCTTAACCCGGATGCATGCTGGGAAGATGGTACGCCCATCAATGCTGACAGCTACATGTATTCTTATAAAGAGCTTCTTGATCCCGTAATGCTGAACAGACGTGCAGATTCCCTGTACGCTGGTGATTTCGAGATCTATGGCGCAAAGGCATATTTCTATCAGGGCAGCGAGGCGTTTGGCGCGATCGGCATGCCCGTTAGTGATTGGCTTGCTGCAGGCGGAGATGCTTCCACTCTGTACGTTGACATGAGCTTCTGGGGCGTAACCGCAGCAGACGGTTCCAATTACGCATCCGTAACGGATGACACCATGGTTCGTGACGAGGCAGTTGAAGATGAGACTGCTGACGAAGCATACGTATCCGCAAAGTATCTGTATGACACCTATCTTGGCGCAGGCTGCCCTTACGAGGCTTATTCCGAGCAGTATCTTGGAACGCTTGAGAAGTATGAGGACGGATATCCCTTCGAGAACGTTGGTATCGTAAAGACTGGTGAGTACGAGCTGGTATTCATCACCACGACCTCCATCGATCAGTGGGAGTACTACGTTCCTTACAACCTGGGCGGCGTATACCTTGTTTATCCTGAACTGTGGGAGAAGTGCAAGACTTACTTCAACTCTCAGGGCGCAAAGGTAAAGGCTGATTCCGCTGACATCGCAAGCATCACCACCAACTATTGTACGGATGCTGCGACCACCATGTCCTTTGGTCCTTATCGTCTGGCTTACTTCGAGTTGGACAAGCAGATGACCTTCGAGAGAAACGAGAACTGGTATGGTTACAAAGATGGAAAGCACAAAGGTCAGTACCAGACCGACGTGATCTCCACGCAGGTAATCGGCGAGCAGGCTACCGCGCTTCTGGCATTCCAGAAGGGTGAGATCGACAACGTAACCCTGGTGGCTGCAAACATGGCAACCTATGGTTCCAGCGATTACATCAGATATACCCCTCAGTCCTACACCACGAAGCTTTCCTTCAATACCGACGTTACCAAGACGACGGAGAGAGGAACCCAGATCATGTGCAATCCTACGTTCCGTAAGGCATTTGCACTTGCCATCGACAGAAACAAATTCGCAAGCTCCTATACTGCAGCAGGTTCCGCAGGTTACGGTCTTCTGAACTATCTGTACGTATATGATCCCTTCACCGGCGAGACCTATCGTGATACCGACGGCGGTAAGGAAGCCCTGGTTCATCTGTATGGCCTGACCTACGGTGATGACGGTGATTACGATGATCTTGACGAGGCATATGAGGCAATTACCGGTTATGACATTGAACTCGCACAGAAGCTGATGAAGCAGGCATATGACGAGTGCGTTGCATCCAAGCTATATGACGGAAGCTCCAAGGTAGAGATCGAGCTTCGCGTATATCAGGGAGACGATACCTACGTTCAGATGTTCAACTACTTAAAGGACGCTCTTGAGAACGCATGCAAGGGCAGCGGCTTCGAGGGCAAGGTTACCATGACCATGACCGTTGACGCTGATTACTATGAGACCAACTACTCCGGCGGCGCAGACATGATCTTCACCACTTGGGGCGGTGCTGCATATTCTCCTTGGACCATGCTGTATCAGTGCTACTGTGACGCATCCGATGGAAGCGGCCAGCAGATGGAGTACGGCTTTGATACTTCCAAGATCAACGTTACCATGAACCTTAGCGGAGATAAGTATACTGCAAGCCTTCAGACTTGGGCTCTTTGGGCAAACGGCGACGTGAACACCAAGATCCAGTCCGATAACAACAAGACGCTTGCTAGTTTCGGTGAGTACGATTCCGAGACCAAGGCAAAGATCTTTGGTAAGCTTGAGTATGCATACCTTTCCTTCTTTACCACGACTCCCATTTACTATCGTAACGCTGGTAGCCTGGTATCCCAGAAGGGTGATTATGCCGTGAAGCAGTACATCGACATGATCGAGTTTGGCGGATTACGTTTCTACACCTACGCTTATGATGATGAAGCATGGGAAGGCGTAAGAAATAATCTGACCTACTAATTTTAGCTTTAGAATTGATTGTCACAGGCAAGGAAAGCCTTGCCTGTGGCTTATCGTACGCGCGTGAGCTTTCGCAGGAGTTCGCGCCCGTACGATAAGTCAGTAAGAAAAAAAGGAGAGATGTCAAGAGCTATGCGAACTCTGAAATACGTCATTAAGAGAATCCTTTTGATGATCATGACCTACGTTATCATCATGACCATCTGCTTTGTGTTAATCAAAATGTTGCCGCTTCCCGCCGTCAGGGAAATGGGGAAGGACATTAACCTGATTTTGGCAAAGCGTGAGGCCATGGGTTATAACAAACCCATTCTCGTTCAATATTTCCTGTTCTGGAAGAATTTATTGCTTTACGGGGATTTCGGCCTCGGAGAGCAGATGTACGTTGGACAGGACGTCATGAAGATCATGCTTCAAAAGATCCCTTATTCCGTTACGGTCAATCTGTATTCCATTCTGATTGCCGTTCCTTTGGGCATTATGTTTGGTATCTATGCGGCGCTGAAGAAGAATAAGTGGCAGGATCACTTTATTTCTACGCTGGTCATGGTTTTTATTTCCGTACCATCCTTCGTGTACGCATTCGTCGTACAATATTTCCTTTGCTTTAAGACCGGTTGGTTTTCATTGACGGCAGCGTCAAGGGAGACGACGCCGTTCATCAGCCTTGCCATGTTCAAATCCATGTTCCCGGCAGTCATTTCCATGGCATTTAGTACGATTGCGGGACTTTGCCGTTTTACGAGGGCGGAGTTGGCCGAGGTGCTTACCAGCGATTATCTGCTTCTGGCGAGAACCAAGGGACTGACAAAAAGGCAGGCAATCATCAGGCATGCAATGCGTAACGCGATGGTGCCGATCCTGCCCATGATCCTTGGCGAATTCATTGGCATCCTTGGCGGTTCCCTGATCATCGAAAAAATCTTTTCCATTCCAGGCATTGGAGCATTGTTCCTGACTTCCATAGGACTGAGGGATTACAATTTCTTCATGGCCCTGAACATGTTCTATACGCTCATCGGTCTGGTGGGCAACCTGATCGTGGATCTGAGCTATGGATTTATAGATCCCAGAATTAAGATGGGCGAGAGGTGATGACGATGGAAAAGAAAATGAAATTTGATAACATTCCCGTCGAAAAGTTTCAGTTTGCAAGACGCGATAATGACGTCATTTTGGATAAAAAATTCAGCACGAAGCCAGTGGGATATTTTAAGGATTGCATGCGCCGTTTCCGAAAGAATAAGTCATCCGTTATTGCGGCATACATTATTCTGCTTTTATTTCTGTTTGCTTTGATTGTTCCCTTTGTTTCGCATTATAACGTTTCCTTTAGAGACGGATATTATAAGCTGGCGCCGCCAAAATTTGCTCCGCTGGCGTTCCTTGGGTGGGACGGATGCACTGACCGGACCGAGGGCCAGGCCGGATATGACTACTACAAGTCCATCGGCGTTGAGTATGGTTCTTCCAGCGTGAAGAAAGTCAAGAACGTAAAGACGGACGAAACCACGGGAAAACCGTTCTATACGATTTACGTGGACGATTACGAGAAGGTCGGATTTGTGTACGTGGATCTTTCTGAGAAAGAATACAACGCATTAAAAGAGTATCAGAACAAGACGAAGATCCAGGTGGCATATCCCATCCCTGAGAATTACAAGACAAATTTCCTGGCAGTTAACGGCGCAAATCTTTGGTATGAGCTTGCGGACAATACGCCGTCCACTTCAGGCGCATCCAAGTATCATGACGACAACGGAGACCCTATTTATAAGGCAGCTTACCGCACTTCAAAGAAGGAGACCAGCGCCAAGTACGACAGCTTAAAGCTTGCAGAGGATAAGGGCGGCGAGGACGGAAAGTCTTGGTACGTATATGCCGTTAAGAACCAGTCCGGTTACCGCATGCGCGTGCTTTACAAAGAGTATTACATGTATCAAAACGGTTTTTATCCGGAGCATATTTTTGGAACGAATCAGGATGGCCAGGATCTATTTGCCTGCATGGCGGTGGGTGCCCGTGTTTCCTTCCTTATCTCCTTGTCCGTTGTGCTCGTGGTTATTCCTTTTGGTCTTTGCTATGGAGCAATTGAAGGATATTACGGAGGCGCAATTGACCTTTTCCTTGAGCGTATTTCCGATATCATTTATGGTATTCCCCTGATCGTAGTGGCAGCGCTCTGTAACATGCACCTTCTGAAGAAGATAGGACCTGTGCTTACGACGTGGCTCATCTTTATCATTGTGGACTGGCTTGGCATTGCGGCGCGCGTTAGAACGCAGTTCTACCGTTTCAAAGGGCAGGAGTACGTTCTCGCGGCCAGAACGTTGGGCGCAAGTGACAAACGCTTGATTTTCCGTCACATTCTCCCAAACTCACTGGGTACGATCATCACGGGAACCATTTTGATCATTCCCGGAGTCATCAGTTCGGAGATCATGTTTGCTTACCTTGGAATCGTAAGCTTCCAGACCTCGAACATTATTTCCATGGGTACGCTTTTGTCACAGGGTGAAAGCTATCTGGCCACTTATCCGCACATTTTGCTGTTCCCCGCATGCTACATTGCATTGCTGGAGATTGCGTTTAACCTGTTTGGTAATGGACTGAGAGATGCCTTTAATCCATCCCTGAGAGGAGCAGACGAATAATGGAATCAAAGTTAAAAGTACAAAATTTAGTCATATCGTTCCGTACGGCATCCGGAAAGCTCCAAGCAGTCCGTGACGTCAGCTTCGATCTGTATAAGGGAGAAACGTTGGCGATCGTAGGAGAATCCGGATCCGGTAAATCCGTGACCAGCCGTGCCATCATGGGTATTCTTGCGAACAACGCCATTGTTGAGGGCGGCAAAATCCTGTATGGCGACAAAGATCTTCTGAAGATATCGGAGGAAGAGTTCCACAGACTTCGCGGAGACAAGATCGCCATGGTATTCCAAGATCCCTTGTCCAGCCTGAATCCCATTATGCGCGTCGGTAAGCAGCTGACGGAGGCCATGATCTTAAAGAACAAGGCATCCAGACGCGAGAGCAAGGCGAACATGAAGGAAATGTTCAATAATCTGGAGAAGTACATGGCTGCCGTTGGAGAAGGAAACTCCATTCACGCGGACATTGAGAAGTTTAAGAAATTCGAGGAAAAACACTGCGAGTTGGAATCTGCTTACCAGAATGCCAGGATCTGCGCCCAGGAAGTGGTTTCCCTTTCCCAGAATCTGATGCTTCGGATCCAAAAGAATTCATGGCAGGGCGTATCGGCTGACGTGAAGGAACTGGCCCGTGCCGCAAAGGGAGCTTGCTCCCGCTTCGTGATCTGCAAGGAGGAAGCGGAAGTGAGAAAGGCTGCTGAGGAGCTTCCCGGTACTTATCAGATCGGCCGCAAGGAGAAGGAGTTCAAAAAGGTATTTGAACTGCTGACCATCATGAGAAACGCAGCGGAAGATGCATTGAAATTTGAGGAACCCAACATGTTTGCGCTGGGATACTATCTCACCTTCGTGGACGGAAGCATTCCCGAAAAACCTGTATCGGAAATCAACAAAATGTCCTCAGAGAAATTGAACGTAGATTTCCTTGACGGTTTCCTGAAAAAGATCGAAAAGGCAGTTCGTTACAGTGCCGGACAGGCAGATCAGGGCAGAAAAGATGCCCTTGCCCTTTTTGAGGAAAAGCTTCCCCTCTTCAAGGAAAAGCTGTTGGGTGGCGAAAGCGGCAAGGCCGAAGCGGAAGTTCCAAAGGACCTGATCAAAAAGGAAACGGACGCGATGAAGGCTGCCGTATTAAAGGGAATCGATCCGTTGGAGGTAGAACTTGACAGCATAATGCATACGTTCGGCACTTCCATGGATTACGCGTTGGATCTTTTCTTTACGGCAGGACCCAGAAATGCAGCTGAGAAGAAACGTTACGAGACGCAGCTTGCAAAATATAACAAGATGAAAGAGAGCGGAAAGGAACTGGCCTGGGAGGTCGTTCCTGCCAGCTATATTGACGTGGATGCCGCGCGTGAAGGCGTGACGGACATCATCGCGGAAATGATCGCACACCTGAAGGCAAAGCTTGCCCAGAACGAGCAGGCTGACTTTGGCGCGAGAACGGCGGAAATCGTGGAGTATTTGAAGCAATGTGCCGCTGAATCCGCATATAAGGTGAGCCGCCAGGTTGCCAAGGAGAAAGCCATTAAGCTCATGGAGGGCGTAGGCATCGATGAGCCGCGAAGGAGATTTTATCAGTATCCCTTCGAGTTTTCCGGCGGTATGAGACAGCGTGTCGTGATCGCCATCGCGCTGACGGCAGATCCTGACGTGCTGATCTGCGATGAGCCCACGACCGCACTTGACGTGACGATCCAGGCACAGATCCTGGAACTGATCAACAATCTGAAAAAAGAGAGAAATCTTTCGGTAATCTTTATCACGCACGACCTTGGCGTTGTTGCCAACATGGCAGACAGGGTTGCCGTGATGTATGCCGGCAAGATCGTGGAGACCGGTACTGCGGAAGACATTTTCTACAGACCCGCGCATCCTTATACGTGGGCGCTTTTGTCGTCCGTTCCGGATTTGGACACCAAGGACAAACTGGAATCCATTCCGGGAACGCCGCCTAACATGATCTATCCTCCCGTGGGAGATGCTTTTGCGGATCGAAACAAGTATGCGCTTGAGATCGATTTTGAAAAGCAGCCGCCCATGTTCCAGATCAGTGAGACGCATTATGCCGCAACTTGGCTGCTTCATCCCAATGCTCCGAAGTTGGAGGTTCCTGCCATTATTCAGGCTAGGATCGAAAAGATGAGAAAGAACGGAAAGGGTGACACGGATGGGCAAGAATGAGAATGAAGTAATACTTAAGGTAGACCATCTTTGCATGTATTTTGGCAAGGGTAATTACGTGAAAAAGGCCGTAAACGACGTCTCCTTTGACATCAAAAAGGGAGAGGTCTTTGGTCTTGTGGGCGAATCCGGCTGTGGAAAGACGACGACGGGCCGTACCATCATCCGATTGTATGACGCCACGAGCGGAAGCGTATATTTCAAAGGCCAGAGGATCGTTGCTGGAACAAAATCCTACAAAGATGAGATCAAGAAAATCCGTGCGGAGATCAAGAAGCTGAATCAGAATCAGCCCTCCGGTTACGCTGAGGAGATCAAAAAGAAGGAAGCGCGGATCGAAGAACTCCGGAAAGAGATAAAGAGTGCGATCTCAGATCATAAAAAGGCCGGCGGCAGCAAGCTGGCAACCAACATTCAGATGATCTATCAGGATCCCGTGGCATCCCTCGATCCCAGAATGACAGTTCGCGAGATTATCGCCGAGGGACTTGTGATCCAAGGCATAAAGGACAAAAAGCTGATCAACGAGAAGGTGTATGAGATTCTGGAGACCGTTGGACTGGTGCGGGAGCACGCAGACCGTTATCCGCATGAGTTCTCCGGCGGACAGAGACAGCGTATCGGCATCGCGCGTTCCATTATCATGCAGCCTGAGATGATCATCGCGGATGAGCCCATTTCCGCACTTGACGTGTCCATTCGCGCGCAGGTCATCAACCTTTTGAATGACCTTAGAAATACCATGGGGCTTACCATCATGTTCATCGCTCACGACCTTTCCGTCGTAAAGTATTTTTCGGACAGGATCGGAGTAATGTATTTTGGTAATCTGGTGGAGCTGGCGACGTCCGACGAGCTCTTTGCGTACCCGCTTCATCCCTATACGAAATCGCTCCTTTCGGCGATTCCGCTTCCTGATCCCCAGGCAGAAAAGGGCAGAAAGAGGGTTCGCTACAATCCTTTGGAGGATCACGAGTTTTCCGAGGAGGAGCCCACGCTTCGCGAAGTAAGCGAGGGACATTTCGTTCGTTGCACGCAGAAGGAATTCGAGAAATATCAGGAGATCAGAAATGCAAAATAACAAGCATCGCGCAATGATCATTAGCGCCGTCATTGGTCTGTGCATGGCCGTGCTGATTTCCGTTGCCAGGGGAGCGTTTTCGGCAGGGACGACGGCAGATCGCATACTTGCCTTTTGCGACGGGTTTTCCGTCAGCGGCGTGCTCCTGTTATGTTTTGGAATCATGATCTGGATCTCCAACGAAGGCTTTTTCGACGTTCTGTCCTATGCCGCTCAGAAAGGCCTTCATCATCTGATTCCCGGCAGGGCTTCAGAGGATCTGGGATCCTTTTATGACTATAAAACGTCCAAGGCAAATGGAAAGAGGGCGGGTTCCGCATTCCTGGTCGTGCCAGGCATCGTCATCCTGGCCCTGGGACTGATCCTCATGGGAATCTGGTATTCATTCAGTTCTTGACATAATAAGAAAACCTCTTGGTCACTTGAGACCAAGAGGTTTATTTTATTCCCGGTGGGATTTCTTACAGATAATTGTTCTGGGATTGGCGGAGCAGGAATTTCACCTGATAGCCGGCATCGTCACAGATGGAGCGAACGATTTCTTCCGCAGCTTCCTTGGAATTGTCATTCACGCAAATAATGCAGTTCTGACGCTTGGAAAAAAAGGAGGCCTTCGTCCAGCGCACGTAATAGGAGATGCGGTTTTGAAGGAATGCTTTTTCGATGAGTTTCTTGCATTCTTCGTCATTTACCTCACACAGTTCAATCTCATTATTCACTTTTAAACTGGTATAAATGGGCTGCTGCATCATGTCGCGTACCTCCTAAAGCTAGCTTCAGTATAGCACAGTTCCTCATAAAAGTGCAATGAAATACTTGAAGGTTTTTGCAAAAAAAGGTACAATAAACCTAGATTTGGGGTTAGTAAAGGCCATGGAAAGGAGTGGATGGGGTTATGGAGCGGTTTGAGACCGTAAAAGCGACGATCGTGAATACAAAGCGCAAGGTACAGGAGAGCGCTAAGGATTTCGCGGAGATTTCGAGATTAAAGATGCAGATCAGCACCTGTGAGGAAGTGATCCGGAAGAACCAGCTTGAGATCGGCCAGATGGTGTTTGCGCAGTATGAGGAGCGTGTGGAAGCGGAAGAGAACGGCGAAGCGCCCTGCCCGGAGGAATTGGGCGTCGAAGTGGGAAAGCAGACGGAAGCCGAACGCTTTAGCAAACAGTGCGTTGCCATTGCAAATGCCAAGAAGGCGATCGCCGACTTAAACAAACAGATCAAAGCCATTCGGAAGAAGTCGAAGACAAATTAATGCAATGGATCGGCGCGTTGTCTTGACGAGCAGAACAAATAAAACCGGATCAGGATTCACCTGACCCGGTTTTTTAATGCATAAATTTTGAATTATTGTCCTGCGTTTGCGGCAGCGATCCTCTGTTGCAGGATGATCTGCTGCTCTTGGATGATTGCAGACGCATTCGGTTGCTTGAAGAAATTTGCGTCATGCTGACAGCGATTGGTGGTGGGCGGCGTTACAAGCGTCTGACCGCCTTCAGGTGTTTTTACGATCCTGGTGGAGCCCTTCGTCAGAGAGGGGTCTTCTACCAGAGGAAGCTCAGCATATCCGTGATACTTAAACGGACATTCATCGCAGGCGATCAGGTTATCATACGCACAAATATCACCTTCGTAATGGATGTTACAGTATTCCGTGGGCTGCGTTCCCTGGGCGTACAGCTCCGTTATCACGCAACCTGCGGCGTCGCAAAGGCCTTCTCTCGGAAGCAGACCGGACTTGGAGCAGATCTTGCATTTTACAATGCCGTTCGGAACGGTGAACTCCTGATTGGGAAGATCCTCATGGATTCTGGTCATAACGGCCTTCCAGATCGTCTTGGAGATGTCGGACTGCTTGTTCGCACCGGAGGTTACCATGGCGATGTTGTTGTCATAGCCAGTCCATACGGTACAGGAGTAGTAAGGCGTGAAGCCTGCAAACCATACGTCATGGGTCTTGGTCGTGGTACCGGTCTTTCCGGCTGCGTTCATGTTAGGAAGCTTACACATGGTCGCCGTTCCCTTATTGATAACGTCCTTCATGGCGTCCGTCAAAAGGTAAGCGGTGGTCTCCTTGAGCACCTGGCGGCTCTTGGGATTAATGTTGTCCAGGATGACGTTGCCTTCGGAGTCAGTCACGCGGGAGTAAAGCTTGGGCGTAATGTAAGCACCCTGGTTTTCGATGGCTGCGTAAGCCGCATTCAACTCGAAGGGCGATACGCCGCGAGTGATGCCGCCCAGGGCCAAAGGCTGGATGATGTCGGTTTTCCACTCGCTGCCGTAGTAATTTCCGGGCTCCAAAGTCGTAAATCCGAAATTGATCAAGTAGTCAAATCCCAACTGAGGCGTGATCACGGTCAAGTTCTTTACTGCCACGATGTTCAGCGATTCACGGATGGCATCGCGGAGAGAGCAGATGCCCCAGTAGGTGTTTCGTCCATACCAGTTGCTAACCGGCGTACCATTGCTGTAATTGAATGCCGCGTCGTTGTAAACGGTTCCCAAGGTCATTCCGCAGCAATCCAGCGCAGGTGCGAAGGATGCCAGTACCTTGAACGTAGAACCGGGAGAACGGGTTGAGGATACGGCACGGTTGAGGGTACGTCTTCCCACCTTGGTACCGCGTCCGCCTACCACGGCTACCACGTAACCGGTTTTGGGATCACTTACGACAAATGCTACCTGAGGCTGGGGAGTCATGTTGATGCTTTCCTCGTAGTTATCGGGATCATCTTCAACGTTCAGTTCCTCCAGCATTGCAGTTCTATATTCTTCGATTGCTAAGTATGCATCTTCCTGGGACTTAAAGATCAGGTTGAAATCCTTGTCCTTATGGCTCTTAAACCAGTTGGCCATGTTTTCCTTACTGAAGTTCTTTTTGGAAACTGCATCCAGTTTCACCGTGAGAGCGTAGTTCAGATACCAGTCCGTCTGCGCGGGATAATTCTTGGGATTAGCCGCCTCTTCGTCACAGATTCTCTGGATCGTGGGATCCAAAGTGGATTCGATCCGGAGACCGCCGCTGGTCAACATGGTCTCTGCCACGCTGGCGGTATAACCGGCTTCCACGAGGTCATCAAACACCTGCTCATACACGGCGTCGGAGAAATAGGACGCGGTGGAAGCGGAGTTGACAAGGTGTGCCGTATTGTAAAGGCCGATTCGCAAATAAACGGCGTTGGTGTCCTCGATTGCCTCGGTATACTGATCCTCCGTGATAAAGCCAAGTTCCTTCATCTTGTCCAGACAGTTCTTACGTCTTCTTGCGTTGTTGTCCGGATGGCTGATGGGATTGTAACCGGTAGGGTTCTGCGTGATCACGGCGATCACGGCCGACTCCGAAATGGTAAGTTCAGCGCAATGCTTTCCAAAGTAACGAAGGGATGCGGATTCCACGCCGAGGGTACCCTGTCCGAGGTTAATTGCGTTCATGTAGCGGAGCAGGATCTCGTCCTTGGTGAATTTCTTGGTGGCTTCTATCGCAAGGTACTGTTCCTGGATCTTACGCTTGATCTTCTTGACCAGATTGTGACCTTCCTCCGTCCAGGTAGTGAATACCGTGTTCTTTAAGAGCTGCTGGGTAATGGTACTTCCGCCCTGGGTCTGACGGAACCCGGATTTCAGGTACTGGAAACCGGAACGGCCAATTGCGATGTAGTCGATTCCGTTGTTTTGATAAAAACGCTCATCCTCGCAGGCTACGAAGGCCTGACCAAGGTGCTTCGGGATCTTGTCCCAGCCGACCTGGATTCTGTTTGAGTTCATGGAAATGTAGCTGTCGATCTCATTTCCTTCGGCATCGTATACGATGGTGGCCTGTCCTGACGCGATGATGTCTCCCAAACTTACGCGGGGCGTATCCTCCAAAATAGCCTTAAACAGACCGGAAGCAAGCTCTCCTCCGAAGACCGCCAGGGCGATGGCGACAAGAATGCCCGCCCAGAGAATCAGGATCAGCATGGAATGCCATAGCTTATTTGTTTTGGAATTCAGCGACCTTTGGATCTCGCGAACCCCACTTCTGCCATAATTCATAACCTTGTCCTTTCTGAATGGATAAAAGTCCATTATCTGCTATAGTATACCAAAAAAAACGGAAAATGGAAAGCACTTATTTTACCTTAAGAAAAAGTTAAGCTTTTCGGCGTGCCTTGACTTCACAAAAATAATTGTTTGTGATATGATAAAATTGATTGTATTTTGGGATATTATGTGCTTTTGGAGGAAACGATACGTGGCAGACGCAGGAAACTCGTCCTATCGCGTCCTCTTGTCTGGGGGACAGGGGGAATACGAAGAAAAGAAATCCCGATTCATTGCAACGGTGAGAAGCTGCCAGACGGAAGAAGAGGCGGTCTCCTTCATTGAAGAAATGAAAAAGAAGTACTGGGATGCCAGGCATAACTGCTCTGCCTTTTGCATAGGGAGCAGGGGAGAACTGACGAGATGCAGTGATGACGGGGAACCGTCGGGAACGGCGGGAAGGCCCATGCTGGAGGTGCTCCTTGGCTCCGGGATCCGCAACGTGGCAGTGGTCGTCACCAGATACTTTGGAGGCGTTCTTCTGGGAACCGGCGGTTTGGTGCGTGCCTACACCCAGGCAGTAAAGGAAGGCTTGGCGGCCTGTGAGGTCGGCGTGATGCGGCAGGGAACGGAGCTTTTGCTGGAAGCGGAATACAATGACGTGGGAAAGGTGCTGTATCTGCTTGGAAACCGCGGCGTGCAGCCGGCGGAGAGCGAATATGCCGAAAAGGTCAGGCTGAAGGTGCTCCTTCCAAAGGAGGATGCGGAAGGCTTCCAAAAGGAGCTGACGGAGGCGACGGCCGCCCGGGTCAAGGCAGAAAAGCTTGGAGAGACGGAATTTGTCCAAAAAGAAGGGACGTAAATCTAAAACAGCGCGTTGAAACAGACGAAAGAAACAAGGAAAAGGTTGATTGGGAACATGAAGACGGAAGAGAAGGATTGTTGGAAAATTGAACTTTTGGGCGTACGCGGCTCCATGGCCGTCACGCCCAAGGAATATCAGGAATTCGGCAGTGACACGCTCAGCATCCGCATTCAGGTTGGAGAGACCGTGATCTTTCTGGATGCGGGGAGCGGGATCATGTACGGGCAGGCCGGCGCTGAGAACCACGTTCTGATCGGCCACCCGCATCTGGATCATTTGCTGGGACTTTGCAAATGGCCTGCGCTGGGCGATCCGTCAAAGAAAATGAAGATATACATGGCAGACCATGAAGGCATGTCATGTCAGGAAATATTGCACGCCCTGTATGGACCGCCGTTCTGGCCCATTCATCTGGAGGACGTCTCCAAGGGCCTTGAGTACGTATCAGTTAAGGGAGCGTTCCACATAGGGGACGTCACCGTCGACGTCCTTTCGGGAAACCATCCCGGAGGCGTGACGCACTATAAGCTGTCGGACGGAAAGCGCAGTTTGGTTTATGCCGTGGACAGTGAGCTTACGGAGCAGGCGGAAAGGGATCTTTTGGAGTTCGCTAAGGGGTGTGACCTTCTTTTCTGTGACGGTCAGCTGACGGATGAGGATGCGGAGGAAAAGCGCGGCTGGGGACACAGCACGCAGCTTCAGGTAGCAAGCCTCGGACAAAAATGCGGCGCAAAGCATACGGTTCTGGTGCATTTTGATCCCTCTTCAACGGACGTGCAGCTGGATGCGTTGGAGCAAAAAGTAAAGGGTAAGTATCCGAATAGCAGTTTTGGGAGACAGGGAGAGATCCGATATTTATGAGTACCATGAATACCATGGAAATAGAGAGATTATTAAACATAGGCATAGCACTCTCGGCGAACGCTGACAGCGACAGCCTGATGCGGGAGATCGTGGACGTTGCGATGGATCTGACCGACTGTGACGGCGGAACCTTGTACATTCTGGAAGACGGCGCCCTGTCCTTCCACATCATGGTGACGCTTTCCCTCGGAATTGACCGCGGTGGTCACGGCCAAAAGATCGAGCTTCCGCCCGTGGAGCTTCGCGCGACCAACGTCTGCGCGAGGGCGGCGATGGACAAGACGCTGATCAGCGTGGCAGACGTTTACGAGGACCAGCGGTTCGACTTTTCGGGGCCGAGAAGATATGACGAGATGACGGGCTACCGCACGCAGTCCATGCTGGTGATCCCCATGCTGGATGATAAGGGAGACACCATTGGCGTGCTTCAGCTTTTGAATGCGAAGGATGAGAAGGGGAACGTTACGCCCTTCCCGAAGGACTGCGAGCAGGTGATCCAATCCCTTGCGTCGCAGGCAGCCATCCGGTTGACAAACTTAAATTACAGCCGTGAGATCACAAGCCTTTTGGAATCCATGGTGCAGGTGCTCTCAACGGCCATCGACGCGAGAAGCCCGTACAACGCGAACCACACGAGAAACATGGCGAGGTACGGAAAAAACTTTCTTGCATGGCTTCGGAAGCATGCGCCGGACAAGGCGATGACGCCGCAGGAGGAACGCGAGTTTTTGATGGCGGTCTGGCTGCATGACGTCGGAAAGCTTGGAATTGCGCTGTCCGTAATGGATAAGGCTTCCAGAATAGAAGGATTCGAGGATGCCATCTGCCAGAGGTTTGAACTGATCGAACTCCTTTCAGAGATCAGTTACCTGCGCGGAGAGATCCCTTTGGAATCCTATGAAAAGACTAAACAGGAATTGCATGAAGGACTTGAAACGATCCGCAGCGCCAACAGTGCAGGGTTCCTTTCGGACGAACTTCTGGCCGGGATCCAGGCCATCTCGCGCAGAAAATACGTTGACCGGGACGGCATCACAAAGAACTGGCTGACGGCGAGCGAGACGGAGACCCTTTCCATCCGGAAGGGAACGCTGACGCCGAAGGAACGCGAGATCATGGAGAGCCACGTGGTGCTGACCAGGAAGATGTTAGAGAGGATCCGGTTCAGCAAGGAATACAGTCACGTGACGCAGTGGGCGTCCAATCACCATGAGCTCGTAAATGGCTCGGGATACCCGCAGCACCTGGCGGGAAGGGATCTTTCCTTCCAGGAAAGGCTTCTTACGATCTTGGACATTTTCGACGCGCTGACGGCCAGCGACAGACCATATCGAAAGGCGATACCGCGTGAGAAAGCGTTTGAGATCTTGCGCAGCATGGTCAAGGAAGGAAAATTAGACGGAGAAATCCTGGAATTATATTTACAAAGCAATGCTTGGGAGGAGGAATAGAGAAGTGAGCAAGAGAGTGGGGAAGATTTTGCTTGCAACGATGGCACTCTGCCTGATGACGGCATGTTCTTCCGGTAAGGAAGGACAGACGGAGGCGTCGGGGGATGCAGGCGCTTCGCAGGAAGGCATCGTGACCGTCCAGAAGGGCTACGAGACGACGGCGATCAGCGTCGAGCTCTCCAAGACGGAGGGCGACGTGGGCGTGGCCAACAAGAGCGGAAACGCGGTGAAGACGGTTGCGGGAATGCACCTGTACAACGGCAACAAGGTGACGACGAAC